>DDSC01000039.1 GCA_002343265.1 Micavibrio sp. UBA2400
TATCTGTCCCTCCCTCTGCCCCCAGCTTTGTCCCAGACCTCGGACGGGGGCCGCGCCCCGTCTCGTCCCGGGACGGGACAGTGAGCAAACGCTCGGCCGCACTGCGGGAAATCTCAAGCTTATCAGCGATCTGGCGGATGGATAACCCCTGCCCGCGCAGCGCCTGTGCTTCGTGGCGGCGCTGTTCCCGGCTGGCATCCCCGGAGCCTCCCGTTAGGGAAAGGCTCTGCCCCACTTCGCTCACCTCCCAGCGGGCGGTTTTACCCTCGCAAATAAACTGGGCCACGAACGGATTAGCCGCCTCGCCAAATACTGTACGAGCCTTGCGCAGATGTATTTCAAACCGTGCCCCATCGCTGGGCCGATAGCCCAAGGGCCGCTGCAAGGCGATGACGGTGTCGAGGATATCCTCACGCCGCGAGGTGCCGCGCTGGTCACCGCTCTTGCCCGCATGGTGGATCATCAGCACCGCCACTTTTTTCTGCCGTAGTTCCAGCAGCCAGCGCTGCATCTCCTCCCAGCCCTCGGCGTCATTCTCCCACGCGCCGGGCAACAGAGTGGACAGGTTGTCGAGCACCAGCAGACTGCCCGGCTCCAGCAGTTCGAGCAACTTGTCGCGATCCGGCGGGATGGTGAGGTCAGGAAAATTGGCCGATGCCTGCCGTGACAGCAGTTGAAACGTCCCTTCTTCCGGCGTGCCCTGCGCAAGGCCTAGACGACGCAAACGGCTGCTCATATCCTCAATTGGCATTTCACCATCCAGATAGAGCACGTTACGTGGCTTGGGCGCTTTCCAGCGCAGAAACTCGGGGCGGCTGCCTGCCACCGCCAAGGCCAGCCCCAGCGCCAACATGGTTTTGCCAATGCCCCGTTCGGCATAAAGCATGGCAAGACCAGCCTCAGGCAGGATAGGGTCGAGCAGCATGGCGCGTGGTGGCAGTTTAAGCGAAAGCAGTTGCCAATAGTCGAACAGGCTGGGGCGAAAGCCGGAATCCTCTTCCTTGTCCAGATACTCGGCATAATCTTCGTTCAGGTCATAGGACATATGATCGAGCAGGCCCGGTGGCTCCGCCGCTGTGGGGTCGGACATGGCTAAAACTCCATTGGATGGGGAAAAAACAAAAGCGCCGCCCACCCCGTGCCCCGGTAGAAGAGCAAAGGTTGGTGTCGGCGCGCAATTTGGGCGTACGAAGTCAATAGCACAAAACGTGAACTTGTCAAGGGGTAGCGTGGTCAAGTGGCGGGGGCGGCTGTCCCGTCCCGGGACGGGACAGTACCTACAAACTAATAATCTCCTCCACCCCTTCGGTGCTGCGCAGGCGGGCTTGGGCGTCCTGATTGAGTTGGTAGGCGTCGGGCAGGGTCACTTCAATCTCCTGCCCGTTCGGGCCGTCGATGAGAATGGCCACGCTGCGCTTGCCACCTTTGCTGGCGCTCAGCTGCTCGGCAATCTGGCTTAGGGAATCGGCACTCGACAACCGCACCAGCAGGCCGCTTTGCACGCGATCAAGCACCGCCTCCAAAGGCTCAATACTGAAACAGGTGAGGCGGATATCTTCATCCATCAGCTGCACATCGACCGACGCCAGCACGCGCCGCCCGGCTTCCAGATATTCGCGCTGGGTGGCCAGCACTTCGCTGAACACGGTCATTTCAAACACGCCTGCGCTGTCGGACAACTGGACAAAAGCAAAACGGTTGCCGTTCTTGCTAATCTTTTCGTTGCGGCTCATCACCACACCAGCAATGCGAAAGCGGGTCATGCTGGCGCCGCGTGCCTTGCGAGCGAGATCTGCCGAGGACACCACCATCAAGCGATTAAGAATGGCGCGATGTTGGTCCAGCGGATGGGCGGAGAGGAAGAAGCCGATGGCCGAGAACTCCTCCTGCAACTTCTGCATAGAATCCCACGCCTGTACTTTGGGCAACAACGGCGCGGGAGTGTTCTCGCTACTGCCGAACAGGCTGTTCTGACCGCTCGCCCGCTCCTCCTGTGCGCTTTGGCCATAGGCCTGCATGAGGTCAATCGCAGCGATCAGTTGTGCGCGGTTGGGGGTAAACCCATCAAGCGCCCCAGCCTTGATGAGGCTTTCCAGCGTCTTGCGGTTGGCGGCACGCAGATCCAGCCGCCGGAAGAAATCGGCCCAGTCCTTGAACTTGCCATTGGCCTCGCGCTCGGCCACCACGGCTTTCATCGCTTCCGCGCCTACGCCCTTGATAGCGGCCAGCGCATAGCGCACGGCCTTGCGACCATCGGGCAGCTTTTCTACCCGGAAATCAGCGAAGGAATAATTGATATCCGGCGGCAGTAATTGCAGACCCATGCGCAGCGTTTCCTGCCGGAACTGACCGAGCTTGTCAGTGTTGCCGATTTCGTAGGTCATCGACGCGGCCAGAAACTCGGCCGGATGATTGGCTTTCAGGTAAGCGGTCTGATAGGCGATCAGGGCATAAGGCGCGGCATGGCCAATGTTAAAGCCATACTCGGAAAACTTGGTCATCTTGCCGAAGATCAGCTCGGCCACTGCGGCATCAATGCCCTCTTTCGCGCAACCTTCAAGGAATACCGCGCGCTGGGCGTCCATCTCGCTCTTGATCTTTTTACCCATGGCGCGGCGCAGCAGATCGGCCCCGCCGAGCGTGTAGCCCGCCAGTAGGCGTGAGGCCTCCATCACCTGTTCCTGATACACCAGCACGCCATAGGTGCTCTTGAGCACGGGTTCCAGCTTGGGGTGCATATAGTCGGGCTTCTGCTTGCCGTTCTTGACTGCAATATATTCCGGGATGCTGTCCATCGGACCGGGGCGGTAGAGCGCGACCAGTGCGATCATGTCCTCCAGCCGATCCGGCTTCATCTGCCGCAAGATATCGCGCATTCCGGCGGATTCCACCTGAAACACGCCCAGCACATCGGCCCGGCCCAGCAGCTCATAGGTTTTCTTGTCATCCAGCGGCAGGGTTTGCAGATCAAGCGATACACCATCATTCTCGCGGATCATGTCCACCGCGCGCTTGATGGCCGAGATGGTCTTAAGGCCAAGGAAGTCGAACTTGACGAGGCCCACCTTCTCGGCGTCCTTCATGTGAAACTGCGTCACCGGCATATCCGAGCGCGGGTCGCGGTAGAGCGCCACAATCTCTTCCAGCGGCCGGTCAGCGATTATCACACCACCCGCATGAGTGGAGGCATGGCGATAGAGGCCCTCCAGTTTGCGGGCCAGCTCGAACAAGCGTTGGTTGCTTTCCTCGGCCTTGACCATGTCACGCAGCGCCGGTTCGGCTTCAATCGCCTGCTCGAGTGTGACCGGATGCGCCGGGTTATTGGGCACCAGCTTGCACAGCTTATCCACCTGCCCCCATGGCAAGCCCATGACGCGGCCAACATCGCGCAACACCGCCCGCGCCTGCAGCTTACCGAAGGTGATGATCTGCGCCACCCGCTCGCGGCCATAGCGACGCTGCACATAACTGATTACTTCATCGCGGCGATCCTGACAGAAGTCGATATCAAAGTCAGGCATCGACACGCGCTCGGGGTTAAGGAAGCGTTCGAAGATCAGCCCCCAGCGCAGCGGGTCAACATCGGTAATAGTCAGCGCCCACGCTACCACCGAGCTGGCACCGGAGCCACGCCCCGGCCCCACGGGAATGTCATTGGCCTTGGCCCACTTGATGAAGTCGGACACGATCAGGAAGTAGCCGGGAAACCCCATCTTGATGATGACATCCAGCTCATACGCGAGCTGCTTGTAGTAGCGCTCTTTATCGGTAATGCCGTTCTTGATGAAGCGCTGTTCCAGACCCTCCTTGGCCTGTACCGCCAGCTCTTCAGCCTCACTGCGGCCGCCTTCAGTGGGAAAACCGGGCAGAATGGGCTTGCCTTTCTTGGGCATGTAGGCGCAGCGCTTGGCAATCACCAGTGTGTTGTCCACCGCTTCCGGCAGATCGGCGAACAGTAGGCGCATTTCGGCGGCGGTTTTAAAGCGGTGCTCGGGCGTCACCTTGCGGCGATTGCTATCATCAAGCACGGTGCCCTGTGCAATGCACAGCAGCGCATCATGCGCCTCGTACATGTCCTCGGTAGCAAACATGCAATCGTTGGTGGCGACCAGCGGCAGGTTATGCTTATAAGCCAGCTCAATCAACTCCGGCTCAATCTTGCTTTCTGTCGGCAGGCCATGACGCTGTAATTCAATATACAGGCGATCCTTGAACGTCTGCTGCAGAGTGAGAAGAAACTGCTCCGCCGCATCGCTGTTGCCTTCGTTCAGCAATCGCCCAAGCGTGCCCTGTGGGCCACCGGTGAGGCAGATCAGCCCCTCGGTCAGTCCGGCCAGTTGATCGAGCTTGAGCTGCGGCTCGGCCGTCGGCGGACTGTCCAGAAACAGCGTGCTGCTGAGCTTCATCAGGTTTTTATAGCCTTGGGCGTTTTGCACCAGCAGCACGAGTTGATCGGGCGGCTTGGGAGTACCCGCCTGTCGTGTCTCGCCGGGACGGGACAGTGCTATCTGACAGCCAATGATTGGCTGCACACCTGCATCGGCGGCTGCTCCGGCAAACTCCAGTGCACCAAACAGGTTATTGGTGTCGGTGACAGCCAGTGCGGGCATGTCATTGGCTTTAGCCAGCTTGACCAGTGCCTTGGGGTGCATAGCGCCTTCGGCCAGTGAATAGGCCGAGTGACAGCGCAGATGCACAAAGCTGCTCATACCAGCACACCACCCTGCATGGTAACGGTGCGATCCATCTGTGCGGCGAGATCGTGATTATGGGTAGCAACCAGCGCGGCTAATCCCTGCGACTTGGTCAGCTCACGTAGCAGGGCAAACACCCCGGCAGCGGTGACGGGGTCGAGGTTTCCTGTTGGTTCATCCGCAATCAGCAGTTGCGGGCGGTTCGCCAGCGCACGGGCAATGGCGACACGTTGTTGCTCACCACCCGACAGCGCGCCCGGGCGATGATCCGCCCGCGCCGCAAGGCCAACCGCCGCCAGCAGCTCCAGCGCCCGCGCCCGTGCTGCAGACTTGTTCACTCCGGCAATCATCAGCGGGATCATGATGTTCTCGGTGGCGTCAAACTCGGGCTGCAGATGGTGGAACTGATAGACAAAACCGATAGTTTGCCGACGTAGCGCAGTACGGGCGCTATCATCAAGATGAGTGGCCTCCTGCCCGCCGATATGGATATGGCCACTGGTCGGGCGATCGAGCAGCCCCGCAGCGTGTAGCAAGGTGGATTTACCAGCGCCTGACGGGCCAACCAGCGCTACCAGCTCGCCGCGATGCAACGTCAGATTTACCCCTTTCAGCACCTCAAGTGGCGCTCCCGCTTGCGGATAGCTGCGGGTGAGGTGGGTTAATTGCAGCACAACATCACTCATAGCGCAGGGCCTCCACCGGGTCGAGCTTGGCGGCGCGCCATGCCGGGTACAATGTCGCTAAAAATGAGAGCGCGAGGGCCATCAGTACCACCTGTACCACCTCACCGTAATCGATAATCGCGGGCAGACGGGTGAAGAAATAGATCTCCGGGCTGAACAGCTCGGCCCCCGACAGGTTTTCGATCAGCTTTTTAATGGCATCGATATTCTCGGCAAAGCTGACGCCTAGCAGCAACCCGCACAGGGTTCCGATAATGCCGATGCTGGCCCCGGTGAGCAGGAAGATGCGCAGGATCATCCCTCGCGTTGCGCCCATAGTGCGCATGATCGCCACATCCCGTGCCTTGCTGGTGACCAACATATAAAGGCCCGAGATGATGTTGAGCGCGGCAATGCCCGTCATCAGCGAGAGGATCAGGAACATCACGTTCTTTTCTACCTCCAGTGCGTTGGTGAAACTGGCATTCTGCTCCTTCCAGTCGAGTACGCGCACTTGACCATCGCCGGTCTTGATGATGTTCAGCTTAACCTCGGACAGGTTCTTGAGATCATCCACCATCACTTCCAGCGCGTTGACGCGCTCCGGCAGGTTGTAAAACGCCTGTGCGGTTTCAAGCGGCATGAAAATAAAGCCGTTATCAAAGGTGTACATACCCACATCAAACACGGCGGCAATGGTGAAGCTGGCAAAGCGCGGACTGCCACCAAAGGCGGTGGCGCGTGCCTGTGGGCTGACCAGAGTAATGCTATCGCCCACCTGAGCACCGAGCATGGCCGACAGGCGTTTGCCGATAGCGATGTTGGTGCCCTCAAAATTCTCCAGACTGCCAGACACAATGTGTCCGGCCAGTGTGGGCTTGGTGCGGATATCCTCCGGCTCCAAACCGCGCACCATCACGCCGCGCGGGCTGCCACGTCCGGTAATCAACCCCTGCCCCTCAATCATCGGGCCAACACGGCTAACATGTTCAAGCTTGCGTAGCTCGCTGGCGAGGCTGTCATACTCCGTCAGTGGGCCCTGATAGGCAAACACGTTCATATGGCCATTCAGGCCAATCACCTGCTTGTAGAGATCGGCGCGAAAGCCGTTCATCACTGCCATGACAATGATAAGCGTGGCCACACCCAGCGTAATGCCGATGAGAGAGATGAGGGTGATAACCGAGATGAACCCTTCCTGCCTGCGCGCTCGCAGATACCGGAAAGCCACCATGCGCTCGAAGGGGGAAAACATATCGTGAAACCTCTCTGCAATCGTCACCCCGACGAAGGTCGAAGTCCATCACACATTTTTTGCGCTGGCGACAGCGTGGGCGACGACTTCCGGCCTACGCCGGAATGACGGTAGAATTGTAGAATTAAAGCTTTTGTCTGATTTGTCGAGAGTTTAACGCGCCGCGCCCAGCTGGCGGCATAGCTCACGCGTGTTCTTGCGGCCGAGGCTTTTACCATTCAGGAGCAATTCATTATTCTTGCCGCGTGACAGGGTACCGATCTGCGCCTCAGCATTGAGTGGGCCAGTGGGGATGCCCAGCCGCTGCGCCAGATCTTCCTTTAGCGTCACAGTGACCGTCTCGGCAAAATCATCGCCAAAGTCGGAATCATCGACATCAGCCGAGACAACCGGCTTACCATCCACGTCCCGTCCGGGGACATACGCGGTGTCCCGGGACGGGACATAGTCCGCGCTCTCCAGACAAACCGAGCTGTCTACCTGCACCATAGCCCCCTCCTCGGCCAAGGCCGGGAAAGCAATAAGTCCAAGAAGGGGCAGCACAAAAAAGCGCATGGCTAAAACTCTCACATTGGCACCTGTTTTGCCATGTGACGAAATGGCAGAAAGTCCGGGTTTTTGACCAGAACGTAAATGAGCGGCCAGATCAAGGCACTAACAATGCTGGTGGCAATAAACTTGCGCTTGAGGTGGGGAATTTTGGGAGCACCCACCTGCCCGGTGCTTTCATCGGTCTGCACACCCCAAGGCAGAATCGCGAACAGCACCGTCCACCAGGTAATGAAATAAACCATCAGGCCAGAGGCAATGCCCATGATCTTACGCCTGCTCCAGTTCGATCAGCACACCGCCGCAATCCTTGGGGTGCAGAAACAGCACCGGCTTACCATGCGCTCCGGTCTTGGGTTCGCCATCGCCCAGAATACGGATGCCCTGTACCTTCAGGCTGTCACGGGCGGCCAGAATGTCCGGCACCTCATAGCACAGATGATGGATACCGCCCTCCGGCTTGGCCTTGAGGAAGCCCGCGATGGGCGAATTTTCGCCCAGCGGCTCGAGCAACTCCACCTTGCTGCCGGGCAGGTTCACAAACACCGTGGTGACGCCATGCTCGGGCATGGCTTGCGGGGCTGAGACACTGGCCCCCAGCACATCACGATAAAAGGCGCTGGCCTTGGCAAGATCGGCGGTGGCAATGGCAACGTGATTCAAACGGTCGAGCGTCATGAGTTCAAGCATACTCTTCCGGCTGGGCGGCGACAATGCCGTGCGGCACTTCGCCCACCACCGTCAGCGGGCCGGGCGCCACGCGGATGACCTGCCCGTTAGCCGGCACCAGCACATCGCTAACGCCACAGCGGCGGGCAATCTCTTCATTAGCTTGCTGGTGGGCCGTGGTGCCGTGCACCGGCATCACTTTTTGCGGCTTCAGCCAGGTGTAGAGCTGAGCCACTTCATCCGCACAGGGATGGCCGGAGCTGTAGATGGTTTCCGGCACATCGGCGGGGGTAATCACCTCCTGCGCGGCATGACGGAGCTGATCTTGCAATAGGGCAATCTCCTCCTCATTACCGGGAATAATGCGCGAGGAGAACACCACATGATCGCCGGGGATGGGCGAAATTTTGGGATGCTGGCCCATGGCAATGCGCGAGAGTGCGGCGTTGGTTTCGCCCTGCGAGCCGGTGCAGATAATGACCGTCTGCTTGCGCGCGTGACGGCGCATTTCCTTCGGCCCGTCAAATTTTTCGATATCATCGTAATAGCCCAGATCGCGAGCGATATGGCTAAAGCGCCAGAGCGAGCGCCCGGCCAGAATAACCCGGCGTCCGTTAGCCGCCGCTGCGCGGGCAATGCTCTTGATGCGCCCGACATTGCTGGCAAAACAGGTTACCAGAATGCGGTGCGGTAACCGGCTGAACAGGCGGGTGAGCCCCTCCTCCACATCAATTTCATCGCCGCTGCGGCCCGGAATGTTGGCGTTGGTTGAATCGCTCACCGCCAGTAACACGCCATCACGGCCCATCTCGTCATAAATGCTGGCGTCATAGGCATCGCCGACCGAGGGGACATGATCGAGCTTCCAATCCCCCGTGTGGACAATCCGGCCATGATTGGTCTTGATCTCGACCATAGTGGATTCCGGAATGGAATGGGTAATCGGCGCGACCCGGCAATGATACGGGCCAACATAAAATGTCTCGCCGGGGTTAATCTCAATCAGCTCAAGATCATAATCCATATTGTTATCGCGCAACTTGGCCCGTAGGAAGGCGGCCGCAAAGGGCGTAGCATAAACCGGGCAGCGCAGGCGCGGCCACAGATAACATACAGCGCCAATATGGTCTTCATGGGCATGGGTAATAATAAGACCTGCCAGCGCCTTGCGCCTTTTCTCAATCCAGCTGATATCCGGCATGATGAGTGTGCCGGGTGGGTGGTTCTCACTGTGGAACGAAATGCCCAGATCCACCATCAGCCAGTGACCGTTCCAGCCATACAGGCTCAGGTTCTTGCCAAACTCACCACATCCGCCGAGCGGGATATAGTATAGGGCATCCGGCTGAAAGTCGGTAAACTCGGTCATGTAAAAAATACATCTCCTGCCAGAATCCGGCGCAGCGGCTGACCGGGCTGACTTAGCAGAAGCGCCCCGTCCTTGTCGAGGTCGGTGAAGGTCCCGCTCAGCTCCTGTCCCGGGGCGAGACGCACGTTAACCGGCTGGCCAAGACCGATGGCTCGTTGTTTCCACGGCTGTACCAGCGCACTCAAGCCCTGCTCCTGCCACACCGCATACCAGCGCGCCAGATGCGGCAAAAACTGATCAAGCAGCTCGGGCGCGGTCAGGGAGAGCCCCTGGGCGGCTAAACTGGTCGTGGCCCGGTCTGGCAGAGTGGGCGCGTGGGCGACATTCACCCCCATTCCCAAGACCACCCAGCCCGGCTCACTCTCCAGCAGCAGACCTGAAATTTTGGCACCCTCCAACAGCACATCATTAGGCCATTTGATCTGCGGTCTGAGATCAAATTTTTCGAGTGTTTCCGATAACGCCAAGGCCGCAACAAACGCCAAGTCGCCATAGTGCCGGGCCTCGCGGGTGGGACGCAGAACAATCGAGGTGTAAAGGTTACCCGGCTCACTCGCCCAAACACGGCCTTGCCGCCCGCGGCCTTTGGTTTGCTGAGCAGCCGTGATCACCAGTCCTTGGGCGCAGCCGGCACGGGCCCGCATAGCCGCCTCATCGTTGGTGCTTTCAAGCGTATCAAACGACTGGAGTGTGAAACGAAGCTCGCTCACGGCTTGAGCAGATGCACCGCATACTGCGCCAGCATCACCACGGGCGCAATTAGCAACAGTCCCGCGACCGAGAGGACCGCCATCGCTGTGACCGTGCCCGTCAGGTTGCCATCGGTGAAGCGGTCATACTTGGCCACTGGCTCATCAAAGTACATCACCTTAATGACGTTAAGGTAATAGTAGGCTCCCACCACACTGGCTACCGCGCCAATAACCGCCAGCCAGATCAGGTCAGCCTGTACCGCTGCTACGAAAACGTACAGCTTGGTAAAGAAGCCTACCAGCGGCGGGATGCCCGCCATCGAGAACATGAGAATGGCCATGGCCGCCGCCAGACCGGGGTGCACCCGCGACAGGCCAGCCAGATCATCTATGGTTTCCAGCATCCGCTCGTCGCGGTGCATCAGAAGCAGGACCGCAAACACACCCAGACTCATCACCGCATAAAACGCCAGATAAACAATCACCGAGCGGGGGTCGTTGGCGGCCAGCCCCATCAGCGCGAATCCGACATGACCAATGGAGCTATAAGCCAGCAGTCGCTTCAGATTGGTTTGCCCAATCGCCGCAATAGCACCCCACAGCATGGTGATCGCCGCCAGTACCGGCAACAGCCACAGCCATTTATCCTGCAGTGGTGCAAAGGGACCATAACAGACCTTCATCAATAGACCAAAAGCGGCAATCTTCGGCACGACCGAGAAAAAGGCAGTCACCGGTGTAGGGGCTCCTTCGTAAACGTCCGGCACCCACATATGAAACGGAGCCACCGATACCTTGAACAGCAAAGCCACCAAGATGAATCCAAAGCCGACCAAGGCCCCACGGCTGCTGTCCTGACTGAGGGCGGTGGCCACCTCGGCAAACGACAGACTTCCGGTAAAGCCATAAACCAGCGAGATGCCGTACAGCAACAAGCCAGAGGCCAGCGCCCCCAGCACAAAGTACTTAAGTCCGGCCTCCGTCGCACGGGTCGCATCACGGCGGAATGCAGCCAAGACGTACAGACACAAACTCTGCATTTCTAGGCCCATGTAAAGCATCAGGAAGTTGCTGGCGGACAACATCAGACACATACCCGTGACGGCTAACAGCACCAGTACAGCATATTCCGGCTTGTAAATCTCTTCGCGGCGGAGGTAGCCTGTCGCCAGCAACAGAGCACCTGCGGCTGTTATCAGGACCATCAGCTTGATCAGCGATGTAAACAGGCTGACATCAACAAAGCCCTGCGGCCCGGTCAGATGGAAATCGGCCTCAACGCCCCACATCGTAGCGCCAAGTGCTGCCGCCACCAGCAACAAAGCCAGCACCGCAAACTGGGTAACGGCGTTGGTCACACGATCGCCCATAAAAACGCCTACCATCAGCAAGAGGAGAGCCGCGAGTGTGAGCGTGATTTCAGGAAGCAGTGTAGAGAGCGAGAGCAGATCCATAATAGTCACCTCTAGGGAACCGTGGGTGGGCACAGGGCCGGAACATTCATATGCGAGAGCAGCGCCGTCAGGGACGGTTCCAGAAATTGCAGCAGCGCATTGGCATTGATACCCAGCCACAGCACGACAAGGCCAAGAATGCCGAGCACTACCCATTCCACTGTATCGACGTCACGCAGAGCTGCGACGTTCTCATTGGCCACCTCACCGAACATGACCTTGCGGTAGAGCCAGAGCATATAGGCCGCACCTAGCACCACACCAGAGGCCGCCAGCAGGGCCACAGTGGGGCCATAGCTAAAGCGAGCTTGGCAAACTTCAGAGAGTGGCGCCACTGCCGCCATGTTAAAGCCGCCAAGCAGGGCCAAGAACTCACCAACGAAACCACTGGTCCCCGGCAACCCGACCGAAGCCAAAGTCATGAGCATGAATAGAACCGCAAAGCGCGGCATGCGGGTAACCACCCCCCCATAGGCGGCTAGGTCGCGAGTGTGCATCCGATCATACAAGACCCCCACACACATAAAGAGTGCGGCGGAGACCAGCCCGTGCGAGATGATCTGCACCATCGCCCCTTGCAGGCCATAAATGTTAAAGGTGAACAGGCCGAGCGAGACAAAGCCCATATGCGCCACAGAAGAATAGGCGATCATCTTTTTCATGTCGGTTTGCACCAGAGCCACCAGCGAGGTGTAGATGATGGCCACAATCGCCAGACCCCACATGAGCGGTGCAAAATACAAGCTGGCATCTGGCAACAGGGGCAACGAGTAGCGCAGGAAGCCATACCCACCCATTTTGAGCAACACACCCGCAAGAATAACTGAACCGGCCGTGGGGGCTTCGACGTGGGCATCCGGCAGCCAGGTGTGAACCGGCCACATGGGGAGCTTCACGGCAAAGGACGCCAAGAAGGCCAGCCATAGCCATTTCTGCATCTCCAGCGGGAAGGTGTCACCGGCCATCAGCACCGTGAGGTCGGTTGTCCCCGTCTTGAGGTAAATCGCCACCAGTGCAATCAGCATGAGCACCGAGCCCAGCAGCGTGTAAAGGAAGAACTTGAACGAGGCATAGACCCGCCGCCCTCCACCCCAGATGCCGATAATAAGAAACATCGGGATCAGGACCGCCTCAAAGAACACATAGAACAGCATGGTATCGAGCGCGCAGAAGGTGCCAATCATCATGGTTTCCAGCAGCAGGAACGCCATCATATACTCGCGCCCCCGGCTGGCGATGTGTCGGCTCATCAAAATGGTCAGCGGCATCAGAAAGGTTGTGAGCAATACCAGCGACAGGGAAATGGCGTCTACGCCCATGTGGTAACTGATCCCCAGTGATGGGATGAGTGGGTATTTCTCAACCATCTGGAAGGACGGATCTGCCGGATTGAAAAGTAACAGTACCTTGAGCGACAGAACGAAATTGATGAAGGTGATGATGAGGGTGACATCACGCGAATTGCGTGCCACATCCTCGTGCGACCCCCGCACAAATAACAGCAGAAAGACACCCAGCAGCGGCAGGAAAGTGATGAGGGTTAGCAAAGGCCATGTCGACATCTGAAAAACTCCTTACCAGGTCAGCCAGATCAGCAGCGCCGCCAGCCCAAACACCACCACAAAGGCATAGTGATAGACATAACCGCTCTGTGCGGCATGCAGCTCATCCGCTGCATTTTTGGTAGCTTCAGCAAATTTGTTCGGGCCGAGCCCATCGATCAGACGAACATCACCGGACTGCCAGAACACGCGACCCAAACACAGGGCCGGGCGTATGCATAGAGCGTTGTACAGCTCGTCGAACAGCCATTTACGGTAAAAAAGGGCGTGTAGTGAAGGAAACATGCGGACGAGTGCTCCCGGCAGTTTGGGAACCCAGAGATAGGCGATAAAAGCCAGAAATATGCCACTTACGCCCATCAGGGTCGGCATATGTTTCACCCAGCCCGTCACGTCGTGGGCCGCATGAATCACATCATGCTCACCAACCGCCAGTGTCGTGCGCCAGAACTCAAACCGCCCTTCGCCAACAAACCAGTCATAGGCATACGCGCCGGAGCCCAGAGCGCCGACCGCAAGCACCAGCAACGGGAGCAGCATGACAAAAGGTGATTCATGAACATGCGACATCACTTCGGCCGAGGCGCGCGGTTGGCCATGAAAGGCCATTAGGAGCAGACGCCAGGAATAAAAGGCAGTCATAAAGGCCGCCGCAATACCCATATACCAAGCGAATTGCCCGGCCGCGCTATGACTGGCCCAAGCGGATTCAAGGATAATGTCCTTTGAGTAATAGCCGGCAAACAAAGGCACCCCTGCCAGCGCGAGAGAGCCGATCCACATCAAGGCCCATGTCACTGGAATTTTTTTCCACAGGCCACCCATGTTGCGGAGATCCTGTTCATCACTCAGGGCATGAATCACCGAACCAGCACCAAGAAAAAGCAGCGCTTTAAAGAAGGCATGCGTCATGAGATGGAACATAGCTGCGCCATAGGCTCCGACACCAACCGCGAAAAACATGTAGCCTAGCTGACTCATGGTCGAGTATGCGATTACGCGCTTGATATCAAACTGTGTCAGGCCAATGGTTGCCGCGACAAATGCGGTGAGAGCGCCAAGAATAGTCACCACCGCCAGAACCTCGGGCACCGTTTCGAACAGCGGAGACAAGCGACAGAGCATGAAGACACCCGCGGTAACCATGGTCGCTGCGTGAATGAGAGCAGACACCGGCGTAGGACCCTCCATCGCGTCCGGCAGCCACGTATGCAAGCCAAGCTGAGCGGACTTGCCCATCGCGCCCATAAAGAGCAGCAGACAGCTGAGGGTGACCGCGTCTAGTGTCCAGCCGAACAGTTTGAAGCTTGTCTCAATACCGAGCTGATTGAAGATACCGTCAAAGCTCACAGTACCGAAAGCGAAATAAATACCCATGATGCCGAGCGCGAAACCAAAGTCACCGACGCGGTTTACCAGAAAGGCTTTCATTGAGGCGGCATTGGCGCTTGGTTTCTTGTACCAGAAATTGATGAGCAGATAGGAGGCCAGACCGACCCCTTCCCACCCAAAGAACAGCTGGATAAGGTTGTCCGCTGTCACCAGCATCAGCATCGCAAAGGTGAACAGGGACAAGTACGCAAAGAAACGCGGCCGATGCGGATCGTGATGCATATAACCAATCGAGTAGAGATGGACCATTGCGGAGACACCATTGACCACCACCAGCATCACCGCCGTCAGGGCGTCAAACCGCAGAGCCCAATCGACAGATAAAGGACCAACAGACATCCAGCTCATAAGTGTGATGGTCGTATGCTGGCCATCAAGGGCATAGGTGCCAAACAGGCTGATTGAAAGCGCGGCCGCGGTCAGCATCAGGGCGGTGGTCAGATATTCGGCACCATGGGCTCCCAAGCGCCGCCCGAGTGCACCGGCCAGAACAAAGCCCAGCAAGGGAAGAAAGACAGCAAGGACTTCCGTCGACAGCATGTGTTAGCCCTTCATCAGGTTAATATCATCGACAGCGATGCTGCCACGATTGCGGAAATAAACGACCAGAATAGCCAGACCAATTGCCGCTTCGGCCGCCGCTACCGTTAGCACAAAGAGTGAAAAGATCTGTCCTTCAATGTTGCCCAGCGCCGCTGAGAACGCGACGAAATTGATATTAACGGCCAGCAGCATCAGCTCAACCGACATCAAAATGACGATGACATTCTTGCGATTCAGAAAAATACCGAGAATACCCAAGGTAAACAGCAGGGCCGCAAGGACCAGATAGTGCGTGAGGCCAACGGTAATCATACGCCCTCCCCGGGATTAACGGAGTTGAGTTTCAGCACATCGGCCGGGCGGCGGCTGTTTTGCGCTGCCACCTTCTGTCGTTTGACACCGGTGTTGCCCCGGTGCGTCAGTACAATAGCGCCGATCATCGCCACTAGCAGTACCAGACCGGCGACTTGAAACGGCAGCATATAATGCGTGTAAAGGACCTGTCCGATCTGCTCGGTGTTGGTAGCGGATGAGAGAACAGTGGGGCCTTTTCCTTCTTTGGCCCCCTCAGCAAAGGACCAGCTGATCGCAAACATAATGCCTTGCGCAGCCAGAACTACACCCGCCAAGAGCCCGAGCGGCAGGTTGCGAACAAACCCCTTCCGCAGCTGTTCAAAGTCGATATCGAGCATCATGACGACAAACAAGAAGAGAACTGCAACCGCGCCAACGTAGACAATGACGAGCAGCATGGCGATAAATTCAGCCCCGAGCAGCAGAAACAGTCCGGCCGCATTAAAGAAGGCCAAGATCAGGAACAACACCGAGTGAACCGGGTTGCGGGCGGTGATGACCATTACCCCGGCATAGAGCAGGACGATAGCGAGCACATAAAACATCAGCCCTGGCAGAACAGTGCCGGGGGCTTCATTCAGATAGGCGAGAAACGTTTCCACGGTATCCATCCTTAGCGATAGCGGGATTCCCGCTCAAGGTTAGCGGCAATCAGCGGTTCCCAGCGGTCACCATTATCAAGCAGTTTTTGCTTGTTATACATCAGCTCTTCGCGCGTTTCGGTCGCGAACTCGAAATTCGGCCCCTCGACGATGGCATCCACCGGGCAGGCTTCCTGACACAGGCCGCAATAGATGCATTTCGTCATGTCGATATCGTAGCGGGTGGTCCGGCGGCTCCCATCTTCCCGCGGCTCGGCCTCAATCGTGATCGCTTGCGCCGGGCATACCGCTTCGCACAGCTTGCAGGCAATGCACCGCTCCTCGCCATTCGGGTAACGGCGCAAGGCATGCTCCCCGCGAAAGCGAGGGCTAAGCGGACCTTTTTCGTTGGGGTAGTTGATGGTTACCCGTGGCTTGAACATGTATTTGAAGGTCAGCCACAGACCACTGGCGATTTCGGCAAGCAGGAAGCTGCGGGCGGTACGATCGAGCAGGCTCATAGGGCACCCCGGAAGAATGTGACATAGGCAGCAACGCCCACAACATAGAGCAACGAAAACGGCAGGAAAATTTTCCAGCCCAGACGCATCAACTGGTCATAACGGAAACGTGGCATGGTGGCACGAACCCAGATAAATACGAACAGGCAAAAAGCGATCTTGGCCGCAAACCAGACCAGCCCCGGGATAACATCATCTCCGGGAATGGGGGAATGCCAGCCCCCAAGGAAGAGCACGGCGGTCATCGCACTCATCAAAATCATATTCGCATATTCGCCAAGGAAAAAGAGCGCGAAGGTCATGGAGGAGTATTCGGTATTAAAACCGCCAACCAGCTCACTTTCACCTTCCGGAAGGTCAAACGGACAGCGATTAGTTTCAGCCAGACCGGAGATGAAAAAGATAAAGAACATTGGCAGCAGCGGCCAGATATACCAGCCGGTAATGCCCCCCGCCTGCCCTATAATAATAGTGCTCAAATTCATACTGCCAGCCAGCAGCAGAACGGTGATGATCACCAGACCGATGGATACTTCGTAACTCACCATCTGTGCGGCGCTACGCAGCGAGCCAAGGAATGAGTATTTTGAATTACTGGCCCAACCCGCGATGATGATGCCATACACACCAAGCGATGAAAGCGCAAAGAGATAGAGCACACCCACATTAATATCGGCTAGCACCAGCCCGACATCGAACGGAATGACTGCCCACGACACAAGCGAAAGGAAAAACAGCAGAATTGGCGCCGCCACAAACAAGGCGCGGTTGGCACCCGTGGGGATAATGGTTTCCTTGGCGATCAGCTTAAGGCCATCCGCAAAAGGCTGGAGCAACCCAAACGGGCCAACCAGATTGGGCCCCATACGCAGTTGCACCAGTGCTAACACTTTGCGCTCGGCATAGGTAACGTAGGCCACTGTAATCAGGAGCGGCACCACGATCATAAGTACCAGCAGGATGAGCCATCCCAACTGCATCCCGAGATTGAGTAGAACTGAACTATCCATGGCAGGCCACCTTTGTCTGCGCACCATAGACCACATTCCACACCTCTTCGGTACACTGGGCCATGGTGGCCGAGGCGCGGCTGATGGGGTCGGTCATATAGTAATTCTCAATTGTGGGACGGAATGGCTGATCAACCAGCGGGCCAGCGGCACCAAAAGCCGCCCATGGCGCCGGCACAAGCTTACCCACTTGAGCAAAGATGCTGCTGTAACTCGCCAGTGCCTTGCGGATATCGGCCTGTTGATTGTAGGGCAGTATATGCCCCAAGTGCTCGGACAGGGCACGAACAATCTTCCAGTCCTCCTTGGCGTCACCAGGCGGAAATACCGCCTGCTTGGCCGCCTGGGCGCGGCCTTCCGTATTCACATAGAGTGCATTTTTTTCAGTATAGGCAGCACCGGGCAGCACCACATCGGCACGATGCGCTCCCCGATCACCATGATGGCCGATATACACGACAAAAGCCTTGCCAAAGCGCTCTGGCGAAATCTCATCCGCGCCAAGGTTGATGATGACGTCGATATCACCGCGCTGGGCCTGATCAAGAATGTGACGGGTGCTCTTACCACCTTGTTCCGGTACAAAACCAACTTCAAGGCCGCTGACACGTCCGGTTGCGGTGTGCAGGACATTAAACCCATTCCAGCCGTCCTTGACGAGACCGAACTGTTCCGCAATCTCGCGGACACGCGCGTGAATAGCAGCACCATCCGGACGCGCAAGCACACCCGCGCCGAGAATGAGCATTGGGTTCTTGGCGGCTCTCAGCTTATCAGCAAAAGTGCCAAGATCCTTCAGACTGGCGGGGCCAGCACCAAGATACTGGTAGTCATAGGTGAGATCAGCTTTGACGCCAATCAATCCAATCGGCAGATCAAGCTGGCGCCAGCGCTTGCGGATACGTGCGTTAATGAGCGGCGCCTCATGGCGGGGATTGGTTCCGATAAGCAAAATGGCATCTGCCTTATCGATCCCGGCTATGCTGGTATTAAAGCGCCATGCGGTTGGTGTACTCACATCAAACTCGGCGCCATCCTGACGGCAGTCCCGGTGCGGACTGCCGAGCTTGTCCATCAGCTCACGCAGAAGAAATTGACTTTCAACATCGGCGAGATCACCCGACAGAGCGGCGATACGGGATCCGGGCAATCCTTTCAGACGCTCAGCTACAGCGGCAAAAGCCTCGTCCCAGCTGGCGGGTTGGAGCTTGCCATCTTTGCGCACAAACGGCTTATCAAGACGCTGGCGCTTGAGGCCATCTATCGCCAGACGTGACTTGTCGGCCAGCCATTCTTCGTTAATTGCCTCATTGAGGCGCGGCAATACGCGCAGCACTTCACCACCACGTGTATCGATACGAATGTTGCTGCCAACGGCATCAAATACATCAATGCTCTCCGTTTTGCGCAACTCCCACGGGCGCGCGGTAAAAGCGTAGGGCTTGCTGGTTAGCGCCCCAACCGGGCAGACATCAACCAGATTACCGCTCAACTCACTGCTCAGTGCGTGTGGTACGTATGTGGTAATTTCGACATCTTCTCCGCGACCCGTCAGTCCAAGTTCAGGCGTCCCGGCTATCTCATCCATGAAGCGCACACAGCGGGTGCACTGGATGCAACGGGTCATCACGGTTTTAACAACCGGGCCGAGGTCCTTGTCGGTTACGGCGCGCTTCACTTCGTTATAGCGTGAGCGGTCATAGCCATAGGCGACGGCCTGATCCTGCAGGTCACATTCGCCGCCCTGATCACAGATCGGACAATCAAGCGGATGGTTGATGAGCAGCATCTCCATCACACCCTGGCGGGCTTTTTTGACCACGTCAGTATTGGTCTTGATGACCATGCCATCGGCGCAGGCCACCGCACAACTCGGCACGGGCTTGGGGGCCTTCTCCTGCTCAACCAGACACATACGGCAATTGGCGGGAACTGACAGACGGTCATGGAAACAAAAGCGCGGAACCTCGATGCCCAGCTGCTCGCAGGCCTGCAACACACTGGTGCCACCTGCCACTTCAATCTCGGTCCCGTCAATGGTGAGCTTGGGCATAGTCAATGCGCTCCCTTAATAATGCGACCATCCACAATGCTGTGCGTTGGCATCGGGATCGTTTTTTCATAGACAATTTCAGACGGCTTGAAGCCGCTGCCGGAATAAAAACTGCTGGCGGGCGAATTGAGCGAGGCTGCGCCAATGCGCAGGCGCGCGATCCCGCGCTGACGGAAATGCTGCTCGGTCTGCAGCAAAAGTTGCTGGGCTACCCCCATCCGCCGCCAGTTCGGCAGGACAAAGACATCGGAGATGACCGCATGTTCACGGGCAGATGGCTCGATTAGAGGATCGTCATCCCGATCCGGCCAAGCGGAGATAAACCCGACGGGGGCATCACTCATACATGCCATCAGCAGGATCCCGCCATCCATAGCGGTGCGGCTGCAGACATGGTGCGCATAAGGTACTGCAATCGCTCCGCCCTGCCGACGATTGGCACTGCCCAGTTCACGCTCGTGATCCTGAATCATGGCGACAAATGCCACCACGGCCGGAAAGTCGAAATCCTGATACGGACGGATCGCGAGAGCAGAGCCGGGCTGCCTGTTCATGCTGCCACCCGCTTGCGGTAATCAAGGATACGCTGCTCAACGAGTGGGCGAAAATGCCGGAACAACCCTTTAATCGGCCAAGTGGAAGCATCACCGTGGGCGCAAATTGTTTTACCCTCAATTTCGGTACCGATATCCAGCAGCATATCAATCTCATGCAGTTCAGCACGACCATCGACCATGCGTTGCATGATGCGGTACATCCAGCCGGTGCCTTCGCGGCACGGCGTGCACTGGCCGCAACTCTCATGCGCGTAGAAGCGCGCCAGACGAGTGATGACCTTGATGATGTCAGTTGACTTGTCCATCACGATCAGCCCCGCCGTACCAAGGCCGGAGTTGACCTCGCGCAGCGCATCAAAATCCATCAGCACTGTGTCGCAAATACTCTTTGGCAGCAACGGACAGCTGGAACCACCGGGAATGACCGCCAGAAGATTATCCCAGCCCCCGCGAATGCCCCCGGCGTGCTTTTCGATCAGCTCCTTCATGGGGATGCTCATCGCTTCTTCCACATTACAGGGCTGATTCACATGCCCGCTGATACAGAACAGCTTGGTGCCACGGTTTTTAGGGCGGCCAAATCCTGCAAACCACGCCGCACCCCGCCGCATGATGGTGGGCACAACCGAAATGGTCTCAACATTATTGATGGTGGTGGGGCAGCCATAGAGACCTGCTCCGGCCGGAAACGGTGGCTTGTTGCGCGGCTGGCCCTTCTTGCCTTCCAGACTTTCAAGCTGGGCGGTTTCCTCACCGCAAATGTAGGCTCCTGCCCCACGATGCACATAGAGGTCAAAATCCCATCCGCTCTTGGCGGCGTTCTTGCCAAGCAACCCGGCAGCATAGGCCTCATCCACCGCGCGCTGCAAAGCCTGAGCTTCGCGCACAAACTCGCCACGAATGTAGATGTAAGCCGCATGAGCGCCGATGGCAAAACCGGCAACGAGGGCGCCTTCCACCAGCTTGTGCGGGTCGTGACGAATAATCTCGCGGTCCTTACAGGTGCCCGGCTCGGACTCATCGGCGTTAATCACCAGATAACTGGGCTTGGTGCTGGTATCCTTGGGCATGAAGCTCCACTTCATACCGGTGGAGAAACCCGCGCCACCGCGACCACGTAGTTCGGAGTTCTTGATCTCTTCGATGATGGCCTCACGCCCCTTGGCGAGAATGGCAGCGGTATTATCCCAATCCCCCCGCGCCTGTGCACTCTTCAGGTCGGCACCCTGAAAACCATAAAGATTAGTGAAGATGCGGTCTTGATCGGCAAGCATCACTTGACCTCCTTCAGCGTGGTCGGGCCGGAGGCAGCGCAGGATTTCTGGCGCCCAGTTTGCGAGCCAACTTTCACCGGGCGGCCATTCGCCAGATCATCGAGCAGCTTTTCCATACTCGCGGGCGACAGGTCCTCATAATAGTCATCATTGATCTGCACCATTGGCGCGTTCACGCAGGCACCCAGACACTCAACTTCGGCCACGCTGAACTTGCCGTCCGCCGTCACTTCGTGCCCATGCACGCCCAATTTATTGCGACAGGTGTGCAGAATGTCATCGCTACCCATAATATGGCACGGGCCAGAGGTGCACACCTGAACATGGTGCTTACCCACCGGGCGGCGGTTGTACATGGTGTAAAAACTGGCGACTTCAAAGGCGCGGATATGCGGCATGTTAATGAGGTCGGCACAGGCGACGATCGCCGCTGTCGGTAGCCAACCCGCCTGCTCCTGCGCAATATGCAGCAGCGGCATGATGGGGCTGAAGGTGCCCGGCGGATATTTGGCAATCGCGACCTTCGCGCGCTCAAGATTCTCGGGCGTAAAAGCGAAGCTCTTGGGCTGTTCGACGCCAAGGGGTTGGCCAGCTTCGATCATCGATCAATCTCCCCAAACACAACATCCATCGAGCCGATAATGGCCACGGCATCGGCCAGCATATGGCCTTTGGACAAAAACTCGCAGGCCTGCAGATGGGCAAAGCCTGGTGCGCGGATTTTGCAGCGATACGGCTTGTTGCTGCCATCAGCGACCAGATAAACACCAAACTCTCCCTTAGGCGCTTCGACCGCTGCGT
The DNA here is from genome assembly GCA_002343265.1 of Micavibrio sp. UBA2400. Lineage (GTDB taxonomy): Bacteria > Pseudomonadota > Alphaproteobacteria > UBA2400 > UBA2400 > UBA2400. Next base: position 21,996 of record DDSC01000039.1, read on the forward strand.
AGGTCTCACCGGCGGGCACATGGTAACCCTCGGTGTAGAGCTTGAAATGGTGGATGAGGGCTTCCATGGAGGTTTTCATCTCGGCGCGCTGGGGCGGTGTAACCTTACGGTCGTTTACTTTCACCGGACCATCCGGCATAGCCTTGATGGCTTGACGGATAATACTAATGCTCTGGCGCATCTCTTCCATACGCACCAGATAACGCGCGTAGCAATCGCCCGTGCTGCCAGTCGGGATATCAAACTCATAGCCCTCATAGCCATCATAGGGCTGCGCCTTGCGCAAATCCCACGGCACACCGCTCCCGCGCAGCATAGGGCCCGTAAAGCCCCAGTCCAACGCCTCATCCGCCGTGGCCACGCCGATATCCACCGTGCGCTGTTTGAAGATGCGGTTTTCGGTCAGCAGATTGTTCAGGTCATCCCAGAATTTGGGGAAGCGCTCAGTATAGGCCCAGATATCCTCAAGCAGCCCCTCCGGCAGATCAGCCGCCACGCCACCAGGACGGAAATAGTTGGCGTGCAACCGCGCACCACTGGCCCGCTCATAAAATTCCATCAACAACTCACGCTCTTCAAAGCCCCACAGCGCAGGCGTAATAGCGCCAACGTCGAGCGCAAAAGTGGTGATGTTGAGCAGATGGTTGAGGACGCGGCCAATTTCGCAGAATAGCACACGGATGGCCTGTGCCCGCGGCGGCGGGGTAATACCCAGCAGCTTCTCAGTCGCCAGCGCAAAGGCGTGTTCCTGATTCATCGGCGCGACGTAATCAAGACGATCAAAATAAGGCAGCGCCTGCAGATAGGTTTTTTGCTCAATCAGCTTTTCAGTCCCGCGATGCAGCAGGCCGATATGCGGGTCGGCACGCTCCACCACCTCGCCATTCATCTCGAGCACGAGACGCAACACGCCATGCGCGGCCGGGTGCTGCGGGCCAAAGTTGAGGGTAAAAGGCTTGATCTGGGTATCGGTGCTCATGCCTTCTTCTCCTGCGCGCCAAGCGGAATGGCGGCCTTTTCGTCGCCAGGCAACTGCACGTTGGTCATGCCTTCCCACGGGCTGACATAATCAAAATTGCGATAGTCCTGCGCCAGCTTCACCGGCTCATAAACCACGCGTTGCTGCTCGGGGTCATAGCGCAGCTCAACATAACCCGTGAGCGGGAAATCCTTGCGCAACGGGTGACCATCAAAGCCATAATCGGTCAAAATACGCCGCAAATCCGGATGACCACCGAAGTAGATGCCGAAAAGGTCCCACGCCTCGCGCTCAAACCACCCCGCCGTGCTGTAAACGCTGGTCACAGTCGGCACCGGTGTATCTTCATCAGTCGCGACTTTAACCCGCAAACGGAGATTATGACGCAGGGACAGCAGATGATACACCACCTCAAACCGCTCGGCCCGCTCGGGATAATCTGCCCCGCAGATATCGATCAGCAGCTTGAACTGGCAACGCGCATCATCGCGCAGGGTCATCAGCACACGCGCGATGCTTTCGCGCCGGACGCTCACGCACAACTCGCCTTTGACAAGAGCCGAGGTGATATAATCACGCCCAAGCAGCTGTGGCAGGTAGCTCGCCAGATCATCAAGCGGATGGGTAAGGCCGGGAGTGTCAGTCATCAGCGGGCTATCCGGGCATCGCGCCGGATCTTCTTCTGGAGTTGCAGAATACCGTACACCAAGGCTTCCGCCGTGGGCGGACAGCCGGGTACGTAGATATCGACCGGGACAATGCGATCACAGCCGCGCACCACCGAGTAGCTGTAGTGGTAGTAGCCGCCGCCATTGGCGCAGGAGCCCATTGAGATCACCCAGCGCGGCTCAGGCATCTGGTCATATACCTTGCGCAAGGCCGGGGCCATTTTGTTGGTGAGAGTCCCGGCGACAATCATCACATCGCTCTGACGCGGCGACGGGCGCGGAAAAACACCAAACCGGTCAAGGTCGTAACGGCTCATGTAGGAGTGAATCATCTCGACCGCGCAACAGGCCAAACCAAAGGTCATCGGCCACATCGAGCCGGTGCGCGCCCATGCCAACAGCGCATCCATGGTGGTGGTGACAAAGCCCTTCTGGGCCATTTCCTCGGCCAGCGCTTTCATCACCGCCTCGCTATTGCCCGGCACACCAGGCAGCGCCGCCGGGTCAAACGGGTAATGCGGCTGTGCGCTCTGTGTGGGGTCTACTCCCATTCCAGCGCCCCTTTCTTCCATTCATAAATGAAGCCAATAGTAAGAACACCAAGAAACACCATCATCGACCAGAAGGCAAAGACGCTCCCATCGTCCAGAGTGATTGCCCACGGAAAGAGGAACGCAACCTCCAGATCAAAAATGATGAAAAGAATGGCGACCAGATAGTAGCGCACATCAAAACGGCGCCGCGCGCTGTCAAACGCCTCAAACCCGCATTCATAGGCCGAATTTTTTTCTTTATCCGGCTTCTGCCGGGCGACCAGATAGGCCATTCCCACCATGGCCGAGGACAGCACCACGGCAATCGCCAAAAAGATCAGGACGGGGAAATACTCACCCAGATAGGGTATATAGGGCATAGGAACCTGCTTCAGGCCGATTAGCGGCCCGCTTCATAGCGCACGGTATAGCTTAATGTTTGGTAAACAAAAGGGGGATTCTGGCGCTTTTACCGAGACTTAGCGGAAAGTGCGAGTCGCTGTCCCTGCCCGCGCTACGAAAAACAAAAAACCCCGCCGAGGCGGGGCTTTTCGATAAATAATGGCGCGAGCGACGGGACTTGAACCCGCGACCTACGGCGTGACAGGCCGTCGCTCTAACCAACTGAGCTACGCCCGCGCTGTGCCTTGCGGCAGGCCGAGGTGATACACGCAGGGCAGCCCGTGTGTCAACGGGAAATAACTGGATTTTTCGTGTATGCAGTATAAGCGATATGCAATGTCGAAGTTGTGACAAAAGAGAGATCAATTATTAACGACCGATCAGAAGCTATGGCGTTTAAGAAAACATTCGGCGAGAGAGAGATCTACATGGTTGTTCAATCAAGTAGAAGACCATAACTGAAACTGTAAAGCAAATTGTCAGAACAGCCATGTATGCCAAGATGGCCTCTGCAAGACTAAGCGGGATTGAAGATGTGCCAGACGATTCGACAACTGGCCTATCCAACAGAACCTTCAGGGCTTGATTAAAAACCCAAATAACAGCGGCATGGCACATATAAAGTGAGTAAGATATTTTACCTAAAAATTTTAGCGGGCCAGTATTCAGCCCCCCCCCCGCACGAAAGCACGCATAAGAGCACCGCTGCGGCGAAGAGATCCACAGCCAGAAATTTAGAAGAACCTAACACCCACATCAAAAGACCGCTTGCTGCAAAAGCTATTACAGTCACCCCTTTAAACCATGTGGCACAATTCAGAATTTGAGAAAGACACGCCCCTAAAGTGAAGCCGACTACGCCCCGCAGAAGATTGGTGTAGCCATTTGGTGGATCTGTCGCGAGGAGTATTGCACTGGTTACGAACAAAATCGCGAAGGCTAGTATCTGCTTTCGTGGCAGAAGCAGAGCGATGCCAGAAAAAATAAAGTATGTGTAAAATTCAACGCTAATCGACCAAGCCGGATAGTTGTATGTATCGGCAAGACCAGTGGGGCCAATAGCTTGTATAAGCAGCAGGTGCTGAGCGAAGGCAGGCAAGTTATTACTGGAAAAAGGCAGAGAGGTCGCATCAACTCCCAAGCTAAATTTGGTAACTGCGATGTACTTAATACATTCAAAGAACAAAAAAACGAAAAGAAAAAGAAGATGAACAGGGTACAGCCTTCCTATGCGCAGCAAGTGGAACTTCATGGCATCCTTGGCCGATCTTATTCTTCCCTGGTAGCTGCTAAAAATGACAAAGCCAGACAACACAAAAAAGAAGTCCACCATAAGATGGCCATGCCTGAAGATAGGGATATTGTAGATCAACTGGTTCCAAGCAGGTATGTGATAAAAAACAACCAATAGAGCTGCAAGTCCGCGCAGACTCTCAATCTCGGCAAACCAGTGCTGGTTCTTTTCTGGACCCTGCATCAAGACATCTACCTTTGCATGAAATTAAGATGCGCGATAACTCATAAGCATAAAAAGATAGCAATTATCTATAAAAGCGAATAATCAGCCCACCAAAACGCCAAATCGGCTAAGGTATAGACACCGTAGGAGCAACCAATGGCGGAGAGGGTGGGATTCGAACCCACGGTAGCCTTGCGACTACTCCGGTTTTCGAGACCGACGCATTCAACCACTCTGCCACCTCTCCGGCGCGGTTGTGGGGGCCGATATAATGGAAGTCGGAAAAAAATACCAGCCTCTTGAAGCGGATAGAAAAAAGAGGGAAAAACACTTGCCAAAACTGTTGACTTTAGCCCCGGAACCCGGTAAATCCCCGCCGCTAAGCCGGATGCGCAGGGTTGTTCTGCGCCGCACCGGCGTTAACGATTTAAGGTGGTTGTCATGTTTGCAGTCGTCCGCACCGGCGGAAAGCAGTACAAGGTCGCAATCGGCGACGTCGTTCGCGTTGAGAAGCTTGAGGGCGAGGCAGGTGCCACCCTGAAGCTTGAGGACGTGCTGATGGTGGGCGAAGGCGCCAAGGTCACCGTGGGGACCCCCAATGTGAAGGGTGCCGTTGTCACCGCCGAGATCCTCGGTCAGGACCGCAACGAAAAAATTCTGGTGTTCAAGAAGCGCCGCCGCAAGAACTATCGCCGCAAGAAGGGCCATCGCCAGCTGGTGACGGTATTGCGCGTGAAGGACATCAAGGCAGCTTAATCCGAAGTGATCGGCCACATAGACAAGGAGTAACGGAACATGGCACACAAAAAAGCAGGCGGTAGCTCCCGCAACGGTCGCGACAGTAACAGCCAGCGCCTCGGTGTTAAGCGCTACGGTGGCCAGCTTATCCCTGCTGGCAACATCATCGTCCGTCAGCGCGGCACCCAGTACCATGCGGGCGAAAACGTTGGCATGGGCAAGGATCACACCCTGTATGCCACCTGCGCTGGCACCGTTAAGTTTGTGCGTAAGCGTGACAATCGTCAGTATGTGTCGGTGATCCCCGCCGCGGCGGAGTAACACAGAACCAATCGGTTTCTCGGGGGATCGGGCGACCGGTCCCCTTTTGTTTTTAGGCCTGAGCGCATGAAGTTCCTCGACGAAGCAAAGATCTACGTGAAATCCGGCGACGGCGGCGGTGGCTGCGTAAGCTTCCGGCGCGAGAAGTATGTCGATAAAGGCGGCCCGGATGGTGGCAACGGCGCCAAGGGCGGTGACGTCGTCTTTGAAGTCGCCGATGGCCTGAATACGCTGATTGACTATCGTTACGCGCAGCATTTCAAGGGCGGGCGCGGTGGACACGGTATGGGTGCGGATCGCACCGGCGCGATGGGTAAAGACGTGATCCTGAAGGTACCCGCCGGTACCCAAGTTCTCGATGAGGACAAAGAGACCGTGTTGCTTGACCTTACCGAAAAAGGCCAGCGCGTAGTGTTCCTGCGCGGTGGCGATGGCGGCTTTGGCAATGCGCATTTCAAGAGCTCAACCAACCGTGCGCCGCGCCAGAGCACCCCCGGCTTTCCCGGTGAAGAGCGCGCTATTTGGCTGCGTCTCAAACTGATTGCGGATGCTGGTATTGTAGGGCTGCCCAATGCGGGGAAGTCAACCTTCCTCGCTGCTACGTCGCGCGCACGCCCCAAGATTGCCGATTACCCCTTCACCACCATCACCCCCAATCTGGGCGTTATCAGCGCCGGGGATTGGGAATTTGTTATGGCCGACATTCCGGGCCTGATTGAAGGCGCGCATGAAGGGAAAGGTCTAGGTACCCGCTTCCTCGGCCATGTCGAGCGCAACAAGGTGCTGCTGCATCTGGTTGATGGTACTGCCGAGAACCCGCTGGCTGATTTCAAGACCGTACGCGCCGAGATGAAAGCCTATGGCGGCGGACTGATTGATAAACCTTTTATCGTAGGCCTGAACAAGATTGACGCACTGGATGAGGCGACCGTGAAAAAGCTGGTCACCAGCCTCAAGCGCAGCAGCAAGGCCTCTGTCATGCCCCTCTCCGCCGCTACTAAAAAAGGCGTGAAAGAGGTTGTTGCCGCGCTGGCGCAAATCATCGACAATGCCCGACATGAGTCTGACTGACACCCTCGCCCCGCCTTCTGAAACACTGCGCTCCGCGCGCCGTCTGGTGCTTAAGGTTGGCTCGGCACTATTGGTGGATGAAGCGAGTGGCGAGATCAATCGGAACTGGATGGAGGCTTTTGCCGATGACGTAGCCGCCTGCCGTGCCCGTGGGCAGGAAGTGGTCATCGTGACCTCCGGCGCGGTTGCCACGGGTCGCCGTCATCTGGGGCTTGTGGGTCGGCCACTTAAACTGGAAGAAAAACAGGCCGCTGCCGCTGCCGGGCAATTGCGCCTTGCCCAAGCCTGGCATGAAGCCCTCGCCCGCCATGCCGTTACCGTGGCGCAGGTTCTGGTCACCCCCGAAGATACCGAAGCACGGCAGCGCCACCTCAACGCCCGCGCCACCATCAACACACTACTGCGTCTGGGTGCCGTACCGTTGATCAACGAGAATGATACCGTCGCGACGGATGAAATCCGCTTTGGCGATAACGACCGACTTGCCGCTCGTGTCGCGCAGATGGTTTCAGCCGATACCCTAGTGTTGCTCTCGGATATTGATGGGCTGTACACCGCCGATCCCAAAAAGAACAGTTCGGCCCGGTTGCTAGAACGCATAACTGACATTACGCCTGAAATTGAGGCGATGGCCGGGCCTGCCGGTACTAGCCTGTCCACTGGTGGCATGGTGACCAAGCTGATGGCCGCCAAGATTGCTCTCAGCGCGGGCTGCCGTATGGCCATAGCCTCGGGCCGGATGCTACACCCGCTGGAGGCGATGGAAAAAACACCCTGTAGTTGGTTCGTCCCTGCCACAAATCCTCTTTCGGCGCGCAAAAAGTGGATTGCCGGGCATGTGGCCACCCAAGGCACTTTTATCATCGACGCGGGAGCGCTCAGCGCCCTGCAACGCGGCAAGAGCCTGCTACCTTCTGGAGTGACCGCTGTTACTGGCACGTTTGAACGCGGCGATGTGGTGCAGGTGATGACCGCTGACGGCCGCGAGGTTGCCCGTGGGCTATCCGCCTATTCGAGTGACGAAGCTACCCGAATCAAAGGGCACCAAAGCGCCGAAATCGAGCAGATTCTGGGAGAACTTGGCGGTCGTGATGTTCTGATTCATCGTGATGATCTGGTACTCTCAGCTAGTTAGCGGTTGACTTGGGTGCTGACGCCAACGTAACGTCTCCCCAAAGAACTTAAACAGGGGGCAGTATGAACAGCTTAGCACGCTCAATCCGTAGCACTTTCTGTGCACTCGCTGTGCCTTTTTGCCTGACGAGTGCACAAGCTAATCCGGATACCTTGTTTCTAGGTGACGAGCATGAGCTTCAGGCGGAGTTTAATAAAAGCGTTGCCTCTCATATCGTGCGCAGTGCAGAGGTCTGTTTGCCTCGCGTACGCACCGCCGAGGCCGCTTTTTTGATGGATTCACTCTCACTCGATCGACACTTACTTGTCGTGGGGGACGAGCGCGCTAATAAACTGAGGGCTTATGTGATTATGCTGGACCGGCAGGGGTATGCCGTTTGTCCGGACCCGCGCCTACCAGAAATTAACGCGGCATTTTCGATCGATCTTCATAATAAAGTGATTGCGCTCAACCCAAATGCTCCTGAGCCATATTCACGCCAGCTACAGCTTTACCAGTCGCTTTTTGGGTGGGAGCAGCTTGCCGCAAGCCAGCACCGTAACACGGGACTGTCGTCTAATGAGCAATCCAAATTCATTACTGGATTCCCTAAAGACTATACCTCGCTGGCACCTATACCGTTTACACAGGGGCCGCTAATCCAGCCATTTCCTACGCGGCCAAATCTGCGCCACATTATGGTCCCGCCGCGGCGGGGTGCTGTGGTACCTTGGGACTTGCAGGTCATGCTAAATTCATATCGAATCTGATCTTTCTGTTTCAAAGAAGCAATTTTTCTAGAGCAATCGCTTGGGTTAATGCTATACTTTCAGGAGGTTCCGGCAGCCGCCAGAATCTGGTGCAGACCTAACAGGAGACCATGGCCGAGTGCCTACCAAAACGACAGCTTCCCCCCGCAAGAAAGCGACAGCCAAGTCAAAATCGGCAACCGTAAAAACTCCTGCAGGGAAACCTGCAGTCAAGAAAACGACGGCCAATAAGTCGGTAGCCCGCACGGCGACCAAAGCAGCTAAGCCTACAGGCAAAGGTCTGTCTGCCATTACCAAAATCAAGGACATGATTGTTCAGTCGCTGGATGCGGATAAGGCAGAAGATATTGTCAGCTATGATCTGGTGGGCCGCTCCTCGCTGGCGGACTATATGGTCATCGCGTCCGGTAAATCGGGCCGCCAGGTGACCGCCATGGCTGAGCATCTGCGGGACAAACTGACAAAAGAGGGGAAAAAACCCAGTATCGAAGGGCTGGATACGGGTGACTGGGTGCTGGTTGATACGGGTGATGTGATTGTCCACCTGTTCCGGCCGGAGGTGCGCGAATTCTATCAGATCGAAAGCCTGTGGGCGCCTGAGGCCATTGGGGCCTCACGTCGCTAACCCTGTGCGGTTGACTATTCTGGCTATTGGTAAGGCGCGCGGAAGTGTGGCCGATCTCTATGCCGATTACGCAAAGCGTATCGTACCTGTTCCGGTCCTCAAAGAAATAGAATGTCGCCCTGCTACACAAGCCCGTGAAGAAACCGCACTTTTAAACGCCATCCCGGCGCAGGCGATTGTTATAGCCTGTGATGAGCGGGGGAAAAATCTGAATAGCCTCCAATTTGCGTCACACTACCGCACATGGATAGAGAGCGGTGCATCCGATCTGGTTTTTATTTTAGGCGGAGCAGATGGCCTGACCGATGTCTTGCGGCAACGCGCCCAGCTGTTGATCAGTTTCGGTCAGCTCACATGGCCGCACATGCTGGCCCGGGTCATGTTGATTGAGCAAATTTATCGCGCGCAGCAAATCAACGCTGGACACCCCTATCATCGCGGGAACTAGCCTGCCGGATCGTGCGTTCTGCGCGCTGCTCAAGCCATTCGTCCCAGGCTTGATAGTCCACTCGTGAAAAGCGCCAATGATGCGGCATCGGCTGGAATACCACGTGCTCGCTCTCACCGTTAGCAACGGCCAGTGCAATATCCCAAGTGCGCTGCATCCGCTCGACCTGCGGGCGCGACAGACCTGTCGTTGCCTTGCCAATGATAATGGCAACCTGACAGCAGGTCTTTGGCTCACCGCGCCGAATCAGGACTTCCCCGGCTTCGGTTAGAACAAGAGCCGGTGATTCTGTATGCTGGGGCAATTCGGGCCGTTGGTAGCGGCCAGAGGCGTCAGCCGTCTCATCAAGACCCCAAGGGGGTGTGCAATCGGTCATCTGTGTCTCCCTATATGCATTATGCACTGCAGCATTTAATGAGGGGTAAAATGTCGCAGACTAAGTCTGGCGCGATGTAGAAAAATCATATAAAAACAACATGTTGTATGAAAGCAGGAAAATCATGTCGTCCCCCCCTCGCCCGGTTGTTCTGTGCATACTTGATGGCTGGGGCCATCGCGAAGCTAACGAGCATAACGCCATAGCCCAAGCGAAGGCGCCGCACTGGCGCGAGTTATGGGCGACGTACCCTCATGCCCTGCTTGAAACATCGGGCCTGACGGTTGGCCTTCCTGAGGGACAGATGGGAAATTCTGAGGTTGGGCATATTACGATGGGGGCGGGTCGGATTCTGATGCAAGATCTACCCAAAATTGACCAAGCAATTAAAGACGGATCGCTTGCTAGAAATCCGGAGCTGGTCCACCACATAAGCGCCCTGAAGGCCAGCGGTGGCACCTGTCATCTGATGGGCTTATGCTCCCCCGGTGGTGTTCATGCGCATCAGAGTCATATCCTCGCCCTCGCAAGAATCATAACAGCGGCGGGAGTTCCTGTTGCGCTCCACGCCTTTACCGATGGGCGTGATGTTGCGCCCAAGAGCAGCGCGGGACAAATCAAGGCGCTGGTGGCCCAGTTGCCAGCCCAAGCACGGCTTGTAACCATCTCCGGGCGCTATTACGCCATGGATCGTGACAAGCGATGGGAACGAACCGAACAGGCCTATCGGGCAATTGTTCAAGCCCAAGGTCCACGTTTTCAGGATCCTGTTGCCGCGATTGAGTCCTCTTATTCCGCGAATGTAACGGATGAATTTATAGCTCCCATGGTTGCACAGGGCTATACCGGCATTAAATCGGGGGATGCACTTTTATTCGCCAATTTCCGCGCGGATCGCGCCCGACAGATCCTAACTGCACTGCTTGACCCTGCTTTTACAGCCTTTGAGCACCCAACGCTTTCTTTTGTCAGCCGACTGGGCATGGTTGAGTATTCAGTTGCACTCAACCCATTCCTAAAAGCACTTTTTCCCCCCAAGGTACTGACCGACGTCCTTGGGGAGCTAGTCAGCAAAGCCGGCAAAAAGCAGTTGCGGATTGCTGAGACCGAGAAATATGCGCATGTAACCTTCTTCTTTAATGGGGGAGAGGAGACAGTGTATGAGGGTGAAGACCGCATTCTGGTGCCCTCACCCAAAGTCGCTACCTATGACCTGCAGCCTGAGATGTCAGCCCCTGAAGTCACGCGTCAGTGTGTAGCGGCAATTAACAGCGATAAATACGATCTCATTATCCTGAATTTTGCCAATGCCGATATGGTAGGGCATACGGGGATTCTTGCCGCCGCCATCAAAGCTGTGGAAGCCGTGGATGCCGGCCTTGGGGCAATCTGGCACGCGATCAAAGCCAAGGGCGGAGCGCTACTGATAACAGCCGATCACGGCAATTGTGAAGAGCTATGGGATGATGGCTCCGGCGGTCCACATACCGCCCACTCCATGAACCCGGTCCCCATCCTGCTCGCTGGCGGCCCTGCTCAGGCTCAGCTAAGCAATGGCACACTTGCCGATATAGCCCCGACCTTGCTGGCTCTGCTGCACATGCCACAACCGGTGAGCATGACCGGGCGCAATCTGATTAGTGTCTGATGCGTATCTGGATCTCACTGCTCATGATCTTGCTTGCTGTCCCGGCATGGGCAGATCCCGAGTCACAAAAAAAATTACAACGTCTGGAAAAGCAACTCAGCCTGAGTGCAGAGCAAAAAAGCAAACTGGAAGCGCAGGAAGTCCAGCTTAATCAAGAACTTTCCGCACTTCGACAAAAGCTGATTGCGGCAACTACAGCCGCGGATAAGTCCAGTGCTGCCTTGCTGGAGCTGGAAAACAACCTGAATGATCTTGAGGGAGCTGCCGCACGGCGTAGTGAGCAACTCATCACCCAGCGTGAATCTTTGGCTCATACTTTAGCCCTCTTGCAACGCATGGCAATCACCCCCACCAATCTTTATCTGTTTTCCTCACAACCACTGCTAAATCGGCTTCATACGGATGTACAGCTAAGGGCCCTTCTGCCCGAGATTCAGCGCCGCGCCGATGAACTGGCGGCCAGCGTCACGGATTTGCGCGAATTGCGTCGTAAGCTGGAAGCGCAGAAAAAATCTGTCGTCTCGGAACGAGCCAGCTATGCCCGCAAAGCCCAAGATCTGCAAAAACTGGTTGAGCAACGCAACGCGCGACTTAAGGAAACCCGAGCCGCCACAACCGCGCTGACCGAACGACTTGACCGTTTGGGTCGCGATGCCAAGGACCTGCATGATCTGGTGGAGCGGCTCGAGAGCGAGCCGGAAGAAACCAGCCGGACTAAAACCGTCAACCTGCCTGCGGGTGCTTTACGGCGTTTGCCACTAAGCGCACCAGCTACCATTCGCTTTGGAGAGAAGGATAATTTTGGTACACTGAGCAATGGGATAACTCTGCGGCCGCGCGCTGGGGCTCCCGTTGCGGCTGTCGCCAGTGGCCGAGTCGCCTTCGCTGGGCCTTTCCGCGGGTACGGTCGTATTTTGATCCTAAAACATAATGGCGATTTTCACAGTGTCGTTGCTGGCCTTGCCAAGGTCAGTGTCGAGGTCGGTGATCGGGTAGCAGCCGGCGAACTCTTGGGCCACATGCCGGAGAGCGCAGCTGTGCCGCCGGAACTGTATTTTGAAGTTCGCCATAATGGCACACCGGTCGATCCGCTCGGCGCAGTCGCTCAGCGACTCACGAAAGGCTAAGGGATTTTTCTCGCTGGCTTTATACTCATATTCCGCTATCCTTCAGCCAGCTTTCATAATCTTTTCCGAGGCTTGCTTTGTTCCGTATCCCTACTTGCTCTCTATTCGTCCTAAGCCTGCTCACTGCCCCTGCGGTATTGGCGGCTGAGCCAGCAGCATCAGCCCCGGCTACAACTGCGCCACCGTCCGCGACTGCGACAGCTCCGGCCTCGTCTCCGGCCACAACCGACACCTCAGAAACCTACCGACTCCTGAAACTATTTGGCGACGTGTTTGAGCGGACGCGTGAAGAATACGTTGAACCCAAGACTGACAAGGAGCTGATAGAGGCCGCTCTGAACGGTATGTTGTCGCGCCTTGACCCACACTCCGCCTACCTCAATCAGGATGAGCTCAAGGACATGCAAATTCAGACCCGCGGCAAATTTGGCGGGCTGGGCATCGAAGTTACGATGGAAAGCGGTGCAGTAAAAGTTGTCGCTCCGATTGATGAAACGCCCGCCAAAAAGGCCGGTCTCAAGTCGGGTGACTTGATTGTGGCACTGGACGGTAAGCCGGTTATGGGTTTGACACTGCAAGAAGCTGTCAACACCATGCGCGGCACACCCGGCACCAGTATCAAGCTTACAGTTGTCCGTAAGGGAGCTGGCGAACCGCTGGAACTTACCATTGTTCGCGCCATCATTCAGGTGCAGAGTGTGCGTTCCCGCACCGAAGGCGATGTGGGTTACGTTCGCATAACCAGTTTTACCGATCAAACACAAGTTGGGCTAGACAAGGCGCTTGGTGAAATCAAGGCCAAGCTGGGCGATAAACTGCAGGGAATTGTGCTTGATCTGCGTGATAACCCCGGCGGGTTGCTGGAACAGGCCGTTTCGGTGACGGATACTTTCCTTGATAAAGGTGAAATTGTCTCCACTCGCGCCCGAAATCCGGATGAAAACCGCCGCTATAACTCCACCCCAGGCGACATGCTGAACGGAAAGCCGATCGTTGTCCTTATTAATGGCGGTTCGGCCTCAGCGTCTGAAATTGTTTCCGGCGCACTACAAGATCAGCGGCGCGCGATCGTTCTGGGGACGAAGAGCTTTGGCAAAGGCTCAGTTCAGACTGTCTCCCCCATTCGGGGTTATGGTGCCATCCGCCTGACGACGGCGCGTTATTACACGCCATCCGGACGGTCGATCCAGTCGGAAGGTATTGTACCGGATCTGGTCGTTGAACCAGCCAAGGTTGAGGCAATTGAAAACAAGGGCCTAAACATCCACGAAGCCGATCTGCACGGCGCTCTGCGTAACGATACCCCCACCCCAGCCGAAGGCAAAGCTGAGAAACCAAGTGACAAGCCGGCCGTTTTGCCCCTTGCCCCCAAAGATGAGAAGCCAACAGAAGACGCCAGCGAAAAATCTGAAGACAGCGCAAGCGACTATCAGCTTATTCGTGCGCTTGACCTCATTCGCGGCTTGGCCCTGTACAACAGTGGTCCTGTAACACCAGTTGCTGCGACCTTGGCCAATGATACGGCTAAGCCGGTCACGGAAGGCGGCAAACCTCAAGGGAGCATACGGTGAACCTCGCGCTGCGCCTTCCCGTCTTCGCTCTGAAACGCCCCGAACTGCTTGGCAAAGGTAAGGCTTTTATTGCGCGCGTACGTCAGCACCGCATGGCCTTGATGCTGCTATGGCTGGCCTTTCTTGTAGGGGTGCTGGCCGCTGATATGTGGCTGGCAAGCCGTTCTGTACCACCAAGCCCTGCCGCAGCTATCTCCATTGGTCCCCTGCCCCCACCTCTGGTCCTAGGGGTAGATCCGCCCGATCGGGCTTTACCCGCCGCTCCTCTGGCTGATCTCATCGAGAGCACGCCAATTGGCTCTTTGCCGATTGCCAGTGCAGCCGGACAGCTGCCACGGCTGGCCTACGCCTATCCATTCGATCCAACCGATGCGCGGCCACGTATCTCCGTTATCCTTAAAAATGTTGGTCTGCAGAAGGATATCTTGGCGCAGGCAATTCGCCGTTTGCCCGGCTCAGTCGCTCTGGCGTTCAGCGTCTTCTCACCGCAGTTGGATATTGCACTTAATACGGCACGCCTAGCCGGGCATGAGGTCTTGCTCGCCATTCCGGCCGAGCAGAAACAACTCACAGGCCTTGCCGATCCGGGTAGCAGTGCCCTGAGGGATGGCCTGAGCACCTCTGAGAATATGCAGCGGCTCCACCTTATTCTGGCAAAAGCCGTCGGCTACACAGGTCTGCTACTGCCGCAGAATATGTCTCTACTCGATGATAGTAATTTCGTACAAGCTCTGCTCAGCGATTTGCATCGGCGGGGTCTCCAACTTTTATCACATCGCGCTGACCTAATTGCCGTTGCCCTGTCCCATCAGGCGGCGGCTGTGGCTATTCCCCTTGATCTCTCCGACTACGAGCGACCTGCTGACATTGATCGCCTCTTGACCGAAGCCGAGCAGCGGGCGCGTGAAACTGGGCATCTGGTTTTGGTGAGTGAACTCACACCTCTAACGCTTGACCGCCTTGCCAATTGGCTACCAACGCTCGCGCAAAAGGGCTTGGCACTCGCCCCTGCCTCTGCCGCGAGCCCGGCACCTGAGCACGTTGCCAAGGTTGAAATACCTCCCACACAGCCCTCCAAGCCGGCGGATTCACACGCCGCTCCACATTGACCTGTCCTAATGGCCTTTTTTCGTAGCAATCGAAGCCGACTGCCCTACCGCCCGAATGTTGGTGTGCTACTGCTTAGTGCATATAATTTGATTTGGGTGGGGGAGCGAATTGATATTCCCGGCGCTTGGCAGATGCCACAAGGCGGGATCAATCAGGGCGAGACTATTGAACAGGCATTCTACCGTGAGGCGTATGAGGAAGTCGGCCTCGTTCGTGACAAACTCCATATTCTCAGGGTCTGTCGTAAGCCTTGGCGGTATGATTTTCCCGATCATGTCATGAACCGGGTACCGAATAACCAGTATCGCGGGCAGGAACAATACTGGGTGGCGGCCCGCCTGCTCGGCACCGATACCGACATTAATACAATGGCAACAGACGACCCGGAATTTGGCAACTGGCGCTGGATGACGCCCATGCAGATGCTGGAGCGTATCGTTCCCTTTAAACGCCACACCTATGAGAAAGTTTTAGCCGAATTTACCGATATTCTGGGAACCGACTAAGCGGCTAGTTTTTCGAGCTGCTTGACCTTCCGATTCAGGCTCCACCACGCGACGCGTGAGGCTCCCTTATAGATCAACGATTGCGGGCTAAGGCCACAGGCCTTGAACACCATACCAACCACGCGCTCAATATGATGCTGGCGATAAAACCCGAAGGCACGGCGCATGTAGGCCCGGCTGAACGTTTCACGATCATACGCCTGCCCTTCAGCCCGATTCGCAGCATAGTAAGCGTAAGCCAGCTCATCATCTTCACTTTCGGCAATACGCCCTAATGCCACCCGCAGCCGTGCCAATAAACTCATCGGCTCACGCTGCAAATAGTGGTTAAGGTGAGTATAGAACAGCTTGTAGTGGCGCAATTCATCAGCCGCAATATGCTGGCAGATCTGCTTCAGCACAGGCTCGGCTGCCTGCTCGGCCATAGCCGTGTAATAGCTACTAGTGCCGGTCTCCACCATGCAGCGCGCCACCAGTTCCCCGGCACGGCTGCCGCGCACCGAGTTTTGCTGGGCGGTATCAAGTGAATAGCCGGAGCGGAAATCCTTGTAGCGTGCTTCAAGGTCATAGGATGCATCAACCGTTTCCGCCCATTTGCCCAATGCCTGCCCGTGCTGTATCTCTTCAGCGGCCCAATCCCGCGCCACCTGACAGAACTCTGGATCATCTGAAAAAACGCTACACAGATAGTCGGCATAGTGCCCACCACCATATTCAACGAGCGCAGCTGCACGCACAACTTTGGCTAATTCAGGATCAACCTTGGTGGGGTCAAACGCGGCCCAGTTAATGTCGGTCAGGTAGTTCCAGTGCGCGGTCATCAGTGCGCCAACAAGGACAGCTTGACTTCAGCAAGTTCAATCCGGCGCTTGAATTTCGCTTTTACATCTTCTTTTTCCGTAACCAACAGCGCATCCTGATAGTATTTGATTTCAGCTTCCACCTTGGCCCGATCCATCTCGCTGAAGGGGATCGCTTCTTCCGCCAGTACAGTACACCGCTCGGGCGATACTTCGGCGAAACCACCAGCAACAAAGTAACGCTCGGCAGTGGCGGCGTCCGTACGGACATCAAGCACACCTACGCGCAGCGAGCTAACTAAGGGGGCATGGCCAGGCAGGACGCCAAAGTCGCCTTCGGTACCGGGCACCGTGACCATCTCGACAGCACGGCTGACCAGCAGACGCTCGGGTGAAACCAGCTCGAAAACGATGGTGGACATGATGAAGTATCCTTACGTTATGCTGCTTCGGCTGCCATCTTCTTGGCTTTGGCCACGGCTTCCTCAATGGTGCCAACCATATAAAAAGCAGATTCAGGCAGATGGTCGTAGTCACCCTTCACAATGCCTTCAAAGCCCTTGATGGTATCTTCCAGCTTGAGCAGAACGCCCGGCGTACCGGTGAAGACTTCGGCCACATGGAATGGCTGCGAGAGGAAGCGCTGGATTTTGCGGGCGCGGGCCACAATCAGCTTGTCGTCTTCACTCAACTCATCCATGCCCAGAATGGCGATAATATCCTGCAGCGACTTATAGGTCTGCAGGACCTTCTGCACATCACGGGCTACCTTGTAATGACGCTCGCCCACAATGCGCGGGTCGAGCGCGCGACTGGTTGAATCGAGCGGGTCAACCGCAGGGAAAATACCTAGCTCAGCAATCGAGCGGTTTAGCACCGTAGTGGCATCCAAGTGGGCAAAAGACGTGGCCGGAGCCGGATCGGTGAGATCGTCGGCGGGCACATAAATCGCCTGCACCGAGGTGATCGAGCCTTTCTTGGTCGAGGTAATGCGCTCTTGCAGCGCACCCATGTCCGTCGCCAAAGTGGGCTGATAACCCACAGCCGAGGGAATACGCCCGAGCAGCGCCGACACTTCCGAACCGGCCTGCGTAAAGCGGAAAATGTTATCGACGAAGAACAGCACGTCCTGACCTTCTTCATCACGGAAATACTCGGCCTGTGTCAGGCCCGAGAGTGCAACGCGGGCACGCGCACCCGGCGGCTCGTTCATCTGGCCATAAACCAGCGACACCTTGGAGCCAGGGCCATCGGTCTTGATAACGCCAGATTCCATCATTTCATGATAGAGGTCGTTACCCTCACGGGTACGCTCACCCACGCCCGCGAACACCGACACACCGCCGTGCGCCTTGGCTACGTTGTTGATCAGCTCCATGATGGTCACGGTCTTGCCTACACCCGCGCCGCCAAACAGGCCAATCTTGCCGCCCTTGAGGTAAGGCGCGAGCAGATCAATCACCTTGATGCCGGTCACCAGAATCTGCGCTTCGGTGCTTTGCTCGACAAACTCAGGAGCTGGGCGATGGATCGGATAGGTCTTCTTCGCCGCAACCGGACCGCGCTCGTCAATTGGCTCACCAATCACATTCATGATACGGCCGAGGGTCTCCGGACCAACCGGCATCTGAATGGCCTTGCCTGTATCCGTAACCGACTGTCCACGCACCAGACCGTCGGTTGAATCCATCGCGATAGCGCGCACTGTACCCTCACCCAGATGCTGAGCGACTTCGAGCACCAGCGTTTTACCTTCGTTCTGGGTATGCAACGCGCTCAGAATGGCGGGTAGACTACCCTCAAACTTCACGTCGACAACGGGGCCAAGAACCTGCGTAATCTTTCCGGTGGTAGTCATGATGCGTTCCTTCTCCTAACTTTACAGGGCTTCAGCGCCGCTGATGATTTCAATAAGTTCCTTGGTAATGTGGGCCTGACGGGCGCGGTTATAGCGCAGCGTAAGCTTGCCAATCATGTCCGAAGCATTACGGGTCGCGTTATCCATTGCGCTCATACGCGCGCCCTGCTCACCCGCTGCACTCTCAAGAATGGCGCTATAAATTTGCGTGCTGATATTGCGCGGCAGCAACTCGGCCAGCATGGCCTCTTCATCCGGCTCATATTCATAGACCGCTTGCGGCTCAACCGCAGGGACCGCATCCGGCGCCACAAACGGCACCAGCTGCTGATCGGTCGGGATCTGCGCGATCACTGACTTGAAGCGGTTGTAGAATAGGGAAACGATATCCGTTTCCCCCTTCTCGAACAAAGCGAGCACCTTCTCGGCAACAGGCTGTACTTCGGCAAAAGTAATCTTCTTTTTACCGCCGATACCTTCATAGCTGCCAACAATCAGGTTGGCAAAGTCGCGGCGCAGCAGGTCGCGCCCCTTGCGGCCCACGCAAATCAGCTTGACCTCTTTGCCGGCAGCGAGAAGGTTGCGCACTTTGCGGCGAACTTCACGCACCAGATTGCCGTTAAAGCCGCCGCACAAACCGCGGTCCGACGTAACGACGACAATCAATTGCTTTTGATCGCTGCCCGTACCCGCCATCAGCTTGGGCGCACTCGCCCCGCCCTGCACGGCGCTGGCAATACGCTGCAACATAACCGCCATACGCTCGGCATAAGGCCGCGAGGCTTCGGCCTGCTCTTGCGCCCGCTTGAGCTTGCTTGCGGCCACCATCTTCATAGCCGAGGTGATCTTGCGCGTGGATTTCACGCTGTCGATGCGGATGCGGAATTCCTTAAGGCTGGGCATTTGTGCCTCCTGCCTTTAGTTTCCTAAAGAGCTTCACATGAGAGACTTCCATGGCAACTTGCCTCTCGTCACCACTATTTCTCAGGCAACCAGTCTGAATAGCTGCGACGCAATCATGAGACCTGAAAAGGTTATAAAAAACCACATCAGCCTGCATTAGCGAAACATGATTTTTTGCAACAGCAAAAAAGATAAAACTAACCTGTCCATCAGGCCAGCCATTACTAGAAATAACAGGCGCCAACTTACGATGATCCATCATATAGGCACTCCTGCTGAGCGGCGCGGCACCTAAATCATGCAAATCCGCATAGACATCACAAAGCTCGCGTGCCGTAGCATTGTCATTAAATGCAACAGCTACATGGAACTCTGGCCTGTCTTCATTTAGCGCGATAGGCATATTATCCTCTTACGCAAAGCTCTTGCCGAAGTTCTCAAGGAAGGCGCGAAGCTTTTCTTCTGTACCCGCCGTGATCTGCTTTTCGTTGCGAATGGCATCAAGAATATCCACCCCGGTACTGCGCAGGGCAGACACCAACTGCTGCTCATAGCGGGTCACATGCTCGGCACGGACGTTATCGAGATAGCCCTTCACACCAGCAAAGATCACCGCCACCTGCAACTCAACCGGCAGCGGGCTATATTGCGGCTGCTTGAGCAGCTCGGTGAGGCGGGCACCGCGCGCCAGCAGCTTCTGCGTGGCGGCGTCGAGATCGCTCGCGAACTGGGCGAAGGCCTGCATTTCGCGGTACTGCGCCAGCTCCAGCTTGATCGAGCCAGCCACCTGCTTCATCGCCTTGATCTGCGCGGCCGAACCCACGCGGGACACCGACAGACCGACGTTAATAGCCGGACGGATGCCCTTATAGAACATGCCGGTTTCAAGGAAGATCTGACCATCGGTAATGGAGATCACGTTGGTGGGAATGTAGGCCGACACGTCGCCCGCCTGCGTTTCAATGATCGGCAGCGCGGTGAGCGAGCCACTCTTGTTGGCTTCGTTAAGCTTGCAGGCACGCTCGAGCAGGCGCGAGTGAATGTAGAACACGTCACCCGGATAGGCTTCGCGGCCCGGCGGACGACGCAACAGGAGGCTCATCTGGCGATAGGCGACCGCCTGCTTGGACAGATCATCATAAATGATGAGGGCGTGCATGCCGTTGTCGCGGAAGTATTCGCCCATCGCGGCGCCCGTATATGGCGCGAGGAACTGCAACGGTGCTGGGTCCGATGCGGTAGCGGCAACAACGATAGAATACTCAAGCGCGCCGTTTTCCTCCAGCGTACGCACAAGCTGAGCCACGGTGGAACGCTTCTGACCAATCGCGACATAAATGCAGTAGAGCTTCTTGCTCTCGTCATCGCCCGCATTGATGGTCTTCTGGTTGAGAATGGTATCTAGCGCAACCGCGGTTTTACCCGTCTGGCGATCGCCAATAATCAACTCGCGCTGGCCACGGCCAATCGGCACCAGAGAGTCAATCGCCTTCAGGCCGGTCTGCATCGGTTCGTGCACACCCTTACGCGGAATGATGCCAGGAGCTTTCACCTCAACACGACTGGTCGTCACATCCTTGAGTGGACCTTTGCCGTCAATCGGATTGCCCAGACCGTCAACCACACGGCCAAGCAGACCACGACCCACCGGGCACTCAACAATGGCATTGGTACGCTTGACGACATCGCCTTCCTTGATGGTGCGATCATCGCCGAAAATCACGATACCGACGTTATCGGCTTCGAGATTGAGGGCCATACCCTTGATGCCACCGGGAAACTCAACCATTTCGCCGGCCTGCACATTATCCAGACCATACACGCGGGCTACACCGTCACCCACCGACAGCACACGGCCAATCTCGGTCACTTCAGCCTGATTACCAAATCCGGCAATCTGCTCTTTCAGAATGGTCGAAATCTCAGCGGCACGCAGTTCCATCACATGCTTCCTTTCATGGCAAAACCAATACGCTCGAGCCGTCCACGGACCGAGCTGTCAATCATTCGCGAGCCGATCTTGACGATCAGACCGCCCAGAATCTCAGGATCAATCTTGAGTTCAAAAGTCACGCGCCCACCGAGCTTGGCCGTAAGCTTTTCGCGTAGTGCCTCGAGCTGGCCGGGACGCAGTGCCATGGCGCTGATAACCTGCGCTGTATGTTCGCCGCGCGAGGCAGCCAGCTTGGCCTTGTAACGAACAGCGACACTTGCCAAGGCAGACAGCCGCCTGTTTGAGGCCAGAGTGCCGAGAAAACGACGAGTAAGATCGGTAACACCAGCCTTACTCGCTATGGCGGCAATACCCTTGGCTTGCTCAGCACGCGAGAGTACAGGGCTGTCAACCAGTTGGCGGAAATCAGCGGATTGATCGAGCAGCGTGGATAAAACACTCAGATCAGCCGCCACGGCATCAAGCAACCCCTTGTCCCCGGCAAGGGAAAACAGGGCGGTGGCATAGCGCTCAGGCACATTCCCGGACTTGGCCAAGACTCAGGCTCCAAAGATTAAAACCTGCCCAGTTGCAGGCGTCGCGTGATTAACACAGGTAAGTGGCTGATGCAACAGGGCTGAGCGGGTTTCCGGGGCTCTTTTTTCTCACTCAAATTCTGGCTTCCCACCCATTTTACGGACCATATCCGCCACCGCGTCACAGGCGGCCTGAACGGCTGCTGCATCGCTTCCTTTGCACACCAACTGAGTAATAAAATTACCCGATCTCATATTAGGGTAGCTGCCAATATCGATCTGAGGAAACTGTTCCTGAATTGCAGCTAAGTCCGCGGCAAGATCACCTTCGCGTAGCTGACACGTGATGGTTTTCATGACAACAGGCGGCCCGCCAGAGAGAGTGGGTAACAGCAGATCAAAAATGGCTTGCATGATTTTGGGGACGCCGGGCAAAACGAAAACATTCCCGAGGGCGAATCCGGGCGCCTTGCTGACCGGGTTTTCAAGTAGACGCGCCCCGACAGGTGCATTGGCCATCCGCGCCCTAGCCTCATTAACGGTGGTCCCCTGCGCGGCGTAATAGTCGGTGAGAATCTGCATCGCCACGGCATTACGCTCCAGCGGCACACCAAAAGCCTTGGCCACATTCTCGGCGGTAATATCATCGTGTGTAGGGCCGATGCCACCAGTTGTAAACACATAGGTATATTTGGCGCGACAAGCATTAACAGCTGAGATAATTTCCTCAGGCACATCCGGCACAACGCGAGCCTCACGGACGGGAATTCCCGCCTCACCGAGCTTACGCGCCAGATAGTTGAGATTGCCGTCCTGTGTCCGACCGGAGAGGATTTCATTGCCAATAATCAGCACGCAGGCGGTTGGATTCACCGTCATGATGGACTTTTCCCTTATAAAGAGCTATCTAGTACTATATGGATTATAGCGAGTCTCACGACAAGGAAACCGAGATGGTTGAGAATATTCCCCTGCATGGACCGGACGACTTTGCGGCTATGCGGGCGGCTGGTCGTCTGGCGGCCGAACTGCTTGATTATATTACGCCTTATGTGGTTCCCGGCGTAACCACCAATGAGCTGGACAAGATTTGTCACGACTATACCCGTGACCATGGCGCTGTTCCCGGTCCCTTGGGATATAAAGGCTTTCCTAAATCCATTTGCACATCGATTAATCATGTCGTCTGCCATGGGATTCCCGGCGACAAGGTTCTGGAAGATGGTGATATCGTAAATATCGACGTAACTCCGGTTCTAAATGGCTGGTATGGCGACAGCTCGCGCATGTACATGGTCGGTGATGTGGGCATTAAGGCCAAGCGACTGGTGGAGGCTACCTATGACGCTCTGATGCGCGGCATTGCCGTGGTTAAGCCCGGCGCCACGCTTGGTGATATCGGTCATGCCATTCAAAGCCATGTTGAGCCGATGGGCTATGGCGTTGTTCGCGACTTTTGCGGCCATGGCCTTGGCAAGATTTTTCATTGTGCCCCGTCCGTCATGCATTATGGCAAACCTGGCACAGGCCTGACCCTTAAGGCCGGGATGTTCTTTACCATTGAGCCGATGATTAACGGCAGCCCGGACTGGCGCATAAAAGTGCTGAATGATGGCTGGACTGCGGTTACCCGTGACCGCGCCCTCTCCGCCCAATTTGAGCACTCCATTGGTGTTACTGAAGACGGTTGTGAGATATTCACCCTTTCGCCCAAGGGCTACACCAAACCACCCTATGTCTAGCGATACAGCCACCGAAACGCCTCATTACGCCGGTCACCGCCAGCGGCTACGCGAGCGTTTTCTTGCCAACCCCAAAGGCTTGCAGGATTACGAACTGCTTGAGCTGGTGCTCGGGCTGGCTATCCCCCGCCGGGATGTAAAACCTCTGGCCAAAGAGCTGTTGCGTGAATTCGGCGATCTCTGGTCCTTGGTTCGTGCGCCGGATGAACGGCTGGAGAAGCTGAATCTGTCCGATGGGGTCCGCGTTACGCTACGCAGTATAGGGGAACTGGCCGAACGTGGTCTTGCCGCCAAGATCAAGAACAAGCCTGTAATTTCAAATTGGGAAAACCTGCTGGCCTATTGTCAGGCCGCGATGGGCAGTGAGCGGGAAGAACAGTTTCGCCTGCTCTTTCTGGATAACAAAAACCAGCTGATGGCAGATGAAGTGCAGCATAACGGCACAGTCAATCACACCGCAGCCTACCCGCGTGAGGTGATCCGGCGTGCACTCGATCATGGAGCTTCAGCTGTCATTCTCGTACATAATCACCCTTCTGGCGACCCCACGCCCAGCGCGGCCGACATCAAACTGACTAAAGATATTATCGCCGCCGCTACGCCGCTTGGAATACGCGTCCATGACCATCTGATTATCGGTCGGGGCGCCCACTGCAGCTTCAAAGCACTTGGACTTATCTAGCGACGAAAACTGTCGCCCAGATAGACCCGGCGCACATCCTCATCGTCCACAATTTCTTCAGGCGTGCCGGTGCGCAGCACACGACCCTCGTGGATGATATAGGCGCGATCCACCAGATCCAGTGTCTCACGCACATTGTGGTCGGTAATCAGCACACCGATACCGCGCTCTTTGAGCTGGGCGACGATATCACGTACCTCAGCCACGGCGATGGGGTCGATGCCCGCCAGTGGCTCGTCAAGCAATATAAAATGCGGCTGAGTGGCCAAAGCGCGGGCGATTTCAACCCGGCGCCGCTCACCGCCGGATAGGGCCAGCGCAGGTGCCCGACGCAAATGGGTCACCGAAAATTCGGCCAGCAAGTCATCCAGCTCCTGCTCGCGGCGGTGCGGGTCATCCTCCACCACCTCCAAAACCGCACGGATATTGTCCTCCACCGTCATGCCGCGGAAGATTGAAGCTTCCTGCGGAAGATAGCCAATCCCCAAGCGGGCCCGTCGATACATCGGCAAAGCGGTAATGTCATGACCGTCGAGATAAACGTTACCTGCATCTGCCTTGATTAGGCCGGTGATAATATAAAAGCTGGTCGTCTTGCCCGCTCCATTCGGACCGAGCAGCCCGACGGCCTCGCCGCGCTGCACCTGTAAGGAGACGTCGCGCAGTACCGGGCGGCCTTTATACTGCTTACCCAGATTAGCAGCGACCAGACCCGATGCAGGAACACCAACAGACGGCGACATCACGGCACCTCCGGTGCGTCTTTGGGCACCAGCAGACCGCGTACACGCTGGCCTTGGCCGGCGAGCAACCGACTGACACCGCTGGCCATATTGACCTCCGCCCGCGCGCCATTAAGCTGGTTATCGCCGCGGGTAATACGGACATTGCCATCAAGGGTGGCAAGCTGCCACTTAACATCATAGATACCTTTATCGCCCCGCGCTGTTTCCTGCGGCGTAATAATAGTGACATGACCTTCGGCACCAACACGACGGACATCCTGTTTCCCACTGCTGTCTTTGCTGAGCAGGGCTGTCAGGAGATCGGCTTGAATGAGGTTATCGCCGCGCTTGGCCTGCGCCGCACCGCGGGCGACTGCCAATTGCTTGCTCTGCCAATATTCTAGACTATCGCGGGCGGTAATCACATCCGTGGGGGTTACCAGACGCAGATTGGCACCTTTAAGTACGGCGACATTTCGAGCCACGTCATACACACCCCGCTCACCAAAGACGTCGCCTTTGTCGCTGGTAATATGCACATTTCCTTGCGCGTGCACCTGAGTGAACTGCGTTGCCTTATTTACGGTTGTGCTGTAGGCCGTCAGCAGATCCGCCTTAATGGTTACACCGCCTTGCTGGACGAGTGCGTTACCACGGGCGATATAAATACCCTTCTCCTGCTGAAACTCAAGCATATCCGCTTCAATATTCACCGGGGTAGCCGGAACCTGTGCTGCCACGGCCTTCCCCAATATCAACAGAACAAGTAGAAAGATTGCGCGCATCATTTACCCTGACTATTACCCGGCGGTAGCTCCATCCGTGCCCGCCCCGTAAACATAACCGTTTTCCCCTCATCCGTAATCCGGAATCCTTGAGCTTTAACATTTCCTTTCGGGCCCTGACCGTTAACCGGCTTGTCTCCCCAGGCCTGAGCAGGGGTGGTGAGGTTAATATCGGCCTGCTCGGTTATAACGTCGTAGCCCTGATCATCGGTCAGATGAACATGCCCTGTCAGTTGGACCTGATTGAGCTTTTGTGTATAAGCCCCCGCTTTGGCAGTGAGAGAAACCCAGCCACCGCCGCTGCGTTCAAGGCGAGCTGTCACATCTGTGAGCTGGATAACATCCTCCAGTGTCCCCTCCTGCACCGCGCGGGTAGCGGTTACAGTAAACGGCTCGTCCTCTTTGTTAAAGCCCCGGTAGGTCAGATTGATGATTTCACGCAGACCCGAAGTATCAGGCGGCAAGCTTGAACGTACACTCACCGTGCTTGGCCAGACAAACAGGAGTACTAATAGTAAAGCTGCACCAGCTGGTAGCACCCAGCGCATCAGGCCAACAAAATTGCTGTAGCGATCGGCCTGATTGAGCTGTTGCTGAATCCGGTTCATCAGACAACACCAGCCCGGAGCAAATCATGCATATGGATAATGCCGACGGGCTTACCGGTATCAACCACAAACAGGTTGGTAATCTTGGGCTTCTTCATGGTCATCAGCGCCAAGGCCTCGGCCGCCAGAGCATCGCTGCTAATTGTGCGTGGCGCGGCTGTCATGATTGCCAGGACTCTCTCCTGTGGAAGTGTGGGTGTCATATGGCGGCGCAAGTCTCCGTCTGTGATAATGCCGCACAAAGCGCCAGTTTTATCGCACACACCAACACACCCGAAGCCTTTGGCTGTCATTTCTAGCAGCGCCTCACTCATCACTGCCGTATCAGCAATTAGCGGGAGATCGCGGTGCATCAACTCACGCACTTTAATAAGCTGCTTACCTAACTGCCCACCGGGATGAAATTTATGAAAATTCTCCGGTTTGAACCCGCGACGCTCCATGAGCGTAACAGCTAATGCGTCCCCCAGCGCCATTTGCATAGTGGTGCTGGTGGTTGGAGCCAGAGCCAGCGACCCGGCTTCCGGCTGCTTGGGTAGCAACAGAACGACATCGGCTTCCTGTCCGAGGGGCGAGCCGGCGTTACTGGTCATGGCAATAAGCTTGATGCCAAAGCGGCGCGTGTAGATGATAAGATCGCGCAGCTCCGGTGCCTTGCCACTGTTCGACAAGGCCAGTACCACATCGTCCTCGGCAATCATACCCAGATCACCATGGCTGGCCTCACCGGGATGAACAAAATGCGCTGGCGTACCGGTAGAGGCAAAGGTAGCAGCAATCTTACGCGCCACATGACCGGACTTACCCATACCCGTGATAATCACGCGGCCTTTGCATTTGAAAAGCACGTCCAGTGCTTTAAGAAAATCTCCATTCAGACTATCTGCCAGTGCCCCCAAGGCCTGCGCCTCAAGTCTCAGCACACCTTCGGCAACAGCAAGATCTTTGCTCTTAGGCTTGGCTTTGACGAGTTTCAGTTTTGCGGGCATGGCTGCCTCTTAGTGATGGCGGATCAGGCTGTCATCAAACCCGGCCAGATCAAGCTCGGCGCGGGCTGGCAGATAGGCGAAGGTCTCCTGCGCCAGACCAAGACGCCCCTCCCGCTTCAGCAAGTCAACCAGCACATCATGCAGGCGATTAAGATAAAGTACGTCATCGGCCGCATATTCAAGCTGTTCTTGGGTCAACACCGGCGCTCCCCAATCGCTACTCGCCAACGCCTTTTTGATGTCTACCCCAAGCAGCTCCTTGAACAATTCTTTCATACCGTGGACACTGGTAAAAGTGCGGCATAGACGTG
>DDSC01000011.1:0-346 GCA_002343265.1 Micavibrio sp. UBA2400
TACCAACTGAGCTACAGCCTCCACCGTGGGCCGCCTTAATGACAGATCAGGCCCTATTTCGTCAAGTATAACATGCAGATATTGCATTGCACAAACGGAATTGACCTAACTCAAACAGGGTGTTACCCAAAACTATTAACTTTTTCACAGGGAGAGCAACATGGCCACACCCAAAGATGGCAAGTCATTGCTGAAGTTCATGCTGGAGAACGGGGCTAAAGACCTCGACCTGCGCTTTACCGACATGCGCGGCACGCTGCATCACCTTACCTATCATATCGACGGGTTGGATGCTGATCTGCTGGATGACGGCATCATGTTTGACGGCTCGTCGATCGCCGGCTGG
>DDSC01000011.1:568-1328 GCA_002343265.1 Micavibrio sp. UBA2400
GCTCGTCGATCGCCGGCTGGAAGGCCATCAATGAATCCGACATGATCTTGATGGTAGATTTTGCGAGTGTGCGAATGGACCCGTTCGCCGCGGTTCCCACAGTCATGGTCTTCTGTGATGTGTATGAGCCCGCCACAGGTGGCGCCTATTCGCGCGACCCGCGCAGCGTAGCCAAAGCCGCCGAAGCCTATATTAAAAAGAGCAAGCTGGCCGATAGCGCCTACTTCGGGCCAGAGGCCGAGTTCTTCATTTTTGACGACGTAAAATTCAAGGTGGAGAGCAACGAGGTGAGCTACAAGCTCGACAGCATTGAAGGCCCGTACAACACTGGCACAGCTTATGCTGAGGGTAATATGGGCCATCGCCCCACTGTTAAGGGCGGCTACTTCCCGGTTGGGCCCGTTGATAGCGCACAGGATTTACGGGGCGAGATGCTCAGTACCCTGGCCGGTATGGGCGTAAAGGTGGAGAAGCACCATCACGAAGTCGCCAGCTCGCAGCACGAGCTCGGCATCAAGTATGACACTCTGGTCAACTGCGCTGATGGCATGCAGCTTTATAAGTATGTGGTAAAGAACGTAGCGCACAGGTATGGCAAGACCGCGACCTTTATGCCCAAGCCCATGTATGGCGATAACGGCTCGGGCATGCACACCCACCAGAGTTTGTGGAAAGACGGCAAGCCACTGTTTGCTGGTAAAGGTTATGCGGGCCTGTCGGATACGGCGCTGTATTACATCGGCGGCATCATCAAGCACGC
>DDSC01000011.1:1550-16939 GCA_002343265.1 Micavibrio sp. UBA2400
GGCATCATCAAGCACGCCAAGGCGCTGAATGCCTTCACCAACCCGACCACCAACAGCTATAAGCGTCTGGTACCGGGCTATGAGGCTCCGGTGTTGCTGGCCTATAGCTCGCGCAATCGCTCGGCCTCCTGCCGCATTCCTTATGTCACCAGCCCAAAAGGCAAACGCGTAGAGGTACGCTTTCCGGACCCCACAGCCTGTACCTATCTGGCCTTTGCCGCCATGCTCATGGCTGGATTGGATGGCGTGGCTAATAAAATTCATCCCGGCGAAGCTATCGACAAGAACCTCTATGAGCTGCCGCCCAAGGAGCTGGCCAAGGTGCCCACGGTGTGCGGCTCACTGCGTGAAGCCCTTCAGGCCTTAGAGAAGGATAACGCGTTCCTCAAGCGTGGCGACGTCTTCACCGACGATCTGCTAGAGGCTTATCTCGCGCTGAAATGGGATGAATGCCTAGCTTATGAAACCATGCCCCACCCCATCGAATACAAGATGTATTACAGCGCGTGACCAATAGTAAAACAGCTCTGATTCGCGGCCTACGCCTTCGCTGCCCGAAATGCGGCGAGGGTCGGCTGCTGCAAAAGTATTTGCAGGTTCGTGAAAGCTGTCCGGCTTGCGGCGAGCCACTTGGTCATATTCGTGCCGATGATGGCCCAGCGTGGCTAACCATCTTGCTCACCGGCCACATTCTGGCCCCGCTTATACTCGAGCTGGAGAAACGTCAGAGTATGGCTCTGCTCCCCGAACTCGCCCTTGTACTCTCCCTTGCGATCATTCTCATGACCATACTCCTGCCGCGCGCGAAGGGAGTGTTCGTTAATATGATCTGGGCCAGCCGACAGAAAAGTAGTGCTGAATAGTCGCCTTGGCGACCGCGCAATTTATGCTTATGTTGCCTTATGCGCTTTGCACTTCTACTTTCTTTTTTGCTGTGGTCCACGCTTGCCCCCACGCTTGCCAATGCCCAGCAAGCCGAGGCACGGGCTGTGGCCGTCCGCAATGGTTGCAAGCCCACCAAAATTGAGGTCAGCAGTCAGACTGTCGGCTCCTCGGCGACTATTGCCTATCTGGTCACCTGCGCCCCGGCTGCGGGAGCATCGGCGGGCCAGCCGAGTTTACGAATTTTGTGCCGAAACCGGCTTTGCACAACAAAATAGCACTCCTAGGCCCATCCGGCACGGCGTGTGCAAGAGTTTGTCTGAAGGGATATCCATGCGGAAAATTCTGCCTGCGCTAGGTGCTGTCATTCTGCTCAGCGGCTGTGGTTTCGAGCCACTGGCAGGCGCCACCATGACTAATCTGACCCTCGCCGGTGCAACAATTGCCAGTTACTCGGTGCTTGGGCAAAGCCCGGTCGATTACGCTCTGTCCCAAAAGCGCGGCAAGTATTGCGATTTTCGTAATATGAAGAAATATGGATCCTATTGCATTGAGCCTGAGCCCTTGCTGGGCGAAAGTGTGGTCTATTGCTACCGCACACTAGGCACCCCCGACTGTACCAACGTAATTGATCCCCATAACAATGGAAATCAACCCATTGTCGGACCGACAGCGCAAGCTATCCCGGCCGACTATCGCCCTCAACCGCTGGCCCTGAGCGAATATAATAGTCGCCCGGTAGATCTCACACAGGCTGACCGCGACCTGCAACCCGATAGGGTCGCCACACCAGCTGACACACGCAGTGCTACCGATAAAGGTGATTTCAAGTAACATTTTCAAACCACTACAGAAATTTTAAGAAGTTTCTGCTATTTTTCTCAAATGAGCTTGACCCGAGCCTTTGTTGGTTTGGCTGCACTGGCAGCCCTTTCTCATCTGCGTACTCCAGCCGCAATGTTCTATAGCGGGCAGGCCGGGCCCTCCCTTTCATTTCATTATGGCTATGGGCCGTTCTCCATGCCGATGGGCATGCGTAGTCAGGACTTCTATGGCCCTCACGGCAGCGGTAGTCGGTACTCCGTTCAAGTCTTCCCGCGTCCAGCCTATCGGGTCAGTACAGACGTGGCGGCTGGAGTTTTTAACCAATTGGGCAGCGTTGACGCTCAATTACTGTCCCGCTACGACTCTCTGCGCGCTCGGTCGCGCACAACGACTATCACACCGCCGACGTCAAGCGCTGGGGTAGAACTGTCAGCCCTTAACACGCTACAGGAGCGTCTGGGCGCTGATGGCGCAGAACCTGTGCAGATTGCACAGGCTGAGGTAAACCCAAGGCGGTCGAGTACGCACGATCCCCCCGCGCTGGCTTAGACTTTCTCGCCGCGCTTGGCCTGATAGGCTGCAGCCAGTAATTTTAGTGTTGAGACATGCCGTGAACTGGCCGCTGGCCGCGGCGTTACTGGCGCGGCAGAAAGCGCGCTGGCCCGCATGGGGTTATACTTCTCCGCCGGTTTCATGGCCGCCCGGGCCTTGGATGGTGGCAACGGCGTGGCCCCCGCGCCCGCCGCAAGAACAGCCTGAGCCGTAATACCCTTCAGGTAGGGGGCGACCAACTCACGTAACAGCTCCTCATCGGCCAAGGCGGCCTTTAGCAGCAGCTTTTGCGCCAAGGTCTGGTCACCCTCTGCTTGGCGTAGGGCCTGCTCTACCTGCTGCGAAATCCGTCCGGCCATGCTTGCCTCCTTGCCTGTACTAGGTCACAATAGCGCTGATGCAGATTGATTTCTACGCTGATTTGATATGTCCATGGTGCCATCTGGGCTGGCGACGGCTTCACGCCGCCCTTGCCCAACGACCGCAGCTGAGCTTCGTCGTGCACTGGAAACCCTATCAGCTTAACCCCGACGTTCCGGTAACAGGTATTGACCGGCAGGAGTATCTATTACGCAAATTTGGCAATGCCGAGCGGGTACGTGAAGTTTTACATGCTGTTGAGAGTGCCCTGCGTAGCGAAGGAATGGATGTTAATCTGCACCGGATCAAGACTACCTCCAATACTTATCTGGGGCATCGCTTGATGATGTTGGCGCAGGAACTTGGTAAAACCGACACTCTACTGAATGAGTTTTTTGTTGCTTATTTTATTCAAGGACAGGATATCGGTGATCCCCACATTCTCAAGGCTCTGGCTGACAAAGCCGGGCTGCCAGCTGCATCTGCCCATGAACTGCTCTCCTCCCATGCACCACACCCGGGCATACAGCGGAGTGAGCAATTGGCGCGGCAACTGAATATCCGCGCGGTGCCCTACGTTCTGTTTGATGGAAAGTACAGCATTGCAGGCGCTCATGACCCGGTGGCGTTTGTGCCATTGATCGAATTAAGCCAGATGGGTGTTTAATTCGTCTGGGCACTGCGCAGCGGTATGACCTCAGCCATTGCCTGATAGGTGGCCTGCCAACTCGCCAGTTGCTCTTTCACAAGCGGGTGCGTTGCGGTCATACGCAGAGTTTCGCGACAACCGCCAGTAATGGCATCAGCCGGAAAGATGCAGCCGCGCGTAATCAGATCCGTCACCACTTGTGGTAAAGGCTGACCGATACCCACGGCGGTCTTGAGAATAGCCAAACGCAACATGGACGAGGAATAACCAAAGCGCGGCTGGGATCCAAGTTCATGCTGAAAAAGGGTCATTAAATCAGCCCCGTAGGGGTCGGTCTCGGGATCAATCTCCTCCGGTAGGCTAGCACGCGCTACAGGGGTAGGCATCCAACCCCAACTCGCCGCCAGAGCTGCTAAGGCAGAGGATAGCATCGGACGCTGCCCCATATCCAGGACCCGGCCCCGTAATGATGCTAACCATGGCTTAGGAAAATCTTCCGGCTGGGCACGCAGGCCCATCTCGACCAGCGCATCAGTAACAGCGGCCATAGAGGCACCACTGAGTAAAGCTGCCGCATAACAGGCATGCTCAACTGTCCCTGCCCCCGGCTCGCCGCTGTCCATCGCCTGCAAAAACAGACGCCGCCACAAACCGCGGGGATCGGCGGGCTGTTTGGCATAGGCGATAGGCGGGTTGTAGGCCATAAGCTATGGTGCACCTGTGAGTATTGACGAAGTGTTAATATGATTCCGTCAGCTGAACAGAAGCTATCTGTCACCCCCCCTCCTTAGAGCAAAGTTCCTAACTCAGTGAGGAGTCGCTGCACACCCTTCAGGCGGGTGGCCGGATTATCCCACGCGCGCAGCACCACCAGCTTATGATCCGGGCGCATCTTCATGGCGTTACCCTGCTTGGTAAGGTAGGAAATGAGATTCGTCGGACTTGGATGACTGTTCGCGTGGAAGCTGATTATAGCCCCCTTTGGCCCTGCATCGCAGCGCTCGACATGCGCGGCACGGCAGAGCTGTTTAATCCCCATGACGGCGAGCAGATTTTGCACTTCCTCCGGAACGGGTCCAAACCGGTCACCCAACTCAGCCGCAAAGGCATCAAGATCGCCCGGCTCATGCAGCTCTGCCAAGCGACGATACAGACCAAGGCGTACCGCCAACTCCGGCACATAAGTTTCCGGTATCAGGACCGGTAAGCCAAGATTAATCTGCGGTTGCCAATCAGAAGCAGTCTCCTGCTTATGACCCGACTTCACTTCGGCAATCGCCTCTTCCAGCATGTGCTGATACAGCTCGACGCCAACTTCCTTGATATGGCCTGACTGCTCCTCACCCAGCAGATTGCCGCCGCCCCGAATGTCCATATCATGGCTGGCGAGCGTAAAGCCAGCCCCCAGACTATCCAGCGTGCTCATCACCTCAAGTCGGCGCTTGGCGGTGGGGTTTAGCAATGTATTGGGCAAATAGGTCAGATAAGCATAACCGCGCAGTTTGCCACGTCCGACCCGGCCGCGTAGCTGATAGAGCTGAGCTAGACCGAACAGATCGGCACGATGGATAATCATGGTGTTCGCACTGGGAATATCAAGTCCGCTCTCGATAATATTCGTCGCTAACAGGATATCGTATTTGCCACCATAGAAATCGGTCATCACCTGTTCCAGCTCCTCGGCTGGCATCTGGCCATTAGCGATAACAAACTTAAGATCGGGCACCAACTCGCGCAGGCGTTCGGCAATCTTGGGCTGGTCCTCTATGCGCGGGCAGACGTAAAAGCTTTGCCCACCCCGGAAATGCTCACGCATCAGTGCGTCTTTAATAATCAACGGGTCAAACGGCAACACATAGCTGCGCACGGCTAATCGGTCGATGGGTGGGGTGGTAATCAAGCTCATCTCACGCACACCGGATAGCGCCAGCTGTAGGGTCCGTGGAATCGGTGTTGCCGTGAGAGTCAGCACGTGCACCTCTGCCCGCAACTCCTTTAACCGCTCTTTTTGTTTAACACCAAAATGCTGCTCCTCATCAACGATAACCAGCCCCAGTTTATTAAACTTGATATTCTTCGAAAGCAGGGCGTGCGTACCAATGACGATATCAAGTTTACCATCCGCCAACTCCTGCTTGGTCAGGGCGGCATCGCGCGTATTCACGAGGCGGGAGAGCTGAGCGAGACGCAGAGGCAGCCCACGGAAACGCTCAGAAAAATTCTTGGCATGCTGGCGCGCCAGAAGGGTCGTCGGAGTAACAATCGCGACCTGATAACCAGCCGCCGCTACCACAAAAGCCGCCCGCATCGCCACTTCGGTCTTGCCAAAGCCGACATCGCCACACACCAGCCGATCCATCGGCCGCCCCGCCCCCAGATCCTCAAGGACCTGATCGATCGCACGTTGTTGATCTTCGGTTTCCGCATAGGGAAAACGGGCGCAAAACTCGGCATACAGACCGTCTGGCGCCGTAATAATATCCGAGCTTTTGAGCTGACGTTCTGCAGCAAGACGGAGCAAAGCAGCTGCCATATCCAGCAGCTTTTTTTTCACACGGGCCTTGCGGCCCTGCCACGCGACCCCACCCAGCTTATCCAGGGTCACCTTGGCATCTGCATCAGCGTAACGGGTAAGAACCTCGATATTCTCGACGGGGACAAACAGCTTGTCACCCTCGGCGTAGATCAGACGTAGACAGTCATGCGGCGCGCTACCGACCATGACAGTTTCCAGCCCCTCATAGCGCCCAACGCCATGGTCAATATGCACGACGTAATCACCCGCGTTCAGGCTGCTGGCTTCGGTTAGGAAATTATCGGCCTTACGACGCTTCTTGGCCGGACGTGACAGGCGTTCACCAAAGATATCTGTTTCCGTGATGACGGCCAGAACTGGCGTTTCAAACCCCCGCTCCATAGGCAGAACTACGCTCTCTACGCTGACTTCGCCATGCTCTTTAAGCATGGTCAGCAGACGGTCACGGGAACCGTTGGTGTACCCGGCGAGCAGGACTTTTTTCCGAGCACCCAGCTCAGCTACATGTCGCAGGAGGGCATCCAGAAGATTGATCTCGGTCTGACTGCGAATATCCGCAAAGTTACGGCCCAAACGCCCCAACAGGTCGGGCTGACCGGGTAACGTAAAAGGGGAGAGCTGAACGCCACGGCGGCCACTTAGTACACTTTCCCAGTCTCCTTGCCCGAGAAACAGCAAGTCAGGCTTAATCGGCTTATAGATTGGGGCCTGTGCCTTTTTATCAAGCGCCTGCAGTTCCTGCCGCGCAAGGTAGAAATCTGCGATTTGCGCCAAGCGGGCATCAACCGCCTCTTGCGTTTGCGGGGCAAGCACAAGCGCAGCATTGGGCAAATAGTCCAGCACCGTCTCCAATGGCTGACGATAAAAAAATGGCAGCCAATGCTCCATCCCGGCGTGGCGACGCGCGTCTGAGACCGCTTCATAAAGCGGATCATCGTTCAGCACCGCACCGAACGCCTCGCGATACGCCGTTCGGAAAGCCGAGACACTGTCCTCCTCAAGGATGAACTCGGAAACGGGCAGCAGGCTCAATCGGTCTTGTGCGGCGAAGGTACGCTGCGATGCCGCATCAAATGGCTTGATACTTTCCAGTGTGTCGCCAAAAAAATCGAGCCGATAGGGCTGCTGGCCGGGCGGATAGAGGTCAAACAAGCTACCACGCCGTGCAAACTCACCGGCTTCACGCACGGTATCCACGCGTTGATAGCCCGAACGAATGAGATAAGCCAGCAGGGATTCAGGATCATGCTCACGTCCTGCTATCAGGTGCCGTGCTGCGGCCTGTAAAGCGGCCCGTGGCATGACTCTCATCAACAGCGCGTTGATGGAGGTCAGGCAAATGCGCGGGCGGGTGGCAGGCTGCATAAGCTGTGAGAGTGCGGCGAGCCGCTGCCCAACAACATCGGGGGTTGGCGAGACACGGTCATATGGTAGGCAATCCCAAGGCGGGATGTAGATGACCTCCGCCTCCGGTGCAAAATAACCAAGACAGGCTTGTAGGCGCTCAACCTCGGCTTCATCCAGACAAATATTAAGCAGTTCAGCTTCAGCACTCAGCTGGCGCAGGACCAGCGCGGTCATGCCTTCGGGTACGCCGCCAAGCGTTTGCACGCCCTGCGCCGGGATCAATCCGACAGACTGATTCTCGGCGACACTCATCCCTGTCGCTCCGCAATAAATTTCAGCAGGGCTGCAAACACCGGACCGTTATGTTCAGGCGCAACAGGTTTCTGCCCAGTCGCCCAATCCCACAAATCAGGATCTTCGACCTCAAGCAGACGGGCAAAGGCTTGTACCTCAGCCTCCGTGCAAGTCGGCAGCAGCTGATCGGCAAAGGGACCCAGCAACAAGTCCGCCTCGCGAGTGCCACGATGCCAGGCCCGGAAACGCAATTGCTTGCGCAAAATCGTAATTTCGCCTTCTTCACTCATGGCCGCTTTATAGTAGTCTGGCTTGCAGATGTCACGCCCCGCCCTGCTCTTTCCGCTTTTTGCCAGCCCGACTAATCTGCACGGTGTCGGCCCCAAGCTGTCAAAACTGCTGGAAAAGCTTAATCTGACCAAAATCCGCGATCTGGCGTGGCTCCCACCGGTGAATGTGATTGAGCGTACCCGTCCCGGAAGCATTAAAGCCGCCCTGCCGGGGCAAACAGTTACACTGGTAGTTGAGACTGTCAGCCACACCAAGCCCGAACGGCGCGGCCAGCCCTATCGAATTGTCGTGCGCGATGCCACAGGCTTCATGGAAATCGCGCTGTTTAATGCTCATCCCGACTATGCCGACAAAGTATTTCCTCTTGGCCAGAGCATCGCTGTGAGTGGGGCATTTGATCGCTACCGCGATCGCCCGCAGATGACTAACCCGGATTATGTCGTCCCTGCTAATACAGTGGAGAAGATTCCCTTACGAGAGGCGGTATACCCTCTCACCGCTGGCCTTACCAACAAGCGGATGCGTGTGCTTGTGCAGGAAGCCGTCGAGCGGGCGCCACAACTTCCCGAGTGGTGTGATCATGAGTACGTCCGTGTTCAGACTTTCCCAAGCTGGAACGACGCAATCACCAAGCTGCACCAGCCCACGGGGGGCGCAGACCTTGCATTTAACACCCCTGTGCGCCGGCGCCTTGCCTATGATGAGCTTCTTGCCAATCAACTTGCCTTAGCGCTACTGCGCGAGCACCAGCGCCAGCAACAGGGGGTCAGCCGCGTCGGTGATGGCCGTTTAAGAAAGCTGCTCCTATCACACTTACCTTACAAGCTGACCAGCAGTCAGGAGCAGGCCTGCCGTGAGATAATGGCCGATTTGGCCGAGCCCCTGCAAATGCTACGTCTGCTTCAGGGTGACGTCGGCTCCGGCAAAACACTGGTAGGGCTGATGGCCGCACTGGCGGTTATCGAGGCTGGCTATCAAGCCGCACTGATGGTGCCAACAGAAATACTTGCGCGGCAGCATTATGAGAAACTATCGGAAATCTGTAAGGGATTACCGATCCGTATAGCGCTATTGACGGGGCGTGAGAAGGGCAAGACCCGGGAGACTCTACTAGCCAATCTGCGGGATGGCGGTATCCATCTGCTTATAGGTACGCATGCGCTATTTCAGCAGGATGTTGAGTTTTTTAACCTTGGCCTGTCCGTCATTGATGAGCAGCACCGTTTTGGCGTACATCAGCGGCTTGAAATGCGTCGCAAAGGTGTGGGCGTTGATATGCTGGTGATGACGGCCACCCCCATCCCGCGCACATTACTCCTGACAGCATATGGCGATATGGCTGTGAGCAAACTGACCGAGAAACCTCCGGGTCGTACACCCATCGTGACCAAAGTTCTACCGCTGCTGCGCTATGATGAAGTGGTTGCCGGTATTGGCCGCGCACTTGAAAAAGGGGCGCGTGTCTACTGGGTCTGCCCGCTGGTCGACGAAAACGAGGAGAGCGACCTTGCCGCAGCCACATCTCGTGCCGTTGAGCTGAGGCAGCGATTTGGAGATAAAGTCGTACTGGCTCATGGCCAGCAAAAGGCAGCTGAGCGGGATTCCAGCATGGCCGCCTTTGCCGATGGCCGGGCCCAGATTCTGGTTGCGACCACGGTAATTGAGGTCGGTGTCGATGTACCTGAGGCCAGTATCATGGTCATTGAACATGCCGAGCGTTTTGGTCTTGCGCAGCTCCACCAACTACGGGGGCGCGTGGGGCGTGGCGCGGCCGCCTCCAGCTGTCTGTTACTTTATGCTGAGCCACTGGGTGAGACGGCCAAGTCGCGTTTATCTATCATGCGCGAGACGGAGGATGGTTTCCGGATCGCCGAGGAGGATTTACGTCTACGCGGTGCGGGCGAGGTTCTGGGCACCAAGCAAAGTGGTGTACCTGATTTTCTTCATGCTGACCTGTCCCAACACCAAGACCTGCTGCACGCCGCCCGTGATGATGCCCGGTTGATTCTTGCCCGCGATCCGGAGCTGCAGACACCCCGCGGGCAGGCACTACGGATTTTGCTCTACTTGCACGAGCGGAATGTAGCCGCCAGCTACCTGCGTTCCGGCTGATTATGGTTAATAATTAGTTATCCTAACCTGTTAGTAACCGAATTGTCGCTAGCTTCAGATATTGCCACAGGGAGGCAAGCATGAATGCTGGTCTGGAACTAAAAACGAAACCTAGTTTTACCGAGTGGGATGAAGCGATTTTCAAGCTGTGCAAGCAACTGCGCCTTGCCGCTCGTATCCTGCAGCGCAAGGGCTTGGCTGAGCGCGCCACGCAATTGCGTGATCAGGCGCGCATTCTCGATAGTATCTTTATCGAGGCCGCGCAGAATTTTTCAGCACTCACAGCCAAACAGCGCACAGACGACATGATTGAGGCCATTGAAAACAAAGCGATCGCCCGTGTCATGAAGATACTACCTACTATTCTTGAGTCGATGCCGATGCTGGCGCGTCAGGTAGCCGCAGCAACAGGATCCAGCATCAACGACCGCGTATTCAAAGGACCTGCGACCGAGTTCTTCCTCGGCTCGGTTGGTCATCCGGAGGAAGGAGTTGGCGATGGCACAATCCACCGACACTAACCAGATCATCAGCACCTGCCTGACCGATTGGCTGGCCAGCCTGTGCCATGACGAATCCACGCACCTCACCCGCGCTCCGGGCAAGGGCGAGGTTAAAGCCCGGATTGTTGACCCGAGCGAAAAACCCCGAACCGCTGGTGCACGCACTGCCGGCGGCTAAGCCAACCGCTTCAGAGCCTCACTCAGCTTGACCTTGGCCTGCGTCGCCTCTTCGCGGCGCTCTTTCTGCTCTTCAATCGCCTCCTCACCCGCTTTAGCGAGAAAATTATCGTTAGAGAGGCGCGCATCAAGCTTGGTAATTTCATCGTCCAGCTTGGCAATTTCTTTTTGCAGGCGTGAACGCTCAGCCTCAAAATCGATCACTCCAGCAAGCGGCAAAATAACCGTCGCCCCGGAGATCAGCGTCGAGACCGAATTCTTGGGCGGCGAGCCCGCAATCAACTCGGGCACATTCACACGTGCCATACGCATGATTGCCTCCTGATGGCGCGCCAGTTTCTCGGCGGTACCGGGAGCAGCTTCGCCAATCAGCAGATTGATCTTCTCGGCAGGATTGATGCGCAGCTCCGCCCGCAAAGAGCGAACCGAGCTGATGAGTTCAACCAGCCAGCTGATCTCATCCACCGCGCCTTCCGCCAGCGGGGCGCCTAGTACCGGCCAGCTTTCCTGCAGCAGCATCTTTTGGCTAAAGCCGAAGTGCTGCCACAGCTCCTCGGTAACAAAAGGAATGAACGGATGCAGCAGGCGCAGCATCTGCTCCATCGCCCACGCCGTCATCGCGCGGGTTTCAGCCTTAGCCGCCTCATCAGTACCCAGCAAGATCGGCTTGGTAAACTCGAGATACCAATCGCAGAAGCTACCCCAGACGAACTGGTAAAGTGCACCAGCGGCATCATTAAAGCGGAACTGATCAATGCCCGCTTCCGTATCCAGTACCGCTTTGCGCACCTGATTAGCCATCCAGCGATTTAGGGGATGCTTGGCGGTAGCAGGGTCAAAGTCTGGCGCTGCAACCACGCCATTCATTTCGCAATAACGAGCCGCATTCCAGATTTTGGTGATAAAGTTGCGATAGTTTTCGACATGCTGCGGACCAAGCTTGAGATCACGGCCAAGCCCCGCATGGCTCATGAGGGTAAAGCGCAGCGCATCAGCGCCGAATTGTTCGATCAGTTCAAGCGGGTCAAGCACATTACCCTTGGTCTTGCTCATCTTGGCTCCGTGCGGATCGCGCACAAGGCCATGAAAGAAGACCGTCTTGAATGGCACGTCCCCCATGAACTCAATGCCCATCATCATCATGCGGGCCACCCAGAAGAAGATGATATCGATACCCGTCACCAGTACATTGCCGGGGTAGTAGCGAGTAACCTCCGGGGTCTTGTCGGGCCAGCCGAGCGTTGAGAATGGCCAGAGCGCCGAGCTGAACCAGGTATCAAGCACATCCGTGTCACGAGTGAGTTCAACCCCCATCCCGGCTTTGGCTTGCGCCTCGGCCTCACTCTCCTCAACATAAACGTTGCCTTTATCATCATACCAAGCGGGCACCTGATGGCCCCACCAGATCTGGCGGCTGATACACCACGGCTGGATGTTCCGCATCCACTCAAAGAAGGTTTTTTCAGCTGACTTGGGTACCAGCTGAATCCGCCCATCTTCCACCGCTTTCATAGCGGGCTTGGCCAGAGTGGCCGCATCACAATACCACTGATCGGTCAGAAACGGCTCAATCACAACGCTCTTGCTCTTTTCGTCGTGTGGCACGCTGCTGGTCCACGGCTCCACTTTGACCAGATGCCCCAACGCCTCAAGCTCTGCTACAATCTGCTTACGGGCTTCAAACCGATCAAGACCGCGATATTTCTCTGGCGCATTATCATTCACTTTAGCCGTCGCATCGAAGATCGAGATCATCGGCAGCTTATGCCGCTCACCGAGGACAAAGTCGTTGAAGTCGTGCGCGGGCGTCACTTTCATCGCGCCCGTTCCGGTTTCCTTATCGATATAACTATCGCCAATAATCGGCAGTTCACGACCGACCAGCGGCAATTTCACGGTCTTGCCGATCATGCCTTTGTAGCGCTCATCCTCGGGATGTACGCAAACGGCGACGTCACCTAGCATTGTCTCCGGCCGCGTAGTGGCCACCACCAGTGACCCACTCCCATCGGTCAGATCATAGCGTATGTGCCAGAGATTACCCTTGGTGGGAATCGCCATGACCTCAAGGTCAGAGACCGCAGTCTGCAAGCCGGGGTGCCAATTAACTAGGCGCTTGGCTTTGTAGATCAGGCCTTTTTTATAGAGTGAGACAAAGACTTTAAGCACTGCACGACTTAGCCCCTCATCCATTGTGAAGCGCTCGCGCGACCAGTCCGCACTATCACCAAGGCGCCGCATCTGGCTGGTGATGGTGGAACCGGACTTACCCTTCCACTCCCATACCTTTTCCAGAAACTTCTCACGACCCAGCTCTTTCCGCTTCAGGCCTTGCGCCTCAAGCTGACGCTCGACAATCATCTGCGTTGCAATACCCGCATGATCGGTGCCGGGCATCCACAGCGTATCCATCCCTTTCATACGGTGATAGCGGATCAGCACATCCTGAATGGTGTGATCAAGCGCATGACCAGCATGCAAACTGCCCGTGACATTGGGCGGAGGCAGCATGATGGTATACGGGGTCTTATTGGAGGTCACCTGTCCCGTAAAGGCGCCAGACTTCTCCCATGCGGCGTAGTGACGGGATTCAGTCGTGGCGTGTTGATAGTGCTTGTCGAGCATGGCTGTTTCCTTTTTGCGATATGCGCACTATCGCAAAAACAGCCAGAAAATCAAGAAAAACAGAGATTAAAAGCGCTTGCGAGCCAACCGCTCAATTTCCTGTTCAACCAAACGCTCAACCAGCGTTGGTAAATTGCGGTCCATCCAGTCCCGCAGCATCGGGCGCAGCATTTCGCGCACAATCGCCTCAAGGCTGTTGTTTTCAATCTTGGTAGTCGAACTCAGTGCACCGGACAGGTTCGCCAATGCAGCGGAGGCAAGTGCCTCGGTTTGGGCAGACATGAGTGGAGCGTCCGGCTGGACCGGGGCATAGGACGTCGGCTCAGGCATGGGCGGGGCCTCATAAACAGGTGTTGGCTCAGGCGGCGGATTGTAGGCCGGTTCGGGTGCGGCGGCCTGCGGCTCGGGGGGCGTTGCATCCGTCCGCATGGCAGGGGTTAATTCCATCACATCCTCAACAGGAGCGACAGCTGGAGCCGGAGCTGTAGGTGTCGGTGCAGCTGCTGTGGCGACAGTGGGAGTTGCCGGTGCTGAAGCGGGCGGTGTTTCAGCTGACGCAGGAACATCACCGGGCTGCGGCTCGTCAGAAATGATACGGCGAATGGAGGCAAGGATCTCCTCCATAGTCGGTTCGGGTTGAGCGGGATTGGTCACTTAAAACACACCTGCAAAGAATTAATCACCCGTGCTGCTGCCAATCCACTGGGAGCGCACCCGGTTACTATAGGCAGTTTCGTCATAAGTTTCGACAGCTAATTGCAATTCTTTGGCGGTCAGATTGCCGGTGGCTGCCTGCAGGCTGTACTGGGCCAGAATCTCCTGAAACTCGGCCTGAACGAGCGCCACTCGAGCATCTAGCAATTCCTGCTCAGCATCTAACGTATCCAGCACGGTGCGGGAGCCAACTTTAGCCTCCTCTTGCACGCCATCAAGCGCCACTTGAGCCGCCTGAACCTGTGATTGTCGCGCCTTGACCGTCGATTTTGCTGTTTGCCAGCGCTCCCACGCCTGCGTTGCCGACTCGACAGCCGATCTGACAGCCGAGTCGCCTTCTTGACTGCGCCGCTCAAGATTCTGGCGGGCCTCGCGGATGCGACTGGAGGTGGCCCCGGCAGCGTAAATCGGCACGGAGAGACTCAATACGGCGCTCGCGCTATCCGAGCGGTTTGC
Organism: Micavibrio sp. UBA2400; assembly: GCA_002343265.1. Taxonomy (GTDB): domain Bacteria; phylum Pseudomonadota; class Alphaproteobacteria; order UBA2400; family UBA2400; genus UBA2400. Next base: position 15,874 of record DDSC01000011.1, read on the forward strand.
GCTTGAGCTGGTCGAATCAATTGCACGTTGTAGCGTGCCTTCGGCAGCTACCGTCGGCAGGCGCTCCCCTTTCACCCCATCAAGTGCGGCCAATGCGGCCAATTTGGTATTGCGGGTCGCAATAACGCTAGGGTTGTTGTCCTGCGCCAGCGAAATTGCATCTTGAAGACTTGCCGGCAGCTTTAAGTTCGTAGCTGGTTTTTGTAGAGAGTCTGGCGCCATCCCAATGACGCGCAAAAAAGTTGCGCGACTCTGACTCAAAGTACCCTCAGCCTGAATGCGCCCAGAGGTGGCGGCGCTGGCACGAGACTCAGCCTGACTAACGTCAGTTCGGGTCACCTCACCCACAGCAAACCGGTCCCGCGCCGCCCGCAGTTGGCGCTCAAGCACAGTTTCGTTGTTCTGGTTAAGCTCAAGAACAGCCTGATCACGCAGGACATCAAGGTAGGCACTTACGGCCTGCAGCATTACTGTCTGCTCTGTATTGCGCAGGGCTGCCCGTTGTGCGGCTATGCTGCTATCAGCCTGTCGCATGGCCGCGAGTGTGCGGCCACCGCGGTACAAGGGCTGCTCAACATTCAAGGCGAGCGCCCGTGGGTTATAACTATCATCCCCCGATGCATCAGTTTCCCGCTCAATCGCGCCAAGGCTAGCACTGGCAGAAACAGTCGGGCGAAATCCAGCGCGCGCCTGTGGCGCTTGTTCGTCGACGGCACGAAGGGTTGCCCGGGCCGCGAGTAGATCCGGATTTTCCTGATAAGCTTTGGCCAATGCTTCATTGAGCGACTGAGCAGAGGCGGCCGGAGACACCAGCAAGGCGAGCGTAAGTAATCCAATAAAATAACGCGACATGATAAACCCTTTCGACTCGTCAGAGACTCGCATAATTGCCAAATTTATCAACTATCCAATATAGTTGAGCTGATAGGCCGATCTGAGATTTTTCATCAAAGGACTGATATGCCACATATTTTTAGTGCCACAAAGCCACAGTCCGTAAAAACTAGAATCGAAAGGCAGCTGCCTTTACAAATCCGGGGAGCAGAGGTGCCTTGGCGTCAAACAG
>DDSC01000011.1:17228-21046 GCA_002343265.1 Micavibrio sp. UBA2400
ACAGCTTGCCCCCTTAACCTGCTCGAGGGCGATTAAGCTCCCCCCATCGACCAGTTGCGTGATGAGTGTAGCAGGAATGTGCTGGATCGCACCTTCGATGAGGATCAGATCGTAAGGGGCCTGACGCGCATATCCTTCGGATAACTTATTGGCTATCACGACCACATTATCAGCGCCTACTTTTTGGAGGTTAGCCATCGCAGCATACGCAAGCGGCGGCTGTTCCTCCACGGCGACAACAGTTGCGCAGAGCCGTGAGAGAATAGCGCTGCCATAGCCCGTTGTGCACCCTATGTGCAGGGCAATGTGATGCGGCTTAGCCTCTAGGGCATCGATCATCCGGGCCAGCACCATTGGCTCGAGCATGGCACGGCCCTCACCCAAATTGATTGGCTGGTCACTATATGCAACAGTTCGCAGGGCATCAGGCACAAACTGCTCACGCGGGAGTTCGCCCATGGCCGTTAATAAAGCGGCATTAACCACCTTGTTCGGACGTAATTGACCTTCGATCATATTGGCGCGGGCGCGCTGGGCGAGACTCATGGGGAAACTCCTTAACGCATTTGTTATAAAGGACTGCCGGACTTCCTACAACCGGTTGACCAACGCCCTGATTTTAGCCTATACCTTGCCCACTTCCCCGTTGGCGCGGTGGCAGAATGGCTATGCAGAGGACTGCAAATCCTTGTATGCCGGTTCGATTCCGGCCCGTGCCTCCATCTACTTGTTCGCAGACGTTCTCCACCGTACGCAGACATTCAAATAAGTCTAGTAGAACCTAGGCTTTTGTTTGCCCGCGTCCGTGATAAATTTTCTCCGTTTTCCCGCATTCGCAAAAATTGGGGGCATTCATGAATCTGACCGACACCGCCTGTAAAACAGCAAAGCCGACAGAGAATCCTCGCAAACTGGCCGATGGTGGCGGCCTTTATCTTGAAGTCATGCCCTCCGGCTCGAAGTGCTGGCGCATGAAATTCCGCTTTCTGGGCAAGGAGAAGCGCCTTGCTGTTGGCGTTTACACTCATATCAGCCTCGCTGAAGCCAGCGCTCGCCGCGATCAGGCTAAGAAGCTCCCCGCCCAAGGCACCGATCCGTCCGACGCCAAGCGAGATGGCCGCAAGGAAGCCGTGCGGAATATTATCGAAGCCCAGCTTTCCTACGAAGCCGCAGGTCCGCTTGGCGAAGCCTACAACCGCGCCCAACACCTCAAAAAGCGCACAAACTAATGATGCAGGAATGGGCGGATCATATCTACACCTTGGCCAGCAGTGGTAGAGTCGCTAACAAGTGAAATGACGCGAAAAGTTCTTGTGTTCTTTAGTGCTTTAACTGTTTTTACGGGGCTGTTTTTTTGCCCTCAATACTGGCGCTATTATAAAGGCGATCGCTTTGCGACGCAGATACAAGCAGAACTAAATAAAAATAGTAGGGGCGTGTTGGTGTCAGACATTTGGTCATCTGAGTGGGACCAAGTTACTATATTGCAGGAGTATGAACATAGAGCGGTGGCTAGCGGTAGTTGTGTAGAAACAAAAGGCCATGAATTTGCAAGCAGCTCTTTCTGGGGGGTTGTCTGGAATGGGCAGGTTCCTGAGGGTGTTTGGGAAATTGTTTTCCTAAAAAATGGGAAAGTCGTGGAATCATTTCAAATCCGACAAAATACTCTTGAATATCACAAAGCATTCAGAGGCTGCATTAGCCGTGAGAAGGCACACGTTAGGATAGCTAGCAACCCGCTAGATGGTCATATTATTCTAACAGAGGTGGGTAACTAATGGCTTACTTGGCAATAATAGGTGTTACTGGAGCAGCCGGAGCAATTGTGGGTATGGCCGCCATGACTGCCGACGAGATCAAGGAGCGGTCAAGGTATGTGGCGGACGACGGCAAGGAATGCTTCGAGGTTCTCGACTGGCTGGAGGCAATCGCCGCGCGTTGCTAGACTGCTCGTGTGCCAATCCTGATGAGCGCTCCTTGAACGCTCATCAGGATTGGTCGAGTGGCTTAAGGCGCCGGTCTAAGAAGCCGGTAGGCGGCAACGCCTCGCGGGTTCGAATCCCGCATCCTCCGCAAAGCGCCCTCATGGGCGCTTTCGCGGTCCCTGATACGCATGATAAAGGACGTTATCATGCTCTAATGACGGGAAGGGCACTCAAGCACACTTGCGCTTAAGCATCTATAGTGCTATGTTGATACATGTATAGGTGCACCATGAGCGACATGTCAAACGACCAAACCACCCGCTGGACCGTGACCGTCTCGAAAGAGACGGATCTGGCCTTGCGGTCGTTCCTTGGCCAGCGCGGCATGCGCAAGGGCGACATCTCGAAGTTCATCGAAGAGGCCGTGCGCTGGAGGATGTTCAACACGACACGCCGTCAGGTGCAGGACGCGTTCGCCGATCTGTCGGCTGAAGAGGTCGAGAGCCTGGTCGACGAAGCGGTGACGGCGACGCGCCAGCAGGCCCGACGGGCGGCTCCTTCGCCGGGCGCATGACGTGCGGCTGGTTCTGGACACCAACATCATCGTCAGTGGGCTGATCAGCCCCAAAGGCCCGCCGGGTCAACTTCTCGCCCGCTGGGACGAGGACCAGCCCTTCACGCTGGTGACTGCGGAAGAGCAGTTCGACGAGATCCTGCGCGTGGCCAGCTACCCCAAGATCAAGAGCCGGGTTCCGCTCGCCCTCTTTCGCGACCTGGTCGAGGAGATGCGCTCGCTGGCCGTCTGTGTCGGCCCCCTGCCCACCCTCACGGTCTCACCGGACCCGGACGACAACGTCCTGCTGGCCATTGCCCAAGTCGGCCAAGCTGACCTGCTCGTCACCGGCGACAAGCGGGACCTGCTCGGGCTGGGCAGCCACGGCACAGCGCGGATCGTGACGGCACGCGCTGCGCTCGATGCTGTGGGGGCGCTCGGCACATGACCGACAAGCTTGCCTCCACTCAGGCGCTGACGACAGGGCCCGTCGTGCAACTGCCGGCGCTGTTCACACCCACGCCGGACGCCAGCAAGCGGTTCGTTGAGTTCTTCACTGCCAACATCCGCAACCCGAACACGCGCCGGGCCTACGCCCGCGCGGCGCGCGAGTTTGCGCTGTGGTGCGAAGCGGCCGGCCTGCGCGACCTGGCCGACATCGAGCCGGTCCACGTTGCCGCGTACGTCGAGACACTGGCCCAGCGGCTGTCTGCTCCATCCGTAAAGCTGCATCTGGCGGGCATCCGCATGCTGTTCGACTGGCTGGTGATTGGCCAGGTCATCGCCAGCAACCCCGCCAGTTCGGTGCGCGGTCCCAAGCACTCGGTCAAGAAGGGCAAGACGCCCGTCCTGGCGGCCGACGAGGCGCGCGCCCTGCTGGATTCCATCGACACCAGCACGGCGACGGGCCGGCGGGATCGTGCGTTGATCGCGCTGATGGTCTACACCTTCGCGCGCGTCGGAGCGGCCCTGAAGATGCGGGTCGAAGACGTCTATGTGCAGGGCCGCCGCAACTGGGTCCGGCTGCATGAGAAGGGCGGCAAGCAGCACGCGATGCCCTGCCATCACAACCTCGACGAATACCTGCACGCCTACATCGAGACTGACCAACTGCAGGCTGATCCCAAGGGGTGGCTGTTCCGTACCGTCGCCGGCCGCACCGGCGCCCTCACCGACAAGCCGATGACCCAGCCCGACGCCTACCGGATGATCCGGCGGCGGGCCGCGGCGGCCGGCATCCTGACCAAGATCGGCAACCACTCCTTCCGGGCCACCGGCATCACCGAGTACCTCAAGAACGGCGGCAAACTCGAAGTGGCGCAGCAGATGGCCAACCATGA
>DDSC01000001.1 GCA_002343265.1 Micavibrio sp. UBA2400
CGCGAAGGCGGCCGCACCGTCGGTGCCGGCGTCGTCGCCAAGATCATTGAGTAGTCCTCACGGATCTGAAACATCAAGAAACCCCGGTGCGATAGCACCGGGGTTTTTCTTTGTTTGTTAACGCCATGACGCTTGTTTTTCTAGTGTCGTCTTTGCTAGAAGGGGTTGGAAAGCAGGTACCGAATGAGTGTTTCCTTTGATGTCAACCTCTTGCGCGATGAAGATCAAGAACGAATTACCCGCTCCGCGGCGTTGATCGCCAACCCTTTATCCGAAGGGCATTACCTGCGCGATAACATGTTTCTGCTCGCGCAGGTCGCCCGGCAGGGCAATGTTGTGACGGTTGATATTGATAGGGACACACCAACAGTCACCTTCGACCAATCGGTTTCCGATGCCATTAACGACAAGTTCGCTCGCCGCATTCCAACCATACGCCAGTACACCGGGCGGCAGGGCGATATGCGCTACACCCTGCTAAGCGGTGGCTCCATGATCTGGGTGCGGCAAGGGGAAGAAAGCCGCCTCGCGCTGCTGCAACGGCAGATATATGTGCGCGACAATCCTGCGCTTGGCTATGTGCTTGCTCCCGGTCAGTATGTCACGCCATCGGGCGGTGTGGGTGAGCGTATCTTACATGCTGCCTTGCGCGAAGGGGCTGAGGAGCTGTTGCTGCTGGTCAAGCGGGGCAGTGCCATGGATGCATTTAACCAACTGGCGTACCAGCCCGCCAAGAGTGACGCAGTGCCCGCGCTGCTTAGCTATAACGGCCTTACCATGCTGTCGGTCGCCGAGAAAATGCAAAGTGTGCGTGATGTCCAGCAGGCACTAACGCAGCGTGGTGCTGGGCAGGACTTCCCACAGTCTGTTGATATTCCGGTTGTTTTGTCTGTTCGGGAGCGCCCAGAGGATGCTGATCGCCTCTGTACGGTTGTGACGCGTGTGAATGGGAGAACGGTTGAAGAGTGTCGCTGCGTACCCTACCAGGATAGCACGACCATGCGGGTGCACTTCAATATCCCTTATGAAGTTGAGCTTCCAGTCGGTTTGGAAATCGCTGCTTATAACGCCGAAGCTCCTGGTCGTGCCGTGCGCCTGATGAGTGAAGCCGAGATGCAGGCGCAGATGCAAGCAACACCCGACCCCAACGGTGTTGGGGCTATCTTCAAGATGGTCGCGGCGTATCTGCGCAAGGACTGCGGAGATGCGCCCGCAGATATGCGGAACGCCAACGGCCTGTACGAGGGCAGCTTTGCTGCTGTACAGCGTGTGCTGGCGCAGCGGCTTGCCGTGCGGTAGACTGCTCATCGCTATCAGATTTATGACGAAATGATGGTGAGAATTATAACCGTAAGGGAGCGACGAACTGGGCGCGCCATTGGCTGTTTGAGTAGGTTACAGCATAGTCATCAATAGCTAGAACGGCTCCACCCTCTAGTTGCCCGCGTAGCTCATCGACCAGCCGGAAGGACAAAACGGCACGTGGCCCCACGCGCTCACGAATAGGCAGTCGCTCATCAATCGCAAGAGCCAGAACTCGGCTCTCCGTATCGTCAATTCGCAAATCATTGCGAGGCTGCCCTTGGCTTGAGGCAAGCGTGGAAAAGAAACCAAGAAGTGCATCTTCAACGCTACTGCTGAGAAGATCCTCTGAAGTTGCATAATCATACGTCGCGCCACGCCGATTGCGCATCCAGCGCTCCAACATTCCGCCATGAACAATTCGTTGGAATTCACCCACTAGTTCCGGTGAGGGAATAAAAAAAGGCAAGAAATTTTTGTCTGTGGCATCGGTCATAGGTGTCTCCTGAATGCAGACACTATAGCCAAGCCCGTCTTGTTTAGGCAAATAAATACCAACCGTGCAACAGACAGGATTAGTTATAAAAAACAGTCACTTGACGTAAATACGCCAAGCCGCCACCTTACCCGGTATGGCCAGCCCTCTCTTTCGCAAAATCCTTATTGCCAACCGGGGCGAGATCGCCTGCCGGGTCATTCGCACCGCCAAGGCCATGGGCATTGCTACGGTAGCGGTTTATTCGGATGCCGATAAGGGAGCGCTGTTTACCCAACAGGCCGATGAAGCCGTGGCGCTGGGCGGTAGCACGGCGGCTGAGAGTTATCTAAACATTCCCAAAATTCTGGCCGCCTGTGCGCAGACCGGGGCCGAAGCCGTTCATCCGGGTTATGGCTTTCTGTCTGAGAATGCGGGGTTTGTCGACGCCCTCACGGCGGCAGGCATCACCTTCATCGGCCCGCCCGCCAGCGCCATGCGGGCGCTGGGCGATAAAATTGCCGCCAAGAAAGTGGCGCAGAGCTGTGGTGTCAGTGTGGTGCCGGGTTTTGTTGGTGAACTGGCTGATGCACAGGCCGCCATCAAGGTCGCGCGGGATGTCGGCTATCCGGTCATCCTCAAAGCAGCCGCAGGTGGTGGCGGCAAGGGGATGCGCATTGCCCGGAGTGATGCTGAGTTGGTTGAGGCGCTCCCGCTGGCACAGAGCGAAGCCAAGAGCAGCTTTGCCGATGCTCGTGTTTTCATTGAGCGCTATATCGAAAATCCGCGCCATATCGAAGTGCAGGTTTTGGGCGATCAGCATGGTAAAGTACTGGCACTGTTTGAACGGGAATGCTCGCTCCAACGTCGCCACCAGAAGGTGATTGAAGAGGCCCCCAGCGCTTTTCTGGACGAAAAAACTCGTGCAGCCATGTGCGCCCAAGCGGTGCAACTGGCCAAGGCGGCGGGGTATTTCTCGGCGGGTACGGTTGAGTTTATCGTCGCGCCGGACAAGAGCTTCTACTTTCTGGAGATGAACACGCGCTTGCAGGTTGAGCATCCGGTGACCGAGCTGGTAACCGGGCTTGACCTGGTCGAGCAGATGATCCGGGTGGCTGCTGGCGAGCGGCTTGCCTTTGATAAGGTTGAGCTGAACGGCCATGCCATTGAAGCGCGGCTTTATGCCGAAGACCCGGCACGCGGTTTTCTGCCCTCCATTGGTCGCCTGACGCGTTATCGCTCACCTGCGCCACGCGAGGGGCTGCGGCTGGATAGCGGCATCCGCGAGGGTGATGAGATCAGCATGTATTACGACCCGATGATTGCCAAGCTCATCGGCTTTGGCGCGACGCGTGAGCAGGCCACCTCCCGCATTGTGCAGGCGCTTGATGAGTTTGAAGTAGAGGGCGTGCGCCATAACCTCACTTTTCTGGCGGCGCTGCTGCGCCATCCGCGCTTTCCGGCGTGTGATTTTTCAACCGGGTTTATTGCCGCGCAATGGCCGCAGGGCTTTGCCGGGGCTAAATTGCCGCCCGAGACACTCACCCGGCTGCATGCGGTAGCGGCGTGGGTATTTGGTGCTCCGCAGGTGGTGATCGACGGTGTGCTCTATACGCGCGAGGCAAACGGCATACATGCGCCGGGGCAGCATCTGCATATTCAAAGCGATTGGACATTCGGCCCGCTCTGGCAAGGCGTGGTGGAAGGTTTAGCTATGAGTATTCTGCTAGGGCGGCAGGGCCATAAGTTCACGCTACGCCATGCTGGCGCTGAGTTGAAGCTGGAGTTGCTCAGCCCGCGCGCCGCCGAGCTGCTGCACAAGATGCCGGATAAGCCAGCGCCGGACCTCTCGCGCTATCTGCTCTCGCCCATGCCGGGGCTGTTGCTGCGGCTTGAGGTAAAGGAAGGCGAGACCGTCCGGGCCGGGCAGGTGCTGGCCGTGGTCGAGGCGATGAAGATGGAGAATATCCTGCGCGCGCCAACCGATGCCCGCATCGCCGCACTTAAAGCCAAAGCGGGCGACAGCCTGCGCGTCGATCAGATCATTCTGGAGTTTGCGCCGCAAGCATAGGTGGCAGCGGGCGGGCAGCTGGAACTTTACGGTAGATAAATTCGCGTGCCTCATCGGGTAGATTTGGCGCGGCAAGCAAAGCAGCTCCTGTACGATGCTCGGTCAGCCACAGCTCTTTGCTGTACATCCACTGATGCCATCTGTTGCGCTCTTGGCGGGATATCTTTTGTCTGGGCGACCCTCTTTGAATCCCAACCGAAAAGTCGGGGAAAGCCAGCATAAAGACTTTATTGAAGAAGCGTTTTAGCTCAGCGCCTAATTCCGGTTTAGCAAACAACTGGTTTACCTTGCGGGTCAGGGTGCCATCATGGTTGGCGCTCAAGCTCAGCTGATATTCGTTAGGCTCGTTTTTAGCTGATTGGCTCAGGAGCCGGAATCCGGCTTTTACCAGCGGCCGCGGCACGAAATCGGGTGGACTGTATTCGTCATTCCATTTTTCTGCCCATGGCATGGGGCAGACTAGTTTGAGTGTTCTGGCATCATAGTGACGAGAAAAGTTTAGTGACGTTTGCCATTGTGGGAATCCACTTACTTCATTGAGCTTGTCGCACAGTGTGTCCATTCGCTTTAAGCGGCGCTCGGCGCGGGCGAGTAAGGGGTTGAGCACAAAGGACAGATTGCGCGCCTTCTCGGGTTTGAGCAATTCGCGCACCAATGCGTCACTCACATAAATCTCGTCAGGTTGGCGCGGTGGCTTTTGTGATAAGTCCCAATCTTTCTTATATTTGTCTCGCGCATCAGGACAGAAGTCGGGACCAAGGTCAGGGGCTGCAGCTAGTAAGTTAGTCCGTAGCTTGGCCATTTCTTGTTTGGTTAAGGCAGGAATGCTGAGGTACCACCAGCCGCCATTCGCGGTTTCTTTGGACTTTTGCCAGTCTTCTTCCATAACATTGCGAGGAATATGCGCCCACTGGCCCAGATGTTTTGGCACCATCAGCCCCAGGGCGCGGCCAACGCGCTTGGTATCCGAAATCACCATGCGTTTTTGGGCGGCGCGTATGCGTGAACCTTCAATAGTGTCGTGGATGTTTTTTAAGTGATTATCAAGCTTGGCGGCGGCTTCTTCCGGCGTTCTTGAGGCTGAATGTGGATAAGCCTCGTCCAGACGCTCTAAAAATTTTTTGGCTTTATCGATCCGCTTGGCCGTCAGCACGACCGGCTTGCGTAATGTAACTTCTTTCATGGCTTTTCCCCCGCGCGCAATCTGAAACGGGAGTGCCATCAAGTAAAGAAAATAGTGGTTAATATGCCCAAGAAAAACGGGCACCCGGTGAGGGATGCCCGCTTGAGCTTGTTAAGGAATACGCCCGAGATTACTCGGCAGCTTCCTCAGCCTCTTCGCTAGCATCAGCCTTGGGCTTGCGGCTCTTCTTGGCGGCCTGCTTGGCCTCCTTGAAGCTGACCTTGCCCTCAGCGGCCTCAGCAGCAGCCAGCTCGGCAGCCAGAGCAGCCTTGGCGGCTTCAGCGGCAGCGGCTTCTTCCGCCAGTGCGGTCGAGGCGAGCAGGGCGGCACCCTTCTCCCACTGAACCTTGGCTTCTTCCTCGTTACGGGCGACGTTGACCTTGATGGTCACTTCAACCTCAGGATGGACGTGCAGCACTTCCTCAAAGATGCCCAGCGTCTTGATCGGGTGATGCATGCTCACCATGTTGCGATCCACGTTGAACTTCTTGGCGGCCACGGCGTCGGCGATGTCGCGGGCGCTGACCGAACCATAGAGGTGGCCGGTTTCGCCAGCGGAGCGCAGGATGACAACCTTGAGACCATTGAGCTGCTTGGCCAGCTTCTCGGCTTCCACCTTGCGGGCGGCATTATCGGCCGTCAGCTTGGCTTTCTGGGCTTCGAACAGGGCCAGATTGCCTTCGGTGGCGCGCAGGGCTTTCTTGCGCGGCAGCAGGTAGTTACGGGCATAACCGGGCTTCACGTTCACCGTGTCGCCCATGTAGCCCAGCTTGTGGACGCGCTCGAGCAGAATAACTTGCATGGCGGTTCTCCTTAGTACACGACGTAGGGGATGAGGGCCATGAAACGCGCGCGCTTGATGGCTGTAGCGATTTCACGCTGCTTACCCGCACACAGACCCGAGATGCGGGCAGGAATGATCTTGCCACCGTCGGTAATGTACTGGCCCAGCAGGCGCGTGTTCTTGTAGTCAATCTTGGGCGCGTTCTTGCCGCTGAGCGGGCAGGAGCGGCGCTTACGGTTGTACGCACGACGGCCCGTGGCCGGGGCGGACGGGGTTTCGGTTACTTCAGCAGCGCTCATTATTCGTCTCCTTCAGTTTCAGTGCGGGCCGGACGCGGGCGATAGCCACGGTCACCACCACGGGGGCCGCGGTCATCACGCTCATAGCGATCATCGCTCTTGCGCATCATCACCGACGGGCCATTTTCCAGCTCGTCGACGGTCACGGTCATGAAACGCAGCACATCTTCGTTGATGCGCAGGTTGCGCTCCAGCTCATGCACGGCGGCGGCAGGCGCATCCAGGTTCATCAGCACGTAATGACCCTTGCGGTTCTTGTTGATCTTGTAGGCGAGGTTACGCAGACCCCAGTTCTCGGTCTTGGTCACTTTACCGCCCTGTGCGCTGACGATACCGGCAAACTGCTCGGCCATCTGCTCAACCTGTTGCGGCGTGACATCCTGGCGTGCAATGAACACGCTTTCGTAGTAGGCCATCTTTTTCCCCCTATGGTTAGCAGCCCGGGTCCCGACCAATTCGGGGTGGGCCAAAGCCAGCGCCTATGGCGGGTGCTGGCAAGGAGCGGGCGGTTTATGGCATAGCCGGGGGGGTATTTCAAGCTTTAACTCTTGACAGTTCGGGCCGAAAAGCCATTTTGCAGCAAGTCTTTGAGGAGAAAAGGTTAATGACCGCCGATACAAACACCACCCAGCATTCAAATTGCACAGATGAGCTTGTCTCGGTTTCGAGAAGGTTGGATGCCTTGCTTAATTTGTTAGAAAAAAGGAAGCTAAGCCTCGCGGCTGGAAATACTGCTCTGTCTGATGCAAATAGACGTTTAGCAGGCGCAAGCGCAGGTATAGATGGTATCAATCGCACTTTTGACAGAATGGCTGCATCTGCAGAGGCAGGGCCGCTAGGGGGTTGTCACTCGGTAGCAGCACGCTGGCCGATCTCATCGACAGTTCATGATGATAGTTTGCCAAGATCGGTACGTCATCCCAGCCCCTACGCTCAGTAAAGGATCGTCAGAATGACCACGCGCGCATTTGTATTCCCCGGTCAGGGCAGTCAGGCAGTTGGCATGGGCAAGGAGCTGGCTGCGGCTTTTCCTCAGGCCAAAGCGGTTTTTGACGAGGTGGATGACGCCTTGGGCCAAAAGCTGAGCACCCTGATGTTCGAAGGGCCGGACGATCAGTTGACCCTGACCGAGAACGCCCAGCCTGCCATTATGGCGGTCTCGATGGCGGTGATGCGCGTGCTTGCGGCCAATGGTTTTGATCTTGCCAAGGCTGGTAAGTTTGTGGCGGGTCATAGTCTGGGTGAATATTCAGCCTTGTGCGCAGCGGGATCGCTCTCGTTGGCCGATGCCGCGCGGCTGCTCAAGCTACGTGGTCAGGCGATGCAGAAGGCTGTTCCGGTTGGCCTAGGCGCTATGGCGGCGCTGCTGGGGCTGAATTTTGAACAGGCCATAGAGGTGGCCAAGGAAGCCATGCAGGGGCAGGTATGTACTGCCGCTAATGATAACGCTGATGGTCAGGTGGTGGTGAGCGGGCATGCTGAAGCGGTTGACCGCGCCATTGCGATTGCCGCCGGCAAGGGGGCAAAGCGTTCCGTCAAACTACCGGTGAGTGCCCCCTTCCATTGCCCGCTCATGCAACCCGCTGCGGAGGCCATGCGCGAGGCGCTAGCGGCAACCACCATCACTGCACCCGTGGTGCCGCTGGTGGCAAATGTCACGGCCACAGCCACCAGTGATGTCGAAACTATTCGCCGTCAGCTGGTCGAGCAGGTGTGTGGCACCGTACGCTGGCGCGAGAGTGTGCTGTTCATGAAGACACAGGGCGTGACCGAGCTGGTGGAATGCGGGGCGGGCAAGGTACTCAGTGGTCTTGTCAAGCGCATCGATAAAGAGATGCTGGCGCAAACTTTGGGCAGCCCGGCTGAAATCGAAACCTTTTTGAAAGCCTGATGATGGGTAATTTTGACGAGACTGATGACATTATTGCCGAAAAGGCGCATCTGCTGCCCGCTTGGTTCTGTCCGCACATGTTGGCCAAGAACGGTCACTATGCCATGCTGTTACAGGGTGGGGCGACCGTTGCCGTGCGCCGGATCCTGCAGATTCATCAGGATGATTCCTCGCGCATCTGGCTGGATGTCGAGATGATGTCGATGGCCGATGCCGAGGTGTATCTGGGGGACGGTGGAGCACAGTCCCGCCCCATCATTGCCGCGGTGGGCGATCAGCACAAAGCCAGCATCAACGCCAATATGGTGATGATCGCCTATGAACTGGGTGATCGGTTGACCTACAATATGTCGTAACACAGGAGAGACAGCATGTTTGATCTGACCGGAAAGACCGCGCTTATTACAGGTGCGTCAGGTGGCATTGGTGGCGCGGTTGCCAAGGGGTTGGTTGCAGCAGGCGCTACCGTTGCGCTCTCAGGTACGCGCGTTGACGCACTTGAGAAAGTTGCCGCTGAGCTGGGCGGAAAGGCTGTCATTGTGCCCGCTAACCTGGGCGATCCCGCTTCAGTGGAAGCACTGGCCAAAGCGGCGGAGGAGAAGCTGGGCGGCAAGGTGGATATTCTGGTCAATAACGCAGGACTCACCAAGGATGGTTTGGCCATGCGCATGAAGGATGATGACTGGGATCAGGTGTTGGATGTGAATCTCAAAGCGGCCTTTATTCTCTCGCGTGCCCTTATGCGTGGCATGATGAAGAACCGCTGGGGCCGCATCATCTCCATCACCTCGGTAGTGGGGGTGACGGGCAATCCCGGCCAAGCCAACTATGCTGCGAGTAAAGCCGGGCTGATTGGCATGAGCAAGTCCCTCGCGCAGGAGCTGGCCAGCCGTAATATCACCGTCAACTGTGTGGCACCCGGCTTTATCGCCACGGCCATGACCGATGCCCTGAATGAGGAGCAGAAAGCCGCCATTAATAGTAAAATCCCGGCTGGCAAAATGGGCAGCGCCGAGGATATTGCCGCTGCCGTGCTCTATCTCGCCTCATCCGAAGCCGGCTACGTGACAGGGCAAACCCTGCACGTGAACGGCGGCATGGCGATGATTTAGCTCTTAAACGTCAGCCCCGTCCGCTGCTCGATAGCGGCCAGCGCCCCGTGGCCAATCATGCCTTTGACCGGTACATCCACGCTGATCTGGTTGAAGCTCATTGCCACCATGTGGCCGCCCTTTGAGGTGACAACATTACGGCCAAAAAGGGCTTCAGCCGCCTTTACCGCTGCTTTCTCGGTCGGGCGCGGGGCAGGGCGTTGCCCGGTGTAATAGTCTGCCTCATAGCCCGCTGCCACTAATTGCTCACGCAGCCTTGTGGCGCTCACGGTGGTTGTCTGCTTACGCGGTTCTGGCCTAGTCATGATGTTCTCCCTGTGCGGGCGCAGCCTAGCAAACCCAAGTCCGGAATAACAAGGAGATTCAATTGGAAATTCGAGTCGTTAACCATTTGTAACGAGTGGCTTGAGCTTATGACCGAAACTGTGCTAAATCACCGCACCCTGCAGTTTAACCCGCAGGGTTTTGTTTCACTAACGGGAAGGACCCAAAGATGAGTGACATTGCTGCCCGCGTAAAGAAGATCGTTGTTGAGCGTTTGGGCGTTGAAGAAGCCAAGGTTTCGGATACGGCGAGCTTCATTGATGATCTGGGCGCTGACAGCCTCGACACCGTCGAGCTGGTTATGGCTTTTGAAGAAGAGTTTGGCATCGAGATTCCCGATGATGCCGCTGAGAAGATCCTGACCGTCAAGAACGCGATCGACTTCATCAGCCAGCATCAGGCCGCAGCCTAAGCTCGCCTTATCATGCGCCGTGTTGTCGTCACCGGCATGGGGATCGTCTCGCCACTGGGCGTGGGCGTTGACCATGTGTGGAAGCGTTTGCTGAACGCCGAGAGTGGCATTCGTGCCATTACCTCGTTTGAAACAGCCGATTTGCCTGCCCGCATTGCTGGGCAGGTACCGGCTGGCGAGACAGCACAGGGTCTGTTCAACGCCGAAGAGAATGTTCCGGTCAAGGAACAGCGCAAGATGGACCAGTTCATCATCTTCGGCATTGGCGCCGCCAACGAAGCCATCCGCGACAGCGGATTGGTGCTGACGACAGACGAACAGCGCGAGCGCGTGGGTGTCATGATCGGCTCGGGGATCGGCGGCTTGCCCGCCATCTACGACGGCTCGATCTTGTTGCACGAAAAGGGTCCGCGCCGCATTTCACCGTTCTTTATTCCCTCCGCCTTGATCAATCTGGTCTCCGGTCATGTATCGATCATGCACGGACTGAAGGGGCCTAATCATTCCGCTGTGACGGCGTGTTCAACCGGCGCTCATGCCATTGGTGATGCCGCCCGCCTGATTATGTGGGATGATGCTGATGTGATGGTGGCCGGTGGCGCGGAAGGTGCGGTGCATCGTCTCGGGATTGCCGGGTTTGGTGCAGCGCGGGCGCTCTCAACTGCTTATAATGACACGCCGGAAAAAGCCTCACGCCCCTATGATAAAGGTCGCGACGGTTTTGTTATGGGTGAAGGCGCGGGCGTGGTGGTGCTCGAAGAACTGGAGCATGCCAAGAAGCGTGGAGCCAAAATTTATGCCGAGATTGTGGGCTACGGGATGTCGGGCGATGCCCATCATATCACCAGCCCGCCTGAGGACGGCAACGGCGGTTATCGCGCCATGAAAATGGCGCTTAAGCGGGCTGGGCTCAATCCGGACGATATCGATTATATCAACGCCCATGGCACCTCGACTCCTGTGGGTGACATGATCGAGTTGGGTGCGGTGCGCCGCCTGTTCGGCGATAACGCCAAGGGCCTGTCGATGTCGTCCACCAAGTCGGCGATTGGTCACCTGCTTGGTGCGGCTGGAGCTGTAGAAGCCATCTTTTCGATCAAGTCACTGACCGATCAGGTCGTGCCGCCCACGCTGAACCTTGATGATCCCGATGTCGGAACTGAAGGGATGGATCTGGTCCCCAAAGTCGCCAAGCAACGCAAAGTTCGGGCTGCGCTGTCCAACAGCTTCGGCTTTGGCGGCACCAATGCTTCGCTGATCTTCAAACGCTACGAATAGACTTCACGCTGGTCACGAATACGCCTAGGAAAAGGGAATGTTCTTCATTCGCCTGATCGTATGGCTTATCAATTTGTGCGTTCTGGCCTGCATCGCGGGTCTCGCTGTCGCTGGTATCGGGTTTTTTCTGTACGCCAAACCCGGTCCACTGACCGAAGTGAAAACCGTTGTGATTGAGCGGGGCAGTGGCTTGCCGGATATTGCGGCGCAGCTTGAGCAGCAGGGGGTTATCGCTTCTCCGCACCAGCTTTTCATTGCGGGTGTGATTGCCAGTGGCAAGCGCAGCGCTCTCAAGGCGGGTGAATACGAATTCCCGGCGGGCATCAGTATGGCCGGGGTGGCGGGCAAGATGGCCGCAGGTGAGGTGGTGGTTCACAAAATTACCGTTGTCGATGGCATGACAGTGAAAGAGGTAATCGACCTTTTAAAGGCGGACTCTACGTTAACAGGCGAGGTGCCCACCCCTGTCGCCGAAGGAACGCTGCTGCCTGAGACGTATCATTTCAATCGCGGCGACAGCCGCCGGAGTCTGATTGAGCGGATGCAAAAGGCCAATGCCGACCTGCTGGCTCAGCTGTGGCCCACGCGGGCGCCCAACCTACCGCTGCAGTCCCCCGAGCAGGCCTTGGTTCTCGCCTCAATCGTTGAGAAAGAGACAGGTGTAGCGGCCGAGCGTGCCAAGGTGGCTGGCGTGTTTATCAACCGCTTGAATAAAGGGATGAAGCTGCAATCCGATCCGACGGCGATTTATCCGCTCAGCCAATTCACGGGTAACCTTGGTCGGGCGTTAACCTTAAAGGACCTCGAAACGCCATCACCCTATAACACCTACTACACCGGGGGATTACCGCCAGGCCCGATCGCCAACCCCGCTGCGGCGTCAATTAAAGCTGTTTTACAACCGGAAACGCATGATTATTTCTATTTTGTTGCCGATGGAACGGGCGGCCATGCCTTTGCCCGCACGCTGGCTGAGCATAACCAGAACGTAGCCCGCTGGCGGCAGATCCAGCGCGCGGCTGGCTCACGTTAATCTTGTATTCGGCTGCTTGCTTTGCCATGATCGGGTAGGTTTTGACCCGAAAGGAAGTCTTCATGTCCACCGCCGCCCGTCGCTTCGCCGCCCTTGGTTGCGCCAGTATTCTCGTATGGTCCGGTAATGCAGCGGCTAAAATCGCCGAGTTGGGCGAGCAACTGCCGCCTCCTGTCGCGCGGGTACAGCCTGCCGCGTCAGGGCCCATCCTAACGATGAGCTATGCAGGGTTACTTGATGTGCACCGCACCGCACTTAATCACGTTCAGCACCGAATGCAGGCCTATGTCGCTGCAGGACGCATGGATGCCACAAGCTGCCGCGATGAATATCGCCTGAATGCGGATATGAACAAGGCCGAGCAGATGCTCAACGAGCACGACCGGATTATTCTCCAGCGCTTGAAAGCGGATCGGGTTTTACGCAATTCTCAAGAACGTCTTGCTGCGCGCATGGTGCTCGCCAATCACATCATGGTGTTAAGCCGGTTTTGTCAGAATTATCCGCAGGACACGTATAAGCTGCCCTAGAAATTCATGAGGCTGTAATAGGGCACGTTCAGTTTGCTGCGGCCCTTCAAACCGGTCAGCTCAATCAGGAACGCGCAGCCCTCAACCTTGCCGCCAAGCTCCTGTATCAGTTTGATCGCAGCCGTGGCAGTGCCGCCGGTGGCCAGAATATCATCGAGAATCACCACCCGCTGGCCCGGTCGGATCGCGTCGCTCTGCCCTTCCACCGTGCCGTTGCCATATTCCAGTTCATAGCTCACGGACCGGGTATCCCCCGGCAGCTTGCCGCTCTTGCGCACCATGGCAAAGCCGCAAGCGAGGCGGTAGGCAAGCGGCGCGGCTAGCAAAAAACCGCGCGATTCGATCCCGATCAGCATATCCGGGTTGAAAACGAGGATCTTTTCACTCAAGCGGTCGATCGCATCATGCCAGGCCTTACCGTTCGCCAGCAGCGGCGCGATATCGTAAAACAGGGTGCCGGGGGTCGGAAAATCAGGAAAAGTCCGCACAAACGGCTTGAATTCAGCGCTCATCGGAACCTCCGGTAAAAGCGTGCCCACTCACAACGCACGGGTTCGGCTGCTATCCTAGCTTAAGTTAGGTTGACCAATCCTTTACAATCGGTTCAAGTACCACCATGACTGCCGCTCCTTTTCTTTGGCTCCAGCGAACCCCTTCAGAACATGGGGAAATCTGGCTTCCGCGCGGCGAGTGGCGAATCAGTAATGCTGTCGCCATTGATCGGGCGTTACAAGCTTTGGCTCTGCCTGCGGCTACGGCTCAGCCGGGCGTGATCCTTGATCTGAGCCAGCTTGAGGGGCTGGATACGGCCGGAGCCATGCTGCTCTGGCAGTTATACGACCGGGCCACAGAGGCGGGGATCAGGGTGGATCTCGGCGCTGTACCGGAGGCCTTTGCCAGCCTGTTTACGGCAGTGGGCGTGGTGCACGACAAGCCGATGCCCCGGCCGGTACGGATGAATCCCTTTTATGCGCGGTTAATCCTGCTGGGCAAAGCGACGGTGTCCGTCGTTCAGGACAGCCTGTGCTTTCTGTCGTTCCTCGGACTGATTACACTGACCTTGTGGCGTAATACAATTCAGCCATGGCGACTGCGGTTTACCTCTATCATCTTTCATGTTGAGGAAATCGGTCTCAAGGCGTTGCCCATCGTCGGGCTGCTGTCGTT
>DDSC01000014.1:0-156 GCA_002343265.1 Micavibrio sp. UBA2400
ATACTGGCGAAGGCACTGCCCTCACCCTTCTCGCCTTCGGCTTCCATCGAGAGATAGTAGATCCCGAGCACGATGTCCTGCTTGGGATCGAGGATCGGCTTGCCGTTGGCAGGGCTGAGGATGTTGTTGGTCGACATCATCAGTACGCGCGCTTCC
>DDSC01000014.1:359-8522 GCA_002343265.1 Micavibrio sp. UBA2400
GATGTTGTTGGTCGACATCATCAGTACGCGCGCTTCCAGCTGGGCTTCCAGGCTCAGCGGCACGTGCACAGCCATCTGGTCACCGTCAAAGTCGGCATTAAATGCGGTGCAAACCAGCGGGTGGAGCTGGATCGCCTTACCTTCGATCAGCACCGGCTCGAACGCCTGAATGCCAAGACGGTGGAGCGTGGGCGCGCGGTTGAGCAGCACCGGATGCTCACGGATTACCTCTTCAAGGATATCCCAGACTTCCGGACGCTCTTTCTCAACCATACGCTTGGCAGCCTTGACCGTGCTGGCCATGCCGTACAGCTCAAGCTTGGCGTAGATGAAGGGCTTGAACAGCTCCAGCGCCATCTTCTTGGGCAGGCCGCACTGATGCAGCTTCAGTTCAGGACCAACAACGATGACCGAACGGCCCGAGTAGTCAACGCGCTTACCGAGCAGGTTGGCACGGAAGCGACCCTGCTTGCCCTTGAGCATGTCGGAGAGCGACTTCAGCGGACGCTTGTTGGCCCCGGTGATGACACGGCCACGACGACCGTTGTCAAACAGCGCATCCACCGACTCCTGCAACATACGCTTTTCGTTGCGGACGATGATGTCCGGCGCACGCAGCTCCATCAAACGCTTGAGGCGGTTGTTACGGTTAATCACGCGGCGGTAGAGATCATTAAGATCGGAGGTCGCAAAACGGCCACCATCCAGCGGCACCAGCGGGCGCAATTCGGGCGGGATAACCGGAACGACATCCAGCACCATCCACTCGGGACGGGCTCCGCTTTCGCGGAAGCTGTCAATAAGCTTCAAACGCTTGATGATCTTCTTGCGCTTGATCTCGGAGGTGGTCTCCAGCAGTTCCTCGCGCAGACTCTCAGCCTCTTTCTCAACATCAATCGCCGAGAGCATGACCTTGAGTGCTTCCGCGCCAATGCCAGCCTGGAAGCTGTCTTCGCCGTACTCATCTTGCGCGGCGATCAGCTCATCTTCGGTCAGCAGCTGATGCTGCTTGAGCGAGGTCAGACCCGGCTCGAGCACTACGTATTGTTCGAAGTACAGCACGCGCTCGAGGTCACGCAGGGTGACGTCGAGCAGCAGGCCGATGCGGCTAGGCAACGACTTGAGGAACCAGATATGCGCCACCGGCGAGGCCAGCTCGATATGGCCCATGCGCTCGCGGCGCACCTTGCTCAGGGTGACTTCCACACCGCACTTTTCGCAAACAATGCCGCGATACTTCATGCGCTTGTACTTGCCGCACAAGCACTCATAGTCCTTGATCGGGCCGAAGATGCGGGCGCAGAACAGGCCGTCACGCTCGGGCTTGAACGTGCGGTAGTTGATGGTTTCCGGCTTCTTGATCTCACCGAAAGACCAGCTGCGGATGCGCTCCGGGGAGGCGAGAGAAATACGGATCTGGTCAAACGCCGCGGGACCTTGCGGGGCGCCGAAAATCGTCATCAGTTCTTGCTGGCTCATGATGTACTCCTTAATCGCAAACTAAGAAACGAGAGGGAACGGTAGTGTAAGCTATTGGCATGTGATCACCGTCACCGGCCGTTGAGCCGGCTTGCTTCTGATACCGTCCATTAGGCCGCCTCGCTATCAAAGCTGCGCTGTTCCAGCTCGACATTCAGGCCCAAGGAACGCATTTCCTTGACCAGCACGTTGAAGCTTTCCGGCACCCCAGCTTCGAAGTTGGTATCACCACGGACAATCGCCTCGTACACCTTGGCACGGCCGGAGACGTCGTCCGACTTCACGGTCAGGATTTCCTGCAACGTATAGGCTGCACCGTATGCTTCCAAGGCCCACACTTCCATTTCACCGAAGCGCTGACCACCGAACTGCGCCTTACCGCCCAGCGGCTGCTGGGTCACAAGGCTGTACGGACCGATCGAACGGGCATGGATCTTGTCGTCGACCAGATGGTGCAACTTGAGCATGTACATATAGCCCACCGTGACCTTGCGATCAAACGGCTCGCCAGTCCGGCCATCCACCAGCTGCATCTGACCCGAGGTATCGATTCCCGCTTCAGCCAGCGCCGCGTTGATGTCCGCTTCACGGGCACCGTCGAACACCGGGGTGGCAAACGGTACGCCGGGGGTGAGGTTCTGGGCCAGCTCGATCATCTGCTCTTCGGTGAGCTTGCTGATCTCGTCCTTCCACAGCTCCTCACCGTAGATGTGCTTGAGCTTGTCCTTGATGGCGGAGAGCGCCTTGTCGCGCTCGCCCTTGGCCTGCTGCTGATAGGCATCGACCATGGCGCCGATCTGCTTGCCAATGTTGGCCGAGGCCCAACCCAGATGGGTTTCAAGGATCTGACCGACATTCATGCGCGATGGCACACCGAGCGGGTTGAGCACGAGGTCAACCGGGGTACCATCCTCAAGGTACGGCATATCTTCCACCGGAACGATGCGCGAGACCACACCCTTGTTGCCGTGACGACCAGCCATCTTGTCGCCCGGTTGCAGCTTGCGCTTCACCGCTACGAACACTTTGACCATCTTCATCACGCCGGGCGGCAGCTCGTCGCCACGCTGCAGCTTATCCACCTTGTCGTTAAAGCGGGCTTGCAGCTTCTCAATCGCTTCGTCGTACACCTTGCTGGCGCTTTCGATGTGGCTCATCACCTTCTCGGACTCAACCACAATCTGACGCCACTGACCGGTGGTGAACTCGGCCAGATCGGCCTCGCTGATCTTGCCGCCGGTCTTGAAGCCCTTGGGCCCCTTCACTGACTTCTGACCGATCAGGGTTTCCTTGAGGCTATCAAAGAAGGAGCGATCAAGAATGGCCTTTTCATCGTCACGGTCTTTAGCCAGACGCTCGATCTCGGCGCGTTCGATCGAAATCGCACGCTCGTCCTTGTCGATGCCACGGCGGCTGAACACGCGCACTTCCACGACTGTACCGGTCACACCCGGCGGCAGCTTGAGGGAGGTATCGCGTACGTCGGCAGCCTTTTCACCGAAAATGGCGCGCAACAGCTTCTCTTCCGGAGTGATCGGGGTTTCACCCTTCGGAGTCACCTTGCCGACCAGAATGTCACCGGGGTTCACTTCCGCACCGATATAGACAATACCCGCCTCGTCGAGATGCTTGAGCGCTTCCTCGCCGACGTTGGGGATGTCACGGGTGATTTCTTCTTCGCCGAGCTTGGTATCCCGCGCCATCACTTCGAATTCTTCGATGTGGATGGAGGTGAACACGTCATCGCGCACGATGCGCTCGGAGATGAGGATAGAGTCCTCAAAGTTGTAGCCGTTCCAAGGCATGAAGGCCACGAGGGCATTGCGGCCCAGTGCCAACTCACCCAACTCAGTGGACGGACCATCGGCAATGATGTCGCCCTTCTGCACCACATCGCCCACCTTCACCAGCGGCTTTTGCGTAATACAAGTGCTCTGGTTAGAGCGCTGGAACTTGCGCAGCGTGTAGATGTCAACCGTCGGGGTATCGGCGGAGACTTCCTCGCTGGCACGCACCACGATGCGGCGACCATCGATCTGGTCAACCACACCCGAGCGGCGGGCGGCAATGGCCGCACCGGAGTCACGGGCCACAGCCGCTTCCATGCCGGTACCGACCAGCGGAGCCTGGCTTTGCAGCAGCGGCACCGCCTGACGTTGCATGTTGGCGCCCATCAGAGCGCGGTTAGCGTCGTCATTCTCGAGGAACGGCACCAGTGCGGCAGCCACCGACACCAGCTGCTTGGGCGACACGTCGATGAACTCGATGCTTTCCGGCAACGCCATCACATAGTCACCCGCTTTACGGCAGCTGATGATGCTTTCAGTGAACTTGCCCTTGCTGTCGAGCACGGCATTAGCCTGCGCGATCGTATAGCGGCCTTCTTCCATAGCGGAGAGATAAACCACCTCATCAGTGACTCGGCCATCTTTCACGCGGCGATACGGGCTCTCGATGAAGCCGTACTGATTGACACGGGCATAGGTGGAGAGCGAGGAAATCAGGCCAATGTTCGGGCCTTCCGGCGTTTCAATCGGGCAGATACGACCATAGTGCGTGGGATGCACGTCGCGGACTTCAAAGCCGGCACGCTCGCGGGTCAGACCACCGGGGCCAAGAGCTGACAGGCGGCGCTTGTGGGTGATTTCCGACAGCGGATTGGTCTGGTCCATGAACTGGCTGAGCTGGCTCGAACCAAAGAACTCACGCACCGCAGCGGCGGCGGGCTTGGCATTGATGAGATCGTGCGGCATCACCGTATCAATCTCGACACTGCTCATGCGCTCCTTGATGGCGCGCTCCATACGCAGCAGGCCGACGCGATACTGGTTCTCCATCAGCTCGCCGACCGAGCGAACACGACGATTACCCAGATGGTCGATATCGTCCACCTCGCCGCGACCATCCTTGAGATCGTGCAGGATCTTGAGGATGGACAGGATGTCCTTCTTGCTCAGAACGCGCTGCTTGTCGTCGAACTCAAAGCCCAGACGCGCATTCATCTTGACGCGGCCCACAGCCGAAAGGTCATAACGCTCGATGTCAAAGAACAGCCCTTGCAGCAGCGCTTCAGCACTTTCCACAGTGGGCGGCTCGCCCGGACGCATAACGCGGTAGATGTCGATCAGTGCTTCTTCACGGGTAGCGTTCTTATCGGCTTCCAGCGTATTGCGTACATAGGGGCCAACATTGGCGTGATCGATGTGCAGCAAGCTCAGCTCGTCATGGCCAAGGCGGATCAGCTTATCGATGTCGCCCTGCGAGAGTTCGTGCCCGGCTTCGAACAGCACAAGGCCGTTCTTGGGATCAATCACGTCCTCGCCCAGATAGCTGCCAACCAACTCCTCATTGGTGACCAGACGATCCTTCAGACCATCCTCATGATACTTGCGAGCGGTACGCAGATTGAGCTTGGCTCCGGCTTCGGCGATCACTTTACCGGTCTTGGCGTCGACCAGATCATAGGTCAGCTTCACACCCTTCATGCGCTCGGGCACAAACGGAGTCTTCCAGCCCGCATCAGCTTTGCTGCCTTTGGCGGCCTTGAGGCGCTCAATCGCATAGGTTTCATAGAAGCTGTGCAGGATTTCTTCCTTGCTCATGCCGCGAGCTTCGTACAGACCAACAGTCTTGCCTTCCTTCAGGCGCTTGGCGCGCAGGGCTTCCGTTTCTTTACTGTCCAGGGCCATCAACAGCGTGGTCACCGGCAGCTTGCGACGGCGGTCGATACGCACGTTGAGGATATCCTTGGCATCAAACTCGAAATCAAGCCAGCTGCCACGGTAAGGAATGACGCGCGAACTGAACAGGAACTTGCCTGAGCTGTGGCTCTTGCCACCATCGTGGTCGAAGAACACGCCGGGGCTGCGGTGCATCTGGCTGACGATCACGCGCTCGGTCCCATTAACCACGAAAGTACCATTGGCGGTCATGAGCGGAATGTCGCCCATGTACACATCCTGCTCCTTGATGTCGCGGATCGACTTGAGGCCGGTATCGGCATCGACATCAAACACCGACAGACGCAGGGTAACCTTCAGCGGTGCGGCGAACGTCATCCCGCGCTGCTGGCACTCTTCCACATCATACTTCGGCTCTTCAAATTCATAGCGCACGAAATCCAGCACGGCGCGATCGGAGAAATCCTTGATCGGGAAAATGGAGGTAAATACCTCCTGCAGGCCGATGCGCTGGCGCTGGCTGGGCAGCACATGCATCTGCAGGAACATATCATAGGACTGACGCTGAACCTCAATCAGGTTCGGCATCTCGGCGACTTCAGGAATGCGGCCATAGGATTTGCGGATACGCTTGCGGCCAGTGAAAGACGATGCAATCGAGGGCTTGAGCGCGAGGTTTGATTTGACCATGGGATGTTCCTCAGTCCTGAACGTTTATACCGGATATAACCACCTGTACTCATGGGTGAAGGTGGCGGGCCGCACGGCCCACCACCAACCCGTTTTCTTAAGAGCGAGAAGCTCTGCGCAAGGTCTTACTTGATCTCGACCTTGGCGCCAGCGGCTTCCAGCTGCTTCTTGATCTTCTCGGCCTCATCCTTGGCAACGCCTTCCTTGATCGCCTTCGGAGCGGCTTCCACCAGATCCTTGGCTTCCTTCAGGCCCAGTGCCGGCAGAACAGCGCGAATTTCCTTAATCACGTTGATCTTGTTGGCACCGGCATCGGTCAGGATGACGTCGAACTCGGTCTTGGCTTCCGCAGCAGCGCCACCCGCACCACCACCCGCCGGAGCGACCGCTACGGCCGCAGCCGCCGACACGCCCCACTTGGTTTCCAGAAGCTTGGCCAGTTCAGCCGCTTCCACCACACTCAGTGCCGACAGGTCGTCGACCAGCTTTTCCAGTTTGCTCATGTTATTACTCCACTTACTACGTTGAACGGTTGATTACGCTTGAGCCTTTTCGCCCTCGCCATCTTTGGTCGCGTACAGATTGATCACGCGGGCCACCTTGCTGGCCGGAGCCTGCAGGAGACCAACGATCGTTGCACGCAGCTCGTTGAGGCTCGGCATCTTGGACAGGGCATCGACACCCTTGGCGTCCAGGATCTCCGATCCCATGGCACCGGCGACAATCTTCAGCTTCTCGTTGCCTTTGGCGAACGAGCAGACGGCCTTGGTGAGAGCGAAGATGTCTTCGCCGTACACGATGGCCGTCGGGCCGGTCAGTTTGTCGTCGAGCTTCTCGAACGAGGTACCTTTGATGGCACGGGAGATCAGACGGTTCTTGGCCACTTTGAAGCGACCGTTTGCGCCCCGGACCTTCTTGCGCAGATCACTGATGTCCGACGCATTCAAACCCATGTTGTGGGCCAGAATAACGCCAGCAGCACCCTGCAGCTTCTGGTTCAGTTCACTGACGGTCAGCTCTTTTTGAGCACGATCCACAGTTCTCTCCATACCTATGAGCCTTGCGGCTCCGTTGCACAAAAGCGAGTTGCACCATGCCACTCGCCTTTTACCCGCCCCGGAAGCCAGACCCGCTAAAGTCTTTCTTCCCAATCTGTGCCGGACTTAGTGGAGTTTCCTCCTGCCGACAGTCTTGGACCGGGTTCTGCCGGGGCGGCGCCTTGCAACGCTGCCCCGGTATTCCTTATGCAGCGGCAGTTTCTACTGCGCTGCTGATATCGACCTTCACGCCCGGGCCCATGGTGGAGCTGAGCGAGATCTTGTTGATGTAGGTGCCCTTAACACCTGCGGGCTTGGCCTTGGCCACGGCGTTGATAAAGGCCTTCACATTCTCCAGGATCTTGTCCTCGGCGAAGCTGGCCTTGCCCACACCGGCGTGAACGATACCGGCCTTCTCGGCGCGATATTCGATCTGACCGGCCTTGGCGGCCTTCACAGCCTTCTCGACATCCGGCGTCACCGTACCCAGCTTGGGATTCGGCATCAGGCCGCGCGGACCAAGGATCTTGGCGACCTTACCCACCGCGCCCATCATGTCCGGCGTGGCAATGCAGCGCTCGAAATTGATGTTGCCCTTGAGAATCTCTTCGACCAGATCATCGGCACCCACAACGTCAGCGCCCGCCTTCTTGGCGGCGTCAACCTTGTCACCCTTGGCGAAGACAGCCACACGCACGCTCTTGCCGGTACCATGCGGCAACGCGATCATGCCACGCACCTGCTGATCCGACTGGGTGGTATCCACATTCAGGTTCATCGCCACTTCGATGGTTTCATCGAACTTGGCGGTCGCCCGCGCCTTGATGAGCTTGACGGCATCTGCCAGAGCCACAGCCTGGCCGGCCACGATCCCCTCACGGGCTTTGGTCATACGCTTGTTCTTGGCCATGACTTAACCCTCCACTACTTCGATGCCCATCGAGCGGGCCGAACCGGCCAGCTGCGTCACGGCGTGGTCCACGTCGTTGGCATTCATGTCGATCATCTTGCTCTTGGCAATTTCGGCCAGCTGCGATTTCTTGATCTTGCCAACGAAATCGGTACCCGGCTTCTTGCTGCCCTTGTCGATCTTGGCGGCCTTCTTGATCCAGTGCGAAGCCGGAGGCTGCTTGATCTCGAAGGTGAAGGTGCGGTCCTGATACGCGGTGATGATCACCGGGATCGGCATGCCCTTTTCCATCTGCTGGGTCTTCGCGTTGAAGGCCTTGCAGAATTCCATAATGTTCAGGCCGCGCTGACCGAGCGCCGGACCGATC
>DDSC01000014.1:8723-119564 GCA_002343265.1 Micavibrio sp. UBA2400
CAGGCCGCGCTGACCGAGCGCCGGACCGATCGGGGGCGACGGATTCGCCGCACCGGCCGGAACCTGGAGCTTGATATAGCCGGCGACTTTCTTCGCTGCCATTTCATCCTCACTTGTGTGTGGCGTGGTGCGGCGATGGCTCGCCTTCCACACCGGATGCTGATGAACCCCACCAGCAGGGTATTGTTAGCTGGCCTTTTCGACCTGCGTGTAATCCAGCTCGACCGGGGTGGCACGACCAAAAATCGAGACCGACACCTTGAGGCGGGCCTTTTCTTCGTCGATCTCCTCCACTGTACCGCTGAAGGTGTTGAACGGACCGTCGGTGACGCGCACATTTTCGCCCACTTCAAAGCGGATCGACGGCTTGGGCTGGGCAATGCCCTCGGCCACCGCATTCATGATCCGGTCCGCTTCGGCCTGCGAAATGGCTTGCGGCTTGCCGCTGCCACCGAGGAAGCCGGTGACCTTGGGCGTGTTCTTGACCAGATGCCAGGTCTCATCCGACAGATCCATCTTCACCAGCACATAGCCGGGAAAAAACTTGCGCTCCGCGTCATGCTTCTTGCCACGACGGACCTCAACCACCTTCTCGGTGGGCACCTGCACATCCTCGAACTTGTCGGCGAGTCCCTTTTGCTCAGCCTTCTCCTTGATCGACGATGCGACCTTCTTTTCAAAGCCCGAATGGACGTTCACGACATACCAGCGCGCGGCCATGCTCAGCCTCCGATCCCGAGTACGAGTTTCAATCCCCATTGAATGAGCTGGTCAACCACCAGAAAGAAAATGGCCATCAGGAACACCATGACAAACACCATGATCGTGCTGATGGTGGTTTCCTTGCGCGTAGGCCAGGTGACCTTTGCCGCCTCCTGCTTCACTTCCCGAACAAACTGGAGTGCTTTTGCCAACGCCATCGCCTGCTCACCCTCACCTTTAGTGGTCAACACCGTTGACCGGTAACTCTTTGTTGCGACTGGCAGGAGCGGAAGGGATCGAACCCTCAACCCTCGGTTTTGGAGACCGATGCTCTACCAATTGAGCTACGCTCCTAAAGCCCTGTCTGCCGCATACAAAAACAACGGCCCACCTCGCGAAAGGCAGTCCGGTCGGGCGGCTATACACAATTTGTGCCAAGATTGGAAGGGGAAAATTAAGTTTTTTGAAACTGTGGCTTTTTTTGGCTAATCAGAGAGTTACGCGCGGCTATGACAAGCTCGCCCACTCCGAGAAATTAACCAAAACTTCCCTAACGTAATATAAAAAAGTAAAAAGTCCGGGCATTAGCGCCCGGACTTCAAAACCAAGTGAACTTACGCCGCCTGCAACTTCGCTGCGCCATGCATGGTCAACAGTGTGGCGCGATCTACAACCCCGGTCACCTCAAGGCCGTTGCTGTACTGGTAGTACTTCACGGCATTGTTGAACTGCGTGCTGGCTTTGCCCGTTACACCATCACTCAGCAGCCGCTCATAGGCATAGCCCTGCTTCATCAGGAAGCTCTGCACCTCGGCCACCTGCGCGTTGAACTCGCCACTTGGATCCGCCTTCGGTTGAGCCGATGGTTTGGCCGTGCGTGCGGTATCAAGCGCAATAACCGGAGCCGCCGTGTCAGCCGCTTTCAACTGAGCCATACGCGCAGCCACATAGGCCTGATTGGCTTCTTCGCGCAGGTCGCGCACAACCATCTGCGGCACTGGCGGTTCGGCCTGAGCCTGCACGACAGTGGCCGCTGGTGAAGGCTCAATATCAACCGGCTGAACAACAGGGGCCGCTTTAGTAGTAGCTGCGGTATAGCCCATAGGCTCGTGCCGGTCGCCACCTGCGGGCGAGATTGCCATGGCAAAGGCCGTCGCCAGTGCCGCCACACTACCAACCGTTATGAAGTAGCCCTTTGGCTCACTCATCCAGTTATAAAAGCCTTTCAACGCCACGACCGGTTGCTTGGCAAAGCTTACCCCTGCCTGATGCAGATCGTTGAACGACGAGCGAACAA
Organism: Micavibrio sp. UBA2400; assembly: GCA_002343265.1. GTDB lineage: Bacteria > Pseudomonadota > Alphaproteobacteria > UBA2400 > UBA2400 > UBA2400. Next base: position 10,723 of record DDSC01000014.1, read on the forward strand.
CAGCCACAGGATCGGCGTAGTGATAGAGCACCTTGGCTGTATCCAGCACCCGTAGCAGGCGCCGTTTGGCTTGCTGGGCCAAGGTCAGCCGTGGCTTCGGCTTACCTTCCTGCTCAACATCCAGCAGGACCAGCAGACCGACATAAGAAGAAGGCTTATTACGAACGACAGACGGTGCCTTGCTCCCGACTGGCTGGGGCAATGAGGGCTGAGCAGCGGGCCGCACGATTGCGGCGACCTTGCGGGCCTCGGCATTCATCTTCACACGACGGGCCCGTAACTCGGAATCCAGAGCTTTGATAAACAGATTGGTGCTATACCCTTGATAAAGCCCATCCAGATAGTGGCCAAAGGAGAGGCTCAAGGCATAGGCTTGGGCATGGGTAAACCCGAAGGCGCGCAATTGCTCTTCACTGCGCATAAAGCTCACCAGTGCGGCGGCGGATGTCCCGGCTTTTTCACGCATCCGGCAAAATGCATGGCTTAGGGAGTCCTTCTGGTTTTGCGTAAGAGCCTGCATCTCAGGATCTGTTGACGATCGCTCGCTGACCTTCTTTTCCAGCCGGGCCAGAATATCCGGCAGGTGCAGCGCACGCTTACGACGCAACCGCTCCTGAGGGCTGTTGCGTAGTGTCTGAACATCTTCGACCACCTTGGCGATGAACGGATCAGCCCGAAACCCGCCACTGCTGCTCTTGGCCTGTTCGATTGCAATATCCGCTAAAGCCTGCGCCTGCGATGGCGCAAAGCCAAGCTCGACCAACTCGCCGGGTTGGGTAATAACTTCAGTCAAACGATCAGGTCCCTGATCTTCAGCCACCCGCCGCAACCCTTCCAATCCTTTGGCGAGGTTGGAGCGCAAGCTGTACTCCTCCGCCCCGATCGGGCCAGAGGGCATATGCCGGCGAAGCTGACTTCGCAATTGCCGGACATCCTCGCTTGTCAGAGGCGGCAACGAGGGGGTCAGAACGTCGGTCGTTGTGTGTGGATTTGTCATGGAAAAATCCCTTAATTTTGATTCGAGGAAAAATCTAGCAATTGTAAATAGCGAACGCCAAGGTAATCGTCTGGCTTTTTATTTATTAACCATAGTCCGGAACACGAGCACTCGGTTAAACCCATAAGAAAGTAGTGCAACTATCGGTAATAAAAGGAATTGGCAGAGTTCTTCGCTCCAGCCACTCGCTCTGACAAACAGCTCCAGCAGCCCCTGATTGCAAAGATATAATAGCGCTTGCGAGGGGGCAAAGCGCACGAACGCCCCCATCCCCCCACCGGTAAACACCCACCGGCTGAAGGTCTGAAACGAAATCACATACATGCAAACATACGCGAGTAGCAGGGCCAAGACGCGCGACAGTTCGAACCCGTTAAGCAACCCGACAAACAGCAGATATCCCAGCAGGGTGTTTAAGCTGCCAATCGCTACAAACCAAGCTGCATGGTGCAGCCAGTTCAACAAATGTGCTGGCAGAACAGGAGCTAACAGCTTGAGCCCCCTTTGCGCAAACCGGGCGAACCAGCGTGGCACCGGACGGTGGCCAGCGGGTATTGATGCGGACAGATCGGTTGCCATCATGACGGCAACCTAAGCGAAATCCGGATTTGCCAGAAGAGCTATTGTCCAAGAATTTCAATTGCCGGATAGCCCGACGCTTTGCTAGGTTGGCGCCAGACATGACCGCCCTGGCCCCCGCCCCTCAAACAAGACCGGATAATCTGGTTGCCCAGACACTGGATCGCATCCGCCCACTGCTCTGGCAGGTCGGGTTGGTATTCAGTCCGGTTGTTAACATTCTCGTTCTCACCAGCTCATTGTACATGATGCAGGTGTTTGATCGCGTGCTAACCAGCCAGAGTACCGGCACGCTGATGTACCTCACCCTGATTGCGCTGGCCGCGTTGGCCCTGATGGCAGCGGTGGAGCTGGTACGCAGCCGCATCATGAGCCGCCTGGGCAGCTGGATCGAAGCCCGCCTGACGGCAGAAGGGCTGCAACGTGCTGTCGAAGCCGCACTGACCGGCCACCCCTACCGGATTGAGCTGCTGCGGGATCTGGCCGCGCTGCGCAATTTCTTTGCCAATCCCGGCACCCTCACGCTACTCGATGTACCGTGGATCCCGGTCTATCTCATCGTTGTCTATGCCATTCATCCCGGCCTTGGCCATATCGCGCTGCTCGGCGCCTTGGCCCTCACGGCGCTGGCGTGGTGGAATGATAAAGTCTCGCACAAGCAGCTGACGGAATCAGCGACCTTGGCACAGAACAATTTCCGACAGGCCGATGCTGCCATCCGCAACGCGGAAGCGCTGGATGTGATGGGCATGACCGCTGGTCTGCTGCACCGTTGGCGTAGCGAGAATGACCGCATTCTGAGCCTACAGCAACAGGCATCCGATCGTAGCGGCAGCATCATGGCCATCTCCCGCTTTGCCCGGCAAGCGTTGCAGATACTAGTTCTGGCTATTGGTGCCGAGCTGGTGCTCAACCGTGATCTGACCAGCGGCGGTATGATTGCCTGTTCCATCATCATCGCGCGCGCCCTCGCCCCGGTTGAATCGGCCATGGGTAGCTGGCGGCAAACTCTGGCGGCGTGGGAATCCTATCGGCGGCTCAACAGCATTTTTGAAAAACCGGTTCTGCGCGCCAGCTCGATGGCTCTGCCGCGCCCGAAGGGCAACCTGAGCATTGAAGGCGTAACGTTTATTCCTGTGGGCAGCAAACTCCCGATCATCCGCGGTGTTTCGTTTGCGGTAAACGCGGGAACAGTCTGCGCTCTGGTAGGGCCGTCTGCCGCCGGAAAATCCACCTTGGCCCGCCTGTGCGTGGGGGCCTACCCACCCACATACGGGAACGTTCGGCTCGATGGAGCAGACGTCTTCTTGTGGGAGCGCGCGAATTTTGCCCCCTTCGTAGGGTACTTGCCGCAGGGTGTCGAGCTGTTTGCCGGAACCGTGCGCGATAACATTTCGCGTCTGCAGGCATCCGACCCGGCGGACGTGGTTGCCGCAGCACAACTGGCAGGCGCTCACGATATGATTCTGCGCTTGCCGCAAGGTTACGAAACCGAGATCGGCGAGGGCGGCACCTTGCTGTCCGCCGGACAGCGGCAGCGGATCGCGCTGGCCCGTGCGGTTTTTGGTAACCCCCAGCTGGTGGTTATGGACGAGCCGAATTCCAGTCTGGATGCCGAAGGCGAGGATGCCCTGAATCGCGCGATCGCCGCCCTCAAGCAGCGCGGGGCGACCGTGCTGGTGATTGGTCACCGTCCTGGCATTCTGGCCCATGCTGACACCATCGTGGTAGTGCGCGATGGCAAAGTCGAGCTGATGGGCCCCAAGGCTGAGGTGATGGCCAAGATCATGCCGCAAAGCGCACCGCGCCCGGCCACGGCCACGGCCAAGGTTGAAGCGGTCAAAGTTCCGGAGCCTGCATGAGCGTTGCCCTTACCCCTGCCGCCAGCACCGCTCCCCTCGCAACGGCCCGGCCCCAAGCTTTGCCAGAGGTTCCGGAAGCACCGCCCGTCGCGCGCTGGAACCGGATTGGGTACGCCCTGATCGGTCTTGGTTTTGGCGGGTTCCTGCTCTGGGCCAGCCTATTCCCACTGGCTGGTGGTGCATTTGCATATGGCAGTGTGCGCCTATCCGAAGAAAAGCAGGTCGTCGCCCATGTTGAGGGGGGGATTATCCGCCGGCTGGGTGTTAAAGAAGGTGACCGCGTAACTGCCGGACAAGAGCTGGTGGTGCTTGATGACTATAACAGCGACACCAATCTGGCCATTCTGGAAAAGCGGCGCTGGGATCTGCTCGCCCGAACGGCACGGCTGGAAGCAGTGCGCGATAACTGGGCCGAAATTGAGTTTCCGGACGAGCTGACCAAGCAGCCCAGCAACAGCACCCTCGCCGAACTGATGGAAGCACAGACCCGCCAGTTCAAAGGGGACAAGCTGGAACTGGAGGGGCAAAAAAGTATCCTGAACCAACAGGTCGCCCAATATCAAGCTATTATTGACTCGCTGACCACGCAGATCAAAGCCAGTGATGAGCAACTCGCGCTCATCGCGCAAGAGGCGGCCGGTGTGGAAGAATTGCTCAAAAAAGGATTGGAACGACGCCCGCGCTTGCTGGCCCTCCAGCGTCAACAAGCTGCGCTTGGCTCACAAAAGGCAGATTATGAAGGCCGCATTGCCAGCTATCGCGAAAAGATCGGTGAGATCAACCTGCAGCTGGCCAATCTGGATGCCGACCGCCGCGCCAACGCCCTCGCCGATCTAAGCCGGGTTGAAGCCGAGCTGAATCAGGTGACCGAGCAGTGGCAAAATGCCCGCATGCGTTCACGCGAGCTGACCTTGCGGGCCACACAGGACGGGACTGTACTCAACCTGCGTTATCGTAGCGAAGGTGCGGTCGTGCCGCGAGGCGAGCCAATCATGGATATTGTCCCCGCCAGCAAGGTCTTTGTGGTGGATGCCGAAGTGTCCCCGATGGATATTGATGTTGTGACGCCCGGCCTGAAAGCGCAGGTCCGCCTGTCGGGCCTCAAGCAACGCACCCATGTCACACTGAATGGCGAAGTGCTCCGTGTCTCACCTGATGCACTAACGGATGAGCGCCGGGGCATCAGTTTTTTTGAGACCCGCGTGCTGTTTGACACAAATGACCCCGAATTCCAGAAGCTCGCCGCACGAGGAGAGCTCTACGCTGGTATGCCCGCCGATGTGGTCGTGGTCGCGCATGAACGCAGTCTGCTGCAATACCTGATGCAGCCCGTCGCGGACAGCTTTGCCCGCTCCTTCCACGAAGATTAAACGAAACAAAAAAGCCCTGCATCAAGCGATGCAGGGCCAGTTTGTAGAAAACCAGTCCTTAGCCCTGTGTGCCCTTGAGCACCTTCAGCAGGCTGTTCTGTGCGCGGTCTGCGGCTTTGGTGCTGTCGCTGGCGGGCTGATGCGCGATCGCCGAGAACACGCCTGTATTGGTCAGACTGAACACCCAAGTCGTGTACCCCTTATTGGGATTAGACGCGCACCGGCTCTGTGCGGTGGCCAGCTGCAACCGGGCCGAGGTGCTCACCTTGCCGGGGGTAAAGCTGAACCCGCTGGCACAGGCCAGACGCAGCGCATCTTCCTTGTCTCCCATCAATTCGGCCAGAGTGCTGCCGGGCGCGGCCAGCTCTTCCGTCACATAACCTTTAACATCGGCTGTCTCCCACGCCAGCGGCTGGGCCGGGCTGGGTTTGGCATCCTGCAACCCGGCCCGTGCGAGCAGGTCCACCAGCGGAGCAGGCAGTGGCGCCACGATAGGCGGCGCTACAGGTGCAGCAACGGCCTGAACCTCAGGTGTCGGGGTTGTCGCTACACTGGGCGATGTGCTTACCGGAGCCGGCGTATCGACCGCCGGAGCCGGTTCAACCAGCAGAGCGGGCTGCTGCAACGGGGTCGCCTGTGCCAGCTCAAGAGCAGCGGGAGCAGGAGCCGTAACGGCCTGATCCTTGAGAACCGCAATCGCTTCAGCCGCAGCGGCAGCCAGATCGGTGTCGGAAGTCGGGGCGGCCACGGAAGGTGCATTCACCACCGGGGTTGGGCTGGCGTCACCATCAAGTACACTGGAATGAGCCAACACGGTCTCACCAGCTAAGGTCGGGGCAGGAAGGCGCAGAGCAGCGTTATCTTCTTCAAAGATGATTTTGGGCGTTGCGCTGGCTACATCGGTGCTCGAAGCCGCCGACGTGGCTGGAGCAGCCGTGGCAGGGGCGTCACCCACCACCCACTCGCTCGCAGAGGGCAAGGCGGTACCGGATGGACGCGCACTCTGAACCGGTGCTGTGGGGGCGGGAGCTACCTGTCCGCTCGAAGCCGCAACGCACTCACGCAAGGTTGAAATAGCCTTGGTGGTCCCGGTCAGCTCAAAACTGTTACCATCAACCGTAAGGGTTCTGCCCGCGGCAATCGCCTGCAACAAATCCGGACGATCTCCCACATTAATAACGTATAACTCAGGCTTGGCCACACGCGCAGGCAGCTGCAGCGCGGCCTGACCATCAACCGTTATGCTAGAGGTCCGCGACCCGCCAACCGGAAGCTGCGCCCCCTTCTGACCAATGCCCAGATTGATCTCGCCTTGCGGGTTGAGCGCCAAAATCATCCACAGGTTGTTGTCATAGCGGGCTTCGGACACACAATAGGCAAACTTACCCTCGGGTGTGCGCATAACCCCGGTCTTCCACGGAGACTGAACCGTTGCCGTGGCCAGAGCCGCCGGAACCACCGCCGTCGTTGCCAGCAACGCCGCCAACACAATACGCACTGATGTCATGACACTTTGTCTCCCGATTAAATCCGACATGGATGTAGCGGGTGCGTGCCATTTATGCAAGCGCTGCGTCAGCCTAAACCGGTCGATCCACGGCTATTTGTTAACAACAGGAGCGGACACCGGCGCAGACTCGGTAATGTCGATAAGACCTGTCAGCTTGTGCGCAGCCCACTGGGCCTGTGCATCATCCTGAGCATGAATAATGGCCAGCGGTTGCCCTGTGTCGATAACTTGCCCCAACGCCACCACCTGACTAAGGCCCACGGACGGATCAATCCGGTCCTGCGGACGGGTGCGCCCCCCGCCAAGCTCAAGAATCAGAAGACCCAGTCCACGCACATCCATACGGGTGATATACCCAGTGCGGGGGGACGGCACAGCCCGCTGGATCGGAGCAGCAGGAAGATACGCGCTGGCTCGCTCCACGATATCCGCAGGACCACCCAGCATTGCCACCATGCGGGCAAAGCGCTCGGCAGCAGCGCCGCTGGCCAACGCCTGCTCACACCGGCGACGGGCCTCATCCTCCGTTTGGGTAAGCCCTCCCATGACCAGGAGGCGAGCGGCAAGCGCCAGCGTCACCTCGGCCAAGCGTGCCTCAACCCGTCCTCCAGCCAGCCAGTCGATACACTCCCGCACTTCAAGCGCATTCCCCGCTGTTGTGCCAAGCACCTGATTCATATCGGTTAGCAAAGCCGATGTCCGGAGCCCGGCTTGCTTGGCAACCGCCTCAATACTGTTTGCGAGCGCCTGTGCCTGTGATAACTCGGACATAAAAGCGCCCTGACCGAACTTGATATCCATCACCAGTGCATCAAGTCCGGCTGCCAGTTTCTTGGACAGGATGGACGCGGTAATGAGGTCAAGGGATTCAACCGTTGCGGTCGTATCCCGAACGGCATACATCCGCCGGTCAGCCGGAGCCAACTCGGCCCCTGCCCCGATGATTGCGCACCCCACCTGTCGCACCGTATCCTGCCAGCGCTCCAGACCGGGCTGGATCAGATAGCCGGGGATGCTTTCAAGTTTGTCGAGTGTGCCGCCGGTATGGCCAAGGCCGCGCCCGGCCACCATTGGTACATAGCCACCACACGCGGCAACCAACGGAGCCAACACCAGCGAGGTCTTGTCCCCGACCCCACCGGTTGAATGCTTATCCAATATCGGGCCGCTCACCCCAAGGGCGCGCCAGTTCATGACCCGGCCGGAACGCGTCATGGCCTGTGTCAGCGCGACCCGTTCATCGAGCGTTAAGCCCTTGAAATAGACGGCCATACAGAACGCGGCGATCTGACCTTCCGTAACTGTATCGGCGGATACCCCGGCAATAAAATCGGCAAGCTCGCCCCCGCTCAGGCTTTCGCCATCGCGCTTACGCCGGATCAGTTCCTGTGGCACCATCATCCTCTACCTCGCCTTCTAAAGCTCTGAACCGCCAAACCCATTGTCCCAGATGGATAAATCCGGGCTAATGGGGTACAGAAAAGAGTGCTGACCCTGCCACAACAGGCGGACATTTTGTCCGTTCTTCAAACTCGCCGGAGAACCCTAACTTTACCTTAACCGTGCAAAGGCAGAGTGAAAGGATGGGTTAATTCAACCATTTGATAAGGCTGGTTTTTGTGGAGCGGATCGAATTGTCCGGATTGCAGGGTAAAAGCGGCGGCTCCGAGCCGGCTCCGCTTGAGCAGTCCGAACTGCCGCACTTCCGGGCCACAGTTGATGAATTCGAGATGGCCTTGGCGGCCCATGGCGTTGATTTCCATTCCCCGCCCTTCACACTGCCGGAAACTGTCACGGCCCGTGAGCTGGCGGACCAGATTACCGCGTTTTTCTACAAGATCCGCGACCGAGAAGGCCCCATCCTCTCGCTACTCTGGCAACAATTCAGTGAGAGTTTCGAACTCCCGGCGGAGCTAGCCCCGCTGCGTGAAGCGGGCGAGCGGATTGCGGCTGATTTTGATCGCGGACTAGGAGCCGGGCATAAGAACGCTTACCACAACCGTCAACATACCGTCGAAGTTCTGAGCTGTGCGCAGGTCATGGCGCTGCTTGATGCCCGCAGCCCCAAACCGCTGGATGCCGAAACACGCATGACCCTTCTGCTCGCCGCCCTGATTCACGACTGGCATCACGATGGCGGTGTGAATGGTGAAGAGTATTTCCGCCTTGAAAAAATCGCCCTGCGCGCGGCTAAACCCTATTTCAGTGCACTCAGCCTGTTGCAGCAGCAGAAAATCGATCTGATGGTGCGCACGACTGACGTGAGCGGACCTCACCAGTTTGCCCGTACGGCGCTGGCGTATCAGCGTCTGTGCGCACGCATGGAGGCACAGGACGAGCCCCCTCCACCGCCGCCCGCACCGGAGGGGATGGAACTGCTGAGCACCCTCATGCGCCCCGAGCACGCGCAAACCGTGGAAGCCGCGGCCATGCTGCGCGATGCAGATATTCTGCCGTCCGCTGGCCTGACGGCGGAGTATGCCGCGGTGACTGATACCCGTTATCACGAGGAGCGGGCCGAGCCTTACAAACCCGAGCACTTTGCAGCCTTCCTCAATGCCGTAGTCAGCCGACCACGCACAACGTACGACAGCCGACCGCCGTTGCCGGACGAGCGACCGGGTTTGTACTTTGCCTTCTCTTCGCGGCCCGGCCAGCTGTTCAATGACAATATCCCGGATGTTGTGCGCGGCCATGCCCAACTGATGGAGGAGATGGGAGAACAACCCGATCCGGAGGCCGAACAGCGCGAAGCCGCAAACGAGCCGGTCGTTGACCTGTCCGTGTTTGAAGAGGTTAAGGCCGATGCTGCCCAGCTGGGACAGGTCAGCTCCATTACGCTTGAAAGCATAGGCAAGCTGCGCACGGCGTTAAAAGACGCCGGGTTTCTGGAAAGTCCGCCCTTCACCCTTTCACTCAAACATGCCGAAAAAATCATCCCCAATGCACGACCTGAATTACTGGCGCGCCTGAACCTGTCCGATCAGTCCGCCGATACACTACAACGCCTGCATGGCGTAGGCGGACCACTGGTCAGCGCGCTGGTGGGGCATCTGTTTGACAGTATCGGCCTGCGGGTCGATGACGCGGTCTATCGGGCTGCCGCGGCCATCGCCAAGGACATTGACAGCGGGATCGGCGTCGGCACGCTGGATGACAATCCGGCCAATGAACGCAACCCCTATCACAATCACTTTCACATCATTGATCTGCTGCTGGTGTGTGACCTGCTGGGTCAGCGCGCCACCCAGCGCGGCGCACCCGCCAGCAGCCCGCTGGCGCGGGGCCTGATGCTGCTGGGCGCGCTCATCTGTCACTGGCATCACACCGGTAAAGGCAACAAGGTAGACGGTGTCTACAAGCTGTTCCATCTGCAAGATCATGCCTTGCGCCACGCCGCACCGCATGTCACCGACATGAGCAAAGAGTTACGGCAGTCGCTTGAAATTCTGGTCCGCGCCACTGACCCGCGCGAACCCTACATCTTCTCGCGCGCGGCCTATAATTTTCACGTTGGGCTGGGGCCGCGCCCGACCCTGCTCGCCGGGTGTGAGCCGCTGGCCCGTCTGCTCACCGATCCGGCTCTGTGTACGCTCACGGCCCGTCTCAATGACGCTATTTTTGTGCCGTTTGTAGGGCTGGGCTCGGCGTACAGCGCCCGCAGCATTGTACAGATGGGCCGCGAGATCGGCGTTCCGATCGATTTTACCTTCGTGCGCAAGAACCTGATTGCACCCATGCTCACCCGCCCGCCTTATCCGGGTGAGAAGCCGCCACCCGCAATTGTGCTCGGCCCTCAGCGCATAGCCAGCTTCACCTCGTCGGAAGCGCAAGCCCTGTTCAACTCCAGTATGCACGCCCTGCTGGTCGCGCAGGATCGTAAACCGGCCAGCCCTGTGCCGCGCCCAAGGGTCCCAGCTCCGTCACAGCCTCTGGGCGCAGAGCCACCAGTTGCGCCGACCACTCTTGCGCCGATGACAAGCGAGGCGGCTCCTGCCGCGCCCTCCTCTGCAGCAGCGATAGCGCCCGAGATTCAGCCCCAGACCGAGCGACCACCGGAGACCCCACCCTCACGCTTGCAGCCGGAGGTCGAACCAGCTAGCCCAACTCCGGCGGATACTGTGGTGGACAGCATCATCGCTGCTGATGAGCCGATTGCTGAACTCCCACTGACAGAAATTCTGGCCCAGACACCGCCGGCCCCGCCGCCGATTACGCCGGAGAGCACGACGCCGCTATCCGCTACGCCAGCGGCCAAAGCGGATTTCTTCGGCCATACCGAGTTTGAACTGGACAGCCAGGACTTGCCCGACTCCAAACCTCTCAGCTTTGGCGACATTCTCACTCCGCCTCCCGCTGCGGACATCGCAGGTGCCGAAACGTCCGAATTGCCCGACTTTCCCCAGTTCCGCTATCATGCCGACCCGGTAGCCAGCGGGGTGATCCGCCCCTCGGCACAGGACTGTGCCTGCTGTGGCCGGGTGCGCGGCTTCAGCTATTTTGGTCCTGTACACGATATCACCATGGGCGAGCGGCGCGTATGCCCGTGGTGCATTGCCGATGGCAGCGCCCACGGGAAACTGGGGATGACGTTTGCCGATATTACACCGTTGCGCACGGCGGGTGTGAGTGAGGATATCATCCGCGAGGTCGTCACCCGTACCCCGGGCTATCAGAGCTGGCAACGCGACAACTGGCTGGTGCATTGTAATGATGCCTGTGTGTTTGCGGGCGATGCAACGAGCGCCGAAGCCCAGAACATTCCAGCCCCGGTGCGTAAGCAGATGCTCGACTATTATGATCTGAGCGAAAAGGCGTGGCCAACCTTCATCAGCAACTACCGCCCCGGTGGTGATCCCGGCCTGTACAAGTTTGTCTGCCGCCAGTGCGGCGAGATCAAATATGGCTGGGATTGCAGCTAAAAGCGCAGTTCGACACCTTCGACTCCCTGTCGACTCCCGGAGTCATTTCAGAGTCATCCCCAAACGTTTCACAAGATATCCCTGTTATCCACAGGGCGACTCGCGATTCCTGTCTAGGCGCGGTTAATGCCTAGGCATAGGATGCGCCCGCTGAGGCAGAAGTAACCTTTTGTTAAGCAATTCGCCGACCCGCAGCGCATCGCGCCTATGGATAGACGAATCTAAAAAAGGCCCCATCCATAGAGGGTCACGTAACGGGAGTTAACTTTTTACAGGGGCCAGATTACGCCCGGTCAACGAGGAGAATGGAGCACCATGCAAATCGAGAATACCTGGACGGACGAACGAGTCAGCAAACTAAAAGAATTGTGGTCGCAGGGCAAAACTGCGTCGGAAATCGGTGTGGCGCTGGGTGGTATTTCGCGTAACGCTGTAATCGGCAAGGTGCATCGCCTCAAGCTGGCGGGCCGCCCCTCGCCCATCAAGCACCGCCCGCTGGAGCAGGCTCCGGTTCTGCCAACCCCGATCGGCGGCGGCACCGCCACCATTCTGGCGCTGGGCGATCGCTCGTGCAAATGGCCGATGGGCGATCCGCTGTCGGTAGACTTTCACTTCTGCGGCAAAAGCGCGGCACCGGGCATCCCCTACTGTGCCGATCACTCGCAGCTGGCTTACCAGCCCAAGAAGCTGAAGAGCAGCAGCAACTAATACGATCTCGTTTCGGAGAGCAGACGGCCCGGTGTGCAAACACCGGGCCGTTTATTTATATTCTGGGTCCGTTAGTCGGCTAGAATCCGCTGTCGTGTAATGAAGGAGCGACGCGCGTGCGGATCCCAGAACAGCGTCTCGGCCTGATGCTTGGCGAAATCGGCATCTTTCTCAGCCAGATGAAAGAAATGCCTAGCGATCCGGAAGCGCAAAGTGCTGCCATCACGAACAACAAGGCTGTTCCCCAACGCAACCCCCGAGACACTAGCGACCACTAGGCCCGGTCCTGCCGAAACAAAACACAACCCGACCCCTGCCGCCATACCGGCCAGTGCCAGCGGACGAATCTTCTCCATCCGTCGCTTTTCCCCCAGCGCCAGATCGCGTTGCCGTGCCGCAATCTCTGCGAAGCGCTCCGTCGGCGTCTTCGCCAGTTGAGAAATCAGGGCATTGGGGCGCTCGTGCATCTGCCGCTGGTAGACGGCGCCCGGCATGACCGCTTTCAAATGCTCGCGGATGAGCTCAAATAAATTGACCTGCATGGCACGCTCCGAGCGGGAAATTAGAAGCGAAGCCGGCAAAACGCAAGACCATAGGGATTAACCGATACCAAACCCGTCAACGAGCAGGCGGCGGGCCAAGTCTTCCTCGGCCGGGCCAGCGCTAAACTCCAGCGAGTACTCGGTCAGCGCTCCCCCCGCGAGTGGGAAGTTAGCACGTAAAGCCTGCAAAAAGGCAACGAGGGCCTTGGCCGAAACGCCACCGGGCACTGGTACAACGGCTTGCGGATAGTCGGCCAGATCCATCACATCGCTGTCCACATGCACATAAACCGAGGTGAAGCCACGACGGCGGATTTCGGCAAACAGAGGCTCCCAGCGATGTGCCTCTAGCTCCGCCACGGGCGTCCGCCAGATTTTCTGCGCGGCAATGATGCGAAATTCTTCCGGGTCCATATCGGCATCGCGAATCCCGACATAAAACAGCTGGTTAGCGGTTAGCTTGTGCGATGCCAGCGCGGTCATGGCCGCTGGCCCCTCGCCCATCAGGGCGCGCACCAACATGCCATGGAAATTCCCCGACGGACTGGTAGCCGGGGTATTGATATCCGGGTGAGCATCGACCCACAGCAGCGCCATCGTCTCGCCATATCGGCCCAGCGCGTGGGCGAGCGACATATAATCAGCCACACAGTCGCCGCCGATGGTGAGGATGGGCATGGGCATATGGTCAAGCGCAGCTTTGGCTTTGGCGAAGTGTTTTTGCAAAGTGACGAAGGCTTTCACCTGCTCACGGGTGCCTGAAAAATCCGCCGCCTCAACCGCCACATCGATCACCGGGCAAAACTGGGCAGCAATCTTGCGCAGCACCCCGGCCCCGCGCGCATAGCCATAGGGTGCACCGCCGCCCTGCCAGATGGGAAAGTGAAGGATGCTGTGGAACATGAGTTGAGTGTAGCTGCCCCACTGCTGAGGACTGGTTAACAGCACCACTCGCCGCAACCAATTGAAGGTTAAGTATTTTTCAGCGCAAAGACCGCTTTTTAGAGCGATTTTAAGGCTTTTGCGGGAGAATGGGGCTTGAACAACGAGGATTTGCCATGTCCGGCCCCTGCGGCGTCTTTAATGGTCTTTGTCAGAAAGCGGGCGCTGCTCTGGAGAGAGCACAGGATCTTGCAGCGGAGACGGCTGGAAAAATAGAGCAGACCACCGGTATTGATCTGGCAAAACTCAAAGATCACAATGCCCTCGCCAAGCTGGGGCGTGACTACAATGATTTCTCCCAACAGGCGATGGATAAGGTCGTAATGGGGCAAGCTGGTGTTGGTAAGCCGATTGCTGCGCCTGCCGCTGACGAAGGTGGTCAACGCTCACTCACAGGCGGTCGAAACGCACCCCTTAGCCCAGAAGCACAAAAAAGGTCCCAAGCCGTACTTCATCGTCTTGCGGCTGAGCGCGGCAACAAACCCGGCATGTAATCGCAAATAACAGGATAGACTAAGGGCTGACCACGCGGTCGGCCACGCGCAGCAGATTTTCATCGAGCGGCGCGTAGCTCGGCCACTCACCGGCAGCAACAGCATCAAGGCTGGGCGTCGGCTGGGCCAGCTGCAGCTGGTAAATCCAGTAATTCGCCAGCACCCGCTCAATAAAATCACGAGTTTCGCCAGCTGGCAGCGTTTCGATAAACAGCAGTGGGTCGTTGCTGACCGTTTGCAATTTCTTCCACTTGCCCAGCTGGCCGGGGCCGCTGTTATAAGCGGTGAGCAGGTAGAACAGATTGCCCTCGACCTCGCGCTGGCCAAGCAGATACTCGACATAGCGCTGACCAAGCGTGAGATTGAGCTGCGGGTCGCGCAGTTCGTGAATGCTCTGGCGGTCAAACCGGCGACCCGCCATATAGCTGGCCGTGGCCGGCATCAGCTGCATCAAGCCGGTAGCACCAACATGGCTGCGCGCGGCGGTATCAAACTTGGACTCCTGCCGCATCAGCGCGAAAATGAGGGCACGGTCAACGCGAAAACCGCCATCCGGCTCCCAGCGCGGCACTGGGTACAGCGCTGCATCATAAAGTGCACCACCGGGGGCGGGAATAGCCGTACCAACCCGCAGCGCCAGATTGGGCAGCCCCAGCGCGGTCGCCATGGCCACAAGGGATTCTTCCAGTTGCTCGTTCCCACGGGGATGAATACCGCGTAGCTCGGCCTCGGCCAGATCCATCGCGCCAATCTGTAGCAAAGCCAAAGCCCGCTTGCCCGCTACGGTTTCGCCAAGCGCGACCAGATGCTCGCCGCTCAGGGTAGGGATATCCCAGTTCAGGCTGGCGGTCAGCCCCAGCTGGCGATTGGCAATCAGGCCATAAAAGGTACGGGGGTGCTCGGCCGCCTTGCGCAGCCAGACCGAGACATCCTTGGCCTGACCAAGACGGGTCAGGGCGCGAGCTGTCCAGAAGGCGCCAGCCGCCCGATCCCATGGGCTGGCGCTTGCATCATCAGCTAAGGCTTTGAAATGATTTAGAGCTGTCGTGTAGTCACGTCCGCGCCACGCGGCCAGACCAGGCTGGAAGTGCCCACCATCGGTGCTGCCAACGACTGCAGCGGCCATCAGGCCACCATTAATGCCGCGACGATTGATCGGGTTATCAAGCTTACCCGCACCCTTACTGGGGCGGAGCAGGGCAGCCTTCTTGTAAATCTGATCAGCACCGGGCACATCGGCATAACCATCCAGCCAAGCCTTCAACTCAGCATAGCTTGCCTTATAGCTAGGCACCTGCAGGTAACGCTGGGCCAATACTTGCCCAAGCAACCGCTTATCGACCAATAGGGCGATCAGCGCATCGGCCGCCGCAAGGTCGCCTTTTGCCTGAAGATCGAAAATCTGGTGGTAATTGTCGGCATCCGAGGGGCTGAGAAGGTAAGTTCCGGCACTGGCGCCCAGCATATCGGTAAGGGCGAATTCAAGCCAAGCCCCGGTATTATCGCTCGCTTTGGCCACATCCTCAGTGGTGGGAACGCTCGGAACGCTGATCGCAGGTAGCATGGCGACCGTCTCATCACCGACCGCACGCGTAGCTCCCGCCAGAACAAATGCCAAAACAAAAGCAAGAATTGCGACCACCGCGATGAAGCGATGCCCCAGAATAGCGCGGGCGCTGTTCAAGTAATCGGAAGTTCCGACCAGTCTTTCCATAATGGCCATGGTCTAGACAGCCGTTTGCGCTATTGCAAGATAATAAGTATTAACTCTTAAGCAACCAATGCTGTTGACAGGGTAATTATGAAGTCTTTCCAGATACTTGTAAAATGTTACAGAGAATCAATTTTATTCTTTAAAAGCCGCAGATCCCGCCACGACTCGCGCTTCTGGGCTGGAGTTCTTAACAAATAGGCGGGGTGATAGGACACCAAAGCCGGGATGGAGTCTGGCAATCCGGCCGAGTGATAACTGTGCCAATGGCCACGCAAACGACTGACGCTCTCATCCTTGCCGAGCACGGCCTTGGCCGACGAGGCACCGAGCAGAAGCAGGAACTTGGGCTGGACCAGCTCGATATGGCGCATGAGGTAAGGCAAACAGGTTGCCACTTCCTCAGCCTTGGGGGTGCGGTTCCCGGGTGGTCGCCACGGTAAGACGTTGCTTATATAGAGCTGTTCACGGGTGTAGCCGATGGCGGCCAGCATTTTCTCGAGCAATTGTCCGGCTCGGCCGACAAAAGGACGTCCGGTGCGATCTTCCTCCTCGCCCGGCGCTTCCCCGATCAGCATGACCGGTGGCTGCAACGCCCCCTCGCCAAAAACGAGGTTCATTGCCGTGTCCTTGATCCCTAGCGTATGAATGTGCTCGAGCGCGGCGCGCAAATCCTCCAGACGCGTGATCTTGGCCAGATCAACCGACGGCGCAACCGGTCGGGCAAGCTTGGCAACTGGGGGCGCTACAGGCACCGTCTCCAGTTGAGCGAGTATACTGGGACGTGGCGCAGCTGATGTCTGTGCAAGCGGGGGAGTTACGGCGCGGTTACTAACCAGCGAAAGGGCAGACGGCCCCTCACCCAAGGCCTCATCGGCTCCCATAGCGATCTGCCAGCGCAAGGCATCCAGATCGGCGGACAGCTCGGCAAAGGACAGGGGCGAAGACATGCTGCAGCTTTGACGCCAGACGCTTGGCGGGTCAAGCACTTTGCGCTACCAAAGCCCATGCGCAAAACCGACTCGGGCTGGGCTGAAGCCGAACACCATATATCCAAAGCCGACCGCAAGCTGGCCAAAGTCATTGCCGCGGTTGGCCCCTGCACCCTGAAGCCGGATCGCAAACGATCCCCTTACGAAGCGTTATGCCGGGCGGTTGCCCATCAACAGGTGCATGGCAAAGCGGCCGAGGCGGTTTTAGCTCGGTTGCTGGCACAGTTCCCCGATCATTCGTTCCCGCCGCCGGAGCTTATCCATAAAGCCAAGGCCGAAACACTGCGCGCCTGCGGCTTCTCGGGGGCCAAAGTGCTGGCGCTGCAGGACATTGCCGCAAAAACCCTTGATGGCGTTATCCCGGATCGCCGCCGTTGTGCACGACTGGCAAATGAGGAGATCATCACCCGCCTGACCCAAGCCCGCGGTGTTGGGCGTTGGACCGTGGAAATGTTCCTGATGTTCACGCTTGGTCGGCCGGACGTGCTGCCGGTCGATGACTTCGGGATTCGCGAAGGTTACCGCCTCCTGCACAAGCAGGAGGAGCAGCCGAAACCCAAAGTGCTGGCCGAGATCGGTCAAAAATGGGCCCCATGGCGCACAGTGGCCAGTTGGTATCTGTGGCGGGCGGTTGACCTCTACCGCTAGTCAGATCTGGAATTCCTGATAGACTCGGCCTCGCGAATTTCTGGAGGAACCCATGATCCGTCTTCTTATGTTGGCCCTGTTGACTCTCACCACCCTGACTGCCTGCAATACGGTGCAAGGACTGGGCGAAGATATCAAAGAGGGCGGCGCGGCAGTTGACCGCGCGATCAGCAAGTAAATCCAGTCAGGCGGTTGCGGTTTTACTGGCGTTAAGCACGGCCGTGTGCAGATAGGCCTGCGTCCGCACCAGTTCGTCACGAATCGCCTGAAGGATCTGCTCTTTTTCATGCCGTAGGGCCTGATGGCCATGCTCGGCCTTCTTGCACAGGTGGCTGAGTTTTTTCGCCCCCAAGTTACCGGACGCCCCTTTCATGCGGTGCGCGGCACTACGCCAGCCTTCAGCATCATGACTTTCCAGACACTTCTGCAATGCAGCAAGACTGAGCTGGGCCTGATCGGTGAACAGGGTGATGAGCAGGCGTTCCTCTTCAACATCGCCATCGGTAAAGGAGCGTAACTGCACCAGATCGACCGGCGCTTCGCCGGTTTGGGCATCGACGATCTGCGGGCGGCTGGAATCCGGCAGGGTAAACCAGCGGGTCAGCATCTTGCGCATATGATCGAGCCGCAGCGGCTTGCTCAGATAATCATCCATGCCTGCCTTCAGGCAACGCTCGCGATCGCCGATCATGGCGTTAGCCGTCATGGCCCCGATCGGCAGACGCACACCGCGCTCGCGCAGCTGCGTGGTCGTCTGGAACCCGTCCAGTTCCGGCATCTGGCAATCCATGAAAATAATGTCATAGCGGTTCTTGGCAGCATATTCGAGCGCCTGCAGGCCGTTCTCGGCCAGATCGATATGACCGAAGCCGAATTTCTGCAGCAACTTGCGGGCAAACACCTGATTGACCGGATAGTCCTCCACAATAAGCGCACGTGCCTGCCCGACCGGCAGGCGCGCTGCTTTTTCGTCGTGCGCCTCAATGGCCTGCTCCAGCACCCGCATATCCTCGGCCTGCGCCGCGCGCAGCGGCAGCGTGAACCAGAACGTAGATCCCTGCCCCGGCGTGCTGGCCACATCTATCGTGCCGCCCATGAGGGTTACCAGTTGCTTGGTAATGGCAAGACCAAGACCGGTACCGCCATATTTGCGGGTAATCGAGGCATCGGCTTGGGTAAATTTCTCAAATATGTTGGTCAGTTTTTCGGCCGGGATACCGATGCCGGTATCGGTCACCGCCAGGACCAGATTTTCGGCATCCGGCTGGATTTCACAACTCACCCGCACCTGCCCGACGTTGGTAAACTTGACCGCGTTCCCCACCAGATTGGTTATGACCTGACGCAAACGGCCTGGATCGCCCCAGATGGCCGGCGGCACGTCACCCGAGAGCTCAACCGCCAGCTCGATCCCTTTGATTTCGGCCAGCGGACGAAGCAATTTAAGCGTATCATCCAGAGTTTCCTGTAGGTAGAACGGAATGTTCTCCAGCGTGAGCGCACCCGCCTCAATCTTGGAGATATCAAGGATATCACACAGCAGCGTGCGCAGCGATTCAGCCGAGCCGCGGATGGCCTGCACAAAATCTTTCTGCTCCGCATCAAGCGGGGTATCGGCCAGCAAGGTCGCCATACCGATCACGCCGTTCATCGGCGTTCGTAGCTCATGGCTCATATTGGCCAGAAAGTCGCTCTTGGCCTGATTGGCTTTCTCCGCTTGCTGCAGACTCGCGGCCAGATCGGCAGTCATGGCCTCGTTCTTCTCATTCATGCGACGCAGCTGGCTAAGGAACTGCTGATGAATGTCTTCCGCGCGCTTGCGCTCGGTGATATCACGGGCAATAGCGGCAAAGTTGGTGATCGCCCCATCCGCATTGCGGATGGGAGACACACTCAGGTCGAGCCAGCGCGGCGTTCCCGACTTGCTGAAATTGAGCAACTCGCCCTTGAACGGTTGCCCGGTGAGCAAACTGGACCGCAGCTCGCTCAAAACGGTAGCGTCGGACTTCTCATGCGCCTGTAAAAAAACCAGTGGCTTGCCCAGCACATCCTCGCGATCATATTCGGTTATGGCCGTGAAGGCTTCATTCACATAAATGACATTCGGCCCCTCACTATCCTCATTCATATCTGCGCGGCTGATCAGCACAGCATCATTGGCATCGGCGATGACGGTTTCAAGCAGCTGCGCCCGCTGCTGGGATTGCTCGCGCTCAACAACGTGCGCGAGCTGAAGCGCGATGCCAGTGAGAGCCGCCTGCACCTCGGTCTCAGGAGTACGAAAGCGCGAGTCATATAGCTCAATCAGGGCCATCAGGCGCCCATCAAGCAAGACCGGCAGCAGAAGGCAGGAGCGCAACCCGCACTGGTGAGCGCGCCCAAAACGGGGCACCGTTGTGAGCAAGGCCGGGAGAGATAACCAGACCGCCTGACCCTCCGTCAACAATGGCCAGTGCTCGACCGGTAGCGGCGGGGCGGTACGCATCTGCAGGCAGCGCACACCATCACGCAAAAACCAGATCGGGACACTCTCGAGCTGACGGCTCTTGTTCTGATGCATCAGCACATGGCCGACGTCCCAACCAGTCTCGCGGGCCACCAGCTCGAGCGTCAATTGAAATGCCTCGCGCACCGTAATGGCGCTGTTCGCGATTTCGGCGGCACGCTGTAACAGGTTAGATAATTGCATGGAGCGGCGCATCCGCTGCATTAAAGGCACCACAACCATGCAGGTAAAGACGGCCGTTGCAACAGCCATGTCCAACGCGACCAGAATAACGATGGTTTCACCCGCTTTGGCATCCGGGAGGAGATAGGGGCCGAGCAAACGGACATAGGCCATGTTGGCGGCGAAGCACGCCATGACCATGGCAACACTGACGGTGAGTAATTTGCGCAGGCGGAATGATCGTGTCATACATGTCACGCTGCAAAGGACAGGCCAAGCTAACCCTACTGTTTTATAAGCGCAGCACGCTCTGACTGTTCCGCACGCAAGGCAAAGTGCAAAGCAAATTGCAACTCTCTCTCGAATCCGGAGAGCCTCCGCCGCGCGGGATAGGCGATGTTCGCTTTCGCACCATTCAGAAACCTTGAGGGCAGACAAGAGCTTATGGCAATGCACCATAACCTAGAGTGATAAAAGCCTGTGTTTTCGGTAATTGGCACATATTTCGCTGGTCTTGGCGTGACATGCTTATCATCGACACCAACGCTGAAGATCTCCTCATGAAGCAGCTACAAAGACTGCGCGATGATGCTGAGGGGTGGCGTAGTCTGCATTTGCATGTCGAGAGCCTGCCCCGCACAGACCTGCTGGAGCACATTGAACAATTCGCCGCTGCCTGCGCTGGGCAAGACACACAGGCCTACTTTCTTCACGCGGGTGATGTGCTTTTGCTGATGCGCAACGTTGCCGTCCGCTCCATACGCCAGGCGTCGCTGGCCTTTAACGGCCAGCACCAGAAAATCCTGTTTGACCCTCTCGTCGATCTGCTGGAACTGAGCTACGGCTGGGCCCGCGTCATGGCTCTGGTGGGAGATCGTCAGGAGCGCTTGGCGGAAGCCGCCCGCCAGTCGATTGAGCAGAGTCGGGCCCGCGAACTGGCACAGACCCGCCAGATGATCCTCAATTTGCCGGTTGATCCGCAGCTGATCCGAACACTGGATGAGCGCCGCGAGCGCCATGAGCGGCCTGTCATCATGGTGGTTGAGGACGAGCCGTTCTCGGCACGTCTGGTCGAAGGCGTGCTCAGCAGTACCTATACCGTCCAGTTGGCCTCGGATGGCCAAAGCGCCATTCTGAACTATGCGCGCTGGGCGCCGCATGTGCTGTTCCTTGATATCGACCTGCCGGATGTGAGCGGCTACGACGTACTGCATCGCATTCGTGCGATGGATCCGGATGTGTACGTCGTTATGCTCAGCAGTCATGCGGATCGGCAGCATATCCTGCAATCGCGCGAACTGGGCGCTCAGGGATTTGTCGGCAAACCCTTCACCAAGGACAAGCTGGGCCAGTATATCCAGCGCTGTCCCCTCATCAAAACCAGCAGCGACCGGAGGTCATCATGAGAATCCATAGCAACCATACCAGTTCCTTCTTTCGCACCATGCTCCTGTGTCTTGAGCATGATCCGATCAGCGTGACAGGCTGGAGCTGCCTGATTCTACCCGGCCTCCTGGCCGATGACGCCAACGCCAGTGAAAAGCTGGCGGTTCTGGAAGCGCAATTTACGGCTCTGGATGGAGCCTTGGTCCGGGGGGCCCAAGGCGATCTGGTTGTGCTCTTTCGCGGGCTGGGAGGGGCGGGAGCCAACCGTCTGATCCAAAGCGTCAGCGAAGCGTTTGAGGGTCATGAGATGCCAATGGCCCGCACCTACGATATCTTTCAGGACTGCCCGCTGGTCACGGAAGAATTCCAGTTACAGCTCAGCCAGCTCGATCCTAGCAAGGAGACTACTGTCATTACGGGTCGGTTCGAGACGGATTCCGAGGGCATCAAGCATATGGCCTCCGTGCTGGAAGAAACCAAGTTTGGCCGGACCTACCGCAGCCCGATGACCGTCATGCTGGTCGAGGATGACCCCATTACGGCGCGCATGGCCGGCAAGCTGCTGGGACAGGATCATGTCCTGATTACCGCGACCAACACCTATGAGGCGCTGGTAAACTACCTGCTCTATGCGCCGGAACTGGTGTTCCTAGATATCAATCTGCCCGATGGCAGCGGTTTTCATGTGCTCGATCAGCTGACGGCCTGCGATCCGGACGCCTATATCGTCATGTTCAGCGGGAATGACGCCATTGATACCATCCTCGACTCGCACCGGCGCGGCGCACAGGGCTTTGTCGTCAAACCCTTCCAGCGCGATCGACTGAAACATTTTATTGCTGAACGGGAACGCGTGGTTGCCGCGTCCCGCAGCTAGACGGGACAGAACTTCCCATATTGGCAGAAAGAACCGCGAGTCGGGCTTGCCGGAGGTCTGTGCCTCAGGCTATACCTGCCACAGTCCTATTCTTGTCCCCGGAGTGCGCCATGTTCAAACCATCGCTGTTGCTGTGTTCGCTGTCTGCTGCCCTGCTCATCGCCCTGCCCACACAGGCTGAAACACCAACCAACATTCTCTGCACGGTAGAGGGTCTGAGCGGAGCTTATACCCCAGCACAAGCGCTGACAGCACTGGGTGCGCAGATGGATGATGGTGCCACGCTGGTCTCAGCCAGCAATGAGACCATCATCAGCGCCTTTGAAACGATCACAACCGCTGATCCCTCCATGACGCTGGCACTAGCCCAGATTATTGCTGCGGCCCGGCCGGACCTGCTGACCGAACTGAATGCCCGCGTGACTGCGATGTGTCCGACTGCGGCTAACCAGATCATCGATCAAATCGAACAAGCGGCTAACGAGCCGACCGTCGATCAGCTCTCGGCGATTGCGGCTGACGGCGCAGCTGCCCCCGCTGCTGGTGGCAATGATGATGGCGGGTCTGACGGCAGCCCGCAGTAATACAGCGTTTTACCCCTGACGTGCGGCGTCATGCCTTACCGCCTTTTGGTCTGTGCTGCTGTGCTCTTGTATCTGTGTGTGCCCGCACAGGCCGAGCTGCGCATAAAAAAAGAGCGTCCGTTGAAATATGATTATTTCGGTGAGCAGTCCCAGACGAAACCAACACGCCCTCTCGCTGAAACGGCTCCTGTGCAGGTAGATGACGAAGGGGCGGAAGAGGATGATGAGATTACTTTGCACATTCCGACGCGACGGCCCGCTATAAAGCCCCGCCCACCGCAGGGCCGCATGGCTACCGCAGCAGTACCGGAACTTCAGCGTGAACCCTCTCCAATACAACTCCCCCCAACGGCACCAGTGATCCCACCACTCACACCGGAAGGGCAGTTAATTGCCGGAGCGCGGTTATTGTTGCAGCTTGAGAATGAGCCGGCCTTGTCAGGCCTGATCCAGCTTGATCCAGCAGGAAAAGCGCGTCTGCCTTTGGTCGGTGACCTCGCACTGGCTGGCAAAACACTGTTAGAAGCCGAGCAAACGGTGATAGCCGCCTATGCCAGCGGCTATTTTGTGGCACCACGACTACGGCTGACTTTGGAGGATACCCAACCATGACCGATCCCAAGCCCCTACCTTCGCGCGAGGCGTCCGGCACTCTGCACGTCCTTCCTCTCGCGGGTGCTCCCCTGTCTATGCCGCTACCGAGCCTTGACCTGCGCGACCAGTTGCGCCTGTTCTGGCGTCAACGCTGGCTAATCGCGGGAACAATCATCCTCAGTCTGGCGCTTACCGTACTGGCCCTGAGTCAGATCACCCCGCGTTACACGGCCAGTGCGCAGGTGATGATTGACCCCCGTCAGGCCAACATTCTGGATATGGAACAGGTGATGGCGGGCTTGCCCTCCAATACGGAAACTGTGCAAAGCGAGATCGAGGTTATCACCTCGCGCAATCTGGCCAGCCGCGTTATTGAAGCGCTCCATCTCAAGGAGCGGGCCGATTTTAATACCGCCGGTGCGGACGCGAGCAGCCGGGAAGTGACCAACCAGTTGGTGCAAAACTATCTGGACGCCCTTGATGTGCGGGCCGCTGGCCGCTCACGCGTTATCAACATCGCTTTTACCGCACAGGACCCCGAGCTGGCAGCCCAAGCCGCCAATACCGTGGCCGAACTGTATCTGGTCGAGCAGCTCGAGGCCAAATTCGAAGCCACCCGCCGGGCTACCTTATGGCTGAGCACGCGTCTTGACGAACTCCGCATCAAGGCTGAAGCCGCTGAGTTGGCCGTAACCCGATTCAAGGCGCGCTTGAGTGGGACAGCAAAAGCGGCAGATGATGAACTGCTGCCGCGCCTGAATGCCGATATCCTGACATTAACTGCCGAACTGGAAGATGCCCGCAAAAAACTGGTGCAACTTCAGCTCCTGAAGGAACGTGGCAAGACTGATCTGAACAACACCCAACTGACAAGCGCGCTTCAGAAGATCGCAGTCGCACTGGAAGATACCGAGCAGGAGATCACTGACCAGAGCCAGGAGCTCGGGCCGCGCCACCCCAAGATGATTGAGCTGAATCAGCGCCGGAGTGATCTGCGCAGCCAGTACAGCAACCAGCTGAGCACCGAAATCCAGACCCTGCAGCGCACCATACGCGAGAATGAGCAGAAACTGGTTTCCCTGCAGGCGGATCTGGCTCGGCTGAGTAATGACATCAACGACCCCAATGCGGCGGCGGTTCGGTTGCGCACCCTGGAGCGCGATGCCCAAGCCACACGCGCTCTTTACGAAACGGTGCTAACCCGCTTCAAGCAAACCACCGAGCAGCAGGGACTTGAACAGGCTGATGCCCGGCTGATCTCCCGCGCGGATGTGCCGTTGACACCCTCCTTCCCGCAAAATCGCCTCTTCCTGCTGTTAGCGCTGCTCGGCGGCACAGCTCTGGCGGTTGTTCTGGCGTTGGCGGCCGAAAAGCTCGACAGCGGGTTCCGCAGCGCCGAACAGCTGGAAAGCTGGCTAGGACTCCCCACACTAGCGACACTCCCCAGCTTGCGCTCACTGGGCGTCAAAACGGTTGCGCCGGAAGTCTATATCGCCCAGAAACCGACATCCTCCTTCGCCGAGGCGGTACGGATGCTGCGCACCGCTCTCCAGCTGGCCAATCCGGATCAGCCGCCACGCGTGCTCATGGTTGCGTCCGCCCTGCCGGGTGAGGGAAAAACAACCACCGCCATGGCCCTTGCCCGTCTCGCCAGTCTGTCGGGAGAGCGGGTGATTGTGGTGGATGCGGACTTGCGCCGCCCACGCATTCATCAGACCCTCAATGTCGAGAACAGCGCCGGGTTGGTCGATCTACTCACGGGTCAGGCCAGCATTGAGCAGGTGCTACGCGTTAGCGAAATCGACGGGAAGTCGGTGCATTACCTCACCGCCGGGCAGGCGACCCCGCAAGCCACCGAGCTGATTCGCTCTCCGCAAATGAAGCGGCTGGTGCAGTCGCTGGCCGCCAATTTTTCGCTGGTTATTCTGGATGGCCCTCCCGTACTGCCGGTGGCTGATGCCAAAGTGCTCAGCACGCTGGTGGACCGAATCCTCTACGTCGTGCGCTGGCACAGCACCCGCCGTGAGGTTGCGGCTCAGGCCGTAAAACAGCTGCGCGAGGTTGGGGGCAACATCGCGGGCGTAGTGCTCAATGGTGTAGATGTGCGCAAGCAGGCCGACTATAGCGACAGTGGCTATTATTATGGCCGCTATCGTCACTATTATGCCGACTAGATAGTGATGCGTCTGACTCCGTTGCTCACTGGGTGCGTGGCTTTGGGGATGCTGGCCCTTGCACTGCCCTATACAGCTGCTCACGCGCTTATTATCGCGGATCGCCCCGCCATCCGCGCTTTGCAAGATGGCACAGAGCTAACTGACTATGCCCTTTTACTGGCGCGGCATCA
Source organism: Micavibrio sp. UBA2400 (assembly GCA_002343265.1). Lineage (GTDB taxonomy): Bacteria > Pseudomonadota > Alphaproteobacteria > UBA2400 > UBA2400 > UBA2400. The sequence goes on from DDSC01000014.1 coordinate 36,456, forward strand.
ACGTGCCCTAACTATTCATAGTGACAGCCGGATTACCGCTGATCTGGCATTACTCAGTACAGCGGCGGCCCGGCAGGGACAGCTCAGCTGGGCAGAGGCCGAAGCGGCAGAGCTGGCCAATCTGCGGCAGCGACCACGCGATGCACTGAGTTGGGCGCGACTGGCTTATGTTCGCCATGCACAGGCCAAGTCCGCCAACCAGATCATTCCCGCCGTGATGCGCTCCATTGACAGCGCAGAGTATGTACCCGGCTTCATGCAGTGGCGGCTTATTCTGGCGCTGCAACTGTGGCCACAAATGAGCACACCAGAGCGCGACCGGACGGCGGCGCAAGTTGGCTTGCTGTGGCGGCAAAAACGCAGCAATCTCATCCGCTTGGCGCGAATCGTTCCACTGGCGAGGCAGATTGAGGCGATCATGACACAGTATTACCCGTATGAGACAGCTGCCTTCTTGCGTTACCGCCGTCCGCTGAGGCATACTGAACGCCATGGAGGCCACTAATGGCTGTTACTGTCTTTTCGGCTGTGTTGATGTTTTTCGCCCTCATGCTCGGGCTGCTTGGCTGCGCCGGGCTGGTCACCCTGAGCCGCCGACTGGATCGGCTACAGCGCCGTCAGGCCTATGAAACCGAGTGCATGGTGAAAGGTCTGCAAGCGCTGGAACAGCAAAACCGCCTTCTCAGCGAACGCCTCAATAGTGTTATCGATGCCGGGCAGAAGCTGGCGCAGGACCTTGAGCGCGCAGCGAACCCTAATGATGAGTCGCAGGCGACCGTGCGTACACCGCACCGGATCTTGCATTAGAGTTCAGGCCGAATGGGAGGCAAAAGCCCGCGCCAGCTTGCGGTGATGCAGGTAGGACAGCGGCAAACTGATCAGATAGGCCATTAGGATCAGCGCCATTCCGAGCCACGGCTTGGTAATCAGCAGCGCCGTCAGCAAGACAATGCCGAGCAAGATGAACAGAGCGGTATCACGAGGCACCTTGAGTTTTTTGAAGGAATAGGTTGGGACGCGGCTGACCATCAGCCCGGCCACCAGTAATGTCCATGGCACAATGAACCAGTGCTGCTGTGCGAGTGTGCCCAAGCGGTTTTCGACCAGACCGAGCGAGAGGACCAGTGGCAACATGGCGAGGCCAGCCCCCGCAGGAATGGGCACACCGGTAAAGAAATGCGCGGCATAGGGCGGCGGATTGGGATCATCCAGGGCGACATTGAATCGGGCCAGACGCAAGGCGCCGCAGCAGGCGAAGCAGAGGACAGCAACCCAGCCGAGCGGCCCAGCGTCATTAAGTGTCCAGAGATAGAGGATTACCGCGGGCGTCACACCGAACGAAACCACATCCGCCAGTGAATCCAGCTCGGCCCCGAACTGGCTGGTGGCTTTCAGCATACGGGCGATGCGACCGTCCAGCGTATCGCACAGCGCGGCAACAAACAGCGCGATCAGCACATGCTCCCACTTGGCCTGGGTGGCAAACCGGATAGCAGTAAGGCCCGAGCACAGGCTGAGCAACGTGACAGCATTGGGCAGCAGCGCCGCAAAGGATACCTGGGGCAGGCGCGAGGGCATTAACGCTTCACTCCTATGCGCGACACCTGCTCGCCGTTCAGATCAGCGAGCACGGTCTCACCGCCCACCATCTTCTGGCCAACACATACCAGCGGCGCAGTGCCCATGGGCAAATAGATATCGGCGCGGCTACCAAAGCGGATGATACCAAAACGCTCACCCGCAATCACCGTCTGCTCGGGCTTAAGTGTGTTGATGATCTGGCGAGCCACCAACCCGGCCACCTGCACATAGGCAATTTCACGGCCATCATTCAGGCGGTGCTTGATGGAGAGACGGCGGTTGGCATCACTCGCACGCGGATCGCTGGCATTGAGATATTCACTGCCTGCGTAATAGGTGCCGACGATGGTGCCCGCGACCGGAATACGATTAACATGCACATCAATCAGGTTGAGGAAGATGCTGATCTTGGCCATCGGCTCGGACGGCAGGGAAAGCTCGGCGGGCGGCACACCCTCACCCACAAAGCACACACGCCCATCGGCCGGACTGATGACCAGCCCTTCCCGATCCGGTGTGATGCGATCCGGGTCGCGGAAAAAGTACGCCACCCACCCCGTGACAATTAGGCCAAGGAAAAAACCGAGCGTTCCCAACGCCCAAGCCAGAATAGCCCAGACAACCGCAGCGCCACCCACAAAGGGCCAGCCAGCGGGGTGAAGGTCGGGAAGCTCGAATGTGTCAGATTTATAGAGAGGCATGGTCGCAAGTATTAATGCCCCACAGCAGGATTGGCTAGAGGGAATGGCAGGTTTTTTGTGCGGTTTTAGTTGCATTAAACTTTGAACTTTGCTCTATTTTGGGCTGAATTGACTTAAAGGAATATCGATGCGTAATGCAACCTTGACCTCTGCACCTCAACAAACGGACCCCAAGGTGCCGTTTGCTGTTCAGCGCGGGCGCTTTTTTAGCGGTGTGAAGGAAACTGTCATTGGTCCTGGTCTGCTTTTGTGTTTTGCGGCGATGGCCTTTCCTATCGCGCTCACTCTCCCGCTGCCCATCTCCTATTCGGTTATAATGGCTGCCGGTCTTTCTGGCGTGAGTGGCCTACTGGCATTTGGAATTGCGGCGAACATAGCTGTGCGGGGTCGCCTCGATAAAAGCGACAATATCCGCTCGATGAAAGACGGGAGGCGACTCCTCACCAAAACAAACGCCTATCGCTTGGGCGTTGCCTTTGCCGCTCTGTCCCATTTAGCGGGTGCTGGTTATGGCCTTCATAAGGCACCAGAGGATTTCAATAATCTTGTGGCAGCCAAACGTGCCGCTACTGCTCCGGCGCTTCCGGTACGCCCCACACCTCCCGCACCGCAATAAATCCTTACCAATTCTCAACACTTTGCCCCTTAGGGTGGGAGTCCTGTCCTAAGGAGTGTTTATTTTGTCTTTAAAGTCAGTCTGTGTGTATTGCGGGTCGTTCTCGAGCGCCAAGCAGGTCTATAAGGATGCAGCGATGGCCATGGGTACTGCTATTGGCAAGGCTGGCCTTGGCATGGTCTATGGCGGTGGCAATGTCGGTCTGATGGGCCTGACCGCCGATAGCGCCATTAAAGCCGGTGCCAAAGTGATTGGCATTCAGCCCACCTTTTTGAATGCCCGCGAGCCGGAGCATCCGGGCCTGACCGAGCTAATTAAAGTGGGCGATATGCACACCCGCAAGCGATTAATGGCTGAGAAGTCGGACGGGTTCATCATTCTGCCCGGCGGCTTTGGTACGCTTGACGAACTCGCGGAAATTCTGACCTGGCGGCAGTTGGGCCTGCATCACAAGCCGATTGTGGCAGTGGATATCAATGGCTATTGGACCAATCTGCGCGCGCAGGTGGACTATATGCACGATGAGGGCTTCATCAAGGATGCCCACCGTGACCTGCTGGGCTTTGTCAGTACGGTTGATGAGGTGCTGCCTAAACTTGAGGCAATGCGCATCGACGCGCAAGGTACCGCCCAAGGCGGCCCCGCCCCGGCGCATGACCATGTCACCGAACCGGACCACCTTGACCGGACCTGAATAAAGGCGTTTTCTAGCGGAAATTTTTTCGCAGGAGACGTTCATGGCCAAGATCAAAGTTAAAACTCCCGTTGTCGAGCTTGATGGCGACGAGATGACCCGCATCATCTGGGCGATGATCAAAGACAAACTCATTCACCCCTATCTCGATATCGACCTGAAATACTATGATCTGGGCATTGAGAGCCGCGATAAAACTGAAGACAAGATCACGGTGGAATCCGCCAATGCCATCAAGCAGTATGGGGTGGGTGTCAAGTGCGCCACCATCACGCCGGACGAAGCCCGGGTGAAGGAATTCAACCTCAAGAAAATGTGGAAGTCACCCAACGGCACCATTCGTAACATTCTGGGCGGCACGATTTTCCGCGAACCGATCATCTGCAAGAATGTGCCACGTCTGGTCACCAGCTGGACCAAGCCGATTGTGATTGCCCGCCACGGCTTTGGCGATCAGTACAAGGCCACCGATGTGGTGCTGCCGGGTGCTGGCAAGCTGACTATGACCTTTACCCCCAAGGATGGCAGCGCCCCGCAGAATTGGGAGATTTTTGACTTCCCAGGCGGTGGTGTAGCCATGGGCATGTATAATCTTGATGACAGCATCATCGACTTTGCCCGCGCCTGCTTTATCTACGGCTTACAGCGCGGCGTGGCGGTTTACCTCTCGACCAAGAATACCATCCTGAAAGCCTATGATGGCCGCTTCAAGGACCTGTTCGCCAAGGTCTATGCCGAAGAATTCAAAGCCAAGTACGAGGCGGCAGGGTTGACCTATGAACATCGCCTGATCGACGACATGGTGGCTACTGCCATGAAGTGGGAAGGCGGCTTCCTGTGGGCCTGCAAGAATTACGATGGCGATGTGCAATCCGACAGCGTGGCGCAGGGCTTTGGCTCACTCGGCCTGATGACTTCGGTGCTGCTGACTGCTGACGGCCAGACGGTAGAAGCCGAAGCGGCGCACGGCACCGTGACCCGCCATTACCGCGAACATCAGGCGGGCCGCCCCACCAGCACCAACCCGATCGCCAGCATCTTTGCCTGGACGCAGGGCCTGAAGTATCGCGGCAAGTTTGATAACTCGCCGGATGTGGTACACTTTGCCGAGAGCCTTGAGAAAGTGTGTGTGGAGACAGTGGAAGCTGGCTTCATGACCAAGGACCTCGCCTTGCTGGTCGGCCCGCAGCAAAAGTACCTGACTACGGTTGAGTTCATGGACAAGCTGGCTGCCAATCTCTCGGCCAGGCTGGGTCAGAAAGCCGCTTAGCTTGGCGTATGACCTGAGCGCTGAACTGGCCACCGGGCGCGGCGATGGCTTGCGGATCGCCGGGATTGACGAGGTGGGCCGCGGCCCCCTCGCTGGCCCGGTAGTGGCCTGTGCTGTCGTTTTGCCTGCCGATCTTTCAGCCCTGCCGGCTGGCATTACCGATTCCAAAAAGCTTACTGCCAAAAAGCGCGAAGCCTTGGCCCCACATCTGCGCCAGCTTTGCCAGCTCGGTATTGGGCAAGCCAGCGTGGCCGAGATTGATGAGATGAACATTCTGCAAGCGACCTTCCTGGCCATGCGCCGGGCGCTGGCCGCTGTGGGAGGAGCGGATCATGCGCTGATTGATGGCTTGCACGTCCCGAAAGGCCTGCCCTGCCCCAGCACTCCGATTGTGGAAGGAGATGCCAAAGTCCTAAGTATTGGAGCAGCCTCCATCATCGCCAAGGTCGAGCGCGATGCCCTGATGAAACAGCTGGCCCAAGACTATCCCGGCTATGGCTGGGAAAGTAACGCAGGCTATGGCAGCGCCGGTCATCTGGCTGCGCTCGCGCAATTGGGCGTCACCCCCCACCATCGCCGCAGCTTTTCGCCTGTAGCGAATTTATGCAGAGCAGATAAAGTTTCTTCAATTTGAAATATTATTACATTTTTTGATGGTTATAATTTTAATTTTGGTTAACTGAACTGTCAAAGATGAAACATAAGGTCATTCTGTAAAATTCATCCATCTATTTGATATCTATCAAGTATTACCACTATGCCGCATGGTATTTCAGATCGCGGTAGGCTAGAAAATCCGGACTGGAATTCTTACTTATACGGAATATCTGCTTAGCAGATGAATTTAGGAGCACTGAATGACGAATCTTACCCCACCTATCACAATTGACGCAGCGTCAACTGAAATTTCAAGCCCAAACTATACGATTGGTGAGTTGTCGCGCGAATTTGGCATTACCCTGCGCTCGATCCGCTTTTATGAGGATCAAGGACTGATTCAGCCGACCCGATTGGGCACAACCAGGATTTTCAGCCGTCGTGACCGTGGCCGCCTTGCCCTGATCTGTCGTGGCAAGCGGCTGGGCTTCAGTCTTAAGACTATTAAAACCTTTCTCGACCTATATGATGTAGGGGACCAGCAGGTGGAGCAAATGCGCTTCCTGCTGGCAAAAGCTCAGGAGCGCCAGAAGGCGCTCGAACAACAGCGGGTTGATCTGGAGCAGACCCTGCGGGAGCTTCAGGGCATCACCGCCGACATCAAGGTTCGCCTCAGTGACAAAGCTGCAGGAGGACACAACAAGGGGGAGTAACCCATGAAGCCAGTGGTCATTGCGGGCTATGCCCGGTCTCCGTTTCACTTCGCAAACAAGGGAGATCTGGCCAAGGTCCGGCCTGACGAACTGGCGGCTCAGGTGGTGGCTGGCCTGCTCAAACAGACCGGTGTTGATACCAAAGATATTGAAGACGTCATTGTCGGCTGTGCCTTCCCCGAAGGCGAGCAAGGCATGAACGTGGCCCGCCTGATCTCGTTCCTTGCCAAAATTCCACTCACCGCTGGCGCGGCGACTGTCAACCGCTTCTGCGGCTCCTCCATGCAGGCTATTCACCAAGCTGCTGGCGCCATCCAGATGGGCGCGGGCGATGTGTTCATTTGCGCGGGGGTGGAAAGCATGACCCGCATCCCCATGGGTGGCTATAACTTCCTACCACATCCGGGCTTGGCAAAGGACTATCCGGAGGCCTTCTGCTCCATGGGTATTACTGCGGAGAATTTGGCCAAGAAATACCAGATCACCCGTAAGGAGCAGCAGGAACTCACAGTTATCAGTCATGATCGCGCCGCCAAGGCGCGTGAGGCGGGTAAATTTAGGGACGAAATAGTTGCCATCAGCCACAAGGGCGGCAACGTGAGTGATGATGGCTGCATCCGCCCCGGCACCACGCAGGAAAGTCTTGATACGCTCAAGCCCGCTTTTCTAGAAGATGGCTCGGTCACTGCAGCGACGTCCTCTCCCCTCACCGATGGCGCGGCGGCTACATTGGTGTGCTCTGAAGACTATGCCAAAGCGCATGGCCTGAAGCCCCTTGCCCGTATCAAGAGCATTGCCGTTGCAGGCTGCGCGCCGGAGATTATGGGCATTGGCCCCGTGCCCGCTACCCAAAAGGCCCTACAACGCGCTGGGCTTACCCTGAAAGATATCGATATTATCGAGCTGAACGAAGCCTTCTCAGCCCAATCGCTGGCGGTAGTGCGCGAACTTGGCATAGACATGGCCAAGATGAACATTGATGGTGGCGCGCTGGCACTGGGCCACCCGCTGGGTGCAACGGGCGCACGAATTACCGGTAAAGCAGCCGCACTGCTCAAACGTGAAGGCAAGCAGTTTGCGCTCGCCACCCAATGCATTGGCGGTGGCCAAGGTATTGCTACCATTCTTGAAGCCGTGAAATAACCAGCGGAGGTCGCGATGGAAATCAAACGCGCAGCGGTGATCGGTGCGGGTGTGATGGGCAGCGGGATCGCCGCGCACATTGCCAATGCGGGCATTCCGGTAGTGTTGCTGGATATTGTGGCTAAGGACAATCCTGATCGCAGCGCTATCGCCAAGGGCGCGCTGGAGAAGATGGCGAAGGCCGACCCGGCCCCCTTCATGAGTAAGGCCGCCATGAAGTTGGTGACTCCCGGCAATCTGGAAGATGACCTTGCCCTGCTGGGTGAATGCGACTGGATTGTGGAAGTGGTGATCGAAAAGCTGGAGATCAAGCGCGACCTCTACAGTAAAATTGACAAGGTGCGCAAAGCGGACAGCATCGTCAGCTCCAATACGTCAACTATTCCTCTTGCTCAACTGGTGGACGGCCAAAGCCCCACGTTTGCGCAAGATTTCTGCATCACTCATTTCTTCAATCCGCCGCGCTATATGCGCCTGCTCGAGCTGGTGACTGGTCCTAAAACTCGTAAAGATGCGGCCGACGCGGTGCGTATGTTTTGCGACGTAAAACTGGGCAAGGGCGTGGTGGACTGCAAAGACCGTCCCGGCTTTATTGCCAACCGCATCGGCACCTTCTGGATCCAGTGTGCCTTTAACGAGGCGATGGATCGCGGCTTATCAGTGGAAGAAGCTGATCTAATGATGGGTAAGCCCTTGGGCTTTCCCAAGACCGGGGTCTTTGGCCTGATGGATCTGGTCGGCCTTGACCTGATGCCGCATATTGCCAAGAGCCTGATGAGCAGCCTACCCGCCGATGACGGTTTCAGCAAAATTTATCGCTCGCCCCCGGTGTTCGAGAAGATGATTGCCGATGGCTATACGGGCCGCAAGGGCAAGGGCGGCTTCTATCGCCTGAACAATACAAATGGCGAAAAGGTGAAGGAAGCGATCAACCTGCAAACAGGCGACTATAAAAAGGCCGCCAAGCCAAGTCTTGAAAGCGCCGACGCGGGCAAGGCCGGCATCAAAGCCGTGATGCTACACCCCGACAAGGGCGGCCAATATGCCCGTGCTGTTCTGTTGCAAACCCTCAGCTATGCTGCCGCACTGGTACCGGAAATATCGGACGAGCTCGATGCTATTGATCGCGCCATGAAGCTGGGTTATGCGTGGAAGTACGGCCCGTTTGAGCTGATTGACGCTATTGGCGTAGATGTTTTTGCGGCTGAACTAAAGAAAGAGAATATGCCCGTACCTGCGCTGGTAGCGCTGGATAAGCCATTCTACAAAACCGAGGGCGGTAAGCTCTGGCAGTTGGACACCAAGGGCGACTACAGCCCGATCCACCGTGTCCCCGGCGTGCTGCTACTCAGCGACATCAAACGCGCAGCAGGAGGCACCCCCGTAACCAAAAACAGTTCGGCCAGCCTGTGGGATATTGGTGATGGCGTGTTGTGTATTGAGTTCACCAGCAAGATGAATTCGATGGATGATCAGATTTTTGCCATGTACCGCAAGGCGATTAGCCTGATTGGTGACGGTAAGGGTGCCTATAAAGCACTGGTGGTTCATAACGAGGGCGATAACTTCTCGGTAGGGGCGAATCTGGGAATTGCCATGTTTGCCCTCAATGTTGGCCTCTATCCGCAGATCGATCAGATGGTAGCCGAAGGGCAGGAAATTTATAAAGCCCTCAAGTTTGCACCCTTCCCCACTGTGGCGGCCCCCTCAGGTATGGCGCTGGGTGGCGGCTGTGAGATTTTACTGCATGTCAGCCATGTGCAGGCCCATGCCGAGACCTATACTGGTCTGGTTGAGGTTGGCGTTGGTCTGATCCCCGGCTGGGGCGGGTGTAAGGAAATGCTGCTGCGCTACGCCGAAAAGGGCGGTGGCCCCCTGCCCCCGGCGGCCAAGGCATTTGAGACCATCGGCACCGCCAAGGTGGCCAAGAGCGCGTTTGAGGCCAAGGAAATCGGCTATTTCCACGACAGCGCAGGCATTACTATGAACCGTGACCGCCTGCTGTTTGACGCCAAGCAGAAAGCGCTGGAGCTGGCGAAAAACTATAAAGCGCCGGAGCCACGCACCCTCCGCCTAGCAGGCCCTGCGGGCAAGGCCGCGCTGAACATGGCGCTGGAAGGCTTCCGCCAGACCGGCAAAGCCACCCCCTATGACATGGTGGTGAGCAGCTATCTGGGCGATGTTCTTACGGGTTATGACAAAGACATCACCGAGGATGTGAGCGAGGATGAATTGCTGGCCTATGAGCGAAAAGCCTTTACCGCGCTGGTAAAACATGAAGGCACTCTTGAGCGCATCGAGCATATGCTGCTGAAGGGCAAGCCCTTACGTAATTAGGAGCACATCATGCCCACCTACAAAGCCCCGCTCGATGATATCCATTTCGTTCTCAACGAAGTGCTGAAGGTCGAGCAACTCAGTGCGCATTATCCCGATTTTGACACCGCCACCATGAGCGCCATTCTGGAAGAAGCAGGCAAGCTGTGCGAGGAAGTATTGCAACCCATCAACCGCAGCGGCGATGAAGAGGGCTGTGTATGGAACAACGGCGAGGTCACCACACCGAAAGGCTTTAAAGAGGCCTACAAGATATTCTGTGAGGCGGGCTGGCCCGCACTGGGGTGTGACCCTGCCTATGGTGGCCAAGGCCTGCCGCATGCGGTAAACACCGTGTTCGAGGAGATGATCTGCTCGGCTAACCTTAGCTTTGGCATGTATCCCGGGCTGTCACGTGGCGCGGTCGATGCGCTGATGCAATGGGGCAGTGATGATCTCAAAAACAGCTATCTGCCCAAGCTGGTGAGCGGAGAATGGTCGGGCACCATGTGTCTGACTGAGCCACATTGCGGTACTGACCTTGGCCTCATTCGTACCAAAGCCATTCCCAATACTGATGGCAGCTACAAGATCAGCGGCACCAAGATTTTCATCTCGGCCGGTGAACATGACCTGACCAGCAACATCATTCACCTTGTGCTGGCCAAGCTGCCGGATGCGCCACCGGGCACGCGCGGCATCTCGCTGTTCATTGTTCCCAAATTCATCCCCAAGGCCGATAACACTCCGGGCGAGCGCAATAAGGCGGTGTGTGGCTCGATTGAACACAAGATGGGCATTAAAGCCAGCAGCACCTGCGTGATGAACTTTGATGAGGCCACCGGCTGGCTGGTGGGCGAGCCGCACAAGGGCATGCGGGCCATGTTCACCATGATGAACGCCGCACGGCTGGCCGTAGGCATTCAGGGTCTTGGCCTTGCCGAAGTGAGCTATCAGAATGCGGTGGCCTATGCCAATGAGCGTTTGCAGGGCCGTGCCCTGACGGGCACCAAATTCCCGGACAAACCAGCCGATCCCATTCTGGTGCACCCGGATGTACGCAAAAATCTGCTGACGATGCGCGCCAACATTGAAGGCTGCCGCGCACTGGCCTACTGGATGGCGATGCAGATTGATGTGTTCCACAAGCATCCGGATGCGAAGGAACGGCAAAAGGCCGACGACTTTGTGGCGCTGCTCACGCCCATTGCCAAAGCGTACTTTACCGATATGGCGTACGAGGGCTGCACCTTGGGCCAACAGGTGCTGGGCGGGCATGGCTATATCCGCGAATGGGGCATGGAGCAATTTGTGCGCGATGCCCGCATCGCCCAGATTTACGAAGGCACCAACGGCATTCAGGCGCTGGATCTGGTAGGCCGCAAGCTGGGACAGGATATGGGTCGATTGCTGCGCAGCTTCTTCCACCCGATGGGTGCAGAGCTTGAGGCAGAAAGTGCCAACCCGGCCCTGATCGAGTTTGTCGCCCCGCTCACCAAAGCCTTTGCCAAGCTGCAGCAGACCACGGCGCTGATTGCCCAGAAGGGCCTGAAGAATCCGGATGAAGCAGGCGCGGCAAGCACCGATTACTTGCGCCTGTTTGCTCTGGTGGCTCTGGGCTGGATGTGGCTGAAGATGGCCAAGGTCGCGGCGGAAAAATTACCAACGGCGGGCGGCCAGGCTCCTTTCTATGACGCCAAACTCAAGACGGCGCGGTTTTTCTTCCTGCGCCTGCTACCCGCAACGGATACACTGGCCAAAACCATCGGTACGGGCGCCTCCCCGCTGATGGACATGGCGCACGAGCAGTTCGCTTTGCCACCATTGGGTGTGGGGCGTGGTTAATTAACTCCCGCCACTTGGCCAGACAATTTTATCAACCACCGCAAACAGCTCGGCCAGCTGGGCGCGGGCCTTCTGGTAGGGCGCGGGTTCATTGAGGGCAACGGTAAAGTCCTGAGCCAAATTGAAGCGTTCGCCGTCGCCGGGGGCGAGCAACCACAGCACACCTCCCGACAACCCGACCTGACAACCCGGTACAGTCGCCAGCACCGGCATCAGATGTGCAATCAGATCCGGTGGCAGGTCGGTCGCCATCCCCGCTGGCGCCCACAGCTGATGGGTGGGGCTAAAGGCATGCGTCTGCCAATTCGCACACAGCGGCGCACGTGGTTTTGTGTCCTTGGGCAGGATTAGGAGCGCGGAACCGGGCAAGGATGGCAACCGGATACTGCTCACCCAACCAGCAAAAATCGGTTTATTACCCCGATAAATGCCGAAGAGAGGCGGCTTCCACGCCGCCACAATCGCTAACTGCAGCGGCACCCCATAACGCTCACCCGTCATGATGCTGGTAATGGAGATCCCTTCATCGGGGTTGAGAAATCCGGTGCGGAAAAACTCCTCACGCGGGAAATGCGAGCCTTCATGCGCGTAATTCCAGCGGCCATAATCTCTGAGCAAAAAAGGCATTGTCTCATTGCGAAACGCATTGGCCAGACGCAGCCGCGGCAGTGTTAGCCAGCCATAGGCCCACGGCGTCAGGAGCAAAAACAGCACCAGATAGAGCCGCCACAACCAGCTGTACTGAAACATGGTGCCGCCAATAACAAAGGCCACACCGATGACAGTCATCTTGATGTATTCGCGCTCAATACGCAGAAATTTACGGGTTCGCTCCATCCGCTCCATCAGCGTGGGCAGGTCCGGCGCAATCTCATCATCCACCGCCGCTGCATAGGCGATGCGGGCCTTGCCGTTACTGACCTCGGCCTCGCTCATGCCGCCTCGCGCAGAGCTTCGGCCCCGCTCAGGTCAACCGAGACCAGCTGCGAGACCCCCTTCTCGGCCATGGTCACTCCATAGAGGCGGTCCATCCGGCTCATGGTAAGGCGTTGGTGGGTAATGACCATGAAGCGGGTTTTACCCTCCCGCGCCATCAGGTCGAGCAGATTGCAGAAACGGTCGATATTCGCTTCATCAAGCGGAGCATCGACTTCGTCGAGTACGCAGATAGGCGACGGGTTGACCAGAAACACCGCGAACAACAGCGCCAATGAGGTGAGAGCCTGCTCACCGCCCGACAGCAAAGACAGATTCTGCAGCTTCTTGCCCGGCGGGCTGGCGATGATCTCGAGGCCAGCTTCGAGCGGGTCTTCGGCCTCGGTCAGCTTGATCTCGGCCATGCCCCCGCCAAACAGCTCGGTAAACAGGCGTTTGAAGTGCGCCTGCACCTGACCATACGCGTCCATCAGGCGCTCCCGAGCTTCCTTGTTCAAGCTGCTGATGCCACTGCGCAGCTTGGCGATGGCCTCAATCAGGTCGGCTTTCTCTTTATCCATATTATCGATGGCGGCTTGCTGCTCCTCCGCCTCCTGCTCGGCCCGCAGGTTAACCGGGCCAAGGACCTCACGCTCACGGATCAGCTTTTCAAGGCGCGCTTCAATTGCCTCCGGCTCACTAACCGGCTGGCCCGGCTCAATCTCGGCCAAGGCGGGCAACCCATCTGGCGTGCATTCGCACTTCTCGGTGATACGCTCGGCGAGTGTTGTTTGCGCCTGCTGGATGCTGCCCACGTTGGCCTGGGCGCTAGCACGCATCTCACGCGCATCGGTGAGGGCGGCTTCGAAGGTTTTGAGCATACGCTCATGATCGCGCAGCTCGTTTTCAGCCATCGCCAAAGCGTCTGCGGCGGCGGTGCGTGCCGCCTCCGAGGTTTCGATCTCGGCAACCAGACGGCTACGCTTTTCGGCCAGCTGGGCAGGCAGATCGGCGAGTTCGGCCATTTCAGCCTGCGCCTGAGCAATGCGCGCCGCCAGTTCTTCCATACGCGCGGTAGCCCCGGCTGCGCGCTCCTGCCAGCGTTGGTGCTCAGAGGCCAAAGCGGCTAACCGGCTGGAGCGCTGCTCCTGATCGCGCTCAAATTGCCGGCACAAAGCCTGTGCATCGGCCGCCGCTGACTGCACGTGTGCGAGTGCCTCACGCTGGTCGTGCAGTTCATTGCGCATCCCGTCCAGCCCTGGCAAAGCGCTCTTGGCGGCGGCGAGTTCGGCGGCTTCAGCATCAAGCGAAGAGAATTCAAACTGCAATCGCTCCAGGCCCTCCTGAACGGCGGCCAGCTTGCTGCTGTAGGCGGAGAGCGCGGCCTCGGCTTCGGTCGCACGGCGACGGGCATGATTCAAGTCCGACAGACTCAGGGCTTGCTGCTCGCGGCTCAGACGTACAGCAGCGGTAGCGTCGGCAGCGTCGGCCTGCACAGTTGCAAGTTGGGTACGCATCTGCTCCTGCGTTGCTGTTGCGCCGACCAACTCGGCCTGAACGTCTTTCAAGCGGTTGCGCTGTTGCAGCTGCACCGCCGAAACGGTGGCCGCACCGGGCTTGATGACCACCCCATCCCAACGCCAGGCTGCGCCTTCGGGTGTGACAAGACTTTGGCCGGGCTGCAAGTCTTCGGCCAATAGCGCTGCGGCGGCTGCATCACCAACCACACCCACCAAGGCAAGGCGGCGCGCCAACTCGGCCGGGGCCTGCACCAGCTGCGCCAGCGGAGTGGCGCCGCCCGGAAGCGCAGGCGGATTGCTATAAGCTGGTAGGGACTGCCAATAGCTGGAGGCCTGATCGTCAGCTGGCAGGCCAAGATCCTCACCCAGCGCCACGGCCAGTGCTTGCTCGTACCCCTTTTGCGGCGTGACACGATCGAGAATAGGCGGATAGTCACCCGACCCGGCACCCAGAATCTTTTCAATCGCACTGGCCTCGGCTTGCAAGGCATGCACGGCCTTTTCAGCATCGCGCAGCTGGGCACGAGCAGATTCAATGGAAGCATCTGTTGTGTTGCGGCGCTGTTCGGCGGCTTCAAGCGCGGCAGTAGCGGCAGCCAGCTTGTCCTCGGCATCGGCAGCTTCACGCTGCGCTGAGGTCACGAACAGATCAGAGGTTTGCTGCGCTTCAATACGCACCTTCTCAGCCTGCAACTGACTCTGGCGCTGCTCAAGGCGAGCGCGACGCTGGACCATTTCTTGCTCGCGGCGCTCATAGGCGCGCACTTCGGCTTCGGCCAAGGCGACCTGCTGCTGCAACTCGGCCACCTTTGCTTCGGCAGCCGTACGCGCCGTAGTGGCCTCGTCCATCTTGCGGGTCAGCTCGCTGCGCTGTGGCTCGGCATTATCAAGAGCAGCTTGCAACTCAATGCGCTCAGCATCAATACCGTCAAGCGCACGGGTGGCGTCATCGGCCAGACTATGCTCACGGGCGCGGTCGGCCTGTGCCTGCGCGGCCCGCTGCTTTGCCGCATCAACTGCACTGGCTACGCGAGCGGCCTCGGTATCAATCTGCTCCCGGGCCAGGACCAGACGCTGCAGGCCAGCGGCTGTGGCGGCCTCCTGCTGGCGCAGGGGCGGCAGTGCTTCGGCACTGTTAAGGCGCACCGTCTCCGCCTGCGTTACCTGCAGCATCAACTCGGCCACTTTGGCATCGGCAGTTTCAAACGCCGTTTGCGCATCGCTCAGCTCGACCGCAAGCGACTGCCAGCGGCCATACAGGAGTGCCGCTTCCTGACGGCGAACTTCGGTATTGATGTTGCGATAACGGCTGGCCTGACGCGCCTGCTTTTTAAGCAGGGCGAGTTGGGCCTGCATGGTACCCATCACATCATCCACTCGGGTGAGGTTCGTCTCAGCGCTCTTGAGGCGCAATTCAGCTTCATGACGGCGCGAATGCAAGCCGGTAATACCCGCGGCTTCTTCGAGCAGCTGGCGGCGCTCAGTCGGTTTAGCGGCAATCAATGCACCGATACGGCCTTGGCTGACCAGAGAGGCACTGTGCGGGCCGGTACCGTTATCCTGAAACAGCAGGGCGACATCCTTGGCGCGGACCCCTTTATTATTGATGCGATAATCCGAGCCCTGTCCGCGCTCAATACGGCGGGTGACTTCCAGCTCTTCGGCCTCGTTAAACTGCGCGGGCGCGGTACGCCCGGCGTTATCCATCACCAACGAGACCTCGGCAAGGTTGCGAGCCGGACGCGTGGTCGATCCACCAAAAATCACATCATCCATCTCGCCGCCGCGCATACGCTTGGCCGAGTTTTCGCCCATCACCCAGCGCAGGGCCTCGACCAGATTGGACTTGCCACAGCCATTGGGCCCAACGACACCAGTCAGGCCAGGGGCGATTTCAAGTTCGGTCGGCTCGAGAAAGGACTTGAACCCGACGAGGCGAAGCGCGGTAAAATGCACGGTACGTTCCTTTAGCTAGACGTTTAGGGCTGGGCCGGGGTCGAGGGGGCGGCAGTCGGCAATTTGGCCAACAGAGGATCGATCACTTTGCGGTAATCCTCGATCTCCTTGCCACCAACAATGCGCTCCAGCGAACCGCGAACCAGGAAGGTAGGCGTTGAATTGATATCAAGATTATTGATGGCATCCACGCGCGTCTGCAGCAACCAATCGGTCAGCGGCTTACTGGCCAGACAGCTATCGATATCCGATGGCGACAGGCCCGCAAAGCCAGCCACCTGACGCAGGACGGCCTCTCCGCCTTGTGGATTCAGCCACGCCGACTGCATCTCAAACAGGGTAGTCAACAACTGCTCGTACCCGGAGGCAGGAGCGCAACGTGACAGCATGGACGCTTTCAGCCCTACCTCATTGAAAATAAAGTCATGATAAACGATCCGCACTTTGCCGGTATCGATGTATTCAGCCTTGAACTGAGGCAGCACCTTCAGGTGAAAATAGGCGCAATGCGTACAGGTGAGCGCAAAAAACTCCTCCAGCACGACAGGAGCATCTGCCTTTCCGAGCGAGCGCTCGGTCATTGCCTCCTTGATCATGTCCCGCGCGGCGGGCGTGGCCGCGGCACCAGTCGTGGCTGTGTTAGCCCCGGTCGGCGTGCTGGCGACAGTCTGGGCATCGGCGCGAGAATAGATCAACCCGCCCCCCAACATGGCACCGACAACAAGCAAAGACAAAATATGGCGCATAGCCCAAACCCTTTCGTGACGCGATGAACCGATGGCTAGCATGATTCGGCGGCACTATAATCTGCCAGATCGATTCGCTGCCAGCACTTTATTCAATAAATTTAAGGCATTATCGTGAGCGCTGCGACTCGCGAATTGACGCGCCCAGCCGCCCGAGTGCAGTGGCCAGTTCGGCATCCTCAATCCCGTCGATGGGCAGAGGCGGCCCGCCTCGCGCCCGCCGGCGGAACGAAGGGGCGGGCTCTGCCTCCAACGGCTTCAGTTTCAACTCGGCGACGGCTTTATGGCCGAAATAGCTGTTAATGCGAGTGAGCAGCACCGGCGCTTCATGCTGTACGAGCAGCCCTTGTCCCGGTGCAACGGCCAGATCTAGAATGATCGACTGGTCGGCTCCAGCGCGACGCTGGCGCCATCCGATTGGTGTTACCCGCGCCGCCCAGTCAGGACCCAAGACCTGCTCCCAGACCTGCATAAGTCCCAATAAATCTGGAAATTTTTTCCCAACCGCCCGCGCTGCAATCCGCGCGACCGAGTGGGAGAGACGTTGCACAGGAGGCATAACCCCGTTAAAGCAGAAAGCCGATGCCAACTCAAGCGCTCCGTATCGCCTCGCCCTTGCTGCGCTGGTATGACCAGCACCGGCGACATCTGCCATGGCGCGCCGCACCGGGTAAAAAATCAACCCCTTACCGGGTGTGGCTGTCAGAGATTATGCTTCAGCAAACGACCGTGACTGCCGTCATCCCTTACTATAAGGCATTCTTAAAGCGCTGGCCTACTGTCGAGGCCCTGGCCAATGCCAAACTGGATGAGGTCCTGCAGGCGTGGGCTGGCCTTGGCTATTACAGTCGTGCCCGCAATCTGCATAAATGCGCCCAGATTGTGGCAACTGAGTTGAATGGACAATTTCCGGCTACCGAGCCAGAGCTTCTGAAATTACCGGGGATCGGCTCCTATACGGCTGCCGCTATTGCTGCAATCGCCTTTGACGTGCCCGCAAATGTTGTGGATGGTAATGTCGAGCGGGTCCTGAGCCGTTTATTTGCCCTCACAACACCGCTGCCAAAATTGAAGACCGAAATTCGCCCGATTGCCGCCACACTTGTCCCGCAACAGCGGGCCGGAGACTATGCCCAAGCGTTAATGGATCTTGGCGCTACCCTTTGCACCCCCAAATCACCCCGCTGTCCCGACTGCCCTCTACGAACCAAGTGCCGCGCCTATGCCGACCACACCCCGACGGATTACCCCCGCCGTGCCCCAAAAGCCATCAAACCCACACGTTACGGGATTGCCTTTTTGCTGACTGACGACCGCGGCCGCCTGTGGCTACGCCGCCGCCCGGACACCGGTCTGCTGGCTGGTATGATCGAAGTCCCCACTAGTGCGTGGGACAGTCAGAAGCCACTTCTGAAAGCCGTGCACCCTAAGGTTAAGGTGCAGACAGGTTGGACCCCACTGCGTGGGCAGGTCGCCCATGTATTCAGCCACTTTGAACTCCGCCTCTCGCTTTATATTGGGCAGCTCGCCGGTCCCCGACCCGCGGGAGAGTGGGTTACGCTAAAGCAGAGCCGCCATTTGGGACTTCCCTCCCTGACCCGAAAAATCATTGATATGTATGAAAAATCTGCCTGAGACCGCTATGACGCATTCCCGACACCGCGCATCTTGGGTATAGTGGATTGATGAAAAGGATGGTCATAATGCCTGCGACATCACGACTGAGCCTCTATCTGTTGGTGCTCGCCCTGATTCTGTTGCCCACAACTCCTGTTTGGGCCACAGCTGACGCAAGCTCATCGTTAGAGGACCAGAGCAATGATGCCGTGAACCAATCATCAGGAGTTCGCGAGCTTCCAACTTATGCCGGAGGAGTAAAGGCCCGTATCCGTGGACAAGCCAACAGCTTTGCTCCGGCCAGCATCAACTTTCTTAGTCAGGCTTACCTTAAGCTGACAGGGGCCGATATCTCCGATGACAAGATGATCGATGACTTTGCCGCGTTGAACTATTGCGATGTTATGCTACGTTATTACACTGACGAATTTGCTTGGCGAACGACGCGTGATTCTATTCGCAGCGAGATCACCAAAAATCTCGAAAAATTTCCTGAATATTTTGTCCTGCGGGGCACTTTGCAACTCGGTCGTTATGATTTTACGGAAGAAGCCTTCATGTTGGCAACCCGCTCCGCACTAGAGCGGGTCGGCGTATTCCGTATAACGACCCGCTCAATTAACTGTGGTAATTACGATCTACGTATTATTCCTATGAACTACACATTCCGGCTTAACAACCCCATCACGCTTGATCGCATTGAAATTCCCGAAAACAAGGCGTATGCGCTCATTCGCAAAATGGAAGTCGATGGCAATTCTTCCCGTACTGTCTATGTCAATTTTTTCCTGAAAGTCCATGATTTCAGTTCAAACTTCGGCGGCGTGCGCAATCGCCAGGATTTCGGATACTCCCTCATCCGCGCGACGCTAATGTCGATGCGGGTTTATTATGATGAGGAACGCAAATTCCTTCTCTATGAATACACGGGCGATCCCTCTATCCAATAGGTGATGGTGGTGCACTTTTTGTCTGCTCTCTATCCGCTGGCGATAGGGTTCGCCACTCCTCTTGTGCCAGCACTATTACAGTGGCGGACTGCACAGGGCAAAGAGGATCCGCTCCGTCGCACGGAACGAACCGGGCACTCGACACGCTCGCGACCCGAGGGGCCTCTGCTCTGGATTCATGCTGCCAGCGTTGGAGAAAGTATTTCCGCACTAGCCTTGATTGATCGGCTGTTACAAAAGAACGCTGCGCTTCATATCCTGGTTACCTCGGGCACGGTCACATCAGCGAACCTGCTCGCGCACAAGCTGCCAGCCCGCGCCATTCACCAATATATTCCGTTAGATGTCCCGCGCTATGCACGCCGCTTTCTCGATCATTGGACACCCGATGCCGCCCTTTGGCTGGAATCCGAGTTATGGCCCAATCTGCTGTCTGAACTGAAAAAGCGCAACATTCCAGCGGCCCGCATCAATGCCCGACTGACTGCTAAATCCGAACACGGATGGAGATGGGTCAAAAGCTGGTTTTGCCAGATTAACTCGGCCTTTCAGGTTATTCTGGCCATCGGACCAGCCGACGCACAGCGCTTCAATGCGCTAGGTGTGCCAAATGTACAGCAGGCGGGTAACCTGAAACTCACCGCACCTCCCCCGGCGGCAGATGAAAAAGCAAGTGCCACGCTGCAAGCCAAGATCGGCGTCCGGCCTGTATGGATGTTCGCCAGCACGCATGCAGGGGAGGAAGAGCTTGCGCTGCGCGTGCACACTACACTGGCGCCTAAATACCCCGATCTACTCACACTCATCGTGCCTCGGCACATTGCGCGAGCCGACGACATTATTAATATTCTCGGTGATGCGACTCCGCGCCGGAGTAAAGGTGAATGGCCGCAACCAGACCGGCCGTTTTATCTGGGTGACAGTATGGGCGAGATGGGGCTGTATTACCGGGCTGCGCCTATTGTGTGCGTTGGCGGCAGCTTTACCCCCAAAGGAGGACACAGCCCGGTGGAGCCTGCCCAATGTGGTGCAGCAGTTGTGATCGGGCCGGATACCCGAAAATGCGAGGATCTGGTTGATGCTCTCGTACCAGCCGGAGCCCTGATAAAAGTTCGGAGCGAGGCCGAACTTGCCCGAACAATAGACCGATTGCTGAGCGATATTGTTTTGCGCGATAGAATGCGGACAGCAGCGCTCAGCGCCACCCGTCAGTCTGATATCATTCTTGAGCAGACGCTGGCTGCGCTGAGTCCTATTCTGACAGCAGCGGGAGTTCAGGCTACATGAAAACTCCCGCTTTCTGGTTTCAACCACCGGGCACGCTCTCCAAACTCCTCCGCCCGCTGGCATGTCTCTATCAACCGATTGGCAGCCTGCGCTCGTACCGACCTGTTCATCTCGATGTTCCCCTGATCGTGGTGGGTAATGTGGTCGCGGGAGGTGCAGGTAAAACTCCGGTAACATTAGCCCTCGCCAAGTACCTGCAGGACAAGGGGTTGGCCGTGCATTTGCTCGCCAAGGGTTATGGGGGCAAGCTCGCCGGTCCGCTGCGGGTTGATCTGGAAAAACATACCGCGCTGGATGTGGGTGATGAGCCGTTGCTGCTTGCGCGCGCCGCCCCCACCTGGATTGGGCGCGATCGCGGCGCGGCGGCATTGGCCGCACAACAAGGCGCCGACATTCTGATCAGTGATGATGGTTTGCAAAGCCCGCGCCTCGCCCCTACCCTTGGCCTGCTGGTGATGGATGGGGTACTGGGCATTGGCAATGGCCAGCTTATTCCTGCTGGTCCCTTGCGCGAACCGGTGGCGAAGGCACTAAAACGGGTGCATGCTGTCGTGCAGGTTGGCGGGCAAGCGCGCGATTTCGGCACAACACCCGTGCTGATGGCCGACTTTATTGCCCAGAATACCGACTGGCTGCGCGGCACCAAAGTGCTGGCCTTTGCCGGGATCGGCCAACCGGAGAAGTTTTTTGCTACCCTCACCACCGCGGGGGCGCAGCTTTGTGCGGCTCTGCCCTATGCCGATCACCGCCCCTATAGCGAGGCAGAAATCCGCAGCCTGATCCGGCAGGCGGATGAGCTGGGGGCGACCCCTGTCACCACCAGCAAGGACGCCGTGCGCATCCCGTGGAATTTGCGCGAGCAGGTGCGCGTGGTGGAGGGTGAGGTGCTCTGGCGCGATCCGGCCCAGTTGGATGGCTTGCTGGCCCCGCTGCTTGCGCGTATCAAATCGGCATGAGTACTGCCACCGCTGCCCAGCGCCGTTTCAAGCGACTGTTTGCCTACCCGGCACAGGCCGTACTGGTCTATGCGCTGTTCTATTTTTTCAAGCTGCTGCCGCTGGATACTGCCTCGCGCTTTGGTGGCTGGGTGGGTCGCACCCTCGGCGCGCGGCTGGGTACCAATAAAAAAGTGAAGCGCAATCTGACCAACGCGATGCCGGAATTAACGGCGGCGCAGCGAGATGCGATCATTTCGGGTATGTGGGACAATCTGGGTCGCATTATGGCCGAGTACCCGCATCTGGATGAGATGGAAGGGGCGCGTACCGAGGTAATCGGGCGTGAGCATCTGGAAGCCGCTACGGGCAAGCCGCATATCATCGTCTCGGGCCATTTTGCCAACTGGGAAGTGCTCCCCGTCACGGCAGCCAAGCAGGGCCTACTGCTGCAACTGGTCTATCGTCACGCCAACAACCCCTATGTCGAAAAGCTGCTGCGCAAAGCCCGCGCCCCGAGTGGCGGCAAGCTGGCTCGCAAAGGCTTTGAGGGCGCACGCAGTGTGCATGGCGCGCTCAAAAACAATCAGGCCGTTGCCATGCTGATTGACCAGAAACACAATAAAGGCTTGCCCATCCCTTTCTTTGGCCGCCCGGCGATGACCGCCACTGCCGTGGCCGAGCTGGCGCTACGCTATAACGCGCCGATCATCCTGTGTTTTATCGAGCGGTTGAATGGCGCAAACTTTAGAATGATCATCAACCCGCCACTACCAATGCCAGCGGGAATGAGCGAAACAGACGCCGTACGCGATATCCTCACCCGCCTGAACGCGCAGCTGGAAGAATGGATCCGCGCCCACCCGGCGCAGTGGCTATGGTTGCACCGCCGCTGGGCGGATTAACTGTCCTTACGAACAGCCACATCACCATCGGCGAAGCGAAGCTGCATCTTTTCAGGCACTTGCGCAGCGCTGGTTACCAATTTGCCTTCATCCAGCACCACAGCAAAGCCGCGCGAGAGGGTGGCTTTATAAGACAGCACATCAAGTTTTTCGGACAGGCGCTGCCAGATCTGGCGTTGACGCTCGAGACTGCGCAGCGCCGTCTGTGGCGATAGGCGAGCACCAAGCTGCTCAAGTTGATGGGAAGAGCGCAACAGCCGCTCACGCAGATCAGGCACACGCAAGCGGGCCAGCTTCACCTGCTGCACCTGTACCCAGCCTTGCAGCCCTTGCGCCAACCGAGCACTGCGGTCATCCAGCCGCTGCATGAGGTTATGCACCAGCGCCTGCGGCGGGCGCAGGCTAGGCAACAGGCGGCGTTGCTGGGCTAGTAGCCGCAAGGGAGCTGTTTGCAAACGCGCCGATAAATCGGCCAGCGTGGCCACCAGATCGGACTTTACTGGCACGGCTATCTCGGCGGCGGCTGTGGGGGTGGGGGCACGGCGATCAGCCGCATAGTCGATCAGCGTGGTGTCCGTCTCGTGCCCGACAGCGCTGATAACCGGAATGCGTGAGGCGGCAACTGCCCGCACCAGCGCTTCATCGTTAAACGGCATCAAATCTTCGACCGAACCGCCGCCGCGCGCTACAATAATCACCTCCGGCGGGTCGGGCATGGCGTTAAAGCCCGCCAGCGCCGTCATTACCTGCCCGGCAGCGGCCTCGCCCTGCACTACTACCGGCCAGAGCAACACATGCGGCGTAAACCGATCACGCAAGCGATGCAGGATATCCTGAATCACCGCCCCTGTGGGCGAGGTGATGATGCCGATTTTACGTGGTAAAAACGGTAATTCCTTCTTGCGCTGCTCATCAAACAGGCCTTCGGCCAGCAGCTTCTTGCGCCGATCCTCAATGAGTTTGAGCAGCGCCCCAACGCCCGCTGGCTCAACGCTGGTCACAATCAGCTGATACTCGGAACGCGCGGGGTAAGTCGAGAGCTTACCGCTGACAATGACCTCAAGCCCTTGCTCGATAGCGGCGACTGCGGCGGCGCGCTGGGCGCCTTTAAACCACGCGGCATGGATCACCGCATCAGCATCCTTAAGATCGAAATAGATATGCCCGGAGCTATGCTTGGTCACGCGGCCCAACTCGCCACGCACCCGCACCGCGCCAAAGCTGCCCTCCACTGCCTTGCGTACGGCAAAGGCCAGCGCCGACACGCTCCACGGCTCGTCTTTCTTTTCAGCGGCGGTGAGGAGATCGGTCATCCCCGCTTCTCCTTGAAAAATTCACGCAACAGGGCGGCGGCTTCGGTTTCGTTCACGCCCCCCACCACCTCGGGCGCGTGGTGGCAGGTAGGCTGGCTAAACCAGCGTGGGCCATGCTCAACCGCGCCACCCTTGGGGTCGTACGCGCCGAATACCAGCTTACGGATACGGGCAAAGGAGATGGCGGCGGCGCACAGGGCGCAAGGCTCGAGCGTCACTACCAAATCGCACTCCGGCAGGCGAGTACTGCCCAGCTTGCGGCAGGCTTCGCGAATGGCGAGCAACTCGGCATGGGCCGTGGGGTCGTAATCGCTTTCGGTGCGGTTGCTGGCGGTGGCGATCACCTCGCCCGTCGCCGCGTGCACAATGGCAGCGGCCACTGGCACTTCGCCAGCGATACCCGCCGCGCGGGCCTGTTCCAACAGCTGCTGCATGATACTCATAGTGATGTATTGGCGGCTCCGGCAAATCAGGTCAATAGATATATGATGTTAAAGTTTATTGATGTCTCAACCCATAAATTCGGCCACCGGGCCGATGGGCAACCGCCGCGCCTGCTCATTATCCATTCCACCGATATGCCGACCGATACCTCGCTGGAAATGCTCACCCGCAACCCGCGCGAAGTGAGCGTGCATTACATGATCTGCCCCAAGGGGATGGTCTACCGCATGGTGGGCGAGGACAAGCGGGCGTGGCACGCGGGCAAAAGCTACTGGCGCGGGGCGAGTGACATCAACTCGGCCTCGATTGGCATTGAGCTGGTATGGCCCGCCGACCGCGAAGCGAGCGAGGATGAAATCCCCGGCCCCTTCCCGCAACCGCAGATGGACGCGCTACTTGAACTGGCGCAGGGAATTTGCACGCGCTGGAACATCAAGCCCGAGGATGTGCTGGCGCACAGCGATATTGCGCCGGGGCGCAAGCGCGATCCGGGGCCGCGCTTTGACTGGAAGCAACTGGCCGCTGCCGGGCTGGCGTGGCTACCCGCCCGCCCCTACCCGATGCCACCTACTGGGGATATCACCCTGCTGCTGGCCCGCTATGGCTATGATGTGAAGGACGAAGAGGCAGCCCTACGCGCCTTCCAGATGCATTTTCGCCCGGCGATGGTGAACGGCATTGCGGACAGCGAAACCCGCAGCCTGATTCAAGCGCTGCTTTTAAAGACGGGGCGCTAACGGCGCATCGGGCAGACGGCGCCACAGCTCTGCCAAACCAGCTTTGATGGTCTGAGCCGGGCAAACATGGCCCAGATCGTTACGCACCTGCGCGCAGCCCGGCTTGTCGGTCAGCTGCGCAACCAGCTCAAAGGTATAGCGCGGCTGCCCGACAGGATCCCTACCCCCGGCCAGATAGAGAACTGGCCCATCAAACGGTTCCAGCTTGGTCTCCGCCAGACGGCGAACACTCTCATACTGGTTATGAGTCATGGGGAACGGCTTTTTCATGGTCGGGCTATGCACGATGAGCGCCGAGGTTTTTCGCGCAAGAAATTCAAGATAGCCGGGCTGCTGTTCAAACAAATCCAAGAGTGCCTTGGGCGTTACCGTCATCCAACCAAACATAGCTGCCACCCGGCCAGGCTGCGCGTGGTTGATCGCCTGAGCCGCGTGCGGCATCATCCCCGCTCCAAAGCTGCTGCCAGCAAGGATAATACGTTGGTGCGGCAAGGCGCGGGCAACCGTTTCGATATCTGCAAGCATGCTGCTATAAGTCAAGCGGCTCGGCTGCTTCACCAGTTCGGGGTGATAGAAACGGGCGAAATCCCAGCCCAGATGTGTGGCTTGCTGTTTGAGCACACCGGGATCCACCATCGTTGGCACACTGGCGAAGCCGGGCACGAATAGCAGCACCGTTGATGCAGGGCGCCGCGTGGCCTGCGTATTGAACACTTGCGTTGTGATCCGGGCCGGATCGCCGACATTGCGCCACCCTAAATAGCCGCGAACTGAAAATTGCTCCCCACCGCTCATACTGGCACGAAGGGCGCTGGCTTTATCGACAAGGTATTTCTTGAGGCTGCTCATGTCTTTTTCTAGGCGATTACCTCAAGCAATTGCAAGATTCATCAAGGTTAACTTGCTTTCGGGTGACTTTTCTGGTTAACAACAGGGACCAGATGGTCGGATGACCGCACTGCAAGGTGAGGAAAGTCCGGGCTCCAGCAACAACGGCGCCGGTTAACGGCCGGCCAGCGCAAGCTGAGGGAAAGTGCAACAGAGAAGAGACTACCTTGGCCGCAAGGCTGAGGCAAAGGTGAAACGGTGGGGTAAGAGCCCACCGCTGGGCTGGTAACAGCACAGGCAAGGTAAACCCCGCCGGGAGCAAGACCGAATAGGAGTGGCCAGGTGTGTAGATCGGGCGTGCCCGGTATCCGCACCGGAGGCGTTGCCCTCGCTGCTCGGGTTGGTCGCGTGAGGTGAGTAGCAATACTCATCCCAGATGAATGGTCATCTCCGCCGCAAGGCGCAGACAGAACCCGGCTTACAGACCATCTGGTTTTTTATCTCAAAACAACTGCCCTTGATTGGGATTGCCGCCGGCCCGCAATTTGCGGACTTTCTTGCGCGTGAGCCGGAGCGAATGCGGGTGATCATGCGGGCAGGCCTCAAGCGGATGGAAATTGTTGTCCGGGCCCATGGGCAAGTTACGAAAACGGCCATAGCGCTGCGCCCCGAGTAACCTCTGCTCGGCCGGGCTGATGGCGGTACTGGCGCGATAGAATATCGCGCCGATCAGTTCGACATCATCGCCATACATCTCGTGCAGGAACAATAATAAGGGCTTGTCCGACTTGCGACTGTTACAGGCAAAGCAGGCGGCGATCTCGGATTTTCCACCATGAATGCGAGGAATGACATGATCGAAGGTGACGGAATGTGGCTGACCCGTTTCAAGCGTCATCGGGACAAAACAGTAGGAGCATTTATTGAAGATGCTAACGATATCGACCAATTCGTCACGTGGGGGCATCGGGACCTCCGCGGGGGTGGATTGGGGTAATCGGAATAGGTGCGTTTTGACCTTGGCCGCCTTGTGCCTGAGATTCGAAATCCGATCCTGTGAAAGTTTTGTGACATTTCAGGGCGACTTCCGTTTAGCGGCTTGGCGAATTGGTCGGTTTGGGCTTTTCTGACCTAATAACTCGCGTGCGCACCTAACCACAAGCAAGATAGCCAAGCTCCTCATAAGCTTGAGAGAATCGTTATTTTACCGAAGTTTGTTGATTTTTCTGGCCATCTGTGCTTTACTGCTCTGGCTATCGCGTTGGCCCTGCTTGGCCGGATTGGCCTTCGGGCCCCTCTCCCGACACCCTACCCGATCGTGTGACGTGCGCCCGCTTTGGCGCACAACCGGGTTTCGTGTAAACCCAACAAGGAGAGTAAAATGGCTAATGGTACAGTGAAGTGGTACAACAGCACCAAGGGTTTCGGATTCATCGCGCCGGATGACGGTGGCAAGGACGTGTTCGTGCACCGCACCGCTGTTGAGGCCGCTGGCTTTGGCAATCTGAACGAGGGCGACAAGGTCTCGTTTGAGCTGGTGACCGAGCGTGGCAAGACCTCGGCCGGTAACCTGAAGAAGGCTGCGTAAGCATCCCTGCTCAAGTTCAAAGAAAGCCGCTGACGCACGTCGGCGGCTTTTTTCTTTACTGCAAACGCGCAGTGCCCGCCCGGTGGTCCGGACGGCAAATATCCTCAATAATACCCGCCATATCGAGTGGATACGCATCAAGCGTCGCCGCTTCAATGATCCCGAGAGCTTTTCCGTTGGCATAGGCATTCATGCCTGCAGCGCCCACGGTCACCAGCGCACTGAAGAACTGCGCGGGGGTCAGATTGCCGATTTTAAGCGCCGCATCACGCAACCGCTCCAGCAGCTCGGGCGAACCTAACTGGGCGGTGGAAAGAAGAAACCCGTTACCGTGCGCGGACGCCTTGATAACTTCGGCCCATTGCTGGGCAGGTGATTTGCCTGACATGAATGCCCCTTGTTTGATACGGCCTGACCCTAGCGTGGCCTCGCCGGGTAGCGCAAGTCAAACTGTGCCCCCCGCGCCACAGACAAGAGCCGGACAAAACGAATCGGCGATATTTACCTGCACCTGTTGCGAATCGGTTTGACGACCCATGAATTCCCATGTTATCCCATACAAAGGCAGACTCTTCTGGGTCATAAAAAACAAAGACTTAGCTGAACTGCCAAAGAATCGCTCGCCCAAGAGCGGTTTTGGCGTGGGACTATATGGGAAAAGCGGGGTGCATGGGGCATGGCGGCGTTCTGGTCCACCTATATCAACAAGGTCGACCGCAAGGGTCGGGTCTCGGTGCCCGCACCCTTTCGCCCTCTCTTATCCGGCCCTGATTTTGAAGGTGTGGTGATTTTCCCAGCCTTCCGCTCGCCCGCACTGGAGTGCCGCAGCCTCGAACAGATGGAAGATCTGGCCAAAGCCGTGGATGCCCTGCCCGAATTTTCGGCTGAGCGCGATGCGCTGGCGGCAGCCATCTTTGGGGCCTCGACCCCGGTACACTTTGATAGCGAAGGGCGCATTGTGCTGCCCAAAGCACTCGCCGCGCACGCGAACATCAGCAGTGAAGCGGCGTTTGTCGGCATGGGCAAGAGCTTTCAGATCTGGGAACCGAAGGCGTTCGCCACCTTCCGTGATGAATCCCGCAGCCAGATTGTCCGGCAGGGCATTGTCCTGCCCAAACCCGGTGGCGAGGTCTCATGAGCCATGTGCCCGTCCTGCTGAAGGAAGTGACCGAGGCTCTGGCCATTCGCGCCGGGGAGACCTATGTCGATGCTACCTTTGGCCGGGGTGGCTATACACAGGCATGGCTGGCACTCGGGGCCAAAGTGATTGGCTTTGATCGCGACCCGCAGGCAGTGGCCGAAGGCCAGAAGCTGGCTGCGGCCAACAGCAACTTTCGCATCATCCACGCCCCTTTCAGTCAGATGGATCAGCACCTTGCTGCCGCAAGTGTGGCCGGGGTGGCGTTTGATTTGGGAGTCTCCTCACCCCAACTGGACGAGGCGGCGCGCGGCTTTAGCTTCCGTGCTGATGGCCCGCTGGATATGCGTATGGACCCCACACAGGGCCACAGCGCAGCGGATCTGGTCAATCAGTTACCGGAGGATGAGCTGGCTGACCTGATCTATACCTACGGTGAGGAACGGGCCAGCCGCCGCATTGCCAAGGCTATTGTGACCGCCCGCACCGAACAGCCGATTACTCGTACGCTGCAATTAGCACAGATCATCCGCGCCGTGATGCCTAAGCGCCCCGGCGAGATCGACCCGGCTACCCGCAGCTTTCAAGCCCTGCGCATTGCCGTGAATGATGAACTGGGCGAGATTGAGCGCGGTCTGAAAGCGGCAGAAACAATTCTGTGCCCGCACGGACGCTTGGTGGTGGTGACCTTCCACTCGTTGGAAGACCGGATTGTCAAAACCTACCTGCGTGAGGGAGCTGCACGGCAAGGGAATCCATCACGCCACGCACCCATGACCCCGCTCGCCCCCGCTCGTCTGACCCTTATTGGTAAACAACCGGTAACACCGAGTAAGGCCGAGTGCGCGGCTAACCCCCGCGCCCGCTCGGCCAAACTGCGGGTGGCCGAACATACAGGAGAAGCCTCATGACCCGTCGCCTTGCTGTCTGGACCTCACTGGTTGTGCTCGCGGCAGGCGTTGTCCTGCACACCAGCTTACGCACCCGCGGACAGGAGGATAAGCTGGCCGCCCTGACTCGTGACATTAGCAGCGAGCAGGAGCGTATTCGCGTTCTGACCGCCGAATGGCACCGGCTGAAAACACCTGAGCGGCTTGAGGCCTTGAGCAAGCGTCACCTACGCGATCTGACCAGTGTGGAGACAACCCAGCTGGTGAGTTTGACCGATATTCCTGAACCATTGCCTGTACCCTCGGTGGCACTGGCAGCGGCTGTTATCCAACCGGACGCGGTCAAGCCGGCTACCGAGCAGCCCATCAAGTTGGCACAGGCCAGCAAGCCCGCAGTACCCAAACCGGCACGACCCGTGGTTAAGGCAACTGTTAAGTCACCCCCTGAACCGATTGATGAAGTAGCCGCGCTGATTGCCCAAAGCGGTGGCAGTCGGCCATCTGCTGAAGTTTTAACAGTTGTTGAGCGCACACCGACGTCAGGCGTCCTGTGGGCAAGTATGCAGGAGATGCAATGAGCAGTTTCGATCCCGAACTGCCACTTGATATCCCTTTAAGTACGGCCCCGCGCCAGCGCCGGGCCGCCAATACTCGCCCCGTCCCTCATGCCATTCTCGCGCGGGCGCAAATTCGTCTGGTCACGCTGGGAGCAATGTTCAGTGCGGCCATGCTGATTGTGGCCCTACGACTGGTCGATGCGACCCTGTTGCAGACTCCCACCGCAGCACAGGAGCTGGCTGGCCCGCAAGAGGTCGGGGCGGTCCTGGTCGCGCGGGCTGATATTACGGATCGTAACGGTGAGGTGCTGGCCACGTCCCTGCCGACCCAGTCGCTCTACGCCGACCCGGCCAAATTGCTAGACCCTGTCGCCGCCGCCCGTGCGCTGGTTCAGGCTTTGCCGGACCTAGACTATGAGGATGTGTTGGATAAATTGGCCAGTGCCCGCCGCTTTGTTTGGGTAAAACGCAACCTCACGCCCGAAGAGGTCTACCGGGTCAACGCATTGGGCCAACCCGGTCTCGAATTCCTGACCGAGCAAACCCGCATCTACCCGGCCGGAGGTAGCACGGTCCATGTGGTGGGGACGACGGATGTCGATAACAAAGGCCAAGGCGGTGTGGAGCGGGGCCTGAACGCCCAGTTGGCCAGTGGCGGCGCACCCATTCAACTTTCCGTCGACTTGCGGCTGCAGCATCTGGTGGAGCGTGAAATTACCAAAGCCATGAAGGATTTCAACGCTATTGGCGGTTCCGGTCTGGTGATGGATCTGCGTAATGGCGAACTGCTGGCCGCTGTCTCGCTGCCGGACTACGAGCCGGCAGCAATTGGAAAAGCCCCGGAGGATGCCCGGTTCAACCGCTTCGCGCTGGGCAGCTATGAGCTGGGTTCGGTGATGAAGATCATCACGTCAGCCGCCGGTCTTGAAAGCGGCAAGATGTCCTTGACCACGTTTTATGATGCCAGTGAACCGATCCGCTATGGCCGCTTCACCATCAACGACTTTCACCCCGAGCGGCGAGCGCTGTCCGTGCCGGAAATTTTCACCCACTCTTCAAATATCGGCGCAGCCCGCATGGCGCTGGCCATGGGGATTGATTTTCAGAAAGAGTTTTTCTGTAAGCTAGGGTTGTGCGGCCCGCTGAAACTGGAGCTCCCGGAGGTCGGAACAGCGCAGATTCCGGCCAAATGGTCGGAGATTTCAGCGATGACCATTTCCTTCGGGCACGGCCTGTCCGTCACACCGCTGCATATGCTACGCGCCACCGCCGCTACGCTGACGGGCCAGCTTGTGCAGCCCACCTTGGTTAAGCATCCGGAGGGGTATGTGCCCTCCTTCCCTCATGTTGTCAGTGACAAAGTCGTGGGTCAGATGCGCCGTCTGATGCGTGCCAACGCCGTTGTGGGTAGCGGCAAAAGCGCCAATATACCCGGCTATTTTGTTGGCGGAAAAACCGGTACCGCCGAAAAGATCAGCGGCAAGCGCTACAATACCAACGCCCGCTTGTCCTCCTTCATCGCAGCCTTTCCGATGCACGATCCCCGTTACCTGATTATGGTGATGGTCGACGAGCCAAAACCCAATGCCAGTTCGGGCGGCTATGCGACCGGCGGCACCGTAGCCGCGCCGGTGGTCGGTCGGATCATCGCCCAAATGGGGCCACTCTATGCCATTGCCCCTGCCGCGGTGGATGACCCTTTAATTCGCCAGTCGCTGGCCCTTGAGATTCGTTCCCGCCGAGACGCCATTGAGACTTACTGACCTGCTCCGTGCCGCCGGACTTAACCAACCGGTATCGCAGGATCCGGTGGTTACAGTGCTCACGGCGGATTCCCGGACCGTGACCACGGGTGCGCTGTTTGCGGCCCTGCCCGGCGTGACCGGCGATGGCCGCAACTATATTGCTCAGGCGGCCGTGAACGGAGCAGTAGCAGTGCTCGCGCCTGCCGACACGCCCATACCCAACGGCATCGCCCATATCAGGCATGATAATCCACGTCTGGCGCTGGCCAAGCTGGCAGCAGCCTTTTCAGCGCCGCTGCCGGAAACAATAGTGGCCGTGACAGGCACCAACGGTAAAACCTCAACCGTGAATTTTACAGCCCAGCTCTGGCAGGCCGTGGGACACGCGGCCGCCAGCCTCGGCACACTAGGGGTGCAAGGCAGCGGTATCAGTCGCGAGGGCTCCCTCACCACCTCTGACCCGATTACGTTAGCGGCTGATCTTGGTGAGCTGAAGCGCCTTGGCATTGACCATGCCGCGCTAGAAGCCTCTTCGCACGGACTCGATCAGTTCCGGCTGGATGGGCTGAGCCTGAAAGCAGCAGGTTTTACTTATCTGGGCCGCGATCATCTTGATTATCATGGTACGCTCGAACATTATCTGTCTGCCAAGGCTCGGCTCTTCAGCCGTGTGCTCCCGGCCACCGGGACAGCTGTGCTCAATGCCGATATACCCGAATTCGAAGCACTGGCCGCGGTATGCAAAGACCGCGGACAAACCGTGCTATCCTACGGACGCAAGGGTCGTGAGCTGCAAGTGCTGACGGTGCACCCCCAGCCCGAGGGTCTGCACCTAACCCTCAACATTGCCGGTCATGCCTGTGATGTTAAGGTGGCTGTCACCGGTGGCTTTCAGGCCCACAACATTTTATGTGCCTTAGGGCTGGTCATCGGTAGCGGCACGCCAACCACGCAGGCTGTGACAGCGCTCCGCCAGCTAAAAAATGTACGCGGGCGGCTGGAACTGGTCGGGCGACACCCCAATGGAGCCGGTGTTTACGTTGACTATGCCCATACGCCGGACGCGCTGGAGACTGTGTTATTGGCTCTGCGTGCGCACACTTCAAACAAGCTCCGCGTGATATTCGGGTGTGGCGGCAATCGGGACAAAGGCAAGCGCCCGGTGATGGGAGAGATTGCTGCCCGGCTGGCCGATGACGTGATTGTGACCGATGATAACCCGCGCCTTGAGGATCCCGCCACGATTCGCGGCGAAATTCTTAACGGTTGTCCGCAAGCTTTAATGGTCGAGGATCGCGCCAAGGCTATTCAAATCGGGCTTGAGCGGCTACAACCCGGCGATATTCTGCTGGTGGCAGGCAAGGGCCATGAGCAGGGGCAAATAATCGGCTCCGACGTGCGCCCGTTTGATGATGCCGACATCATCCGTAGGGCGCTAGGGACCCAAACAGAGGCAGCATGAGCGGCATGGTGTGGACCAGCAAAGATCTAACAATGGCGACCGGCGGTCAGTGCACCGGCACATGGCAGGTCTCTGGCATATCGATTGATAGCCGCACCGTGCAGCCCGGTGATTTGTTTGTCGCCATTAAAGGCGATACGCTGGATGGGCACGATCACGCGGCCAGCGCGTTGGCAAAAGGTGCCGTTGCCGTTCTTATCGACCACCGCCCGACCGGCCTAGCAGCAGATGCACCCAGCCTGCTGGTGCCCGATACTCTGGCCGCTCTCGTTGCCCTTGCCAAGGCGGCACGCGAGCGCTGCACAGGCAACCTTATCGCGGTCACCGGGTCGGTGGGTAAAACAACCACCAAGGAAATGCTCCAGCATATGGCCAGTGCGCAAGGCCGCACCCATGCCACCTATGGCAATCTGAACAACCATATCGGCCTGCCACTGACCCTTGCCCGGCTGCCGCAGGACACGAAATATGGCGTGTTCGAGATCGGCATGAACCATGCCGGAGAAATTGAGCCCCTCGCCCGTTTGCTGCGCGCTCACATTGCCCTTATCACTACCATCAGCACCACCCATATCGAGAATTTTGCCGACGGACAGCTTGGCATCGCCCGCGCAAAATCGGAGATTTTTGCCGGGCTTAGCGGTCCCGCCATCGCTATCCTGCCGCGCGCGAGCGAGTTTTATACCTTTGCTAAAGATCGGGCGCTGGCAGCAGGGGCCAAGCGGGTGCTGAGCTTTGGCACCGAGCCGGAGGCCGATGCTCAGCTTCTGCAGTGTGTCCTGCACGATCAGAGCACAGAAGTTACAGCGCGGATCGGCTCCCGCACGCTCACTTATACGGTGCCCCTGCCCGGCGAACATATGGCGATGAACAGTGTGGCGGCGCTGCTGGCTCTTGCCCAGACCGGGCTTGATATCGAGCGTGCTGCTCAATCGCTAGTGAGCTTTGCGCCCATCAAAGGCCGGGGAGTACGCAAACAATTTGGTGGCGTAACGGTGATTGATGAATGTTACAATGCCAGCCCACTCAGCATGGTAGCGGCGATTAAAGTGTTGGGCCATAGCGAGGCCAAAGGGCGCCGCCTTGCCGCACTGGGCGACATGCTGGAGTTGGGTACGCTCGGCCCCACTGCACATGCCGAGTTGGCCGCAAGCTTATGCGCCGCAAAAGTCGATCAGGTCTATTGCTGCGGTCCGCTGATGCGTCATCTTTGGCAAGCCCTCCCCGAGAGCATGAAGGGCGCGTGGGCACCCGATGCCAAAACGCTGGCACCTCTGGTGGCTGACGCGGTCCAGACGGGTGATATCTTGCTGGTCAAAGGCTCGCGCGGACAGCAGATCGACATAAAAGGGGTCATGAGCCCATCCATGGCGGTGGTAATTGCCTCACTTGAGGCGCGGGAGGCCGGTTCACATGCTGCATAATCTGCTGGTGCCACTGGCCGACCAGTTCCAGTTTTTTAATCTGTTCCGCTACATTACCTTCCGTGCGGGCGGAGCCATGCTTACGGCATTGCTGATCTGCTGGATCTCCGGCCCGGCCATTATCCGCTGGCTAAAGTCCAAGCAGGCCGAGGGGCAGCCCATCCTGAGTTATCTTGAAGACACACACGGCAAGAAGAAAGGGACGCCCACCATGGGCGGGCTGATGATGTTGCTGGCGATTACCTCCAGCACCCTGCTGTGGGTCGATCTGACCAATGCGTATGCGTGGCTGGCACTGGCCGTAACAGTGGGCTTTGGCGCGATCGGCGCAGTGGATGACTACCGCAAGCTCACCAACCGCAAAAATACCGCTGGCCTGTCCGGTCGGGTGCGATTATTCCTTGAATTCTCCCTCTCCTTTGCGGTGATCTGGCTGGTAATGCACTTGCAACCAACTGCCCTTTCGGGTCAGCTGGCCTTTCCGTTTTTCAAGGACCTTCTGCTCAACCTTGGTCTCTTTTATGTCGTTTTTGGAGCTTTGGTTATTGTGGGCTCGGCCAACGCTGTGAACATTACAGATGGACTTGATGGTCTTGCCACAGCTCCAGCCATGATTGCTGCCTGCTGCTTTTTGCTGTTCGCCTATCTTGTAGGTAACGTAAAATTCGCTGACTATCTACAATTGCACTATGTACCGGGGGTAGGTGAGCTGGCTGTCTTCTGCGGCGCGCTGGTGGGGGCTTGTCTTGGCTTTCTCTGGTACAATGCCCCGCCTGCGCAAGTGTTTATGGGGGATACCGGTTCGCTGGCCCTTGGTGGTGCGCTGGGTAGTGTGGCCGTGATGACCAAGCATGAGATTGTCCTGGCAATCGTAGGCGGACTGTTTGTGGCAGAAACCCTATCGGTGATGATTCAGGTGGCAAGCTTCAAACTGACCGGCAAGCGCGTGTTCAAGATGGCCCCGCTCCATCATCATTTCGAAAAACTCGGCTGGCCGGAATCCCACATTGTTATCCGCTTCTGGATTGTCACCATCGTGCTGGCCCTGATCGGCCTGTCGACCCTCAAGCTACGATGATCGCCCTGCCCTTCGCCCGAGGCCAGCGCTATGCCGTGATGGGCCTTGATAAATCCGGTTTGCCTGCCGTGAAGGCCCTGCTGGCCGCCGGGGCACAGGTCAGTGCGTGGGATGATAATCCGGCCCAGTTAACGATAGCGCAGTCCCTTGGCGCTCAGATAGAGGATCTGTCCAGCGTGGATCCCCGCCACTATACCGGCCTGGTCCTGACACCGGGCATTCCACACCGGCTGCCAAAGCCGCATCCCGTAGCCACCAACTTCAAAGACTGCCCAATCCTTTGCGACATTGAGCTGTTTGCCCAAACGCAGCCCGTGGCACGGATCGTTGGCATCACCGGAACCGATGGTAAATCCACCACCACGGCCCTGATCGGGCATATTCTTAAAAATGCCGGAGTGCCCTGCGCTGTGGGGGGTAACTTTGGCACATCGCCCCTTGATCTGCCAGACCTGCCCAGAACTGGTGTTTATGTGCTGGAGCTGAGCAGCTATCAGCTGGAACGCTGCCCGAGCCTTGCGGTGGATATCGGCATTCTCCTCAACCTGACGCCCGATCATCTTGACCGCCATGGTGACATGGCAGGCTATGCCGCCGCCAAGGCTAATCTGTTTAAAACCCATAAACCCGGTGCAATGGCTATTTACGGTACCGAGGACCACTACACACAAGGCATCGGCGAAGCGGCCCGGCACCGGGGCTGGACAGGTGTAGCCCTGACCATCGCCGACACGCACAGGGGTCTTAATCTGTTATCACTCCCTACTTTGCAGGGCGCACATAACCGCCAGAACGCGATTGCTGCGATTGAGACCTGCGTAGCGCTGGGACTAGGTCTGTCAGCTATCGAAGCAGGTCTGATGGACTTTCCCGGCCTGCCACACCGCCAGCAATATGTGGCACAGCTTGAGAATATCGCATTTATAAACGACAGTAAGGCCACCAACGCTAATGCGGCCAGCAAGGCGCTGGGTTGCTTTGACAACATTTACTGGATTGCCGGCGGCCAGCCCAAGACCGGTGGACTGACTGGGCTGGAGTCTTACATTCCGCGCATCCGGCAGGCTTTTCTGATCGGACAAGCGGAGGATGAGTTTGCGAGTTGGTGTGCCCAGAACAATCTGGGTCACCAACGCTGCGGTACTTTGGAACAGGCTGTCGCTGCAGCCGTAAGTGCGGCAAGGCGTGACAATCCCGCCAATGCCGTTATTCTGCTGTCACCTGCCTGTGCCTCGTGGGACCAGTTCAAGAGCTACGAGCATCGTGGGCAGACATTCATCGCGCTGGCGCAGGCGCACGCACAAGAGGCAAAACAGGCATGATTCTTTTCAGCCGCACCGATAACTCGCTGTTTGGCCGCTGGTGGTGGACGGTTGACCGCTGGCTGCTCGGCGCACTGGGATTGCTCATCCTGTTTGGTGGCTTTCTGGTCACCACCGCCAGCCCGGCGGTGGCACAGCGGATTGGTCTTGATGGCAGCTACTTTATCACCCGACAATTCATCATTCTGCTGCCCTCTATACTGGTCATGTTGGGTATCTCGCTGCTGCCCCCGCGCCAAATCCTGCTGCTGGCCACCGCTGCCTTTGGCGTGGGAATTGTGGCTATGGTCATTACACTGACCAACGGAATGGAGATCAAAGGTGCCCGGCGCTGGATTAGTCTGCCCGGTTTTTCGCTGCAACCGTCCGAATTCGTCAAACCCGCGTTCATTGTCCTCAACGCCTGGCTGTTGGCCCACCCGGCCGTGCGCTCCTTGGGATTGCCAAAGCTGCTTCCGGTCGGGCTGCTGGCTCTGACTGTTACGCTCCTGTTGCTGCAACCTGATCTGGGCATGACTATGGTGGTAAGCGCGGTCTGGTTGGCGCAGCTGTTTCTGGCCGGATTACCCCTGATTTTAGTTGCCATCGGCGGCGGCCTTGGGATTATCGGGTTGATCGGGGCCTACTTCATGTTTCCGCATGTGAGCAGCCGTATTGACCGCTTCCTGAATCCGGAGGCGGGTGACAGCTATCAGGTGGATCGAGCGCTGGAGGCGTTTCAAGCCGGCGGGCTGTTTGGCGTCGGACCGGGACAGGGAACCGTGAAGGAAACCATCCCGGACTCCCATGCCGATTTCATTTTTGCTGTCGCAGGCGAGGAATTGGGCCTGATCTGGTGTCTGGCTCTGCTTGTGCTGATCGCCTTTATTGTACTGCGCGGATTTTATCGGTCTGGTCAGGGCCCTACATTATTTGTAACTCTGGCTGGCTCGGGGCTGATCGTCCAATTCGGCCTGCAGGCCCTCATCAATATCGGTTCATCCTTGCATCTGCTGCCCACCAAGGGTATGACGCTGCCGTTTGTCAGCTATGGCGGGTCCTCGCTGGTGGCAATGGGCATGGGCATGGGCATGCTGCTGGCGCTGACACGCAAACGGACGCATACACCATGAAGATCAGCGCCACGAGTGCTTCCATCTTTCTTGCCGCCGGGGGGACCGGTGGTCATCTGTTTCCTGCCGAAGCCTTGGCGCGCGAACTGCTCACGCGGGGTTATACCGTGCACCTGATTACCGATAGCCGGGGCAAAGCCTTTGGCGATAGTCTGCCGGAAATTCCGGTGCATCGTGTCTCAGCCTCTACACCGACGGGCGGGGTGATAACCAAACTGCGCGCGGTTCTGTCCCTCGCCAAAGGCACCCGCGAGGCGCTGGCTCTGCTCAAAGAGCACAAACCAAGAGTTGTTGTGGCCTTTGGCGGCTACCCATCGTTCCCCGGCGCGGCAGCGGCAATCCTCAGCAAAACGCCGCTGGTGCTGCACGATCAGAATGCCGTACTCGGCCGGGCCAACCGGGTGGTCGCCCGCTACGCCAAGGTCATTGCCAAATCGTTTGATAATGTCATCGGCCTCCCCCCTTCACGCAAGTCCATCACCACGGGCAATCCTGTTCGCCCGGCTATTACAGCGCTGCGCGACAGGCTCTATCAACCACCAGACAGCCACGGGCCGATCCACCTGCTGATTACCGGGGGTAGTCAGGGGGCGCGGGTATTCAGCACGGTCGTACCGGCCGCGATTGGCTTGCTCGACCCGGCCCTGCGTAGCCGCCTTGTCATCAGTCAGCAAGCCCGCGCCGAGGATAAAGAAGCCGTTGCCAAGCTCTATACAGATCTGGGTATGGAGGGGCAAGTTGAACTGCAACCCTTCTTCACGGATATGCCCGAGCGCATAGCCAAAGCCCATCTGTGCATCGGTCGCGCGGGTGGATCAACCGTGGCCGAGTGGAGTGCTGCCGGACGCCCGGCAATTTATGTCCCGTTGCCCATCGCCATTCTTGACGAACAGACCTGGAATGCCCGCGCCGTCGAGCGCGTGGGCGGGGCATGGATTATGCCGCAGGAAGAATTCACCCCGCAAGCGCTGGCGGGCCAGCTCAAACGCATTCTCACCGACCCAGCCTCGCTGGAAGTGGCGGCCAAGGCTGCATATAGCCAGGGGCGCATTGATGCTGCCGCGCGCCTCGCACAAGTGGTTGAGGACGCCGCATGAGCGCACTGATTCCGCAGGATTATGGACCACTTCACTTTATTGGTGTTGGCGGTATCGGCATGAGCGGCATCGCCGAGTTACTGCATCATCAGGGCTATACTGTGCAGGGCAGCGACCAGAGTGAAAGCACTAATCTGGCGCGACTGCGCGCGCTGGGCCTCACCGTGTTTGTGGGGCACACTGCAGAAAACGTGACCCAAGCCCGTGCCGTGGTCATTTCCTCCGCCGTAAAGCTGGATAACCCGGAGGTTGTCGCCGCGCAGGCCGCGGGTATTCCCCTCATTCGCCGGGCCGAAATGCTGGCCGAGCTGATGCGCTTGAAAAAAGGGATCGCCATTGCAGGCACGCACGGCAAGACAACGACGACCACGCTCATGGGTCATGTACTGGAACAGGTTGGGCTTGATCCCACCCTTGTGACGGGTGGTATTGTCAACGCCACCGGGACTAACACCCGCCTTGGTGCGGGTGACTGGATGGTGGTGGAGAGTGACGAAAGCGATGGCAGCTTTCTGCAGCTGCCCGCTACGCTGGCGATTGTCACAAACATTGACCCCGAACATCTTGAGCATTATGGCAATTTCGATGCTCTGCGTGCCGCCTTTACCCGTTTTGTCGAACAACTCCCCTTTTATGGCGCCGCCGCGCTGTGCGTCGATCATCCGGAAGTTGCGGCGCTAAAGACACGCATTACCAATCGTCGCTGCCTTGGCTACGGCCTGAGCGAGACCGCCGAGGTGCAGGGCCTGAATACACGCACCGACAGCACGGGCTGTCATTTTGACGTACGTTTCAAAGGTAAAAATCCACGCACCGTCATGGGCTATCATCTGCCACTGTTTGGTTCTCACAACATTCTGAACGCGCTGGCTGTCCTGACCTTAGCGAATGAGTTGAACCTGCCGGATGACAAGGTAAAGGCGGCGTTAGCCTGTTTTGCCGGGGTAAAGCGCCGTTTTACCCGTATAGGTGAAACAGATGGCGTAGTGGTGATTGATGACTATGCCCACCATCCGGTGGAAATTGAAGCGGTTTTGATGGCGGCACGAAGCGCCTGCACGGGCCGAGTGCACGCCGTGATGCAGCCGCATCGCTACACGCGTCTTGCTAATCTGCTGCCGGATTTTGCGCACTGTTTTGCCAAGGCCGACAGCGTACTGATCGCCGATGTTTATAGTGCGGGCGAGGCCCCGATTGACGGGGCTGATCGCGATGCACTGGTAAAAGCCATTCGTGCTACAGGGCAGACGAATGCTGAGCCTCTCTGCAGCCCGGCTGAGTTGGCAGATTTAATCGCGGCACGCGCGCAGCCGGGTGATTTTGTCATCTGCATGGGCGCGGGTAGCATTACCAACTGGGCCGCCAGCCTGCCCGCGCAGCTCGCGACCGTAAAGCAAAAGGTTGCCGTATGAGCCTGCTTGCACGTCTGCCTGCTGTCCGCGGTCGCTATACCGAAAAGGCACCATTGGCTCCCACGACCTGGTTTCGCGTGGGCGGTGCTGCCGAGATTCTCTTCAAACCCGCTGATCTAGAGGATCTCCAGCAGTTTCTGGCCAACTGCCCGACGGATATTCCTGTGCTGCCGATTGGCGTTGCCAGCAATTTGCTGATCCGCGATGGCGGGGTTGAGGGCGTGGTTATTCGTCTCGGTGGTGGCTTTGCCGGCATTGATGTGCAAGGTACACAGATCACCGCCGGCGCGGCGGCCCTAGATGCCAATGTCGCGCTTTCAGCACAATTGGCAGGATTAGCCGGGCTGGAATTTCTGACTGGCGTGCCGGGCACCATCGGCGGGGGCCTACGCATGAACGCGGGCTGCTATGGCCGCGAAATCAAGGATGTGCTGGTGAGCGCACAGGCCGTGGACCGGCAGGGACAACTGCATGAACTCTGTCTGGACGATATGCATTTTACCTACCGGCATTGCGGTGTTGATGAGAGCTGGATCTTCACCAGCGCTATCTTGAAGGGAACTCCTGACACAGTGGAAGCGGTTGCCGCCCGGATGGTGGAGATACAAAAGAAGCGTGAAGAGAGTCAGCCGATTCGCACCCGCACCGGTGGCTCGACCTTTGCCAACCCCGATGGGGCACGGGCGTGGGAGCTGATAGACAAGGCCGGCTGCCGGGGCCTAACCCTTGGCGGGGCACAGATCAGCGAAAAGCACTGTAATTTTTTGATTAATACCGGAAATTCTACTGCGGCTGATCTTGAAAATCTGGGCGAACAGGTGAAGAAAAGAGTGAAAGAGACCAGCGGGATTGATCTACGATGGGAGATCAAACGCATCGGCAAACCCTAGGAGAGCAGTGTGAATGAACATGTCGCGGTTCTGATGGGCGGATGGTCCTCCGAGCGCGAAGTATCGCTCAGCTCGGGTGCCGGAGTGGTCAAGGCCCTCCAGGACAAGGGATACAAGGTGACTGCTGTTGACGTGCAGCGCGACCTTGACAGCCTGATCGCTGCTCTCACCCCGCGCCCGGACGTGGTGTTTAACGCTCTGCACGGTCGGGGCGGTGAAGATGGCACCATACAGGGCGTGCTCGATTATATGGGGCTGCCTTATACCCATTCCGGCGTCAGCACCGCAGCTGTCGCCATGAACAAGTCCTTCACCAAGCTGATCGTGGCACGCGAGGGCATCCCGGTCGCCAAGGAAGTGCTGGCCCACCGCGATGAGGTGTTGGCGCGCGATGTGCTGCCTGTGCCCTATGTGGTCAAACCGATCAACGAAGGCAGCTCGGTGGGTGTGCGCATCGTTCACGCAGGCAGCAATTACCGTATTCTGGCGGAAGATAGCTGGGTCTATGGCGAGACTGTCATGGTGGAGAGTTATATTCCCGGCCGTGAGCTGACCGTGGGCGTGATCGGCAACGAGGCGCTGGATGTGACCGAGATCATCGCCGCCAGCGGCTTTTATGATTACACCGCCAAATATGCCCCCGGCGGCAGCCGCCATGTAGTGCCCGCGCAAATTCCCGCCGAGATTGCACAGGCCGTGCGCAGCTATGCCCTGACCGCGCACAAAGTACTGGGCTGCACCGGCGTATCGCGCAGCGATTTCCGTTGGGATGACAGCCTGCCGGGCATGAGCGGCCTGATCTTCCTTGAACTCAACACCCAACCGGGTCTGACCCCCACCTCCCTGCTGCCCGAACAGGCCGCTGTGCGCGGCATGAATTATGCCGATCTGTGTGCGTGGATGGTCGAGGATGCGCTGACCCGCGCCCGCAAGGCCCAGAAAAGAGAAGAGGTAGCGGCATGAGCCAGCCACGGGGAACCCGACGCGAACACATGGCCCGTCGCCAGCGCAAGAAACCCACGCCGATCTGGTTTTTGCGCAGTGCGCGCCTTGGCGCGGCG
Organism: Micavibrio sp. UBA2400; assembly: GCA_002343265.1. GTDB lineage: Bacteria > Pseudomonadota > Alphaproteobacteria > UBA2400 > UBA2400 > UBA2400. Next base: position 78,861 of record DDSC01000014.1, read on the forward strand.
TTTGGCCTGCTGCTGCTGCTGGCGGCGGGGCCTTATTGGCTGTGGAGTAGCGGCTGGGTGGGCGATCAATTCCGCACCCTGCAGCATAGCTGGTTTGCGCATACCGCTGCGGCCGGGCTGACCGCCAGCAATATCTTCGTGACCGGGCGCAACGAGACAGCGGCCGCTGACGTAACACTGGCGCTCAAGGTGCATAACGCGTTGCCGCTGCTGGAGTTTAACCCCACGGCTGCCCGCACACAGCTCAAGACCCTGACGTGGGTAAAAGACGCCCGTGTAGAGCGGCGGTTTCCCAACACCATCCGGGTTGATTTAACTGAACGCACCCCGGTTGGTTTCTATCAGCACAACGGCCAGCTGGTACTGGTGGATGAGGAAGCGGTCACCCTTGCCACCGATGGCCTGGGTCGCTGGGCGGGTCTACCTGTACTGGTGGGCGAAGGTGCACCTAAAGCAGCTCCGGCTGTACTGGACGCATTGCGCAGCCACCCGGAGCTGTACAAGCGCGTCAAAGCGATGACGTTCTTTAACCAACGCCGCTGGAACCTGCGGATGAATAATAACATCGATGTCTTGCTGCCCGAGGCGGATATGCCCAAGGCTCTGGAACGCTTGCAACGGGCGCAAGACGACGGCCGCTTGCTGGATAAGGATATCAGTGCCGTTGATCTGCGCCTGAAAGACCGTTTGATTATTACCCCAACCAAAGCCGCGACCGAGCGGCGCAACGCTCCCAAAGAAGGTGTTTAAGCCCAATGGATAAAAAGAACGGCAAGCCCGAGTTGATTGGCGTGATTGATATTGGCAGTAGTAAAGTTGCCTGTCTGATTGCGCGCCCGGAAGTCGATGGTAGCTTGACTGTTCTTGGCACCGGGTATCAGGCGAGCTTTGGCATCCGCGCGGGTAGCGTGGCCAATATGGATGCAGCGGAGAGCGCGATTGGTGCCGCCGTGCAGGCCGCGGAACAGGCCAGTGGCAGCACCTTGCGCTCCGTCTATGTCAATCTCGGTGGAGGCCAGCCCAACTCTGCCACGGTTGAGGTGAAAGTCGCCACCGGGGGAGCGGCTATTGAAGCCCCAACCCTGCGCCGGGTGGCGCAGCAATGCAAGGCCGCACTGGCCGAGATTGCGGGCACGCCGCTGCATGTGATTCCCACCTCCTACACGCTCGACGGCAGCCGGGGCATTAAAGACCCGCGCGGCATGGTGGGGAGCGAGCTGACGGTGCAGCTGAACGCGGTGACGGTCAACGGCGCGGCGCTACGCAACCTCATCAGCTGCGTACAGCGATGTCATCTCGATGTGTCGCGCGTGGTGTTGTCGGTGCTGGCCTCGGGCCGGGCCTGCCTGACGCCCGATGAAGCTGATCTGGGCGCCACCGTGATCGACATGGGCGGCGGCACCACCAGCATTGGCGTGTTCAGCGAGGGTGAACTGGTGTTTGCTGACAGCATCCCCATGGGCGGCATTCATGTGACCAATGATATCGCACGCGGCCTGACCACCCCCACCGCCCATGCCGAGCGCATGAAAATCCTGTTCGGCCATGCCATGACCACCACCACCGATAAGCATGAGCTGATTGATGTACCGCAGGTAGGCGAGGATGATGTGGCGATGATCGCGCAGGTGCGCCGCTCACTGCTCACGGGCATTATCCAGCCCCGTCTGGAAGAGATTTTCGAGATGGTGCGCGCGCGCCTCGAACATTCCGGCTTTGATAAAGTAGGTGGACGGCGGGTGGTGCTAACCGGCGGTGCCAGCCAGATGCAGGGCACCCGCGAACTGGCCCAGCTGATCCTTGATAAGCAGGTGCGTTTGGGCAAACCCATCGCCCTGCCTGGCCTGCCGGAAAGCCAGCTCACCCCGGCCTTCAGCACCGCCATCGGCCTGCTGTTTTATGCAACCTCACCCAACACCGAATTCCGCGTCATCGCCGCAGGCGAAGGGCAAAAAGGCCTGTTCAACCGCATTGGCGAGTGGTTTCGGGAGAATGTATAACGCCTAGTCGCAGCGGATCAGCTGCGCAGGCTGAGCTTTGCTGGGATACACATAGGCCGTTTTCTTGCCCGGCAGCGTAATGCGCTCGCCGCCCGCCTTGCCTTGGCACAGTTCAAAAGCCGTCACCGCGCGGGCGTAAACCGGCTGCTGCCCCGTTAGGATGGGTAGCGTACCAAACTGCTGTTATTGGCTTTGGCAACACGAGCGGCTTCGGCCTTATCGGCAACGGCTTGGCGCTGTAAATCCTGCATAAAATAGCCAAGTCCGGCAAGCACAGCAGGATAAAGAATTACTGTCACCGTAGCAGCGAGCTTCTCTTTCCTTATAATCCGCAGCGGAGTTTCGTTCCGCTGAGCTGCAAACCCTGTCATTAGGCCAAGACCAAGCAATAATCCCCCGGCAGCGGCAACCAGCGGCATGCCCAGTACGCCTGTAATCAGCCCGCCGATGAGGCCAACCGCCATCGCCATAACGGCGAAACCACGAGACACCTGCCGCCCTGTCTGTGTATTAAACGCTTCATCAATACGCTGAAAAATGGCTGTGCTCATGAATTCCCCCCTGATTTGACTGGCGCACACTAGCAAGGACAGGTTTGCGACTTCAAGGGAAATCGGATACGAAGCAGCCTAGGCGCGCGCCCCTTACAATAGCGGCCAAACTCGCGCCTTGGCATAGTTAACCGCTTGCGCGGGTTACAGAATCGGCTCACTAGTGAAAATTAAGGTTCTCTTAACCGGCCGGACCGGCAGCCTGTTGCTGGCCAAAGCGGTAAGCAGTTTCGGGATTCACCAGAGGAGAGAAGATCATGATCAACCTGACCGTGCCGGAGACAGACAGCCACCTCAAGCCCCGCATCGTAGTGTTTGGTGTGGGCGGCGCTGGCACCAATGCCATTAACAACATGATCCGCTCCGGCCTCGATGGTGTCGAGTTCATCTCCGCCAATACCGATGCACAGGCGCTGGCCGCCAACCTCGCTTCCAAGAAACTGCAACTGGGCAAGAGCGCGACCAAAGGTCTGGGCGCGGGTGCCCGCCCCGATGTGGGCCGCGCTGCGGCCGAAGAGCAGATGGACGAGATCAGCGCCCTGCTCGATGGGGCCAACATGGTGTTCATCACTGCCGGTATGGGTGGTGGTACGGGTACGGGCGCTGGCCCTGTGATTGCGCGCGCCGCGCGTGAGCGTAACATCCTGACTGTGGGTGTTGTTACCAAGCCGTTCATGTTCGAAGGCCCGGTGCGCATGCGTTCGGCCGAGCAGGGCATTCAGGCGCTACAGCAGTATGTTGATACGCTCATCATCATCCCCAACCAGAACCTCTTCAACGTGGCCAACGAAAAGACCACCTTTGCCGATGCCTTCAAGATGGCCGATGACGTGCTGTATCAGGGCGTGCGCGGCGTGACCGATCTCATTATGACCCCCGGTCAGGTCAATCTCGACTTTGCCGACATCCAGTCGGTGATGAGCGAGATGGGCAAGGCCATGATGGGCACCGGCGAAGCCGAGGGCGATAACCGCGCCCGGCAAGCCGCGGAAATGGCGATCAACAACCCGCTGCTCGATGATGCCTCGGTCAAGGGTGCGCGCGGTGTGCTGGTTAACATCACTGGCGGCAACGATCTCACGCTATTTGAGGTTGAAGAAGCGATGAATCGCATCCGTGACGAGGTTGATCCGGATGCCAACATTATCTTCGGAACCGCGTTCGACGACAGCTTGACCGGCAAGATCCGCATCTCGGTGGTGGCCACCGGTATTGATATTGAAAGCGCCCGCCAGCCACTCAACGTCATTGAAGGCGGCCAAGGCACGGGCACCGCACAGGCGGGTGGTTTGCCCGCCGCGCCGCGCTCACCTTACGCGCAAGGCCTCGCTGCTCCGGCGGGTAAAGCCGCACAGGCCGTTGGCGCGCTGTTTGGCAGTACGCCCAAGCAACCAGCTCAGGCCGCCACGGCGCAGCAGTCCGCCGCCAGCTTCTACTCCGGCATGCAGCCCGAGCAGGTGCAGCAGCCCATGCAGGTCGGCAACACCATGCTGGCCCCGCAGATGCAGCCCGAGATGGTGGCCGCGCCCGCCGCGCGCAGTACGGCTGCCCCGGCTCCGGTGCGCGGTCTGCGTCAAGGCGACCAGTTTGTGGCACCGCCGCCGGTTCAGGCACCGCGTCAGGCCCAGAGCGTTCCTGTGGGGGCTGCCGCTGCTCCGGTTCAGAGCCGCCACCACGGCCACAAGCCGAGCTTTACCCAGCGCGTGAAAGGCGCTCTCAAGAGCTTTGTCAGCCAGATGGATGAGGATGAACGCACTCCGGCCCAACCGCAAATGACGGCGCAGCCCCAGCCACAACCGCGCGCGGGCTATGCTGTTACACAGGGCGGCCGGGCCGACTTGCCGCCGGTTGAGGATACCGACATCGAAATCCCCTCCTTCCTGCGCCGTCAGGCCAATTAAGCCGAGACTAATTATTAACAACGAAGGGCCGGGCTCATCCCCGGCCCTTTTGCTTTGCCTGTTCCATAGACATCTTAACTCTTATTTTCTTGCACTCCTTTGGTGCGATGACGTAGCTTGCGCCGATTGTTACGACTTTTTCACTGGAGATAAGAGATGTTCACATTACCGCGTATTGTCCGCACGATCGCGCCGACGGACCCCAGCCATATCGAACCGCTTATTGCTGGCAAGAATTTAGGTGGGTTGGAAAGATTCCTCAATCAGTCGATGAACAACCACCCATCACCCGCGGCCGTACAGATAGCTGGTGTCGTCCATTGAAAATTGGATTAGGCGATTTACTGGCTGCGGAAGGGCCAACACCGGGCTTCTGGGCCATGGCCGCGGCAGTTCGGCGCAACTACCGGGAGTCACCTCAGGAAGTTCTGGAAAGCGTTGTCGGCAGTCTTCCACCATCCATCCGTGATGTTGATGTACCTGACTTTCTGGTGCGTGCTGAACATGAGTTGCTCCTCACAACAGGAAGTGACTATTATCGCGAGCTTGGCGCCGATATGCTGGGATTTGGTCGTGGCCCCGACGTACTCGCCCGTTGCATCAGCGCGGCCGAAGGCCATCGACCTTCGGCGCTGTATCACGGCTTGTCCGAAGCCCCTAGCCATTGGCTAGGTCTTGAATTCGGCCCTGATGACCGCCTGTGCCTGGCTGATGCTCGTGAGCTGGCGAACACCCTGAATCAAGATGCGATCCTGATAACCATAGAGCCGACCAAGCTCGCCCAGATAGCGGATCAATTTCTGACAAACAAAACCATGGTTCCGGCCGAGCGCCTAGCTAGCTACGCCCTGTTGCGTGATGCTATTAAAGGCAGTGAATCTCACACCGACGCATTGGAGGCGATCGAGCCAGCCCAAACTTTGGTCTTTGTCGCCTCGCAGTTATTCGGAACTACCGACCGAGAACAGGCGGCTGTAATTGATGTTCGCTTTCCCGCCAGCATCGTTCACACTGATCAGAGCAAACAAGAGCTCTTAAGTTACGCGCACGATGTCGCCACAGATGGACACCTCCGTGCCCATGCGGTTCTGCCAGCGGTTTTTGGTGCCCTCGCTGAGTACGCGACAAGCAATAACCATGGCTTGATGAAGGGAGAAGTCGGTCTTACCCTTAAGCTGATGGCCGTTTGTCACCAACACATGTGGAGCTTTGGCATGGCCAACGGCCCGCGCGCCTTGATCGAAGCCTCGATCGCCAAAGCCGGAGTCGGGTCTACCGGGCCGACGTAAGGCCCAGAAGGCCGGGGATTTCCCGGCCTTTTTATTGGCCTTTGCGATACGTCTTGCTTTCAATAATAGACCCACATACACAGTGGGCTCATGAAAATTGTTCTCGCCAGTGCATCGCCTGTGAAGCGTGCCGCCCTCACCCTTGCCTTGCAGCGCGCAGGGCTGGGCGATCTTCCGGTGCTCCTGTTCAATGCCGCCTCGGGCGTGAATGTGCAGCCCTATGGCATGCGCGAGACCGTTGCCGGTGCCACCAACCGTGCTGTGGCGGCCCTGCGCGCCTGCCGGGATGCCGATATGGCGATTGGCATTGAAAGCGGCCTGTTTGCCGAGCATGGCGAGACCGTTGATCGCGCCATTTGCATGGCCGTGCAACGCGACGAGCGCTACCTGTGCGATCAAAGCGAGCCACTCCATCTGCCGGCCGATGCGGTGGTTCAGGCGCGCGGGCGTGGGTTTGATAAACTCACCGTTGGTCAGGTTCTGCACGAGCAAGGACAGATCAAGCTTGCCGATGACCCGCATTATTGCCTGTCCGGGCGCTCGCGCGCGCTCTTCATCGCTGAAACACTCGGCAAGATGATCGTCACGCTTCAGCTCTACGGGGCGCTGCCCGCGGCTACACCTCCACCTGCACCATCCCCGGCCCGCGCTGCTCAACGGCCTGCCTCCGGTTTGCAGCTGTAATATTGGCTTTTGTCGCGCCAATCCGCTAAACTGTGCGGATGCATCTCGCGCTAGACACCCCCCGCCTGCGGCTGCGGCCAGTCACACTGGCGGATGCCCCGGCTATTCAGGCCCAGTTTGGTCAGTGGGAGATTCTCAAATACTTTCCGCGTAAAATTCCTTGGCCCTACCCTGATGGTGCCGCCCTCAGCTACCTTGAACAAACTGTTCTGCCTGAAATGCAAAAAGGCGTGCGCTACAGCTGGGCGATTACCCTGCGGCGTGACCCGGCCCAAGCGTTGATCGGGCTGATCGAGCTGACTTTTGCCACCCCTTACGACCAGCGCGCCTTCTGGCTGGGGCAAAGCTGGCAAGGGCTGGGCCTGATGACCGAGGCCTGCTTTGCCGTCAATGATTTTGCCCTGCCGGGGCTGGGCATGCCGGACCTGCTGTTTACCAGTGCGGATGCCAATACGGCCTCCAACCGGTTGAAAGAACAGAGCGGAGCGGTGCCCATAGAGCATGGCTTGTACGACTTTCATGCCGGGCGACTGCCCATCACCCGCTGGCAATTAACGGATTCTGCCTGGGCCAAGGCGCGCAGCGCCGTCTGGCGCTCGCTGGCGCGCTGGAATCCTGATGATTTTACCATTACGAATCAGCCTGTTAGTTCGTAACACAGGGTAACCAAGGGTGATTGGTCGGAGGCCCCCGGCCCGCGCTATTTGTGGGCCATGGATGGCTCTCACTACTCCCCCGCGATTTCGTCTGCTGCTCCGGCCAGCACACCTCCGGCCCCCCTGCCCATCTGGCAGCATACGGTAGCTCGGCGCGTGCAGTGCAGCGGGCTGGGTGTCCACTCCGGCACCCCCGCTCACCTATGCATAGAGCCTGCCGCGCCCAACAGCGGCATCCGTTTTATCCGCTCTGATCTGGCGGAAGGTACGGGCGAAATTGCCGCCCGTTATGATCTGGTGAGCGATACCCGCCTATGCAGCAATCTGACCAACGCGCAGGGCGCGAGTGTGGGCACGGTCGAGCATGTCATGGCCGCGCTCGCGGGCTGCGGCGTGGATAACGCCATTGTGCGTATCGACGGGCCGGAAATTCCCATCATGGATGGCTCTTCGGCCGCCTTCGTGTTGCTGATCCAGCAGGCCGGATTAAAAGAACAGGCGCATAAGCGCCGCTACATCCGCATTCTGCACGAAGTGCGGGTGGAGGATGCAGGCGGCAAATGGGCCACCCTCACCCCTGCCCCCATCCCCAGTTATGCGATGGAGATCGACTTTACCAGCAAAGCGATTGGCAAGCAGGCGCGCGACTTTACCCTGATCAACGGCAATTTTGTGCATGAGCTGGGCCGTGCCCGCACCTTTGGTTTTCTGCACGAGGCCGAGCAGCTGCGCGCCATGGGCCTTGGCAAAGGCGGCTCGCTGGACAACGCCATCATCATCAACGGCGATGAGGTTCTGAACGAGGGCGGCCTGCGCTATGAGGATGAGTTTGTCCGCCACAAGCTGCTCGACAGCGTGGGCGATCTGGCGCTGGCCGGGGCACCGATTCTGGGGGCCTTCCGCTCGGCCAAGGGCGGCCATGCGCTGAACAACAAGCTCCTGCGCGCCCTATTCGCCGATGCGGCAAATTGGGAGTGGGCGTGAACCAAGCTAGCGATTTAGGTTAGATTGGCCTTAGCAACAGCAAGCTTATCTCTTGCCGTCAAAAATTCGGCCAGCTCGGGTTTGGTTTCAAGTTCGCGAATTTTTTCGACCATCGCCTGAAGCGGGACTCCCGTCACTTGGGACAGCAAAAAGGCTTCATCCAAAAACAGCTTGCGCTCACCATTTTCAATCCGACTAAGCGAAGATGGCGTTATGCTCATCAATGGAGCGAGGTCATGGAGTCGCATATTAAACCGCGTGCGGAGTTCGCGTACAACAAGTCCTGTTGCTAACATATTGAAGCTGTTCTTTGGTTTGCTCATATTTGCCTCTGCACCCACACCTAACAAACTGCGACGCCGGAACGCAAGAAAAAAGCAATTCCTGATTTGGAATTAGTGGCAGAAATGCTATAGATCGGAGCTGTTAACATTTGAGGCTCCCATGTTCCGTATTCTCCTTGCCCTGTTTTTGTCCCTGCCGCTGCTGGCCGGGTGCAGCTCGACCAACAAGGACGAGGCCGCCGCGCCCGAACGTCCGGCGCAGGAGCTGTTTGACGAGGGCAGCAAGAACCTTGAGAAGGAACGCTATCAGGCTGCCTCCAAAGCTTTTGATGAGCTGGAGCGGTTACACCCTTATTCCGACCTCGCGCCCAAGGCCAAACTGCTCTCGGCGCAGGCACATTACCTGAACGAGGACTATGACGAAGCCATTATCGGCTTTGACCAGTTTCTGCAACTGCATCCCAGCCACCCGGACGCGCCATTTGCTCTCTACCAGAAAGCGCTGTGCTATTACGAGCAGATCAGCGATGTCAGCCGTGATCAGGATATGACCCGCCACGCCATGGAAGTACTGGAGCTGGTACGCCAGCGCTACCCGAACAGCGGTGAGGCCAAGGAAGCGGCGATCAAGCTCGACCTCACCCGCGACCACCTTGCAGGCAAGGAAATGGAAATCGGTCGCTGGTATCAGCGCCAAGGCCAGCTGCAAGCCGCCATCGCCCGCTTTCGCACCGTGATCGATCAATATCAGGTCACCAGTCACACGCCCGAAGCCTTGCATCGTCTGGTCGAAAGCTATCTGCAGGTCGGGTTAAAGGAGGAGGCCCGCCGCACTGCCGTGGTGCTGGGCCACAACTTTCCCGGCAGCAAATGGTATCAGGACAGTTACCGCCTGATTGCCGACCCGTCGATGCCACCCGCCGATGCCAAGCAGCCCGGTCTGCTGGCACGGACCTTTAAAGACATCTTCTAAGTGTGCTGACCGGGCTTTCCATCCGTGACTTTGTCCTGATTGAGCAGCTGGACCTGCTGCCGCAGGCCGGGCTTACGGTTCTGACGGGCGAAACGGGTGCCGGTAAATCAATTTTACTGGATGCGCTGGGCGCGGCGTGTGGCGCACGGGCCGAAGGGCGCTGGGTGCGTGCAGGTGCCGAGAAAGCCAGTATTACCGCCAGCTTTGCGCTCCCGAAAAAGCATCCAGCCCTTACCCTGCTCAAAGAAAACGAAATTACCGCCGAGGATGAGTTACTCCTGCGTCGGGTCATCATGGCTGATGGCCGCAGCAAAGCTTTTGTCAACGATCAGGTGGTGGGGGTTACGCTGCTGCGCCAGATTGGTGACCTGCTGCTTGAGGTCCATGGCCAGTTTGATACTCACGGCCTTTTGGATGCCGCCACGCACCGCCAATCGCTCGACCGCTTTGCCGGGATTGAAACCACCACGCTGCGCAATCTGTGGGCGCTGTGGCAGGCCGCCCGCCAAACCGAGGAGCAAGCGCAGGCCGAGTTGGAACGCGCCCGGCAGGAAGCCGACTATCTGCGCGATGCGGTGAGCGAACTGAAAAAGCTGGCCCCGCAGCATGGCGAAGAAGCAACCCTGATCGAGCAAAAGCAGCTCCTGCAAAACCGTGAAAAACTGACTAGTGCTTTGGCGAGCACGCTGGATGCGTTGCAAGGGGAGCATGGGGCTGAAACCGCGCTGACCACCGCCAGCAAAACCCTTGGCAAAATTGCCGATAAAGCGGGCGAGCGGGCAGTGCAGGCGCTGGCTCACCTTGATGCCGCGCGTGATGCTCTGGCTGAGGCGCAAACCTTACTCGAATCCCTGACGCAGGATGTGGACGGCGGCGGTCAAAGCCTTGAGCAGGTGGAAGACCGCCTCTACGCGCTACGGGCGGCGGCACGCAAACATCAGGTGTTGGTCGAGCAGCTGGCCGATCAGGCCGATGCCCTCACCGCGCGGCTGGAGCTGCTGGACAACAGCACCGACAGCATGACACGCCTGAGCGCCGCCACGGTAAAAGCCCGCGCCGCTTATGAGCAACAGGCCCGTGCCATCAGCGCCCAGCGCAAGAAAGCAGCCACACAGCTGGATAAACGCGTCAACGCCGAACTCGCGCCACTGAAGCTGGACCGTGCCACGTTCAGTACCACCTTGCTATCTGCGGAAGCCGGGCCGGATGGGCTGGAGAGTGTGCGTTTTGAAGTAAGCACCAACCCCGGTCAACCCGCTGGCCCGCTCCACAAAATCGCCTCGGGCGGCGAGCTGGCCCGCTTCATGCTGGCGCTCAAGGCCGTGTTGGCCCAAAGCAGCGATGCCGTGACGCTGATTTTTGATGAGGTCGATCAGGGCGTGGGCGGCGCGGTTGCTGCGGCTGTGGGTGAGCGTCTGGCCAAGCTGGCCGCGCAGACACAAGTGCTGGTGGTGACCCACAGCCCGCAGGTGGCGGCCAAAGGTGCCGCGCATTGGAAAGTTGCCAAGCAGGTGAGCGGTAAGGCGACGCGCACCAGCGTAAACGTGCTGGATGCCAGTGCCCGCCGGGAAGAGCTGGCCCGCATGCTGGCAGGCGAAACCGTAACCGACGCCTCGCGCAAAGCCGCCGAAGCCCTGCTGGCTTAATGCCAAGGGTTTAGGTTTTGCCATTAACTCCGCCCGACTTACACCAAACGGCGGTGAAGCTGTGTAGGCGTGAACTATCTGCCAAAATCAATCGCTGAAAGTATTTGAATCAGTAAAAACGGACCCACGTCCACCAGCCATCTCATAACTTTTTTTGGCCAATCCGGCTGAAACCAGCCCGCCTAAAGCGAGGGAGGCAAAAGCGATAAATAAATTCTTGGCAGCCTGATGAGAATGTTCACGGCCGAGTATTGAGTTATTTTCTGTTTCGTCTGCGAGATGAAGTGCGGCAAGACCGGAGCCGCCATGATGAGCAAAAAAATAGCTCCCGGCACCCAGAGAAGCCAAACTGACCAGCATGACACCAATACTCTGCCACATCTTGCTTGGCGAGACTGGGCTGAAAACGTCTGTCATGGGTTACTCCGGATTGTTTATTTTGCCGCGAAAGGGCGATGCGCCGTCGGTTTCCGCATAGTTAGCAGGCCCCAAAAAGCCAAAGCAAGCAAATCCTTGCCCAAACGGCATTTTTTCGGCTAGAACCGCGGGCATGAGCCGACTTTCACCCTGGCACGCCAAAGTGTTAACGCTGTTCCCGGACATGTTCCCGGGCACGCTGGGGCACTCGCTGGCCGGAACAGCGCTAAAAAATGGCCTGTGGACGCTCGAAACACTGGACATTCGCGACTTTTCCAGCGATAAGCACCGCACTGTCGATGACACCCCCTGCGGTGGCGGGGCGGGCCTCGTGATGAAGCCCGATGTGATCGACGCGGCTTTGAAGGCTGCCAAGACCGGGTTTATTGGACGGGTGATTTACCTGTCGCCGCGCGGCCGGGTCCTCGACCAGAAACTGGTTGAAGAGCTGGCAGCTGGCCCCGGCGTGGTGCTCCTGTGCGGGCGCTTTGAGGGGGTCGATCAGCGGGTGCTGGATGCACACGCGGTCGAAGAGGTGAGTGTCGGCGATTATGTGCTGAGTGGCGGTGAGCCAGCGGCACAAATTCTGTGTGATGCCTGTGTCCGGTTGCTGCCAGGTGTCATGGGCAACGCACAGACGGTCGATGAAGAGAGTTTCAGTCGCGGGTTGCTGGAGTACCCGCACTATACCCGGCCGGTAAACTGGCTGGGTCACGAGGTTCCCCCGGTGCTGCTCTCCGGGCATCATGGGGACATTGCGGCTTGGCGCCGCGCACAAGCTGAGGCGGTTACCCGAGTACGCCGCCCGGATTTGTGGGAGAAATACCTCGCAAGAGGTAACAATAAGAAAGAGCAATAATCACGTGTGCGGCATCCGGGTTAAGCGGCACCTAACTGAAGGAGTAGTAACATGAACCTGTTGCAGCAAATCGAAGCTGAGCAAATCGCCAAACTCAGTGAAGCCAAGAAGATCCCCGCGTTCTCGCCCGGTGACACCGTGAAGGTGAACGTGAAGGTTGTGGAAGGCGACCGCGAGCGTATTCAGGCCTATGAAGGCGTGGTGATTGCCCGCAAGAATGCCGGCCTGAACTCGAATTTCACCGTCCGCAAAATTTCCTACGGCGAAGGCGTGGAGCGTGTGTTCCCCCTGTACAGCCCGCGTCTGGACAGCATCGAGCTGGTCCGTCGTGGTGATGTGCGCCGCGCCAAGCTGTACTACCTGCGCGACCGCAAGGGCAAGCGCGCCCGCATCGCCGAGCGCACCACTGGCCACGGCCTGGAGGACAAGGGCGGCGAAGAGTAAGCTGTTCGCCTGTTATTTTAAGAAAACGCCCCGGCCAAAACCGGGGCGTTTTTGTTGAGCGGCATCAGCAAACTGTCACTTTGCAGGCATGGCGCTAGCAGGCATACTCAAGTAAATCATGCTCGCCACCGTTCTTGACATCCTCATCACCTATCACATCGGCTTCCTGCGCGGGCTAGCCGTAACATTGCAGATGGCCGGCATTATCTGGCTGGTGGGCCTCACGCTGGGTAGTGTGCTGGGGTGGCTAGGGTTTACACACCAGCGCAGCATCGGTGCGCCGATGCGCGGCTGCTCGTTCATCCTCGCCTCGGTGCCCACGTTGGTGTTTTTGTTCTGGCTGCATTATCCGGCGCAGGCCATGTTTAACGTGGTGATCGACCCGTTCATCACCGCCAGCTTTACCTTCACACTCCTCAATATCTTTGGCGTAGCCGACATAGTGCGTGGCGCGCTCGATGATTTCCCACGACAATACATCACCGCCGCGCGGGTGTGCGGGCTGCGCACCCGGCAGATTGTCCTGAAGATCCAGCTCCCTATTCTTTTTCGCATGACGCTGCCCGCGCTGCTCATGCTGCAGGTGAGTATGCTGCACCTAACTCTGTTCTCCTCGCTCATTTCGGTGGAAGAGCTGTTCCGCGTAGCACAGCGCATCAACGCGCAGATTTACAAGCCGGTTGAAATATATACGGCCTTAGGAGTGTTCTTCCTGCTCATCTGTGTACCGGTCAATGCCCTCGCCCTGTGGCTCAAGCACCGCTTCACGCGTGACCTGTCCTTGAGGTAATCATGCTGAATGCCACTGCCCTGCATAAAAGCTTCGGCCAACGGAAGATTCTGGACGGGGTGGATGCCGCTATCACGCCGGGGCAGATCACCGCACTGCTTGGCCCTTCAGGCAGCGGCAAAACCACACTGCTACGCGCCCTCGCGCTGGTGGAGCCCCCGGACAGCGGCATTGTAACCATCAACGGCACCAACTACAACTTCCCGCAAAAAAACACGTTCACGCCGCCATGGCCTGTGGTGACGGTGGTGTTTCAGGAGCTGTTCCTGTGGCCGCATCTAACCTTACGCGAAAACATTTTGCTGCCCGCCCGCAATGTGGGTTATGTCAATCTTGACGAAGCGCTGGAGGATGTGATCGAGCTGCTGGATATGGCCAGTTTCATCGATAATTACCCGAATGAGGCCTCCCTCGGCCAGCGCCAGCGCGTCGCCATTGCCCGCGCGATCCTGCTCAAGCCACTCTATATCCTGATGGATGAGATCACCTCGGCGCTGGATATCGAACAGGTGCACAACATCCTCTCGCTGCTACCCAAACTCAAGGAACGCGGCATCGGCATCCTGCTCATTACCCATCACATCAATTTTGCCCGCAAGGCTGCCGATACGGTGCTATTTCTTTCGGATGGAAAAATTGCCGAGCGTGGTCCAGCGGGCATACTTGAGGCGCCACAAAGCCCGCGTCTACAGCAGTTTTTACATATCGTCAGCGCAGTTGGATAGGAGAACCCCATGAAAAAATTGTTCTTACTCTTGGTCTTGCTGTTTCCCTTGCCCGCCCATGCTGAAGCACCCACCAACGAAGCCGCGTTTGACCGTGTACTGCGTACCAAGGAGATCCGTTGCGGTTATCCCCTGTTTGATCCTTATATGAAAAAAGACGCTAACACCGGCGCACTGTCGGGCCTAGCCAAGGATTACATGGAGGCGCTCGGGCGTTACCTTGAGCTGAAAATTGTCTGGTCTGAAGAAGTGGACTGGAGCAACTATCAGGAGGGCATCAACACCGGCCGCTATGACATGATGTGTGTGGGCGTATGGGAGTCCGGTGCGCGAGCTAAAGCTGGCCTGCTCTCGCGCCCCTTGTATTACAATGTCATACAGGCATGGGTGCGGGCGGACGATACCCGTTTTAATGCTGCCCTGAGTACCTTGAACACCCCTGAGGTGCGCATCACTGTCTCCGAGAACGACCCGACAATGGATATTCGTCGCGCCCTATTTCCCAAGGCGCAGGAGGTGGCACAAGGTGCGCTGACAGATCCCTCGCAGTACTTTCTTTCCGTTGCCACCAACAAATCCGACGCCGTCTTTGCTGATGCCAGCACGGTGGAAGCGTATAACCGGCAGGCCGAGGTCAAGCTCAAAGCGGCGGCAGACGGCGCACCGGTGCGCCGCTTTGCTAACTCGCTGGTCATGCACAACAGTGACCTGCGCCTAAAGTTCCTGATTGATGGCGCGATTGGCGCCATCAACACTAGCGGGGAAGCCGAGCAAATTCTGGCTAAATACGGTCCCGTGTTCCAGCCCATCGCCCCTGACTACAAGGAGTAATTCATGCTTCGCTTTGCCGTTATCCTGCTCGCGCTGCTCTTCGCCTTGCCCGCCTATGCCGTCGAGAACGAGTCGGCGTTCGACCGTGTACTGCGTACCGGTGTGATCCGCTGTGGCTACTATGTATTCCCTCCCATAGTGATCCGTGATGTGAACACCAACGCCATGAGTGGCGTTTCGGTTGATGTCATGAACCGTCTGGCTACGCGTGCAGGGCTAACAGTAGAATGGACGGAAGAAATTACCTTTGGTAACTGGGTCCCAGCCATGCAAAGTGGCCGCTTTGACATGATCTGCACCCCCATGTGGCCAGAGCTGACCCATGGCCGTGCGGTACTGTTTTCCGAGCCTCTGTTCTTCTCCGGCCTCAGCCCGGCGGTGCGGGTGGACGATCCACGCTTTACCGCCACCACCCCGCGCGATGTTCTGAACAGCCCGGACATCACTATCCTGACGCAAGAGGGCAATGCCACGGATGCGATTGCGCGCACAGCCTTCCCCAAGGCAAAATTCTATACTCTCTCGCCCGAGGCCGGGACTGCGAATTATTATCAGGATCTGATCGCCAAAAAGGCGGATGCCATTTTGACCGACCGCAACGGGCAATACGAAATGGGCCGGAATAACCAGCCGATCCGTCTTGTAGACCCGGCTAACCCGGTGAAACTGCAATCCTTCCCGCTGGTGGTGAACCGCGGTGAGACCACGCTGCGCGATTTCCTCAACCTTGCCATTACCGAAATGGACTACAGCGGCGATATCGACCGCATTTTACGCCGCTGGGAGGCCGAACCGGGCCTCACCTACCTGCGCCGTGCCAAGGCTTTTTCACCCAATCCTTGACGATTCGACCCTGTAGAAATCCTATTCCCTGTGCCATATTCCCCCAATGGGACAAATTAACGATGGCATGGTGGCGCATATCAGCGACCTGCTGGCGCCGTGGGCGTTGGTGGCGGCGCGGCGTATGTTCAACAGCTGGGGGCTGTACCGTGGCGCGCTGATGTTTGGTCTGCTGTCGGGCGAACAACTGTATCTCAAGTATGGCCTTGCCCTGAGTGACATTGCGAGCGGGCGCGAGCTTGAGTTTTTTACCTACGAGAAAATCGTGCCGCCCAAAACCCGTAGTGGCCAAGCAACGACCAAAAAGGTTAAGCTGAGCTATGTGTCCGCCCCCCCCGATATACTGGAGGACAGCGACACACTCATCCGCTGGGCTGATGCCGCGTGGCAGGACGCCATTGCCGGGCAGCGCCTGAAAGCTGCCGGAACGCCCCACACCCCCAATGGTCGCCCGCTACGGCGGCGCAAGGCCTGAACTTTTAAAATAGGATATCATGACACAGCACGCCCCTTTCAAAAAGCTTGTCCCCGGCGATACCATTGCCATCGTGGCCCCGGCGGGCTGGGTTGATCCCGCGCGGCTAGAAAGCGCCTATAGCTATATTCGCCAGTCCGGCTTCAGCTTCAAAGTGCTCGAGCAAGTGCACAAGCGTGAGGGCCGCTTTGCCGGTACCGATGCCGAGCGACTGGAGGGTCTGCACAGTGCCTATGTGGATGGTGAAGTCAAAGCCATTATCTGTGTGCGTGGCGGCTATGGCAGCCAACGTATTATTGATGCGGTGAACTGGGAGCTGATCAAGCGCAACCCCAAGCCTTTGATTGGATACAGTGATATTACCACCCTGCTGAACGCAATCGTTGCCCGGACCGGGCAACCGGCTCTGCTGGGTCCGCTGCTGGGCGATATCAGCCGCTATGACAGCTCGGAGAGCTGGAAATATCTGAGCGGTCTGTTGCAGGGCGAACCCTCACACCCAACCGATCACCCGGCCTGTGCCAACGCACAGGTTCTGATCCCCGGCCATGCCAAGGGCAAACTGGTCGGCGGCAATCTAGCCCTGCTCTCCTCGGATTGCGGCACACCCACACAGGTGGAAACGCAAGACGCCATCCTGATTCTGGAAGATGTGAATGAGGATCTGTACCGCTTTGATCGCATGTTGCTGCAACTCAAGCGCTGTGGTCTTCTCAGCAATCTGGCGGGAGTTATCGTTGGTGATCTGGTCGGTGTGGAAGACAAAGGCCCGCCGTTATTCGGTAAGTCCGCACACGGCATTATCCGCGATTATTTCGGCGAGTTGGGCATTCCAATTGTCGTTGACTTCCCCTGTGGCCATGGCACGCACCGTACGACCCTGCCCTTGGGTATGACAGCCGAGCTACGCGCCTCAGAAAAAGGCATTTTACTGCGTCATGCCCCCCTGTTTGCGTGATCGCGCCCTTGTGCTAAAACTCACAAACCTAAGGAGACTTCCATGACCGCTCAGCCCAAAGCCGCCCCCGTCACGACGCGTATCGAAACCGATAGTATGGGTGAGGTGCCTGTCTCGGCCGATAAATACTGGGGTGCGCAAACCCAGCGCAGTGTACAGAATTTCAAGATCGGCGGCGAGCGTATGCCCCTACCGCTCCTGCGCGCTTTCGGTATCGTCAAAAAGGCCGCCGCGCTGACCAACACGGCCTTGGGCGCGCTCGACAAGAGCATTAGCGATGCTATTGTGACTGCGGCTGAAGAGGTAATTGAGGGTCGCCTGAACGATCATTTCCCGCTGGTGGTCTGGCAAACCGGCTCAGGTACGCAAACCAACATGAACGCCAATGAGGTGATCGCCAACCGCGCTATCGAACTGCTAGGCGGCACCATTGGCAGCAAAAAGCCGGTGCACCCGAATGACCATGTGAATTATGGCCAGTCGAGCAATGACAGCTTCCCAACTGCCATGCACATTGCCACCTGTGAGCAGTTGCATCACGAGCTGATCCCCGCGCTGGAACACCTGCACAGCGCCCTTGCCGCCAAGAGCAAGGAGTTTGCGAGCCTCATCAAGGTCGGGCGCACCCATTTACAGGACGCCACACCGGTAACCCTTGGGCAGGAATTCTCTGGTTATGCCACGCAGATGAAATTCGGTATCGAGCGTGTGAAGGCCGCACTACCCCGCGCCCTGATGCTGGCGCAAGGCGGCACCGCCGTGGGTACGGGTATCAACTGCAAGCCCGGCTTTGCCGAAGGTTTTGCTACCGAAGTGGCCCGCATTACCGGCCTGCCGTTTGTCACCGCCCCCAACAAGTTTGAGGCACTGGCCACGCATGATGCTCTGGTCGAGGTGTCAGGCGTACTCAATACCCTAGCCTGTTCGCTGATGAAAATTGCCAATGATATCCGCCTGCTCGGCAGCGGCCCGCGCTGCGGTATTGGCGAGATTCACTTGCCGGAAAACGAGCCGGGCAGCTCAATCATGCCGGGCAAGGTGAACCCCACCCAGAGTGAGGCCATGACCATGGTGTGTGCGCAGGTGATGGGTAACCACACCACAGTAACTGTCGCCGGAGCCACCGGCCATTTTGAGCTGAATGTGTTCAAGCCCGTCATCATATTCAATGTGCTGCAAAGCATCCGCTTACTGGCCGATGCTTGCCGCAGCTTTACCGATAACTGTGTGGTCGGTATTGAAGCCAATGCTGATGTCATCAAGGATCAGCTGGATCGCTGCCTAATGCTGGTGACCTCGCTTAACCCGCATATCGGCTACGACAAAGCGGCTAAAGTGGCCAAGAAAGCGCTGGCTGAGAACAAGACCCTCAAGGCGGCGGCGGTGGAGCTGGGCTTTCTCACCCCTGAGCAGTTTGACCAGTGGGTGCGGCCGCAGGACATGGTGGGAGCTGCCTGATTGGCTTTACAATTACTCACCGAAGCCGAAGCCCGCTCGCAATGGAGCGGCGATCTGACTATCGTACGCCAACAGCGGGTAGCGTTTGAAGATCTGGGCGTGATGGTTTTGCGCACGATCATCGTGGCACTGGTCACATTACCGCTGTGGCGCGATCTGTTTATTGAATTCCGGATCATTCCCTACTGGCTGGCCTTGCTTAGTGCCGCTGTCCTTTTCTATTTCACACATAGCATGGGCAAGGACCTGCAAGCCGCGCGCCAGCAGGGTGCCTGGCTGTTGGTGTCCAACCGCAAAACTGTATGGCTAAATTTCCGGTCCTATTGGCACTGGCGCTGGCCCGCAACGGACAAGACCATCCTGCGTCTGGATGGTGAAGATATCGACCATTTGACGCTGGTGAAGGTCCTAGACCAAAGCCCGCCCCAGCTGTCGATCCATCTGCGTCACCCGCTCCCGGATGAGGTGATGGATCGTATTCTGGAAGAAAACCATCGACTGGGGCAGGCACGCTTTGGTCACAGTCGTATCCGCCACGGCCCGGTCGCACTGGAGATTGGCGGCCAAACCCTGCGGGTGCGCTGGAGCCGCGAATTACCGGGCCTGCGCGAGGTGGCTGAAAAATTGCGCCTGTCATTTACGTTTGAACCGACCCGCCGTATCGACCATGCACAAGCCGACCTGATGGCATTTGTGCCCCGCCCGTCCGAGGATGATCTGGCCGAGATCAACGCCCTGCTGCGCGTGGGTAATCGTGCGGGAGCTATCAAAAAGCTGCGAGCGAGCACCGGGATCAGTCTGGCTGATGCCAAAGAGCTGATTGAGCAATCGCTCGCCGCACCGCCACAAGACACGCATGTCGGGCCTTAGTAAAAAATCCTTCCGGCTGGCCGGGCACGCCACCTCCGTGGCTTTGGAGCCGGAATTCTGGCACCGTCTGGAAGCGGCAGCTGCGGCTCGCTCTCTCAGTCTGCCGCAGCTCATCGGCCAGATTGACAGCCAGCGCCAAGGCCGCAACCTCGCCAGTGCGCTCAGGGTGTTTGTACTTGAGCACGCATCAGGCAACCCTGATGCTGTTATGTCCTGAACAGGGCTTCGGCCGCATTTTTCTGATCGCCGCGTTTGGCGATTTCTGCTTGGGCGCGGATAATCTCGGCTTGTAGCTCAGCAATATAGTCCTTCAACTCAGTCACACCGAGAACCGACAAGTCCCGCGCTTTGGTCTTTTTAGCGCCCTGCGGCTCATCCCAATCCATAATACCCTCATGATATCAAAGCGTTACACTTACGGTTGCGCAGCGGCAGAGAAATGGCTATACGTTGCCCTGCGCATCATCATACGAAGCGCCCTCCCTGACATCAAGTATGTGGTGAGGCCCGGCCGCCGAGCGGCTGGGAAAGTATGAGTTTTTGTGTGAAAGGATTTAAGACATGTCCACCAAGTTGCTGATGCCCAAAGCCACCGCCGTCTGGCTGATTGAGAACACCACCCTGACCTTCGATCAGGTGGCCGAATTTACCGGCCTGCACAAGCTGGAAGTCAAAGGCATTGCTGATGGCGACGTGGCTGCAGGCGTGCTCGGCCTGTCCCCCATTCAGTCGGGGCAGTTGACTGCCGAGGAGATCAAGCGCTGCGAGCAGGACGAGACGGCCAAATTGCAGATGATTGAGCGTGATCTGCCGGAAGTGCAGACCCGCGCCAAGGGCCCGCGCTATACGCCGATGACCAAGCGTACCGAAAAGCCGGATGCGATTGCCTGGCTGGTCAAGAATTATCCCGGCCTGTCGGATGCCGCCATTGGTCGTCTGCTGGCCACCACCAAGGACACCATCAAGAGTGTACGGGATCGGACTCACTGGAACATTGCCAACATCAAACCGCAAAATCCGGTCCTCAATGGTCTGTGCAGCCAGCGCGATCTGGACCACGAGATCAGCAAGATCCGCAAATCGCGTCAGAACCTGACACCCGAAACAGCAACTGAAGACGCCGTGGTGGAGAGTGAAGAGACCGAAACCAAAGCCTCGGAAACCGCTAACCCGTTTGCCGCCGCGCTGGCCGCGTACGCCCAAGCCGCCCAGAAGAAGGTCAGCCACGAGCCGACTGTTGAAGACGTATTTGGCAAGACCGGCAGCGATACCGACGAGTAGCGCTGATGCAGGCCCTGACCTCGGCACAGGTATTTCTGTTTGGTGGGGTGGCGCTGACACTGCTGCTAACCGGATATGCCCTGCTGGAGTGGGCTTTGGCCCTGCTCCGCCGAGTGGGCCAGGCCGGACAAACGCATAACCGCCTGTTCTGGTTGTTTGCCCTGCCCGCCACGCTAGTAGGGCTCACACCTTGCATAGTGGTTTCCGC
The DNA here is from genome assembly GCA_002343265.1 of Micavibrio sp. UBA2400. Classification (GTDB taxonomy): domain Bacteria; phylum Pseudomonadota; class Alphaproteobacteria; order UBA2400; family UBA2400; genus UBA2400. The sequence continues at coordinate 99,988 of DDSC01000014.1, forward strand.
TGTGCTGCGCCTGAACCGGGACACGCCGCTGTTTGGGGATAACAGCTTTGCTGAGCTGTTCAGCCTGTTCGCGGCGCTGATGCTGGGTCTGGTGCTGGATCTGATTGCGATGCTGCTCTTCAAGCATTATCTGAAAAAGGCGGAAGCCCAAGTTCAGGCCAAGACCTTATAAACCATGCGCCCGGCCACCAGCAGCAGGAACAGCGCAAACCCGCGCCGCAGCCACAGTTCGGGCAGGCTGTGCGCCAGCCGCGCTCCCCAAGGGGCGCAGAGCACCGAGAGTGGCGCCAGCACTGCCACTGCCAGCAGGTTAATATAGCCAACCGAAAAGGGTGGTAGGCCTGTCTGTCCCCACCCGCTGAGGACAAACCCCAGCGTACCGGGCAGGGCAATGGCAATCCCCAAGGCAGCCCCCGTCCCGACCGCGACCGGCATGGCATAGCCACAGGCAGCCAGCGTGGGCACCGTGATGGTGCCACCGCCAATACCCAGCAGTGCCGAGAGTGCACCGATGCCCCCCCCCAGCCCGAGACGCCCGACCCCCGTGGGCAACTGGCTAACCAGCGCAAAGCCCTTTTTCCCGCGCAGCATGAGCAGGGCGATCAAACTGGCAAAGCCAGCGAACAGCGCCGTTAACAACGTCCCGGCAAACCAGCCTGAGCTGGCGGCCCCCAGCAACGCTCCGACAGAGATCGGGATAGCCAGTTGGCGAAGCACACTCCCATTCACAGCCCCTTTTTTATGGTGCGCCCACGCCGAGGAAAATCCGGTCGGTAAAATGGTCGCCAGCGATGTAGCCACCGCCAGATGCATGGCCGTATCCGCTGCATACCCACCGCTCAGAAAAACCTGAAACAGAACCGGCACCAGAATAGTCCCGCCCCCAACACCAAACAGCCCGGCGAGTAACCCCGCGGTCATGCCCGCCAAGGCCAGTGTCAGCAGAAGAGCGGAATGGGTTGCAGCCAGCGTCAGAAGTTCAGTCATAGCGGCTGTGTACAGGAATTCGCCACAGGCGACCATAAGCCTACGATGGCAAGCGCTGTTATTCGCACCTGCAATGACGAATTGCTGCTGCGCAGCACCGAATTGGCGCCCACTTCCATTGTCGCTCCTTGGCCCATTTGCTATAAAAAGCAGCAATGCAGATGCGCTGAAGTAAAGCGCCGCACTTGACTTGAGGAGGAGATGCCATGTTCAACCAACGTCCCGTCCGCCCCGCTGTCCCAATGCCCCACAGCACTGCTTTTGCCGGTATTACCGGTATCGCTGTTCCTACCGAGCAAACCCAAGGCCCCGGTAACAGTGTGCGCAGCATCGCCATGCCCAACGGAGCGCTACTGCTCGATCCGGCGGGGCGCTGGGCGCTGCGTCTGCACAAAATTCCGGCTGAGAGTGCCGCGCTGCTGTTGCAGGTGCTGCGCGATCTGGCCCCTGCCGCTACGCAGAGCGATAGTACGCTGGTTCGACGCGTCGCTGTCTATGATGATGCCTGCGCCAAAGACGCTGCCCTGATCGGTGAGATCCGTGATGCCATGGCCATGCTGGATTCGCTGGCCAGTAAGCTGGCGCGCCAGCGCTATCTGGAAATTGTTGATCGCGCCATGCGCCGCACTCTCATCAACCAGCTAAGCAACATCGCGCTCTTCGCCCGGTTGGGCGCAGGCGGTGCGCTCCGCCCGGTGCCGGTAAGCTAACTGGGTGCTGGTCCCTTGCGGGCGGCTGGAGCGGATGCCGCCGACGTAGCTGCATGCACCGCATCAAAAGCCTCTTTGGCCGCGGGCGAGGTCGGGATATTAACCTCGTTACCCGTTGGCGCAATCAGCTTGATGATGTCGCGCGTATAATCAATGTTCACTGCACGGGGCTTGCCATCTTTGCCGCGATCAAGCTCAATACTCTGGGTTGCGGTGCCCACAGCTGCCACGGCCGCCGCAACCTCATTACACCCCTTGTTTTCGCGGATGTGTTGGAGAATTTTCTGAACATCATACGGAGCAACACCCAGCTGAGTAGCAATATTGGGATTGCCCATCGTCTGATCGAGCAGAAGCTTGGTCGCTAAGGTGTAATCTTCGCCCGGCGTTGTTTTTCGTTTCGGATCATATGTTTCATGGCTCTTGCATTCATCGGCCGCATGGAGCTTGCTTGTATCGACGACGAGCGGAACCGAATGTCCGCTATCAATCAAACCGATGGCCTCATACCAGCGCTTGGGCACAATAGCGAGCGCAGTAACAGCGACGGCTGTAGCAATTGCTTTCTTGGGATTTCGGCCAACCCACCCTAAGCCCGGCAAGCCTTTTAGTTTATTGAAGAGGCCGCTGGGTCCGGTCCCTACCGCCGGGGCTGCGGGCGTAACGGGCGGCATCTGTTTCATGCCGGGGCCGTTCGGGTCGATGGACGGCAGATCGGGTGGGGTACCAGTGGGTGTCGACATACGCGAAGCTCCTTGTGCTAGTGGGGAAGACGGCATTGCAGCGGCCAGTGCGGTATAATCACGAACCACAGCTTGACCGAGAATCGAGTGAATCCGCTCCGGTGTGGCCTGCCCTGTACCAACGGCGGGAACAATGCGGGCTAATGCATCGGCAAAATTTTTGCGAAGACCCACAGCCTCACGGCGCACGGGGTCTTTGAGCATCTCCTCAATCTGCTGAACACCGCCGGGGGCTGCGGCCATATCCTGCAGCATCTTGAGGCCGTTACCGATATTGCGGGCATTGACGGCTCCCGCCGGATCGACCCCTGCCCCCTTGGCTGGCTTGCCGTAGGTCTCGCGCAGTTCGCCTAAAAGACTGCGCACTTTGGCGTCGTGGGGGCGATCGGCGGTACGCCCGACAAGAGGAAACTTCCCGGCGACAAAATCTTGCCTGTCTAGCGCCGTCGCCGTGCGAATCTGTTGGGCCAACTCCGTCTTGTCACCCATATTGCCGGCGATGTTACCAAGGTTTTGCCGCAGAACCGTAGCCAGCTCGGGCGGAAACCCCGAGCGCGTCAGCGCCCGCCCATCACTCAGAAACTTGAAGATACCATCTTTGCCGCTGTGCGCCGCGAGATCAGCCAGCTGGCTCAAACTACCGTGCAGGTGACGCTCAAAAGCCGGGTCAGGCACCCCCGGCGTGGCGGCAAGCCGCGCCACATCTTGCTCAGCACTCGTTCTGAGTCCGCGCAAAAAGTTGACAACATTACGGTCGTATTCTGTTGCGGTCTGCACAAACCACCCCAAATTTGAAAATATGGATCATCTATACACTATAACTATCTGATCTTGCCGGATTATCGCCTAAAAATCCCTGAATTTTCGGATAATCACTTGATATCCCTACGTTAGTTAGGCTATGGGCTGGATATGACCTCGGCCACGTCCCCGCTGATTTTCTGGTTCCGGCAGGATTTACGCCTGTCCGATCATCCCGGTCTGACGGCAGCGCTGGCGAGTGGCCGACCGGTGATCCCCCTTTATATATTAGACGAAACGCCGGGGGTGCGGCCGCTGGGCGGGGCCAGTCGCTGGTGGCTGCATCACGCTTTGCAAAGCCTGCGCGGTATGCTCCCGTTGGTGCTGCGCCGCGGGCAGGCCGAAACCGTCTTGCTTGAGTTGATTGCGCAGACGGGGGCCGCTGGAGTGTATTGGTCGCGCTGCTATGAGCCGTATGCGATCGCCCGTGACAGTGCGCTGAAGGAAAAGCTCAAGGCGGCTGGTCTGCTGGCAGAGAGCTTTAACAGCGCGCTGCTGTTCGAGCCTTGGAGCATTTCCAACAAAAGCGGCAAGCCCTTTCAGGTCTTTACCCCCTTCTGGAAACATTGCATCGCTACTGCGGCCATTGCGCCCTGCCTGCCTGCCCTGGTCCAGCCCAACTGGCAGAGCGCACCGGGTGATGCTCTGGACAGCTGGGCGCTGCTGCCAACCCGGCCGAACTGGGCGAGTGGGTTTGTTCCACATTGGCAACCAAGTGAGGATGGAGCACAGGCGGCGCTAGCCCGTTTTCTGGACTCAGCAATCAATGGCTATAAAGACAACCGCAACTACCCCGCAACATTGACCACCTCGCGGCTGTCCCCTTACCTTCATTTCGGGCATATTTCGCCACGGCAGATCTGGGACGCTACTCACGCGGCTGTCCTGCACGGGCGCGTACGCACTGAAAACGACAGCGATCACTTCTTGTCAGAGATCGGCTGGCGTGAGTTTGCCTATCATCTGCTGTATCACTTTCCTGACCTGCCTCAGGCACCTCTGAACAAGCGCTTTGCCGCCTTCCCTTGGCAGGAGGACGGACAAGGACTGCAGGAGTGGCAGCGCGGCCTGACCGGCTATCCGATCGTTGATGCAGGCATGCGCGAGCTGTGGCAGACCGGCTGGATGCACAACCGCGTGCGCATGATTGTGGCGTCGTTTCTGGTTAAGGACCTGCGCGTCCACTGGCAACAGGGGGAAGCGTGGTTCTGGGATACACTGGTGGATGCCGACTTAGCGAATAACGTTGCCAGTTGGCAGTGGGTGGCAGGGTGCGGGGCCGATGCCGCACCCTACTTCCGGGTTTTTAATCCGGTCCTCCAAGGTGAAAAATTTGACCCCGAGGGCCACTATGTTCGCCGCTATGTTCCTGAAATTGCTGCGCTTCCGGATAAATGGTTGCACCGGCCATTTGAGGCACCTGCAACTGTGCTAGAACAGGCTGGTCTGGAACTGGAGCGCAGTTATCCGCGCCCACTGGTCGATCACGCTGCTGCACGGGATGCCGCTCTGGCAGCCTATGGGGAGATCAAGAATGGCTGATATTGCCGTCATCGGCTCGGGTCTTGCCGGAATGAGCTGCGCGTGGTGGCTGGCCGAGGGCGGCCATAAGGTTACTGTCTATGCTGGTCGTCATATCGGCGGGCGAGCGCAAACGGTGCTGGCGACCACAGCGTCCGGCGACACTGTCCCGGTCGATCTGGGTTTTCCGGCGTTTCATATGCGCAGCTCCCCCAATCTCGCCAAATTACTGGCGCGCCTGCGCGTAACCACACAACCATGCCAACTTTCGTTTGCCGCCAGCCTGTATGGCGGCGAACTGGAACATAGCACCACACTGGCCGGGTTGTTGGCGCAGCCAGCGCAGTTTTTTTCGGGCCCGCGCTGGCAGATGCTGCGCGATGCCCGGCGGTTTCGCCGGGACGCTCCGGCGCTTCTCGGCAGCGCCCTGAATCCTCCCCTGCTCGATTATCTACAGCAAAATGCGTACTCGGATGCGTTTGTTAGCCGTGCACTCATACCGCTTGCCATAACCCTGCGCCTGAACTCGGCCGAGCAGATTTTGCAGGCTCCGGCCAAGAGCCTGATCCAGTTGCTCAGCGATCAGGGTTTGTTGGGCCTGCGCCCACGGCGCGGCGAGTGGCGAAGCATCGCTGGCGGCAGTCTTGAGCTGCTGCGGGCGTTATCGGCCCGTTTCGGTGCCCAGATCCTCACCCAGCGCGCACAGAAGATTAAGCGGACGAGTGCAGGTACATTGGTGGAAAGCGAGGCCGGGTACACCGCCTATGACGCCGTGGTGCTGGCCTGCCCGCCGGATCAGGCGCTGACCCTGCTGACTGACCCAACCGGACCCGAGCAGGAACTGCTCGGCGCAATACGAACCGAGGTCCATTCCGTCTTTTTGCATCAGGATCGTACCCAAATGCCACAGCGGAGGCTGGCGTGGGCCGCGTGCACCTATCATACCCATCCGCATCACAAGCCTGCGGTAACCTACTGGATGAACCCTCTTCAGGCGCTGGAAACGGATACCCCGTTATTTGTGAGTATCAACCCGCCAACCCCGCCGGCGGCAACAGCTGTTCTGGCACAGATGACGCCGTCGGTCCCTGTACTGGACTCACAGGCCCTCATGGCCCAAAGCTATATTGGCCATCTGCAAGGGGTTGGCGGGGTATGGTTTTGTGGTGGCTGGACCGGGGCTGGCCTAGCGGAAGATGCCGTAACCTCAGGCCTTACTGTAGCCGAATATCTGACCGGACAAGCCCGCCCGTGGACTGTACGAGAGGTCAGCCGGGCCAGCGCGCATGTGCGTCCGGTCGCCGTCGCGGCTGAGGCCGCCTAGGGCTAGTGTAACCGCAAGGGCATGGACAAATAGCAGACAGGTGATGCGGTTGAGTGCTCCGCCTCAGGCGTAAATCCGTCGAACTCCACCCGTGATTTAGTGAGACGGTCGGTAAAATCTGCCAGAAACTGATCGACCGTCAGCAAGCCTTTCGCCACAGCCGCCTCGGTTATGGACGGGGCCTGCCGCCCGCGCTGCTCATAGTGCTGTTCATAGTGCAAGGTGACCAGCCCCAAAAGCTCGTGTTTCCCCAGACTATCTCGAAGAATATGAGCAATGTTGATAAACTCTCGGATGTACCGCCCGGGCAGCGTGTCGGGAACCAGTTCGCTATGCTCAGCCCTTTGCTGAATCCCAAGTTCGGCCAGGATGGAGCCACAGGTCCGATAACGCGGTCCTGTTTCTCCCGCCGATTGCAGCGCCAACTCCACGCTCTGCGCGAGATGGCCGAGATAGACTTCAGCCAGCGCATGGCGGACGACGGGGGACATGAAGCGCGGCTGTTCAGTCCAGAGAAAACCAAAATGGGTCCGGGCTGAGGTTTTCAGCACGTCGCCAATATGCGCGAGACACTGCATCCGCTCGAACTCGGCCGTCGGTGTATCAGGCCCCAGTTGTCCCAGCTCCAGCTCATCGAACATATCCGTAACCATCCGCTCCGCCTGCTGAAACCCAAGCTGGCTGGCCTGCTGCAGGCGCGTCAGTAAACGAAACCCTGAGCGTGGCGCTGACTGCTCCAGATAAGACTTGGGGGCGGCGGCTGTTAACGCGTCCTCATTCTCACGAAGATGGTGCAAGGCATCGCCACGGAATTTGCGCAGGAGATAACGGCGCCCGGCATCGGAATCCAGCTGCGCTAATGGCGCGTAATCGTCCTGACGATAGCCGCTGGCCTTCTCCTGCAATACAGACACCAGACTTTTCAGAGCGCTCGCGACAACGCCACGCCGCACCGTAAAAAAGTCCTCACCCTCCTGCTGGGCGGGGTGCATCTGTAGAACATCATCAAGTTTATAATAGGCGGCTCGAACAAGGTCAGCGATCACATGCCCGGTCACCAATTCGATTTGCGCCTGACCGGCGCCAGAATCCTGCGGGATTGTCTTGCTCATGAACCTCTCCTGCTGGGCACAGTATAGCGACGACCATGCCCAAGAAAAGCAATATATATTGGACCAACCGCTCACGGTGCCCGATGCATGACAGCCGTTCAAAAACCCGCTATAGACTCGGTATGGCATCAGGACATAATCACGCGCGCTGCATCCACAGTGCCCTGCAGACAGCGCAACAGTTACAGGGCAAAGCGCTGACGCCGTTGCGGGCGCAGGTGTTGCAGGCCCTCTGGAGCGGACATCGCGCCTTTGGTGCCTATGACCTCCTTAATTACTTGAATGCCCATGCCCGTAAGAAACTGGCCCCACTCTCTGTCTACCGGGCGCTTGATTTTCTGGTCAGTGCCGGACTAGCGCACCGTATCGAAAGTCTGAATGCGTATGTGGGATGTCCACACCCCGGTGAGCGGCATGCCCTGCAGTTTCTGGTCTGCCGAGCCTGCCAGACAGTGACCGAACTGGAAGACCCACAGATCAGCAAGATGCTGACCAAAAACGCCAAAGCCCGAAATTTTACCGCCGAGCGCAGTGTGGTTGAAGTGCTGGGTCTGTGTCCGTCATGCGCCTCCCTCTCCTGATTATGCAAGGGGCCGATCCGGAACAGGTGGCCAGAGATTATCCCGGTTATAGCATGGTCCTGAATCTCGCCGATGGAGTGCCAGCGCCCGTGCGGTTGACGACCGGATGTGTGTGTTGCACGGGGCGCAGTGAGCTGCGCGATACCCTGAACCGCCTCTATATCGAATGGGCACACGATCGTAACCGTCTAAAAGGTGTCATTCTAAGTGTATCGCCCGAGGCCGTATTAAGTGATCTGGAAGAGTTTTTAAGCGAGGATGCTATTCTGGCATCGCGCTGGGCGGTCCGGCTGATTTGATTTTATCATCCAGCCGGTGCTCTTCGACTCCTTCCGGGTCGAAATGAATCATGACATCGGCCCCGGTAAACGCACTCTTGATCGCACTTTCAATCTGGGTCCCTACCGCATGCGCCTTGAAGAGGCTGAGGTCAGGGTCAAACTCGACATGCAATTCGACAAACAGCGCTGTACCGGACTGGCGGGTGCGGAGATCATGCACGCCCTTGACCAGCGGGTGCGCGGTGGTCAGGGCCAGAATACGGGCGCGGTCCGCATCCGGCATTTCTTTATCCATCAGCATATCAACGGCCTGCCGGGCGACGGGTACCACCTTAGCCACCAACCACAGCGCAATGGCAATACCAGCGAACGAATCGATAAATGACAGCCCGGTCCAACCGGTCAGTAGCAGAGCCACAATGACGGCGCCATTGCTGGCAAAGTCCGCCGTGTAATGCACTTCATCGGCCGCAATGGCCGTGGACCCGGTGCGCTTGACCGCGTATTTCTGGAACAGGATAAGCGCAAGGGTGGCCAGCATTGACACCACCATGACACCAACCCCCACCGCACTGAGCGCAACCGCCTGCCGGGAGAATAACCGACCCACCGCCTCTATGACCAGAAAACTGGCCGAGCCGAGCACGAAAGCGGCCGTCCCGAGTGCAGACATCGCCTCGGCCTTGCCATGACCAAAGCGATGGTCTTCGTCTGCCGGGCGTAGCGCTGTACGCACACCAACATAAGTCCCCAATGAGGCGACGATATCCGACGCGCTGTCGAGCAACGAGGACAGCAGACTGATCGAATCAGTTGCGAAGTAGCCAAGGGTTTTCAGCCCTACCAGCGATGCCGCCATGACCAGTGCAGCCGAAGCCGCATAGGTTTTTACCTGTGCGTCGGTTAGGTGGCGATCCAGCAGTGCGGTTAAACTAAGCCCGTTCATGGGGCGGAATAAAGCACAGCTTCGCCGATCGGGTAAGGCGCATTACGGGCGAGCTCAGGCATACGCCAGACCCAGCGCCCGGCGCACGCGCTGAATAACGCCATCTCCCATGCCGTCATTGTAGAAAGTCAGGGCAATAGAGAGCTCGCGAATGGTGTAGCCCTCCCGTGTGGCTCGCCCCATAGCGCGGGCCACGCCGTGTGTTGTGATGGTGTCAAAAGCCTTGATAACCCCATCTGCACTGCCCTCAAACTCTGCGGCAAATGTACACAGCCGCTTTAGCCTACGCACACGCAACTCAGCCGCTGCTGGTCCCGATACAAGACGCAAGAACATGTTTTTCATGAATTTTCCCCCTGTTTGCGCGACGCTAGCAGGACAAATTGTCCCGTTCAAGCGCGATCTCTTGACTTAAACCGCCGGGCTGCTGATTATCTAGGGGACGGCACCACTTGGGCGTGCCGCTGTTGATAGGATTTAACCATGATGACCTCTTCTCTGCGCGGCAAGCTGCTGGTGGCTGTGACTGCGCTGGCGCTGGTGACGGGCTGTACCGAAAACATGGGTACCAAGCAGACCGTTGGTACGCTCGGCGGTGCTGTGGGTGGCGCGGTGGTTGGTGCACAGTTTGGTAAGGGCGATGGCCGCTTGGCTGCGACCGCTTTGGGCACCTTGCTTGGCGCGTGGGCGGGCAGTGAGATCGGCGCTTCGCTTGACCGTGCTGACCAACAAGCTGCAGGCACCGCCATGAATCAGGCCTATGCCGCTCCGGTTGGCCAGACCATTCGCTGGAACAATCCGGAATCCGGCAACAATGGCACCATCACCACCACGCGGGACGGCTACTCGTCCTCGGGCAGCTACTGCCGCGAGTACCAGCAGACCATCAACGTTGGTGGCCGCCAGCAGACGGCCTATGGAACTGCCTGTCAGAACCAGGACGGTACGTGGCAGATTCAGCAGTAAAACCGCTGGAGCGAACTCAGCCGTAAGCTGACTTGGTTGATATCAGAAGGGGCCGCTGGATGCAGCGGCCCTTTTCCTAAGCTGCCAATTGCGCTTTCTGGCACTCTTGATACACTAGAGAGAATAACATAATAACTTATTGATTTGATTGACAAATTTTATTGACAAATCGTATCGGTTTCTATACAAGAAGATAACGCAGAGATCCTTCTGCCTCCAACTCAGAGGTCAGCATGAATCAGCCCGCGTTACCTGAAAATCCGCCCATCATTTCATCCGTTGCCCAGCGTTTTGCCGAAGGTCTTGGCCGCGTGACGGCTGCCGGACTCGGTCGCGCCTTCGCCATGGCCTTGGCTCAAGGCAATAGCTATGCATTGCTACCACTCGGGGTCGTGCTGGCGCAGGTAGATGCAGCAAACCTTGAAATTAAACGGACCGAGGCTTACAGCTGTGGCCGCCCGCTCGGTCGGGATAATATCTGGCTGCTGGTGAAGCCACAGGCTGTGCGCTATGCCCCCGGCGTACTGGACGAGGGCTACATGGGGGCTGTATCAAATGGCATCCCTAATGATCAGGCCTGTGGTCTCAAGGGCAAAAAGCAGCATGACCTGTGCAATGTCTTTTTTGCTCTGGCCCGCAATGTCCAGTCGCTCACTTCTGATCCGGTCCTATTGGGCTTGAATGATCGGCTACGGAGCAAAAACCTGAAGTGCTTCGTCACGGTGGCGGCCAGTGGGCCGGGAACTCCAGGGAGCCGCGACTGGCGGGCGGAGCTGGCCTTGGCGGTCAGTCTGATCGATAAAAATGAGCCAGCGCTGTTCAATCGCACCCCGCATGAGCTGGCCACAAGTGACTGGCCGTACAGCGATGATCGCCCCCGCACCCTCGCCGCGCGGAGCCCTGCTGCGGCGTTGGTCGCACTACGCTAGATAACCCGGGTGGGGCGCACGATCGCGCCCCGCCCTATTCCAGCTCTAGGAAGTCGCGGCATTCCTGCCTATATATAGGCCATGAGTATTCGCGATCCATATGAGGTGCTCGGTGTCAGCCGCTCGGCCAGTGCCGAGGAGATCAAGAAGGCCTATCACAAACAGGCCAAGCTGTATCACCCTGACCGTAACGCCGGAGACCGGAAAGCCGAGGCCAAGCTGAAGGAAGCGAACGCGGCCTATGATATTCTGGGCGACAAGGACAAGCGTCATCGTTTTGATGCGGGTGAGATCGACGCCAGCGGGCAGGAGCGCGTCTATAATTACCAGAATTACCGCCCGCATAGCGGCAGTACCAAGCGCGGGGCCGGAGCCAAGCGCTGGTTTGACGAAAATGACTTCAGCACCGAAGATATCCTCAACGATCTGTTTGGCGGCGGCAAGCGCGGGCGGGGCGGCTTCGGCGGGTTTGCGGGTATGGGTATGGGCGGCGAAAGCGGCGAGGACACACTCCGCCCCGGCAAGGATGTCAATTATACCCTCAAGATACCTTTTATCGAGGCGGCCTTGGGTGGCAAGCGCAGCATCCAGCTGGCGGGCGGCAAGGAAGTCGCTCTTACCATTCCGCCCGGAACCACCAACGGCGCTAAACTGCGTTTAAAAGGCCAAGGTGTCAGCGCCCGCACGGGGGGGGCTGCGGGTGATGCCTATATTACCATTACCGTTGATCCCCATCCATTGTTCCGGCGCGAGGGGGATGACATCAACTGCGAGGTGCCAGTGGCGTTGAACGAGGCAGTGCTGGGGGCAACCATCCGGGTGCCAACCCTCACCGGGCTGGTTGACGTCAAGGTGCCCAAGAACTCAAACACCGGCACGGTCCTGCGTCTGCGCGGCAAGGGGGTGCCCCGTGCTGGCGGCGAGGCCGGCGATCAGTATGTGCGTCTGAAGGTCGTGCTGCCGGATGAACCGGATGACAACCTGATCAGCTTTTTACAAAAATGGAGCAGTGCCAGCGGCTTCAACCCCCGCAAGAAAGCGGGGATGGAGTGACCGACCTCCCGCCCCTCCTTCTACTGCCTGGTTTGCTGTGTGATGCTGCACTGTGGACCCATCAGGTGCACCATCTGGCCGAGGTGTGCACGCCTGAGGTTATTCCCCTTACGCATCAGGACTCAGTTAAGGACATGGCGGCGCACGTGCTCGCCCACGCGCCGGACCGTTTCGCGCTGGCCGGGCTCTCGATGGGAGGCTACGCTGCACTGGAAATCATGCGGCAGGCGCCTGACCGCGTGACTCATCTGGCCCTCATCAACACTCAGGCCCGCGCCGATAGCGAGGACACCCGCGAGCGCCGCACCGGCCTGATCGCACTGGCCAAAACCGGTAAGTTCAAAGGCGTCACGCCGCGCTTGCTGCCCATGCTGGTGCATGCCGAGCGGCTGCATGACCACGCCCTGACCGATGTTGTTCTCAAGATGGCCGAGCGGGTGGGGCGCGATGCCTTTATCCGCCAGCAAACAGCTATTTTAGGGCGGCCAGACTCGCGGCCCGACTTGGCGCAGATCAAAATTCCGACGCTGGTAATTGCCGGGCGGCAGGATGCCCTGACACCGCTGGCAGTTGCTCAGGAAATGGTTGAGGCCATACCCAATGCCCGCCTTGGCCTGATTGAGGAGTGCGGCCATCTCAGTCCGCTGGAACGACCACAGGCGGTCACCAGCCTGCTGCGGCAATGGCTGACTTACGGGTGAACGAAGCAGACCAGCGGCAGTGTGTTATTGCACTGACGGAAGCCGCCCTGCGCATCACCAAAGGCCCAGCGGCGGGAATCGGTAAAGGTTGGTATGCCCTGACTGGCGTATTTGCTGGAGTTATTGCTGGTAAAATGGGCACAGGCATCGCCCCCCACCGTGAGTGCCGCAGCATCGCCATCACCCCAGAGCGCCGAGCTGACAGAGGGGCGGTTCGACCAGAAGCCGCGGGCGGTGGAAAAATAATTGGTCGCGGCCCAGTTGCCCGCCGTATCATCCGGTCCCTGACCGCTGGCGTTTGTGAGAAAACTGGCACCACCAATAGTGGTACTGCCGGAGCGGGCAAAGTGATACGTGGTGCTGGGCGTTGCCATGTTGCAGGAGCTGGTGCACAGAAATGCTTTAACCTTTCCGGCTACCAATAAGCCCCGAGCGGAGGCATCGGTTTTTCCCTTCCAGTTATAGGTCGTCAAGTCCGACAGGCATTTGGCGTCAGCCCCAGCCAAACCGCCCAAATTGCCATCCCACTCGGCTGCCGTCATGACGAAATAGCCATCACTGCCCCCCGGTGTAGTGGCACCAATAGTACTGAGTACCAACTGCATCCACTGGGTACCGTTACAGAACTCAAACGAGGTAATGGTGGTATTCCAACGCGTGGCGCCGGCCAAGGTGGCATTACAGGTGGGGCGCTGCGCGTTAGTGCCCATTGCCATACGAATGGAGTCGGTCCTAGGACCGGCACTAAAGCCAATGCCGGATGGCAACGATGAGGAGCCGAGCTGTAAAATACCGCCTGCTCCCATGCTGCCATAGATAAAGTTGCCAATATTTAAACGGTTAGTATTACTGCCAGCGAGTACAGTCGTATTGGCACCAATGGTGATGGAGGTATTACCCGAAGTAAACATCGCACCTGACATATATCCAATAAAGATGTTCCCATCACTCGCCGCAGATGTATTACTACGAAAAGTATAATAGCCGATGGCTGTATTAAAATCCCCTGCCTCTGTGCTAGTACCAGCTGCAGCGGCGGCATCAGTGCCTACGAATGTGTTATAGGTACCTGAATTGGTATTATAGCGCATCGTGTTGTACCCAACGGCAACCGTACCGGTGGCGGGTACCGTAGCAAAATTATTGCAATAACCTGCTTGGGTTCCAATAAAAGTGACATTATTTCCGCTACAAAATAATCCAGTCGTGGAACCAACTAATGTCCGCCCCGTATGGCTAACGGGAGACATAACAAGCCCGGCACCAGATCCGACCGCAGTATTGCTCGTTGAGGGATACACATTAAACAATGTATTCGACCCGATGGCGACATTCGCAGATCCCTGCCCCCCGCTGGTATTTCCTAGAAGGGCCCGATAACCGACTGCGGTATCATTAAGACTTGAGCTATCACCCACCCGATTTTGCATGGCCTGATAGCCAACGGCAGCCGAGTAGCCTCCAACGGTTGTATTTTCACCAGCGCCCGAGCCCAGAAAAACATTATACAGCGTCGAGTAATCGGTTTTGCCGTCATCCAGTTCGTCTATGGTGGTAGCGCCGGGGGTGCCCCCCCCGCTGCCGCCTGTGCTGAAGACCCCGCTGACGTTACCCGGTGTCAGATTGGTGAGAAAAGCCAGATGCCCAGCGGTGGCAGTAGCCCCGATGGTGCTCCAACCCGCAGCCGTCATATCAATCTGCCAAGTGCCGTTACTCCCCAGTGCCGTGGTGGCGGCGGTTGGACTGGCCGGATTGCTGTCGGCATAAAAGAATCCACCCGGCGCACCGCCAACACTGGCAATGCGGGCACCCAGAGTATCGGGGATTTCTGACCCACCTGTGGTAATGAGTAAACCGACCAGCCGGTCTGACGCATCGGCGGCCGCCGGAGTACCGGCATCCTCACGCCGGACATAGAGCGCGTAGCTTTGGCCGTAGGAAGTGGCGTTACGAAAAGTGGCAGGAAGCAGACCCGCTTGCTGCACGCTATCAGACGTAGCACCACTATCGGCACTGGTCAGTTTTATTTTGACAACACTGTTGAGTGCCGACAGCCCCCCCAGCGCCATCAAGCTGGTGCGGTTGGTCATGATATACTGCTGCGCGGCAGCGCTGACAGAGAGGGCTTGCTGCCCGATGAGCGCCGCCTCCCGCATATCGCCGCTGGTTTTGAACAGCTGAAAAGTTCCTGCCAGCGCCACGCCAATAACCCCGAGTGTCAAAGCAGCTTCAATCAGACTGAAGCCGCGTCGGCGATGTTCAGTTAGGATAACCGGGAATGACGTCAACCGTACAGGCTCCTGATACTCAACAGCATATTATCATAAGGCAGGGATCATGAAGATTTGGCTTCCGTCATGATCTGCGCACGAGCTAGCTCTTCCAGTTGGTTAATTTTGGTGACCAAAGCTGCCTCTGGGTAGTCTTTCCCGGCGGCCTTGAGATCAGTCTGCCCTTTGGCCAGAATGTCATCATTACCGGGGGCATCAAGCTGCGTCACCACCATTTCCTTGGCGTAGGCATCGGCCTTGTCAGGCGCATAACCCAGCTCGCTGGCAACCCAAGCCCCGAACAGCTTGGCCAAACGGGCTTCGATCTTGAATTTCAGCTCCTCATCATGCACATATTTGTTTTCAAATGAGTTTTTGCGGTCTTCGAGGGACATTTGTTCTCCTGGGCTACATAAATAGTCATAGAGCGCCATTGTGAGGGCGGCAAGGGGTTGATATAAGGCCTGTCATGAATAACCGTCGCCGCCGCATTTACGAGGGAACTGCCAAGGACCTGTTCGAGGGTCCCGAACCGGGAACGCTGGTGCAGTACTTCAAGGATGAGGTCGAGTCGCGACCCGCAGGCCCGTCTGCGCAGACAGTGTCCGGCAAGGGTGTGCTTACCAACCGCATCTCGGAATATCTGATGAACCGGTTGATGGAGATGGGCATTCCCACTCACCTCATCAAACGCCTGAATATGCGCGAACAGCTGATCCGCGAGGTGGAGATCATCCCCTTGCAGCTGGTGGTGCGCAACGTGGCAGCGGGTACGCTGGCCAGTCGGCTGAAAATTCCCGAGGGCACAATTTTACCGCGTTCGATCATTGAGTACTATTACAAGTCGGACGAGCTGGGCCATCCGCTGGTGACCGAAGAGCATATCACCTGCTTTGGCTGGGCCGAGCCGCCGGATCTGGACGAGATGGTGGGGCTGGCCCTGCGCATCAACGACTATCTGTCCGGTCTCTTTCTGGGCGTCGGTCTGCGGCTGGTCGATTTCCGCTGCGAGTTTGGCCGCTTGGTCGAGAACGATATGCTGCGGGTGGTGCTGGCCGATGAGATCAGTCCGGAGAACATGCGCCTGTGGGATATCAAGACCAACGAGCGGTTTGACCGCGACCGCTTGAAAGAAAGCGGTGCCTCGCTGGCCGAGGCCTATCAGGAAGTCGCGCGACGGCTTGGCATCGCGCCGGAAATCGGCCCAGCGGATCTCAGCGTGGTCACACCATCAAGCTGACGGCGCTTTGGGTGCTCTCTTGCGGGCCGGGAGAGCCGTGGTCGCGACTCCTCGCCCGACTCCGGTAGGCTTTGACGGCACCAACTGTGCCATCGCCTCAGTCGGGCTGGAGGGACTGCGCGCATCCCGTGCAAGGGCTTTAAGATACTCCTGTACAGCCAGATCACGCCCGGCGTTATAGCCACGCAGTTGCGCTGCGACCATGGCCAGCTGCTGCTGGGTTTTATGAGTGGTTGGAGCCGAGAGGCGCTCGAACGCCGCTTGCAGCCCGTGTTCCTGGACATAGGCGTACATGGCCGCGCCCACAACCGAGTTCATGGTGCAGGCCCATTTGAAGGCCGTCAGTTTGCCCGCGGCAAAACTGACAATCGCCATATTCTGCAAGACGGCTGTGTTCGGGCCCCATTCAATTTCCAGCGCGGTGGTGGGCAGGCGGGGCACATCATGCCCCACCCCCGGTACCTTATTGCCCGAACCTTTTTCAAACCGGCGCGGGCTGCCCGCCAGTTCAACCGCCCACTCCAGCAGGCGCAGCTTGGACAACTCATGCGGCCTATACAACGGCTTCTGAAGCTTGCCCCCGTCCTTGCCTTGTATGGTCACCTTGCTGGTCAGTAGGGTAAACAGGCGTGGGTCGGACTGCGCCGCCTCAATTAGGCCAACATGCTTGACGCCATGATCCGAAAAGCGGAGTTCGAGATAGTGTTTCATAGCGTCATAAAATGGGCGATAGTCGCGGGTGACGCGCGTGCGGCCAACAAACTCGGCCAGCTTCTCCCAGCTTTGCGTAATATGTACCGCCAGTGGCTGACGCCGCGATTCAGTAACCGGATATTCCATGAGCATGCCCCCTGTTTGAGGTCAGCTATAAAGGCAGGACAGCAAAGATCAATGTCGCTGACGAAGCGTTAACCTCTTTTCTGTGGAAAACCTCAAGGATCAGGTTTCAATCCCTGCCTCGGTAATGGTGGGCAGCATCAGCACCCGCACCTGCCAGCGGCCTCCCGCTTTATAAAATTCCAGTGGCACCGCATTGCCCATCGCCTTACCCGGCACATCAAGGCCTAACGCGTAGAGAATAATTCGCCGGGTGCCGCCATGTGCCACAATAAGCGGTAATCCCTCGGTCAGTGAAGCATTCAGCCCGACTGCGGTGCGACTGGCAAATGTCTCATAACTTTCGGTTGTGTCATCAAACAGCTTCCATACCACATCGGGCGCAGGCTTGCCTTCATATCCGCCATGATGGCGCTCTTTAAGATTGTCCTCATGCCGGAGCAACGGCAAACTGGTAACTTCGGCCACAATCTGGGCGGTACGCTTGGCGCGCTGCAAGGGGCTGTAAATGATACCCGTAATACCAAGATCCGCTAAGGCCGGGGCAACCTGCCGTGCTTGCGCCTCGCCTAGCGCGTTAAGCGGGGTATCCTGCCAACCCTGCACGATGCCATATCGGTTATGATCGGTCTCGCCGTGGCGCAGGAAATAAAACCGGTCAAGACGTGGCGCCAAACCGGCCGCACGCGCGGCTGCGTCAAAACGGGCTTTCCAGTCAGTCATGGCGGTTTTTAATCGGTAAAAACCCGAAAAACAAGTGGCAAGGCCCTAAAACCCCTAGCGAAACCCTTGCATCCTCCCCCCTGCTACGGCTAGATTGTGCGCCATGGCTATGGACAAACACACCCTTGAGAAATTGATCCGTGACGGCATTCCCGGCGCGCAAGTTCGTATCGACGACCTGCGGGGCGATGGCGATCACTATGCGGCGCATGTAACGGCACCCGCCTTTCGCGGTCTGTCGCGCATTCAGCAACACCAGCTGGTCTATGCGGCGCTGAAGGGCGCGGTTGGCCGCGACTTGCATGCGCTCTCGCTGCATACCAGCGCCGATGATCTGGTTAAAACCCAATAACACAGGAGGTCTCTCATGAGCACAAATCCCGTCTATGACCAGATCCGGTCGGACCTGAGCAATAATGATGTCGTTCTCTACATGAAAGGTACGCCTGCCTTTCCGCAATGCGGCTTCTCGGCGGCCGTGGTGCAGGTGCTCAATCATCTGGGCATCAAGTTCAAAGGGGTGGATGTGCTGACCGACCCGGCGTTGCGCGAAGGCGTCAAGCAGTTCAGCAACTGGCCAACCCTGCCGCAGCTTTATGTGAAAACCCAGTTTATTGGTGGCTGCGATATCGTGCGCGAAATGTATCAGAGCGGCGAGCTGACCGATCTGATGAGCAAGCACGGTATTGCCATCAACGCACAGACTTAAACAGCAGCATCAAACTGCACGGCAGCACTCAGGGTGAGTCCACGCCCAACTGCGGCAACAGGGTCACCATCGATCACCCGTGCGTGGGGAAGCTCAGCGCAAATAGCCTGACGTAACGCGGGCACAGCCGAGGTACCCCCGGTAAAGAAAATCGTGTGGATCGCGACTGGGTTAATCTGCGCGACTTTAACCAGATCAGCAACCGTTGCCACAATCGAGTCCACTGCCCCTTGAATGGCCAGCAAGAAATCCCGTTCGCGCACGGGGACGACTAATCCACCCAACAGTTCGCGCAGGTCAATCTCGGTGCGCGGCTGGGTGGAAAGTGCAATCTTTGCTGCTTCCACCTGATGCGCCAATGCATGGCCAGCACGATTTTCTACTAGCGTTTGCAGACGCTGCACCTTCTCCGGTTTGGCCGCACCGCGAACCATCTCGGCGATATCCACAAGAGCGCGGGGGGTATAAAGGAGGTTGATCTTATGCCAAGTGGAGAGCAGCGTGTACGGGGTGAGCGGCATCTCCAGCACCGTATCGCGATAGCGGCTGCCTAGCCCCAGCTCCGGCATCACACAACGATAAGAGAGCAACCGATCGAGATCAGTGCCCCCAAGATGCACGCCGCTGTTGCCTAGCACATCGGCGCGGCGGTCAACCTCCTGCGCCCGCTTGGGCGACAGATGCAGGATGGAAAAGTCAGCCGTACCACCACCCAGATCGGCCACCAGCACAGTTTCATCACTTGTCAGGTCGGCTTCATAAGCCAGCGCGGCGGCAATCGGTTCATACTGAAAGCGGATATCCTTGAACCCTGCCTTTTGTGCAATCGCTTCCAGCTCACCCTGCGCCCTTTGATCGGCAGTCGGGTCGCCATCAATAAAATGCACGGGACGACCGATAACAACCTGCTCAAGCGATTGCTTGGCTACCAGCTCGGCCTTTACCTTAAGATGCGCCAAAAATGACGTAAGCACATCGGCCAGCTTGAGGCTTTTATAACCAATCGCGGTTGATTCCTGCGCCAGCGATGTGCCCAGAATACTTTTGAGTGAGCGCAGCAAGCGGCCCTGATACCCTTCGCGATACAGCGTCTGTGCCTCGCGGCCAAAATGCACACTGTGGGGCGGCTGCTCAGTGTTATAA
>DDSC01000036.1:0-27698 GCA_002343265.1 Micavibrio sp. UBA2400
CTCTTATTTTCTCCCCCCAAAAGGGCAAGCAAAAAAACTAAAATAAAAAATGATTTTGGGGGGGGCGTAGGTGGGGGCTTAATAAACCCCCCCCAGCCCCCACCCTAACCCTCCCCCGAGCCAGTCGGGGGAGGGGATGGTTGGTTAAAAATCCAAATTCGCGTAATGGCTGGCCGGGGTTACGCCGGCCATGGTTTCGCTCAGTAGGGGGCGGAACGACGGGCGTGATTTCACCTTCATGTACCAGTTGCGGGCATCGTCATGGTCGGCCCATGGCACATCACCCAGATAGTCGATCAGCGAGATATGCGCTGCCGCCGCACAATCGGCCAGCGAGTAGGTGGGGCCAGCCAGCCAGTTGCGGCGCTCGGTCAGCCAGCCGATATAATCGAGATGATAATGGATATTGGCAATCCCGGCACGAATGGCATCGGCCATCGGTGAGCCACTATGGGTGAGGCGCTTCATCAGCTTTTCGCCGATGATATTGTCAGTCACTTCGCGGGCGAATTTCTGGTCAAACCATTGCAGCAGGCGGCGGGTTTCGCTGCGCTGCTCAAGGCTGGGGCCGAGCAGGCTGTGGTCGGGCTTCATCTCGTCGATGAATTCGCAAATCGCCTGATCGCCGACAATGCTTTGCCCTTCATCGAGCAGCAGCACGGGCACTTCGCTCGCCACATTCAGGCGGGTAAACTCGGGCCGATGAAGCCAGTAGCTCTCCAGCTCAACGGTGCAAGGCAGATTTAGCTCGGACAGGGCGAGACGCACCTTGCGCGAGCCGGGGTGGGAAGGATGATGATACAGCGTCCACATAAGGCCTAGATTAGACCTGTTCACAGCATCTGCAAGTGGTCTCGCGTCTTTTTCCACTGTGCGACGGTTTCTTGTGCGACGGTCTCTCTCGGTGTCTCGGCAAGGGAAATTCTTGCATTTAGCTCATGGAGCTGCCGCCTGATTTGAGAAGCCAAGGTATGTCCGAAATGCGCCCCTGTCATGCGGCTATGGTCATCAGCACCGCAGAATATATCAGAGCTATTCGCGGCGCGCTTGCGCAGACTATGAAAAGGGTTGGCCATCTGGCCGCCGTGAGTGATGCCGATAAGATG
This sequence comes from Micavibrio sp. UBA2400, assembly GCA_002343265.1. Lineage (GTDB taxonomy): Bacteria > Pseudomonadota > Alphaproteobacteria > UBA2400 > UBA2400 > UBA2400. The sequence goes on from DDSC01000036.1 coordinate 1,107, forward strand.
GATATCCGGGTGAGCGGCCAAAAGCGACCATGCCAGAGTAACTCCGCGATAATTCTCCAATTTATCTTTTTCTTCCCTCGAGGGCATATCCCAGAAGTCAGATACAACAGCCACATCGTAGTCCGTGGCGCGTTCCTTCGCTGCCTCGAATAGCTCAAGCGAGCGGTAAACAGAGAAACGGGCCTTGGGAAAGCATTCGGCAATCTCGTTAGCCGCCTGCTTTGCAACAGCTTCAAACTCGCTAATAATAAGTACGTTCATGTGCAGCTCCGCCGCAAAACTAGGCATTTGGCCCTGCGAATACAACATTTAATTGGTTAATCTTGCATCTTAACGAATCCTAGGGCATTTATCCCCCCATGGCTTCAGATCTCTTCAAAGGCGGCGCGGCCCGCAAAGTGGATTCCTACTCGGCAGCGGATATCGAGGTGTTGGAGGGGCTCGAGCCTGTCCGCAAGCGCCCCGGCATGTATATTGGCGGCACCGATGAATCGGCGCTGCACCATCTGGTCGCCGAAGTGCTGGACAACAGCATGGACGAGGCGGTGGCCGGCCATGCCAGCCGTATCGAGCTGGAGCTGGACAAAGAGGGGTATGTCACCGTGCGCGATAACGGGCGCGGCATTCCGGTCGATAACCATCCCAAATATCCCGGCAAGTCGGCGCTTGAGGTTATTTTGTGCATGCTGCACTCGGGCGGCAAATTCTCCGGCAAGGTCTATCAGACTTCCGGCGGTTTGCATGGCGTGGGTATTTCGGTGGTCAATGCGCTGTCCGACGACCTGATTGTGGAAGTCGCCAAGGACAAGCAGCTCTATCAGTTCACCTGCTCGCGTGGCATTCCGCAGGGCAAGCTCAAAAAGCTGGGCGCGGTTAACAAGCGTGGGACTTCGGTTCGCTTTCACCCCGATCCCGAGATTTTTGGCAAGTCAGCGCATTTCAAGCCCGAGCGGCTCTACAAAATGGCGCGCGCCAAGGCCTATCTGTTTGCGGGGGTGCATATTGCGTGGAAGTGCGATCCCTCATTGCTGGCTCCGGACAGCGCTACCCCTACCGAGGCGGACCTGCATTTCCCGAACGGACTTGGCGACTACCTCACCACTACGCTCGCAGGCCGTGCTACCCATACGCCCACGCCGTTCGCGGGCAATGTCGAGTTTGCGGCAGGGGCAGGGCGCGTTGAGTGGGCCGTCGCTTGGCCGGTGGATGAAGAGGGCTTTACCAGCAGTTATTGTAACACCGTGCCCACGCCGCAGGGCGGTACGCATGAGGCGGGCTTGCGTCTGGCGCTCACTCGCTCGCTGCGCGGCTATGGTGAGATGATCGGCAACCGCAAGGCTGCCGCTATTACGGCGGATGACATGATAAACGGCAGCATCGCGCTGCTCTCGGTGTTCATCCGTGATCCGCAGTTTCAGGGCCAAACCAAGGATAAGCTGGCCACCACCGAAGCCACCAAGCTGGTGGAAAACGCGGTAAAAGACCGTTTTGACATCTGGCTGACGGGTAACCCGACCATGGCCAAGGGCCTGCTCGAGTTCATGATTGCCAAGGCCGATGAGCGCGCCCGCAAGAAGGACGAAGAAACCAATCGCAAGACCGCGACCCGCAAGCTGCGCTTGCCCGGCAAGCTGGCCGACTGCTCGGCTAAAAGCTCCAAGGGTACCGAGCTGTTCATCGTCGAAGGTGACAGCGCCGGTGGTTCCGCCAAGCAGGGCCGCAACCGCGAGATGCAGGCCATTTTGCCACTGCGTGGTAAAATCCTCAACGTTGCCTCGGCCAGTGCCGATAAATTCCGCGGCAATCAGGAGCTGAGCGACCTCATTCAGGCGCTCGGCTGCGGCATCGGTAAAGATTTTAGCGCCGCCAAGCTGCGTTACGAGCGCATCATCATCATGACTGACGCCGATGTGGACGGCGCGCACATTGCCAGCCTGCTGCTCACGTTCTTTTACCGCGAGATGCCCGATCTCATCACCAAGGGGCATCTCTACCTCGCCCAGCCGCCGCTCTATCGCCTCAGCTATGGTAGCACCGTGCTCTATGCCCGCGATGATGCACACAAGGACGAGCTGATTGCCAAGCATTTTAAAGGCAAGAAGGTCGATATCGGCCGCTTTAAAGGTCTGGGTGAAATGCCGGCCGCGCAGCTGAAAGAAACCACCATGGATCCCAAGAAGCGTAATCTGCTGCGCGTCTATATTCCCGATGGCTCCCGCCCGGATGAAAGCGATGAAGCGCAGGCCACCCAAGACCTCGTCGAGCGCCTGATGGGTAAAAAGGCCGAGCTGCGCTTCCAGTTCATTCAGGAAAACGCCAAGTTCGCCGAGCAGCTGGATATTTAATGCCCGCTAAGTTGGTGACATCCTATCTCAACCCCGACCTTGACGGTCTGGCTTGCGCGCTAGCCTATGCTGCACTTTTAGGTGAGCCGGCACAGGCTGCCATTCTTGGCACTCCACAAGGTGAAGCCTTGTTTCTGCTTGATTATCTTGGCTTGCCAGATCCCCTTAAGCTTATGGATACGCACTCTTATGATGATATCATTCTAGTTGATAGCAGTGAGCCGATTGCTCTTGATGGGCGCGTAAGATTGGAAAGTGTGAGCGAAATTCTCGACCACCGCAAAGTGCATGAGGCGCACCTGTTTCCCAATGCCAAAGCGCAGATTGAGCTGGTCGGCTCCTGCGCCACGTTGGTGACTGAGCGGTATAGTCAAGTCAATGCCACGATCACGCGCAAGGCTGCCGCGTTGCTGCATGCCGCTATCATCTCCAACACCCTGAACTTTAAAGGTTCGGTCTGCACCCCGCGCGATGTGGCGGCAGCGCAGTGGCTCGCTCCGTTCAGCCAGCTTCCGCCCGACTTTGCGCAGCAAATGTTCAAAGCCAAATCCGATCTGTCGGGCGCTAAGCTGCAACAATGTCTGGCGAGCGACTTCGGCACCTTTCCAATGGGTTGCAAGGTTCTTGGTATCGCCCAGATCGAAATGATGGGTGTGCGTGGGCTGGTCGCCACGCGGAATGCCGAGCTGCGCGACTGGCTGACACACACGCAAGATCAACAAAAACTCGACTATATTTTCCTTAACCTCATAGAGCTGGATAACCCGTGCAATCTGTTCTTCTGCCCGCAGGCGAGCTTGCAGCCCGTGCTGGCGCAGGCCCTTGGCGTTGATTTTCAAGATGATTGCGCCATCAGCACACCGGCGCGTATGCGTAAGCAGCTGGTGCCAGCCATTAAAGCCGTTCTAGGCTGAGCAGTTTCTCCAGAGTGCCTACTGGTCGCTTTAAAAAGGTGCACTAGTATCTTTTGGCAACCATTCCGGTTAACCTTCAGATCAAAGGAAAATCCATGCTTCGTGCTGCCCTGTTCTCCACCCTGCTCTTGGCTTCGGTGCCCGCTTTTGCGGCGGAAACCTATAATTTTGATCCCAACCATACTAACGTTGTGTGGCGTGCCAGCCATTTCGGTTTTTCCAACCCGGATGGCAAGTTCATGGGTGTCTCGGGCAAGCTGGTCCTTGACGAAGCTGCCCCGGCCAACAGCCGGGTTGAGGTGACCATCCCAACCACCGGGCTGGTGACGGGGATCCCCAAGTTTGACGAGCATCTCAAGAGCGCCGACTTCCTCAATGTCGAAAAATTCCCGCTCGCCACTTTTGTGAGCGACAGGGTTGAGCTGACGGGCGCGGATACCGCCAAAGTGACGGGTAATTTTACCCTCAATGGTGTCACTAAGCCGATAGTGCTTGATGTGAAGCTCAATAAAATTGCGCCCAATCCGATGAGTCAGGTAAAAACGGCCGGCTTCTCCGCCAGCACGGTTATCAAGCGCTCCGAGTTCGGCATTACAACCTATGTGCCGAATATCAGTGACGAAGTGACAATCCAGATTGAGGCCGAGGCGAACCTCGCGTCGTAATTCCGCTTAAGGCTTGGGCGCGGCGGGGGATTTACCGAACAATTTGCGATCGGTAATTTCCTCGCCTGCCCAGTCCGGAAGCACCAGTTTTTCATGGGCACTGGAAAGCTCAACCTCAGCCACTACCAGCCCTTCATGCGGTGGGCCATATACATCCAGTGACCAGAGCTTGCCCGCGACATCGATATGATAGCGTTGCTTACGGAGCAGAGTTGCACCACAGCCCTGCAGTAGAACTTCACCGATATCGCGCGGCAACGGGTTTTCATCAAATTCTAGGCGGGTGGTGCCGCTGCGCGGGCCCTTGAGATCGAAGACATAGCTTTCATTGCGTTTGCGGACACGGGCCTTCCAGCCTGCGGGAAAGGGCCCACCAAGCTCGGCGGCAAGGATTTTCAGATCATCGGCATGTTCAGGCAAGAGCGGAATGCGCGCGTTATCATTCAGGATAAAAATAACACCAAACGGACTATCGGTAATTTCGCCGCGGGCTTCTTCCCCAAGTTTATAAAAACCCTGCACCAGTTCATCAGGCTGGCCACTCGGGCGCCAGTTCGGGTCTTTAAGGAGAAATTTGCGCTCAATTTCGATGCTCATGGCGTCACGCTAAGGCAATCGTCGAAAGCTGCAAGCCAAATTTGCCACCACCCTGATGAAATGTCCGCCGATTACTGAAAAACTCGTCTTCCAGCGCACAGGTATCATGGCCAGTCCAGCGAACCTGCTGGACGCCTGCGGCTGATAACTGGCTCACCACACAGCCCGGCAGATCAAACAGGTAGTGCTCAGCTTTGGGTGAAGGAATGAAAAAGCGAGCATAGTCCGCACGCTTGCTCACAAAGATCTCGTGTAGTTCTGGCCCCACTTCGTAAGATGTTTGCGCGATGCAGGGGCCAACCGTGGCCATGATATGCTGGCGCTTTGCCCCCAGCGCTTCCATCGCCGCTACGGTTGCCTCGCTGATATTCTCAGCGGTGCCTTTCCAGCCCGAGTGAATCGCGCCAATCACGCCATTGACGGGGTCGGCCAGCAAGACGGGGGTGCAATCCGCCGTGACGACACCTAGCGCAAGACCGGGAGTAGTGGTGACCAGCGCGTCGCCCTGCGTTTCGGCGGCAAGGGGTGCAGCGTCCGTCAAAGTCACAACCTTTGCGCTGTGAATTTGCGATAATACACGCAGATTATAGGCCTCAAGGCCTAGCTGATCCAGTGCGCGGCGGCGGTTTTCGGCGATATGAGCCGGATCGTCATTCTTATAGCCACAGTTGAGCGATGAAAAAACGCCACTACTCACACCACCCCGGCGGGTAAAGAACCCATGCCGCAGGTTGGGGTGCTTTAGCTCGTCGCTTTGTATCATGCTTAAAAGCCCGGTGGGGCGGCGGTAGCTTTGTCGGTAAAGCTGACCATCTTGAACAGAACGCCCATTGAGGCGGCATCGGTCAGGCGGTGCAGCGCTGCTTTCAGGGTTCGCTGCTGATCGGGCGTGGCGCTGCGCAAGAGGGCCTCGGTACGTTCTTTCGCTCCCAGGGCCAAAAGGAACTCGCCCTGAGGAACCGGGCCATAGACCCGGCAGCCAATTTTGCGCGCAGCCGTCATGATTGGGGCAAAGCTCACATGCGCGGTGATATCGGCATAGCCTGCCGTGGTCAGCAGGTGTGCCTGTCGGTGGTTGGCCACCGCTTGCAGGGTTTCCCCAATCACCTCATCATCGCCATAATCAATCAGCAGCGCCGCCCCACGATTTTTCAGGATCGGTCGGGCGATGGCGGAAGCCCATTCGCCAGCGTTAGGGCACATTTCCTGTACGGCGCCTTCGTCACTCTCGTACGTTGGAGCGTCTGGGGCCGGCATCGCAACCAGTGTAAAGGTGTCCTTGGCGGTGACAGCGATGCGCCGTTCCTTCCAGCCGTCGGGCATATGCACAAACTGGCGGATGGGCAGAGCGTCAAAGAACTCGTTTGCGATAAACAGCACCGGCTGATCCGGTAGTTCGGCTAGGGTACTGACCCATTTCGGTTTCCAGGCTGCAAGCGTGCTGGCCTGCTTCTCGCGCAGCTTGGGACTGGCTTCCAGTAGGCGCACGTCTAGTCCATTAATGAAGTCGGGTACCATTTGGGCGGCGCGCAAGGCATCGGCCAGCAGGGTGCCGCGGCCCGGTCCCAGTTCACAAAGTGTAAACTTGGCGGGGCTGCCGATCTTTTTCCACATCTCCACGCACCAAAGGCCAATCAGCTCACCAAAAACCTGAGTCATTTCCGGCGCGGTGGTAAAATCACCCGCCGCGCCCAGCGGGTCGCGCGTGGTGTAATAGCCAAAGTCGGGGTGCATCAGGCACAGTTCCATATACTGTGCGACGGTGATGGGGCCTTCAGCCCGGATCTTGTTGCGGATGACTTCGGAGAGATTTTGTACCATGGTAATCAAACCTTTGTACGCCAAGATCGTAAACAGACCCATAATCCGAACCCGAACATGGGCAGACACAGCAACTGCCCCATTGTGGCTCCGGCGTACAGGAAGCCCAACTGGGCATCAGGTTCACGCACGAATTCAACCAGAAAGCGGCTAACACTATAACCAATCAGGAAAATTCCCGCTAGCCGTCCGGGATATTTGAGCCAATTTGTAAAAAGCGCCAGTCCCCACAGCAAGCTAAATAGCAGTAGCCCCTCAAGGCCCGCTTCGTAAAGCTGGCTGGGGTGGCGAGGCGAGGAATCGGCGTGCGGAAAAACAACTGCCCATGGCACATCTGTTAGTCGTCCATACAATTCGCCATTCACAAAATTGGCCAGACGGCCAAAGAACAGGCCAATCGGGGCGGCGATGGCAATCAGATCACCAAAGGCAAAGGGGTTAAGCTTCTGACGCTGGCAAAACAGCAGGACGGCGGCAATCACACCCGCCAAGCCACCGTGAAATGACATACCGCCTTCCCAGAGATAAAACGCCTCAATCGGGTGCGCGAGGTAATAGCCGGGTTGATAGAAAACCACATAGCCCAGCCGCCCGCCCAGCAGGACGCCCGCGATGGCATAGGTCAGGAAGTCATCGAGGTGCAGGTCGGTAATAGGCAGCGCTGCGCGACGGATGATGAATTTGAGATAGGCCCAGCCACCCAGAAAACCGGCCAGATAGGCCAATGCGTACCAATGAATCTGGAGGGGGCCAAGGCGCAGGGCGACAGGGTCAAAATCAGCAACAAACATGGCGCAGCTATAGCACGAACTGTAATTCCTGAGTCAAATCAGAGTCTTGATTCAAAAAGACGCAGCTTGCGGCGTGTGTTGCGTCACTGCCGCACTTGACAGGGTTTGTGAAAATGTCCCGCGTCGGGCTCCGCGTCGCCTGAAAATAGATGGTTGCAGCAGAGTCACGAATGAATCACCCTCCAGAAATCGGGATGTGATTCGTCTACGGGTCAGATTCCAAACGAAATTCTGTTTGCCGATGAGGGGCCCCTGATGAAGTTGATGACCGCCGAGACCAAGAGCGCGCTCCGTAATCCTCTCGATCTGATGGAAGAAATTGTCAGTGCCAACGAATGGCTGTTTGATCGTGCCAGCAACGAGGAGCTGGCCATTGAAGTCCAAGGCCGCTGGAGCGATTACCGGATTTTTGCGGTCTGGCAGCATGAGCTGGGCGCACTACAGTTTTCCTGCCAGCTCGAACTCAAGGTCCCACCACAACGCCGCACGCCGGTGTGTGAGCTGGTGAGCGAGTTGAATGGCCGACTCTGGCTGGGCCATTTCGACCTTGGCCCGGAGATGGTGATGCCCACGTTCCGGCATACCTTGCTGTTGCGGGGTGGCTCGGGCGCTTCGGCCGAGCAGCTCGAAGATCTGGTTGAGTTTGCCATTGCCGAGTGTGAGCGCTTCTACCCGGCGTTCCAGTTTGTCATCTGGGGCGGCAAGTCAGCCAGCGAAGCGGTCGCTTCCTCCATCCTCGATACCGTCGGTGTTGCCTGACATTCTCCTCGTTGGCTGTGGTCGCATGGGCAGCGCCCTCCTGCGCGGCTGGTGCGACGTGCGTGTTGCGGTTATTGAACCCAATCCGCTTTCGGACTTACCCGCGCAGGCGGTGCAATATCCCCATCTTTCCGCCTTCTGCGATCAGATCTCCGATGAAAACTGGAAGCCATCCCTGGTCGTTTTCGCCATCAAGCCGCAGGTGATCGAAAGCGTCGTGCAGGACTATGCCCGGTTCAAACCGGCAACTTTCCTGAGCATTGCCGCCGGAAAGCCGCTGGCGGTGTTCGAGCGCCTGCTTGGGAAAGACGCCGCTATCGTGCGCGCCATGCCCAACACACCCGCTGCGATTGGGCAGGGGATAACGGTGTGCGTGGCCAATGACCGGGTGCCCGGCCCCGCGTTTGATCTGGTTACCAACGCTCTTGCCGCAACCGGGAAGGTTGAGTGGCTCGCCGATGAAAGCCTGATGGATGCCGTTACGGCGCTGTCTGGCAGTGGACCTGCCTATGTTTTTCATCTGGTTGAGGTTCTGGCCACAGCTGGGGAGCAGTTGGGCCTTGCCCCGGATCTAGCCATGAAGCTGGCGCGGCAGACGGTTATTGGCTCCGGCCACTTGTTGCAGCAAAGCCCGCAAAGTGCGGCCGAGCTACGCGAAGCGGTCACTAGCCCCGGCGGGACTACGGCGGCAGCGCTTAAGGTTTTGGGCGCGGAATCTTCACTGCAGGAGCTTTTCTCGGCGGCTTTGCGTGCTGCGCACGAGCGCGGGCGGGAGCTGAGCTAAAATCATAATTCTTGATTAGGCGAGCAGACGGTTAGCACAATAGCTTCCAATGGCCGCCGCAGTAGGAAAGCGTGGCGGCCGGGCCAGAATGGCCATCGCCGCCCGGGGGCCGATGAGAATATCGACCGCCCGGCGATCTCGTGTGCGGGTCAGTCGGACAATATCCCAGCGTTTATCAATTAAATCCTCGAAGCTCTGGGTAATGCCGAGTGCATCGGGTGAAATATGCTCGAGAATTTCAAGCGCCACATCGCAAGCAGTGCGGTCTGTCTCAGCCTTTGTTCGCGCATATGTATGTACCGTGTCAGCAATCAGCCTTAGTTCGCTGCTCAACTGGCCTGTCGCATGGGGCAGGCTGCGCACGCCGGTTGCTGCAAGCTGCGCCGTCAGGTTGGTGAAAAAGTCACTTGGCGCATCGTAAGCAGTAAACAACATCAGGCCTCTCCTCAAATCAATGTATGTGACTTGTGCGCGGGTTTATCGCTGGCCAGCAGGTGCTTGGCACGCTCTACCACCGCTTGCACGGTAATGCCAAAATGCGCGTAGAGTTTATCGGCGGGTGCACTGGCACCAAATCCGCTCATGCCGATAAAGTCGCTATGCGTACCCAGCCACTGGTCCCAGCCCATGCGGATGGCCGCTTCAATGCCCACGCGCACACTGCCGGGGCCAAGGATATGCTCGCGGTAGCTTAGGGGCTGGCGGGCAAACAGCTCGAAGCTGGGCAGGGAAGCGATGGCGGTGCCAATGCCTTCCTGCTGCAACAGCTCGGCGGCGGTGAGAGCAATGCCGACCTCGCTGCCGGTGGCTAGCAGCGTAACCTTGCGCTCCCCCTGAGCTTCACGTAGCAGATAGCCGCCCTTGGCGCTTTGATTCGCGCCGACTTCCAGTCGCGCGGTGGGCAGTGCTTGGCGGGAGAGCACTAGGACAGACGGGCCTTGATGGGTTAAAGCAATCTCCCAGCACTCGGCAGTTTCGATGGTATCGCACGGGCGCAGCACCAGCAGGCCGGGAATGGCGCGCAGGCTGGCCAGATGTTCAACCGGCTGGTGAGTCGGGCCATCCTCGCCAAGGCCGATGCTGTCATGCGTCATAACGTAAATAACCCGCTGCTTCATCAGCGCGGTAAGGCGAATGGCCGGGCGGCAATAGTCGGTAAAGCTCAGGAAGGTGCCGCCATAGGGGATGATGCCGCCATGCAGGGCCATGCCGTTCAGTGCAGCGGCCATGCCATGCTCACGCACGCCCCAGTGAATATAGCGACCGCTGTAATGCGCCTTGGTGAGCGTTTCCATATCCTTGGTGCGGGTGTTGTTGGACGGTGTGAGATCCGCCGAACCACCCACGAGTTCGGGCAGCACCGGAGTAAGGGTAGCCAGCACCGTGCCTGAGGCTTGGCGGGTTGCCACCTTGGGCTTACTCGCCAGCGCCTCCTCTTTCACTTTAGTCAGCGCGGCGAGGGCAGCGGCAGGAACATCGCCGTGCAGCGCGTGCAAAAAAGCCTCGCGCTGGGCATGACTCGCCAGCCGCTGCTCCCACGCGGTTACTTCGGCGCTTCCACAATCACCAACCCGGCGCCATTCAGCCAAAACAGCAGCAGGGATTTCAAACGGTGCATGCGGCCAGTTGAGCGCGGCACGGGTTCCGGCAATTTCGGTTGCTCCCAGCGGGCTGCCATGGGTGGCGGCGGTGCCCGCCTTGGTGGGGGCACCAAAACCGATGGTTGTCTTGCAGCAGATCAGATTAGGTTTATCGCTGTGATGGGCATTACTGATGGCAGTGGCAATCTGCGCCGGGTCATGACCGTCAATTGTCTGCACACTCCAGCCATAGGCGGTAAAGCGTGCCGCCGTATCCTCGGTAAAGGACAGGGCAGTGGGGCCATCAATGCTAATGCCATTATCATCATACAGCACAATCATCTTGCGCAAGGCAAGGTGCCCGGCCAGCGCCGCCGCCTCATGGCTGATGCCTTCCATCAAATCGCCATCACCTGCCATAACGTAGGTGTAATGATCGACCAGCGCATCGCCAAAACGGGCGTTCAGGTGCCGCTCGGCCAGGGCCATACCCACCGCACTGGCCAAGCCTTGGCCGAGGGGGCCGGTGGTCATCTCAACGCCAATCTGCGGGTCGTGCTCCGGGTGGCCGGGGGTGAGAGAGCCAAGTTGGCGAAATTGCTTGAGCTGCTCCAACGTCATCTGCGGATAACCCGTAAGATAGCCTAACGCATATAGCAACATGCTGCCATGCCCCCCCGAGAGGACAAAGCGGTCGCGATCCGCCCAGTCCGGTCGGCGGGCATCAAACTTCAGGAATTGGGTAAACAGTACTGTCGCTACATCGGCCATGCCCATCGGCATACCGGGATGGCCGGAGTTCGCGGCTTCAACGGCATCGGCGGCCAGAAAGCGGATGGCATTGGCAAGATCGGTATGGCTGGGCATAGCATGTCCTAATCAGAAGGTCAGGTTCCTTCTTGTAGGCTGAGGTTTATGCTTCGTCGAGGGGAAGTCGCGGGCAATAAAAAAGCCCGCCAATGGCGGGCCTATCAGAAGCAGACAGCCACTCAGCCCGTGCGGCCAAAACTCGGTAAGCAAAAGCTGAAGAACGAACCGCCAGCCGAATGGGCAACCGCATTCAGGGCCGAAACAGGGTGATCGGTGCCCGAGACTTCGGCCGAAATGCTACCCGCGCCGGACGAGCCAATATGCTTGTACGACGTGGCCTTACCGCGCTTGCCATAGCCTTTCATCGCAAAACCGGGCATTTGCCTCTCCTGTGGGTTATACCCCATCTGTGTAGCCAAATCAGGCTGTAAACGCAAGTTTCTTATGCGTACTTGCGCGTCTTTTCCAAGCCAGCACTGCGCTTCAGGTGCGCGGCTAACGCGACCATTACACGGCCGTGCAGTTCGCAGGCGGCTTCCGGACTTAAGCGGGCCAGTGCCTCGAAACCTACAACGATCGGCTGAACGGCGTTTTCGTCAAACTTAGTCATAATAAATGCCCCAAAATAGATATCCATTACTGCTGCGTCATGCCTCAGTTACTTTTCGTATACCTTAATGGGATATTAAAAGGCAAATATCATCGCCTTAAATACCTGTTTTATTTAGCTAAAATTTATGGTTAACGTTAAGGAGTAGCGACTAGCCCCACACGCCGCCCCGGCCCGAGCTAACCACAGCGCTCGGCTGGCTGCGCGCCACCTTGCCGTCGCCGTCGTAAGCGTCGCTCAGGTCATGCTGGGAGGAAAAGGCATTGGACGCGTAGGCGTCAGCCAAGGCATTGAAGGCTGAGGAGACTTTGCCCCCCCGGCTGCGACCTTTGCCACCTTTCATGTTTAATCCAGGCATGGTTTTACTATAGCTGGTGAGGTTTTAAAAAAATGAGAAAATATGGTTACATTTTAAAAATTCTCAAATTTTCAGAGAGTTATTGACCTTGCCCCCCAGATAACGCTAGGGTGCGCCGGGTAGAACAAGGACATATACGTCATGAAGCGACTGACTGAAGCCCTGAGCGAGCTTGATACCGCCGTGGACCTGCTTGAGGACACGGTGGCGAGCCAGTTGGCGGCCAGCCGCAAGCGGCAGGAGCGCCCGGCCAAGCCGGCGCGCCCGGATGACATGAATTCGCTGTTTTCTGATGGCCAGCTGAGCGCGGTCAAGCAGCGCCTTGATGATGCCATTGAGCGGCTGGAAAACGCGTTGGAGACGTCTGATGGCGCGCGTTGAAATCAGTCTGAACGGCCAGCCCTATGCGGTGGCTTGCGAAGACGGGCAGGAGAGCCGCCTACGCGAAATTGCCTCCTTCTGTGATGCCAAGATGAAGGCTTTGGCGGGCGGCAAACAAGGTGCATCAGAAGTGCAATTGCTGGTCCTGACCATGCTCACCATGGCTGACCAGCTATTCGATCTGAAGGGTGAGTTGGCCCGCACCCGCACCGGTAGCGATGCCGGGGTTGATCCCGGCCTTGAGGAAAAAGTGGCCTCAGCAATCGAAACCTTGGCCAAGCGGGTTAACGCGGTGGCCAAAAAGCTGGCGAGTGCCTGATATTTCTTGATTCTATCCTTGCTTTAAGTCCCTTCGCTCACTAGATTAGAGGTCAGGAAGGCGTGCTGCCCTGTGCGATACGCCGACACATCCCTGGGGCCGATACGAACCCTCTCGGGAGCTGTCCCTACCCGCGTCTCTGGTCTTATGCCGCTTTGCGGTGACCGTTATGGAGCGCGGGCACATGGCGCCCACCTGCTTGTGCAGGCCGCGGAGGATAATCTGGCAAACGGCTGGGCGGTGCCTTCCTGACTTTATCTTGGCCGCAGCACCAGATATAACAGCAGTGCGATGCCGATCATTTTCCCCCGTCCGCCTGCACCACCACATCCCGATCCCAACACGGCCCCGGCGCATGATCTGAAAACGGCCAAGCAGCAGATGCGCGTGACCTCGCAGCGTAATCGTGCCACCTTGCTGCAGCCCTACAAAGATGTCGCGGCACCGGGCTTGATGTTACGGGATAGTTTTTTGGCGCGCTGCCCATTGCCGCGCGGTGCTGTAGTTGCCGGCTATTGGCCGGTGAATGATGAAATCGATATTCGGCCACTACTCAATATCCTGCATGAGCATGGCCACCCGGTCCTGATGCCGGTGGTGATTAATCGCCAGCAGCCGATGCGCTTTCGGCAATGGGACCCGGCGATGGTTATGGAGCCGGGCCGTTTTGGTATTCCAGTACCGCCCGATACCTTCCCGGAGCGGCGGCCAGAGGTGGTGCTGGTGCCGTTACTGGCCTTTGATCGTTTGGGGTATCGTCTCGGGCGTGGCTCCGGCTTTTATGATCATACGCTGGAGCTGCTCCGCTCAACCGGTCGTGTCTTGGCGATTGGGATTGCGTTTGCCGGTCAGGAAGTGCAAGCGGTCCCGCATGATGTGCACGATCAGCGCCTCGACTGGATTGTGACCGAGCATTACGCCTTTGCTTGCTCGCCCCCCAGCCATCCGCAGAACGTGTTTGGTAGCCTCTAGGTCATTAACCGGACCTGACTTTAACTATTTAGTGCTTGCACTGGCCCCCGGCAAGGCGGTACGCAGTTGCGCAGTTTTTCTTTTGTGTGGAGAATTCAATGACTCAATTTTTAGGTCAGGAACAAGACCTTAACTTCGCTGTGTCACAAACACTGCAGCGTGAAGGCTATGGTCTTGTTGCTATCGCGACTAAGCTTTTTGATTATGTTGCTACGAATGACGATCCTAGCGAAATTTATCTGCTGCATAAAACTACTGGCGATGGTGTGGCTGTAACTCTGAATAATGACGGGGTGCAGATCGCACACTATCCTTTTGGATTAAATGGTCGGACACAGGTTAATGCAGTACGCTTTGTAATGGAACACACGGGTATCAAGACGGCTCCTGAGGTCATCAGTTATGTTCGCGCTAAAATGAACAACAAGACATGGGCGCCTTAAGGCCATGTCCAACCTCGCTCTTGTCTCCTTTACCGGGCCGGACGACCAGACCGACATTGGCAAACTGAAAGCCTATCAAGAGGCCTTTCCGTTTATTGAGTGGGCTATTCTGGTATTCCCGCGCGATACCGGGTCACCACGCTACCCGCAGCGCGACTGGATTCATCGCTTTTTGGATAGCGGCCCCACGCAAGCGGCGTTGCATGTCTGTGGGCAGGATGTGCATAATTTCATCAACCGCGAGCCGGAGATGTGGGAACTCGCCCAACGCTTTAACCGCGTGCAGGTCAATTTCTTTCAGGGTAAAGACCCGATCGACCCGGCCAAGCTCAGTGATACGATTAACGCCTACGGCAAGCCGGTGATCCTGCCTTATAATCCCAAGAATATGGTGACTAATGAGCAGGTTACCGCTCCACATGACGTGATTTTTGATCGCTCGGGCGGTAAAGGCCTGTCCCCCGATAGCTGGCCGGAGGCGTTAACGACCCGTTTTTGCACCTATGCAGGCGGGTTGGGGCCGGAGACGATCAGCGAACAATTCCCTCGTATTGTTGCGGCAGCTAGGGATTTACCTTTCGGGATTGATATGCAGACCGGTCTGCGTGATGAGCAAAACCGATTCGACTTCCTTAAGGTCAAATCGGTCTCCGTCTATTGCGTAAATGAAGCTGGCGCGAAACTTAATGCACTAGCCTACGCGAGTCTGATCTAGCTCCCTCTTGCCTTGCGGCAAAGCAGCGCTATACCAACGGGCGAGTTTATATGCCGGTGAGGAATTTATGGCTGGTCATTCGCAGTTTGCCAACATCATGCATCGCAAAGGGCGGCAGGACGCCAAGCGAGCCAAGATGTTCAACAAGCTGGTGCGCGAAATCATGGTGGCGGCCAAACAAGGCTTGCCTGACCCTGCGGCGAATCCCCGGTTGCGGGCGGCCATCGTGGCCGCCAAAGCGCAGAGTGTGCCGCGGGATCGTATTGAGCGCGCCATTAAGCCCGCCGATGCCGATAGCAAGCAGTATGAAGAGCTGCGCTATGAGGGCTTTGGCCCCGGCCGGGTAGCGGTGATCGTCGAGGCCCTAACCGACAACCGCAACCGCACTGCGCCAGAGCTGCGCACATTGTTTTCCAAAAATGGCGGTACGCTGGGCGAGCCGAACTCGGTAGCCTTCATGTTCAGCCGTGCGGGTAAAATTGTTTATCCCGCAAGTATTGGCAGCAATGATGCCGTTCTGGAGGCTGCAATTGAGGCTGGGGCACAGGATGTGCAGTCGGATGAACAGCAGCATATCATTTTAACGGCACCGGAAGATCTGGCCGCGGTCAGCACAGCGCTGGAAGCCAAATTTGGCGAGGCGGCGGAAGGCAAGCTGAGCTGGCAGCCCACCACAACCGTTTCTCTTGATCTGGAGCAGGCCAAGGCCTTCATGGAGTTTCTTGACGCGCTTGACGATCATGACGATGTGCAGGCGGTGTATGCCAATTACGAAATATCGGATGAGATTGCGGCGCAACTCGCCGCGTAAGGGAGTGGGCGATGTTATTGTTACGATGCTGGAGTTACAATAAGGCGGATCACGCCACCCGTTGCACCATGCTGGCCCGCTGGGCACATCAATTGGTTGACTTGGCGGGTAAGCAACCCAATGCTGAGGGCTGGGGAACATTTTCAGCTGCTGGTCTGGAGATTTCTACTCGCAGTGAGCTGGGAACAGGCGATGGGCGAATGGTCCGCACCATCACGGCCCAAATCAATTCTTATGGGCATGATGTTTTTCGTGCTGAAATTGATAATCTTTTGGATTCTAGTGCGGAAATGACCAGTGAAGTTTATTTGCATCCTGGCCATATGTTGCGTGAGGGGCCTTGGGTTACCGAGCTGATCCGGCAGGTCGCCAAGCAGACATCCTCTGCCCCGCGTCCAGCGCCGCGCCCGCAACCGGGCAGCCAGCCGGTCGGCTTGGGCTAAACCCATTCTTGCTTTGTTCTCAAACGCGGGTAAGCTGGGGGTATGCGGATTCTCGGCCTCGACCCCGGCCTGACCCATACCGGGTGGGGCATCATCGACAGTGAGGGCAATCGCCTGCGCCATGTGGCCAGCGGGCGCATCAGTGCATCGCCTAAGCTGGCCATGGCTCAGCGTCTGGCCGTGATTGATGCCGCACTCACAAAAATTTGCGAAGACCACCAGCCTGACAGCGCGGCGGTGGAGGAAACCTTTGTGAATAAAAACCCCCTCTCGGCGCTCAAGCTTGGGCAGGCGCGTGGCGTGGCCCTGCTCGCTCCGGCGCGTTATGGCATCGAGGTGGCCGAGTATGCTGCCAATCTGGTCAAAAAAAGCGTGGTGGGCGCAGGTCACGCCGAGAAGGAGCAGGTGGCCATGATGGTACACACACTGCTTGGCAAGCAGGTGCAGTTCGGCTCGCCCGATGCGGCGGATGCGCTGGCGGTAGCCATTTGCCATGCACATCATTATTCTTCCTTGCAGGTGGCTCATGTTCGCTAAACTCAAAGGCATTCTCGATAGCACCGACGACGACACCGCCGTGATTGATGTTGGCGGCGTTGGCTATCTTGTCAGTGCCTCGCGCAGTACGCTCACCCGCCTTGGCGCGCCGGGCAGTGCGGTGAGTGTGCTGATCGAAACCCATGTGCGCGAGGATAAAATCGCGCTCTTCGCCTTTGCCAGCGCGGCCGAGCGCGACTGGTTCCGTCAGCTGTATAGCGTGCAGGGCGTGGGGCCGAAGGTCGCGCTGTCCATTCTCTCCGCTCTGCCGCCCGATACGCTGGCCACCGCCATTGCGGCGGGCGATGCCAAGCTGCTGACGCGGGCCGATGGGGTGGGGCCAAAGCTGGCGACGCGTATTGTGACCGAGCTGAAGGGTAAGGTCGGTGCGATTGGTTTGGCGTCTGCTCCGTCTGCGGCCCTGGCGCTGCCTGCCCAACCCAGCGGCGCGCTAGCTGATGCGGTGTCTGCGTTGGTGAATTTGGGTTATGGCCGCACCGAGGCGTTTACCGCCGTGTCGCAAGCGCGGGCGCAGTTGGGTGAGGGAGCGGATGTCAGCACACTCATCCGCGCTGGATTGAAGGAGTTGTCGGCATGAGCGAACGAACCCTGTCCCCGCACGATCAGAACGATTCCGACGCCGGCGTGCGCCCGCTCAAGCTGGCCGACTTCACCGGGCAGCAAGCCTTGAAGAGCAATCTGGCCGTGTTTATCGAGGCGGCGCGCACGCGTGGCGAAGCGCTCGATCATGTGCTGTTCTTCGGCCCGCCGGGCTTGGGCAAAACCACGCTGGCGCAGATTGTCGCCAAGGAGCTGGGGGTGAATTTCCGCGCCACTTCCGGCCCGGTCATCGCCAAGGCGGGCGATCTCGCGGCCATTCTCACCAATTTGCAGCCCAATGATGTGTTGTTCATCGATGAAATCCACCGCCTCAACCCGGCAGTGGAGGAGATTTTATACCCGGCGATGGAAGATCGCGTGCTCGACCTCATCATCGGGGAGGGGCCAGCCGCCCGCTCGGTGCGGATCGACCTGCCGCCCTTTACCCTTATCGGTGCTACCACCCGCTCCGGCCTCATTACCCGCCCGTTGCGTGAGCGCTTTGGCATTCCTCTGCGCTTGCAGTTTTACCAGCCAGAGGAACTGGCCAGCATTGTCACGCGGCAAGCCCAGCTGTTTGGTATTGCGCTCGCCAAGGATGGTGCGCTGGAGATTGCGCGGCGCTCACGCGGTACCCCGCGCATTGCCGGGCGGCTGCTGCGCCGCGTGCGCGACTTTGTGTTGGTCAGCGGGGCGGACAGCATCACCGCCACAGCTGCCGATGCCGCACTACTGCGCCTTGAGGTTGACGCGCGCGGGTTTGACAGCATGGACCGCAAGTACCTCACCTGTCTGGCCGATCATTATGGTGGCGGCCCGGCGGGGGTGGAGACACTCGCCGCCGCGCTGGCCGAGCAGCGCGACGTGCTGGAGGAAGTGATCGAACCCTACCTCATCCAGCAAGGCCTGCTGCAACGCACCCCGCGCGGGCGCGTGCTGAGTGAGTCTGGTTGGCGCTACCTCGACCGCGAAGCCCCAGCGGGCGTGCAGAATGAGATAGGGTTGCTCGTGACGGAGGAGACACAAGATGACTGATCTCGTCACAGATATCTCAACAGGGCAACCATCTGACTATTGGACATCCAAATTAGTCTCAATGTCGGAGGCTTCCCAAAGAAGTACTAATAATAAAATTGCGTCTCACGTTACGTTAGCTAGTGCCCAAGGTAGAATCAAAAGTGGGTATACAGTTAGGACTGTAAGAGAAATCATCCTTAACGATATAAGAGAGCTTGGGCAAGATATGGCTAGGCTTGCGATTGATCTGCATATCCATGGTTACGTACAAACCGGAACAGAAATCATCAAAACGTGCAAATTAGCCCTCGAAAGCTTGTTCGCTGTAAACAGCAGTGCGCTTTCGGCCTACGAAAGCATTTCGGTTGAGCAGGTTGAAAAACTGAAAAGAGATATGCAGGTGGAGGTTGCTTCCTTTTTGGGTACGCTAATTCAGGACATGAATAACAGTGTTGTTGGAAAGGGTGTTTATATGGCCAACAAGAATACACCACCGAATACGCCTCATGTTGTGGCTGGGAATAATAGCTCTGTCATCATCGGATCGCAGGGCGTAAATGTGCAACAAGGCAAGGGTAACACCATAGCTCCTCAAAATCCCTTCTTAAAGTTGCTCTCACTGGTCTGGACATGGCTCAAAACCAAGTCTGGTATGTAGCAGGCATGCACACCTTCACCACTCGCGTATATCTGGAAGACGTCGATGCGGGCGGCATTGTCTATCACGCCAATTATTTGAAGTATGCCGAGCGGGCGCGCACCGAGTGGCTGGCGGGCAGCGGCATCCGCCATGCGCAGGTGATGGTGCAGGGGGCGGCCATCATCGTCAAATCCCTGTTCATCGACTATCTGCTGCCGTTGCGCCTTGAGCAGGATGTGCGCATCGACACCCGTGTGGTCAAGTCCGGCGGCGCTTCGGCTGAGCTGGAGCAGCTCATTTACGGCCATGCCGGGCTGTGCGCCCGCTTGCAGGTGGAGCTGGTGCATACCGTGGGCGGCAAGCCCGTGCGGTGGAGCGAGCCATTGAAGGCGATCCTTTCGGCCTGAGGCCATCGGGTGCCGTCGGGCGAGGCAACCGGTGAGGGGAAGGTAAACTGCGGCAATCGGCGCGGGGTTTGTACCGATTAAAACCTTGAGCAAAACCGGCGAATCCGGGATAGTGCGGCGGTTATTCTACACCCTGCCATTTTCTGTGAGGCCGCATGACTACCCGTACCGCCACCACTGCCGAAGCTCTGGGCAACAACAGCGCCATTATTGACAGTGCGCAGGTGAGCACCAGTGTCGCCGCGCATGATGTTAGCGCTTTGGGTCTGTTCCTGCAGGCCGACTTTATTGTCCAGTCGGTCATGATCCTGCTGCTGCTGGCCTCCATCTGGTGCTGGACGGTGGTGTTTGAGAAAACCTGGCGGCTGAAGAAGCTGCGTGCGCAGGCCGACCAGTTTGAGGATGATTTCTGGAACGAAAGCTCGCTGGATACCCTGTACGACCGCGTCTCCGGTAACCCGGCCGACCCGATGGCGGCGGTGTTCACCGCGGGCATGAAGGAGTGGCGCAGCTCCACCACCGGTATTAAAGGCGCGCATGTGCCTGCCACCGGCCTGAAGGAGCGCATTGAGCGCGTCATGCAGGTGACCATCGGCCGCGAGATGGCCGAGGTTGAAAGCGACATGACCTTTCTGGCCACGCTCGGCTCGGCCGCACCGTTTATTGGTCTGTTCGGCACCGTCTGGGGCATCATGAACAGTTTTACCGCCATTGCCGGATCGCAAAGCACCTCGCTCGCGGTGGTGGCGCCGGGTATTGCCGAGGCGCTGTTTGCTACCGCCATCGGTCTGGTCGCGGCCATTCCCTCGGTGATCTTCTACAACAAGTTCGCCAACGATATCGGCCGGTATGGCCAGCGCTTGCAGGATTTTGCCGATCAGTTTTCCACCATTCTCTCGCGCCGCCTTGATGAGCGGGCCTAAGGAGTAGCCATGGCCGGAGGTCTGATGAAGCGCGGCACTGGTGGCCGCAAATATCCCGCCAACGCCGAGATCAACGTGACGCCGATGGTGGACGTCATGCTGGTGTTGTTGGTGATCTTCATGGTCACCGCGCCGATGCTGACGGTAGGGGTGCCGGTCGAGCTGCCCAAGGTCAACGCGCCCGCTATTCCCGATGATCGTACCCCGGTTGAAATCAGCATCAAGCGCGATGGCACCATCTATGTGCAGGAAAAGCCGGTCAGCTTTGACAATCTCATCCCGCTGCTGATGGCGGTGACCGAGAGCAATCAGGATGTGCGCCTGTTTGTGCGTGGCGATGCCAAGCTGGATTACGGCGAAATCATGAAGGTGATGGGCAGCATCACCGCCGCCGGGTTCAAGAAAGTGGCACTGGTGGCGCTGCCCGCTGGCGCATCGGCTCCGAATTAAGACATGAACTGGCGCGAGCATCCTTTCCTCACCTCGCTGGGGCTGCACCTGTTGGTGTTTCTCCTTGTGGTGTTCGGGCTGCCGCAGTTCGGGCCGGATGAGATCATGACCGCACAGCCCATTCCAGTAGAGATCATCTCGCCGGATCAGGCCGCGCAGGCACCGCCCAAGCTGCGGACCCCGCCGCCCGCCCAGAAACCACCGCCTGAGCCGCCGCAGCCTACACCGCCGCCGCCGCCCGTGCCGGATGACATCCCGGTCCCGCAGAAGGATAAACCCAAGGATCCGCCCAAAAAGCCGCCAGAGACCAAACCGCAGCCGCCCAAGCCGCAGCCCCAGGCCAAAAAGCCGGAGACACCCAAGAAACCGCCGCAGCCCAAGCAGAATCAGCAATTCGCCAACCTGCTCGACAAGCTGTCTCAGACTACCGAGGACAAGCCCGCGCAGGACGGCATGGAGGATAGCCCGGTCGAGGAGTCGCCCACGCTCAGTCAGTTGCTGAATGGCAGCGAGATGGATGCGGTGCGTCAGCAGGTGATGGGTTGCTGGCTTGAGCCAACCGGCCTGCGCGAGGGCGAGAAGCTGGTGGTGGAAGTGCAGGTGCAGGTCAATCGCGATCGCACGGTGCGCTCGGCCAAGGTGGTGGACACCGGGCGGATGCGCGCCGATCCGTTCTACCGCACGCTGGCTGAAAGCGCCGTACGCGCCATGTATAATCCCCGGTGCAGCCCCTTGCTGCTCCCCCCGGATAAGTATAGTACTTGGAAAACCATTACCTTCCGCTTCTCACCCGGAGATATTTTTTAGTGATAATTTTCGATAGTATGCTATCGGTTCCAAATGGCTACTTTAGTAAGCATATCTAACTCAGAGGTTGCTGCAGAATACCGACGTTGGAAAAGCCTAGTATCGAACGATACCGCCTATCCCTGCAACCACAACATCTCTTTGGATGAAGTTTTGGATGCCCACTTTTTGGTAGCAGACAGATTTTATACACTCGGCAAAGGGATTGGTGGTTGTGGTCCTAAGAGTATCGATTAATTGCACAGCGCATTAACAAGGCAGTTTTCTAGCTATGGGGGGGTGAATAAATGGAAGAATGACCTTGAGGTAGCTGCAAGCCTTACTTATGGACTCGTAATGAACCATGCATTCTATGATGCTAATAAGCGTACAGCGTTCCTTACCCTGTTACTGTTTCTAAATAAAATCAACAGAGTTCCTAAAGTTAGTAAAACTGAATTCGAAGATTTCTTGGTGAAAATTGCTAATAAGTCCCTTTCAAAGGGCAGGAGGTATCAAGAACTGATTCTTAGAAATAGCCCTGAAGATGCTGAGGTTTATCTTATAGCGGAATATCTGCAAAAGAATACGCGTCGAAGGGATTCGGCTAAGCATTCTATCACTTATAGAGACTTGGATAGACTTCTAAGGAAGCATGGATTCTCACTAATCAGTCCGAGCGGCAATAGGATTACTGTTGTTCAGGAATCTAATCACCGTTCAATTTTTTTAAAATGGGCCGGTAGGCAAAAAGCCCTAGGTACTATTGGTTTTCCATCTATGAGCAAGCAAGTCCCCCGAGGTGAGCTAGATAGAGTTAGAAAGCTTACTGGTTTGACAGAGCAGAATGGCTATGATTCAGCAGTGTTTTTAGGTGAATACGAACCGTTGGCTCTTCTAATTGAAGAGTATTATGAGCAGTTATTGAGCTTAGCTGATCGCTGAATTTTCTTTACGCATCTGCGGCGAAGTTCGTACTTGCAGCCCGTTTAACTTGCTTTATTGTCCATTTTACTAATTCTGACTTGGAGTTTCCATGCTGCGTTTTCTTCTTGCTACCCTGCTGGTTCTAGCTCCCGCGCTGGCCCGGGCTGAGCTGGTGATCGATATCAATCAGGGCGTGACCGAGCCGATGCCGATTGCCATTCAGGCGCTGGTCGGGGCAAGTGAAGAGGAAGCCCGTGTCGGTCGTGATATCGCCCGCGTGGTGAGTGCCGATCTCGAGCGCTCGGGCCTGTTTCGTCCGCTTGATCCGCGCAGCTTTTTGCAGGACGCGGCCGACACCGCCAATACGCCGCGCTTTCCTGACTGGCGCGCCATAAACGCCAGTGCGCTGGTCGCCGGAAAGGTTACCCGTCAGAGTGATGGTCGCTTGCGCGTCGAGTTCCGTCTGTGGGACGTGTTCGCCCAGCAGCAGCTGGCGGGTATGGCCTATCAGACCACGGCCGACAACTGGCGCCGCATTTCCCACATTATCGCCGATGCCATATACAAACGCATGACAGGCGAGGCGGGCTACTTTGACACCCGGATCGTTTATGTGGCCGAGAGCGGCCCGATGAACAAGCGCATCAAGCGGCTGGCCATCATGGATCAGGACGGCGCCAACAACACCTATCTGACCGATGGTCGTGTGCTGGTGCTCACTCCGCGCTTCTCGCCCGCCATGCACCAGATCACCTATCTGGCCTATTACAACAATAAGCCACGCGTCTATCTGTTCGACATCGATAGCGGTCGTCAGGAAAAGCTGGGCGATTTCCCCGGCATGACTTTTGCCCCGCGCTTCTCGCCGGACGGCAGCAAGGTCATCATGAGCTATGCCAAGGATGGTAACTCGGATATCTATACCATGGACCTGCGCTCGCGGCAGACCACGCGCTTGACCGCCGATGGCTCGATTGATACGGCACCCAGCTACTCGCCGGACGGCAAGCGGATTGCCTTTGAGTCGGATCGCTCGGGCAGCCAGCAGATCTATGTCATGGGAGCCGATGGCAGTGCGCCGCAGCGCATCAGCTTTGGCACCGGCCGCTATGGTAGCCCGGTATGGTCGCCGCGTGGGGACCTTATTGCCTTCACCAAAATGCAGGGTGGTCAGTTTTATATCGGCGTGATGCGCCCGGATGGCAGCGGTGAGCGGCTGCTGACGCAGGGCTATCTGGTCGATGGCGCAACTTGGGCTCCCAATGGCCGTGTGGTCATTTTCTATCGGGAACAGCCGCGTGGTAACGACCGCGATCCGCGCCTGTGGTCGATCGATATTACCGGCCGTAACGAGCGTCAGGTGACCACTCCCGGCGATGCGTCCGACCCGGCCTGGTCGCCGCTGCTGCCGTAAGTTAACGCGGCTGCGTTAACAGCCTGATCTTAACCAAATTTCCGTTGCGTTATGCCTGTCCGTGTTGCATCAAACAACCGGACAGGAGTTTCTCTTATGATATTCGATCTTGATACTTGTGCGGCCCCACAGGAACAGAAAGATAGCCAGACATTACCAATCCCGATGTCCTTCGCGCCGCCGGAAGGATACTCGCCTGAAGTTCATGCCAAGTTCATCGGATGGCGGGCCTATTATGGTCTTCCCGTAAAGGCTGATCCTTTGCGTGAGGTGCCGATGGCGGTGGTGTTTCAGCTGTGCGGGCGTCGGTGCGCCATGTCGCAACTCGATCCGCATTTTCGTGCGGCGCGCAAGACCATTGCCAGTATGGCGGCGCAACTCAAGGTTCCGCGCGACAAGGATGACTGTGAGGTTACCATTCTGCGCAATCATCGCTACGCCGTAACGATTGCCTCGCCGATTGTGTGTGTCGGCGAATATGGTCTTCAAGACGCGTGGAACCGTGGCTTTCAGCAGGCGCATTGGCTGCGGCAGTTGCTCCTGTCGGGAGTGCCCAAACAATCGGGTAAGGATGTCGATCTTCTTAATGGGCTTCTTCCCGGTATAACCCCGGATGGCTATCTCACCGCCTATCCCAAGCGGTTTTGGTTGACATCCTACGTGCCGCACTCCGGCAGTGAAACCCAGTGGACGGGCGGGCACCTAATCAGGGATTTCGCTATCCTGTCCGGCGACCGGATTCGCCGACGGACTTTGGAAAGCACAGCCCTAGCCGTCCGCTTATGCGGGGCCAAGTTGGCTATGTGCTAAATCCATAGCCGAAATGTTGCAAAAATAACACTTTATGTCTGCGCGGTTCAGCTTAGGGTAGGCGAGACAAAATGGCACCTTGCTTGACAAAGGGTTATCCCATATTCCCCGTTCAGTGCGCGTGCTCGGCAAGAGTGGCGTTGGTTTCTTATCTGAAGGGGTAAACACGATGCGTAACAAGCTTCTGTCGTTGGTTGCCGCCGCGCTTCTGCTGGCGGGTTGTTCGTCCACATCGTCCACGGGCGGTGCGGATGGTATGGGTGGGTCGGGCGCCGTGGTGCCGGGCACTCAGGCTGATCTGGTTCAGAACGTGGGCGACCGCGTATTTTTTGCTTTTGACAGCGCTCAGCTGACCGCCGAAGGCAAGGCGACCCTTGATCGTCAAGCTGCCTGGATGGCGAAGTATGGCAACGTTAAAGTGACGGTTGAAGGTCACTGCGACGAGCGCGGCACCCGCGAGTACAACCTCGCGCTCGGTGAGCGTCGTGCCACAGCGGCCCGTAACTACCTGATCGCCAAGGGTGTGGCTGCGGCCCGCGTTGGCACCATCAGCTACGGCAAGGAACGTCCGGAAGCCATGGGCTCGAGCGAAGAGTCCTGGGCCCGCAACCGTCGCGGTGTGACGGTCGTTCAGTAAGCCCTACTGACTTACATGGCAGCGCCGGGATGGCATGCGTCATCCCGGCGCTTGTTTTTTGTGAGGTTCTGGCGCATGGTGCCGCACATGATGACACGCCTTCTTCCCGCCTTTTTTTGTGTGCTGCTGTTGCCGGTGGCCGCGCTGGCCAGCTCGAACAACCGTAATGGGGTGAGCGCCGATTACGTCAACATCCTTGAAGGTCGCATCCAGATGCTCGAAGAGCAGGTGAAGAGTCTCACCAATCAGGTTGAGCAGGCCAATTATCAGGCCCGTACGGCGCAGGAGCGTCTCGCCCGGGTGGAAGAAGATGTAAACACGCGTTTTCGTATGATAGAAGGCGGCAGCAGTGGTGCTACCACATCCAGCGCTGCGGGGGACATGATCCCGGACCGCGCACCGGGTGGACTGACGCCCGAAGGTACGGCGCGGGCCAATCCTGATACCCAGCGGCTTGGTCAGCTCACCGAGGGTGAGGCTCCGGTGATGCCGAATGACCCCAATCTGGCCTACGACCAAGCCTTCCAGAAAGTGCGGGCCGGTGATTATGAAGCCGCAGAAAGCGCACTGCGCGCCTTTGTGCAGAAATGGCCCAAGAGTGAGCTGTCGAGTAATGCCAGCTACTGGCTGGGTGAGACCTACTATGTGCGCGGCGACTACCCGGCTGCGGCCAAGGCGTTTGCTCAGGGGTTTCAGGCTTACCCAAAGGGTGCAAAGGCTGAGGATACCTTGCTCAAGCTGGCTCTAACGCTTGGCTCCATGGGTCGGGCCAAGGATGCCTGTGTCACACTCGACCAGCTCACAGCCGAATTCCCGCGCCTCTCCTCTACCAACCGCCGCCGCGTCGAGCAGGAGCGTACTGAACTTGAGTGCAGCACCGCCAGCAAACCTGCCAAGCCGGGTAACCGCGCCAATTAATCTGGCCGCGCGTCTGTCGGCTCTTGGCGTGAAAGGATCGCGCTGGGCTGTTGCACTGTCCGGCGGGCCGGACAGCACAGCACTGCTGTCGCTTCTCCTTGAGATAAACCCACAGACTGAGGCCCTGATTGTCGATCATGGCTTGCGCCCGGAATCCATGGCTGAAGCGCAGCGAACCACTGCGCAAGCGCGCGCATTAGGCGCACAGACCCGGATTTTGCAGTGGGAGGGAGAGAAGCCGACCACGCATATTCAGGTCAGTGCACGACAGGCCCGTTACAGGCTGTTGGGGGAGTATTGCGAGGCGAACAGAATTAGCCACTTGTTTCTGGCGCATCATGCCAACGATCAGCTTGAGACTGTCGCCCTGCGTGCTGAGCGTAGTAGTGGCTGGCGGGGGCTGGCGGG
>DDSC01000036.1:27969-29851 GCA_002343265.1 Micavibrio sp. UBA2400
GAGTGAGCGAGGGGACATAACGCTCGTGCGCCCCTTGCTGGATGTCATGAAAGGGGAGCTGGTTTCGCACTGTGACAGGCAGGGTCTATCTTATGTTCTGGACCCCAGTAATTCAAACCCTCGTTTTGCGCGGGCGCAATTGCGCCATGTGGGGGGAGATCTGGCTCGATACGTGTCTATTCAGCATGAGAACGCCAGACGGCGTCAGCAGGAAATTGCAGTCTTGAGTGCGCTTGATGGGCAGACTTATCGCGTTTGTGTAAGCGGTGGCTACGCTACCGTGCTGCGTGAGGCGCTCACTCAGCCTGGCTTGCTGCGCGTAATGCTGGGTTTGATCGGACAGGCCGACTATCCCCCCAACGAGGCTCAGGAAATGGCAGCCATTGGACGCTTGCAAAAGGGGCAGGGGCTGACACTCGCCGGATCCCGCCTGTTATGCCGAAGCGAAGATATCCTGATTGTCCGCGAGCCGGCAGCGATTGTCCCCGTTGAAGTTGCGGTGGGCACAACCCAGCTGCGCTGGGATCGTCGCTGGCTGGTCCGGGGCAAGGTGGGCGAACGGGTCGAGCCTCTGGCCGGTCATCCGTGGCGTAGTTTGGCACAGGCTAAGGAACTAGACGTATTGCCGGGTGCCGCGCGGGCTGCGCTGCCATTTGGTGTGGGGCAGGGGGTACTGGAGCGCCGCTGGAGTCCGCTTGCCCGGCCTTTACGACAAATTTTTGAGATAAATGAAGGCAATGCCCCATTGTCAGCAAAGAGTTAGCACTTATTTAATAGACTGAAGCTTTGGTGAGGCGCATTCTGCGCGGAGAGGTCGACTGATATGAATAACGCATCTGGCAAGAATATCCTGATCTGGCTGGTTATGGGCCTGCTCCTGCTCTGGCTGGTCAATATCTTCAGCACACCGACCGGCACTACTACCCCAGGCCAGAGCCAGACGATTAGCTACAGCGAATTTCTTGACGCCGTGCAGGCGGGCAAGGTGACCGAAGTGGTAATGCAGGAGGATACGCTGCGCGGCCTCTTCAAGTCGGACTCTGCGGATGCCAAGTCAAGCTTTACCACTCAAATCCCCGCCGGGGCCAATGTGGTGGACAGTCTGCGGACCGCGGGCGTGAAAATTACCGCTGTGCCAAAATCGGAAGCCAAGGCCTCGCTGTTCGAGCTGCTGATGGCGTGGTTCCCGATGCTTCTGTTCATCGGTATCTGGATTTTCTTCATGCGTCAGATGCAAAGCAGCAGTGGCAAAGCGATGGGGTTTGGCAAAAGCAAAGCCAAGTTGCTGACCGAAAAATCGGGTCGCGTGACTTTTGATGATGTGGCCGGCATTGATGAAGCCAAGGATGAGTTGCAGGAAGTTGTCGAGTTTCTCAAAGATCCGCACAAGTTCCAGCGGCTGGGTGGCAAGATTCCTAAAGGTGTTTTGCTGGTCGGCCCACCGGGTACCGGTAAGACCCTGACCGCCCGCGCGGTGGCGGGCGAGGCGAATGTGCCGTTCTTTACTATCTCCGGCTCCGACTTTGTGGAGATGTTTGTCGGTGTCGGTGCCAGTCGTGTTCGCGATATGTTTGAGCAGGCTAAAAAGAACGCACCGTGTATCGTGTTCATTGACGAAATTGATGCGGTGGGCCGCCATCGTGGGGCCGGTCTTGGTGGTGGTAATGATGAGCGCGAGCAGACCCTTAACCAGTTGTTGGTCGAGATGGATGGGTTTGAGGCCAATGAAGGCGTCATCCTGATCGCGGCCACCAACCGCCCGGACGTGCTTGATCCTGCGTTACTGCGCCCAGGTCGCTTTGACCGTCAGGTGGTAGTGCCTAATCCGGATATCGGCGGGCGCGAGAAGATTTTGCGTGTGCATATGCGCAAGGTGCCGCTG
>DDSC01000036.1:30074-30274 GCA_002343265.1 Micavibrio sp. UBA2400
GCATATGCGCAAGGTGCCGCTGGCACCGGATGTGGACGCCCGCGTGATTGCGCGCGGCACTCCCGGTTTTTCGGGCGCTGATCTGGCCAATCTGGTCAATGAAGCGGCCTTGATGGCGGCGCGGGCCAACAAGTCAGCCGTGAGTATGGCCGAGTTTGAGGGTGCCAAGGATAAGGTCATGATGGGGGCCGAGCGCCGCA
>DDSC01000028.1 GCA_002343265.1 Micavibrio sp. UBA2400
CAACGACGCAAGAGCAGGTGGGATCGCCTGAACAGCCCGATACGTGGCACCGGTCAGAAATTGCAGATGGGGCAGCTTGAGCGCGGCCAAGCGGCCGTTAATCTCCGCTTCGCTGAGCTGGCCCGGCTGAAGGTTGTCAGACGCCACCGCAAAGCTCCACAGGCTGCCATAAAACGGAATGTACACCGCATAGGGCGTGACATGGCGATAGACCTGCCGGAGGCTGGCAAATAAGCCTTTCACCCGTTCGGGCTGAAAATAGACCGGTCCCAGATGCATGGACAGCGCCCCGCCGGGAGCGAGAATGGCCTTGCACTCACGCATGTATTTTTCAGTGTACAGCTCAACCGATGGGCCGATCGGGTCGGTCAGATCCAGACAGATCAGATCAAAGCTTGTTTTGGCTGCGGGCGCATCCTCACGGACAAATTTCAGACCGTCTTGAACGCGCAGCTCATGGCGCGCATCATCAAACGCGCCACGATGCACGCTGGCAAAATGCTGGCGGGCGATGTCGATCACTTTGCCATCCAGCTCGACCGTTACCACCTTCTGCATGGACGGGTATTTGAGCAGCTCCTCGGCCGTGCCTCCATCGCCACCACCAATCACCAGCGCCGAGGAGGGGGTACCATGAGCGAGGCCGGGCAGATGCACGAGGTTCTCGTGATAGAGATACTCATCACGTTCATGCAGCATCAGGCAGCCATCCAGACGAAAAAGCTTGCCGAAAGCGCGGGTCGAAAACACCTCATAACTCTGGAAGCCGGTGTGGCCAGAGTCGAGCAAGATGTCACCCGTGAAGAAGTACCCGCAATCGTCAGCCAGCTTCTCTTCCAGCCGGGTGGCGGCCATCTCAGGCCACCGCCTTGATGTGATTGACTTCCCCACGCATCACCTTGTGCTCGCGCTGGTGTGCGGGTTTGAAGCGGCTGGCCAGTTCGGCCATGATCGCGCGGGCGCGGCCGCTGTTGTCACGGCTGTAGTTGCAGACGTACACATCAATCGTCACATCGCCGCTCTCAGGCCAGGTGTGGATAGCCAGGTGCGATTCGGCCAGTACTACCGTACCCGTTACGCCGGCTTGCTCACCCGTGTCATAGGTGAACTGGTGAAAATGCGCGCCCAGCGGGGTTAAACCCGCATCACGGCAGGCGTTGACGCAATAATTTTCGAGCGTTGCGCGGTCGAGCAGAAGTGCGCGGTCGCCTTCACAGCCATAAAAATCGGACATCAGATGAATACCATTCATATTACCCTCCAAACCGCTCACACAGGGATAAGCCTGTCGCGGTGTGCAAAACGCCCGCGTTGGCGGTTTGCCAAACCCGGACTTGTGTTCATTCTGCGCTTTGAGTTGGGGGTAAGGCCCCCGCTTCGTCAGCGCAACTGCATCACGTTACCCCAAAGGTGCGGTCTTATCGGGCTACCCCGCATCAACCGACCCACCAAAAAGGACGTATATGCCGCTGCTGTGCCAAAGGGGCCATCGCGTGTGCGACTACGTACCTGCCGCTATTTAGAATCAATCGGGGGGCAAAAGCAATAAAAAAATGCAGCCTTTTGTTTTGACTTCAGACCTGCCGCTGCGCTACGACACGCGTAACAGCAGGAGAAAGCCGTGACTATGCCCGTATCACCCGTACAGACATTCTCTGCCCTTGCGGCAGCCACAGGCGACATGGCGACCGCCTTTGCGCAAAGTGGGCTGCACGCAGCGCTTAATAAGGCGTTTGAGTTCGAACATACTCAAGTCTGGAGAGGACCTTTTGAATCCTATGAGGAGCGAGGTAGCTTAAGACCTCCGCCGCCTAGCGGTCTGTTTACATGGCACCATCTTAGTGACCAACTTTATTATGTAGATCCACTAGGAATAGGTCATAATGACTTAGCTTGCCTCAGTCGTAGCGCAGCCCGGAATGGTGAGAAAGAATGGCGCTTCAATCTGGACTATCGGCCAGACAACCCACCAAGGCATGAATCTTGCCCGTTTGAGTGTACATTCAGGCCCGTGCTCACTTTTTCTGGAATTGTTGGGTCTTCTGGCCAACCATCCGATGTAGAGATGGTAGTACATGAAGGGCAAAATTTACCTAACCAATTCAGTGGCGTGGCTCTGCTTGATCGCGTATTGCAGGCCGCAGGGATGCCTAAATTTCGCTTGCCCTTCAGCTATTTCTTGACTCCCAAGGCCTGAATCGCTATTTTCCGCCCGATTTCAGACCAGCGCTGCGGTGCTGCCCTCTGGGTCCCGTCGTCCACGTGAACGTGCACGGCGGCGAAGCTGCTATTGGAGTTTTTGGCTTTGTTTGATGGATTAACAGGCAAGCTTGGCGGAATTTTTGATCGCCTGAAGAAGCGCGGCGCCTTGAGTGAGGCGGACGTAGCGGCCGCCCTGCGCGAAGTGCGCGTGGCTTTGCTTGAGGCCGATGTGGCTCTGCCGGTGGTGAAAGATTTCATCACCAAGGTGCAGGAAAAAGCGGTGGGCGAGAGCGTGTTGCGTTCGGTTACGCCCGGCCAGCAGGTCATCAAGATCGTGCATGACGAGTTGGTGGCTCTGCTGGGTGGTCAATTGACGGACAGTCTGCCGCACACCAATCCGCCCACCATCATCCTCATGGTTGGTCTGCAAGGCTCGGGTAAAACCACCACCAGCGGCAAACTGGCCAAGCGCTTTATCGAAAAGGAGCGCAAGAAGGTTTTGCTCGCCAGCCTTGATACCCGCCGCCCCGCCGCGCAGGAGCAGCTCGAGATTCTGGCCAAGCAGGTCGGTGCGGGTAGTTTACCGATCATTCCCGGCCAACTGCCACTTGACATTATCGCGCGGGCACTAAGCGCTGCCAAGCTGGAAGGCTACGATATCCTCATTCTCGATACCGCCGGCCGTCTGGCGATCGATGAAGAGCTTATGAGCGAAATTGCCGCGGTGAAGGCCAAG
The DNA here is from genome assembly GCA_002343265.1 of Micavibrio sp. UBA2400. Classification (GTDB taxonomy): domain Bacteria; phylum Pseudomonadota; class Alphaproteobacteria; order UBA2400; family UBA2400; genus UBA2400. The sequence continues at coordinate 2,939 of DDSC01000028.1, forward strand.
GCCCAGCCGCATGACGTTCTGCTGGTGGCCGATGCCATGACCGGGCAGGATGCGGTGAACGTGGCCAAGGCTTTCCATGACCGCGTCGCTGTAACCGGTATTGTGCTGACCCGTGTAGATGGCGATGCGCGCGGTGGTGCAGCCCTGTCGATGCGGCAGATCACCGGTCAGCCGATCAAATGGCTGGGCGTGGGCGAAAAGATGGGCGGGCTGGAGCCGTTCCACCCCGACCGTCTGGCCGGGCGTATTCTGGGCATGGGCGATGTGGTGAGCATGGTTGAGCGGGCCATGGAAACCATCGACAAGGACGAGGCCGAAAAAATGGCCGCCAAGTTCCAGAGTGGTGGAGCTTTTACACTGGAGGACATGCTTGGTCAGATGCGCCAGATCAAGCGCATGGGCGGCATGTCTGGCCTGATGAATTTTCTGCCCGGCGTGGCCAAGATCAAGGATCAGCTGGCCAAGGCCAATGTAAACGAGAACATGATCGCCCGGCAGGAAGCGATTATTCTATCCATGACCAAAGCCGAGCGGCGCGATCCCGAGCTTATCAAGGCGCGGCGCAAACAGCGCATTGCCGCCGGGTCGGGCACTGAGGTGAGCGAAGTTAACAAGCTGCTCAAGCAGTATGAGCAGATGCGCGACATGATGAAACAGATGCAGAAGATGCAAAAGAGCGGCGGGTTTGGGAGTCTGCTGGGCAAGCTGCCGCCGGGGCTGATGCCGGGCGGATTTGGTCGCTAAAGGTTTCTGCTTTTGCCCCTCCGGCGGGCGAAGGCGAGAATGGTTGTAAGCCGGTTTGGTTGTGTCACGAAAGAGGAGAGTAAAAATGGCTGTTGTAATCCGTATGACCCGTCAGGGTGCCAAGAAAAACCCGTTCTACCACATCGTTGCAGCGGATAGCCGTGCGCCGCGTGATGGCCGGTTTCTCGAGAAGCTGGGAACCTACAATCCGCAGCTTGAGAAGGGGAACGAGAACCGTGTGCGCCTGAACGCCGAGCGTATCGCGCATTGGCTTAAGGTGGGTGCCACCCCGTCCGATCGCGTGGCGCGTTTTCTAGGCGAGGCCAAGCTGGCCCCGATGCCCAAGTGGAACGAGACCCCACAGAAGTCGGCGCCCAAGAAGAAGGCGCAGGAGCGCATGAAGGCGGCTGCCGAAGCAGCTGAAGCCGCCAAGGCCGAAGCCGCGGGTGGCGAAGCCCCGGCTGCGTAAGACAGATGAAGTCCCCACCGTGCCGCACCCGGCCGGTGGGGGCCTTTTCTTCTCATGGCAAAAGCTAAGCTTATCTCTGTTGGCAAATTTCTCGGTGCGCATGGTGTGCGTGGCCAACTCAAGCTGGCCAGTTTTACCGAAGATCCCGAGAACATCACGGCCTACGGCGCGCTGACTGACGCGACGGGGCAACGCACTTTTGATCTCACCCTGCACCGGTGGAACAAATCGCATTTTATCGCGATGCTCAAGGGTGTGACCGACCGTGAGGCCGCCGAAAAACTCAAGGGTGTAGAACTTTTTGTCGAACGGGCCAGATTACCCAAGGCCAAGGCAAATCAGTACTACTACAGCGATCTTATCGGTCTGCGTGCCGTTCTAGCTGATGGCGCGATGTTTGGCGAAGTCACGGATGTCCGTAACTACGGTGCGGGCGACATTCTCGAGATCAAGCTGACGAGCGGTAAAACCGAGCTGTACTCCTTCAATCCGCAAGTCGTAGGCGAGGTTGACCTCGCCGCCGGAACGCTAGTCATCAATCCACCCGAATGGCTAGATACCAATGACCGTGATGCAGATGAACCCGCTTAAGTCCGATTGAGCGGATCCTGTAGCGCATCCTTGAGGCTGTCACCCGCAGTCGGGCTGCTGGCTGGAGAGGGCGCGGCGTCCGCCACCTTTTCAACCTTCAGCAACGCACCATCAAAGCCGGTCACCCGCACCTGGCCACCTGCGGCCATATCCGGGCCTTCGACTTTCCAGCTGCTATCGCCAATCCGTACCCGGCCCATGCCGTGACGGATGGCCTCTTCCAGCACAAACACCTTGCCAACATATTGCGCGGCCCGCTGGTTGAGTAGCGGCTGATCGGAGGTGATGGGGTTCTTTTTCAGGAATTTCCACGCTGCCCAGACCATGACAATCGACAGGCCACCAAACAGGGTTACCTGCGCGGCAGTCCCTATCTCGGGCATCAGGAGCACCACCAGACCAGTCAGTATTGAGGCTACAGCCAGCCACAGGAAGAAAATACCCGGTGCCAGAATCTCGATGGTGCCCAGCACCGCCGCAAAGACAAACCAGTGCCAGAAGACAAACTGTAGATCAGTCATGACAGGCTCCTTGGATAGTCGTTAGGTGTTGGGCAGCGTGCTACCCCGGCGGGCAGCGGCGGCCTTTTCATCGTCCTTGCCAAAAGCCTGCTTGGCAATCTCGGCAATACCACCGATTGCGCCGATGATTCCACTGCTTTCCATCGGCAAGAACATGACTTTCTGGTTAGGGGAGTTGGCAAATTGCCCCATAGCCTCAACATACTTTTGCGCCACGAAGTAGTTGAGCGCCTGCACATTGCCGCTGGCAATCGCGTTGGATACCATCTTGGTCGATTCTGCTTCGGCTTGGGCCAGACGCTCGCGCGCTTCGGCCTCGCGGAACGCTGCTTCCTTTTTACCTTCGGCCTCAAGAATGGCTGCCTGCTTCTGGCCTTCCGCGCGGCGAATGGCATTTTCGCGGGCGGCATCGGCCTCCAGAATGGTAGCGCGGCGATCCCGCTCGGCTTTCATCTGACGAGCCATGCTGTCGATCAGATCACGCGGGGGCGTCACTTCGCGGATTTCGATACGGTTGATCTTTACCCCCCACGGCGAAGTGGCTTCATCGACCACCTTGAGCAGGTTGGCGTTAATACGCTCGCGCTCATTATTGATTTCATCGAGTGTCATGGAACCAACCACGGTGCGCAGGTTGGTCATGGCCAGATTCAGGATGGAGCCAGTCAGGTTGTTGACCTCATAGGCTGCGCGCGCTGCGTCAAACACCTGAAAGAACACCACCGCGTCCACCCGCACCATGGCGTTATCCTTGGTGATGACCTCTTGGGAGGGCACATCCAGAAAGCTTTCCATCATTGTCATTTTGGCGCCAACGCCATCGATGAAGGGGACAATGAAATTTAGACCCGGCTGCAGCGTGTGGGTATAACGGCCAAAGCGTTCACAGGTCCAGTTCTGGCCCTGGGGCACACGCTTGACCGCCATGAGGACGATGATAACCGCCAGCACCAGAAACGCGCCGGAGAAGGTCAGAAAATCCATGATAGTTCCTTTCGTTTACCCGCGCCAAGTGTGCCAGAATGGAATTAGCACACAAGGGGTCAATAGCGGGTTAATAGGGCAACTGGTAAATCTATTTAACCAGTTTCAGAGCCTCATCCAGCGAACTAGCAAACAGGAATCCTTCCTCGGCATGGGCGGTGCCCATCTGCGTGAGAATGGCGCGGGGCTGGGCGCGGGTCCCCACCAGCACGATATGGCCGCCATGCCGGTGGATCTTCCCTCCAACCCCCTGCAAGCTGGCCGCACCGGAGGCGTCCATAAACGGGACATCCTGCATTAGCAGTAGCAGGTACCGCGGTGGGGTGCGCAAACTGTCGAGGACGTCCGAGATATGGCTGGCGGCCCCGAAGAAGAAGGGGCCACTAATTTGGTACAATTCAACGCCCGCGGGTAGATGGGCGCGATCCGGCAGCGGCTGGTCGTCCGTGTTGTCCTCGTCTTCTTCCTGCGCATCCTCGCGGCTGTGTGTGCGCACTGCCACCATTTCGGACATCCGGTGCATGAACAGCAGGGCCGCCATGAGAACACCAACTTTGATGGCCACGGTCAGGTCAATAAAGACCGTCAGCAGGAAGGTGGTGAGCAGAACTAGCCGATCTCCGGAGGGGGCCTGCATCAGGTGTTTGAAACGGTCGATTTCGCTGATGTTCCACGCCACAATGATGAGCACCGCCGCTAGGCTGGCTAGGGGCACCCAGTTGGCCAGCGGCATGGCAAACAGGAAGAAGACCAGCACAAACACTGCATGCAACATGCCGGAGACCGGGCTGTGTGCGCCGGAGCGGATGTTGGTTGCCGTGCGGGCGATCGCGCCTGTCGCCGGTAGACCGCCCACCACGGCACTGGCACAGTTAGCCACCCCCTGCGCCACCAGTTCGGCATTGGAGCGGTGCTTGCGGCCGGTCATGCCATCGGCGACGACAGCGGAGAGCAGGGCTTCAATCCCGGCCAGAAACGCGATGGTCACCGCACTGGGAAAAACGTCTTTAATCTTGGCCCAGCTCATGTCCGGCAGGCTCGGGGCCGGGATGCTATGTGGCAAGTTGGGAAAGCGCGAGCCGATGGTGGCGACATCCAGCACTGTCCCCACGCTGTGCGCGGCGGCCATCAGGACACCGCCCAGTCCAACACCGATTAAAAACACCGGCCAGCGCGGACGGGTATGGCGGATCACCAGCATCAGAACCAGTGTTCCCACACCAATGGCGGCGGTCATGGGCGAGATGGTGGCGAGATTCTGTCCATAGGCCAGCAGGCGCTCGAATACGTCATGCGGCTTTTCAGCGAGTTTAAACCCAAAGAGTTCTTCCAGCTGGCCGAGGAAAATGGTGAGGGCAATGCCTGCCGTAAAACCGGTAATGACCGGGTGCGGCACGTATTTGATGTAGCTGCCAAGGCGGAAGAACCCAGCGGCAATCAGCATCAACCCGGCCATAAGGGTTGCCAGCAACATCCCGTCATAGCCATGCTGGATAATGACATTGAGTACTACTACGATGAATGCCGCGGTCGGCCCGCCAATCTGAAACCGGCTGCCGCCGAGCGCCGAGATCAGGAACCCGGCCACAACGGCTGTAATCAGGCCCTTATCGGGGCTGGCGCCGCTGGCAATCGCCAGTGCCATCGCCAGTGGCAATGCTACAATCGCGACGGTGAGGCCGGATAGCACATCCGCGCGCAGCTCCTTCAGCCCGTAGCCCTCTCTAAGCACAGAGTACAGTTTTGGTAGCAGCGGATGTGATGTTTTCATGATGGGCAAGCCTATATACCGGCTGGCCCGACAGACAAGGGAAAAATACGCGAGAAACTGGACCTGAACGGTCCTTAGCTGCAACCGGGTGTCAGGCTAGCATCAACATTCAGCTGCAGCGAATAGCGCGGCATATTGTAGTTTGTCGAAGTCAGGGTAATGCTGCCACTGTATATGACGGCAAACCAAGGTGTCCACCGATAACGTGCCGTAACCTTAACGACATCGACGTCGAGCGCGTTAAGGCTGCTCGCTAGGGCGCTTGGAAGTGACGTGTCCGCGCAGGGCAGGACTGACAGCCCGAGGGTGGTGGCTGTGGTTGGATTAGCAAGGCCACCGGCAATAATCCGGCTCCATTCGACATTGGCTGTCGTCGGACCTGTTGAGCGAAAATTAGTTACCAAGATAGCCAGAATTGGATTGCCACCTGCGGTGACAGGCAGTGGCCGCATGATCTCGGTTGCCGCGATGTTGGCAATGTTCAAGGAGTTCGCTGTGATGACGCCGTCTGACTTTTGCGTAATGAGATCCGCAACGCTGGCCGCGGCATTGCGGAGGCGAGAGTCGGCAATCAGTAGATTGGACAGCTCAACTGCGCCGAAAAATAACGCTACCAGCACCGGCAGCAGCAAGGCAAATTCGACGGCCGCAACGCCGCGGGTGTCATGTCGCAAGGACTGATAGGTGAGTGTCATAATGGCTCCTAAAAATCACTACATACGGCGGATGCGCCAAGGCCATGCGGCTCATTCCGGAAGGCGGTCGCTGAGGTCAGGTAACTGCTGTGCGGGATGACACCCGCAAAGACCTGACTGAGCCAGGGAATAATGGTCGTATAATTATAGAATGTACGCACCACCACCGGGCAGCTTGAACCGCCAGTGTTAAAGGTAGTTTCCGCATCCTCAATGACACCATTTCCATTTGCATCATAGGCGGCGATATTGGCCGGAAGAACAATGTTGGCAAACGCCGTAAACGAGCGAACATCAACTTTCACATTGGTCGTACAGCTGCCAACGAGGTTGATTTTGATATGCGAACAGACCAGTGCACGAAAGTTATCGCGGTCGGTGGCAGTGTTGCCCACTAAGTTACCCGTGCGGATAGCGCGTGCGGCCTGAACGGTGCCATGTTGCAGCTGGCCAGCCACGAAATAATAAATGCTGACATCCATAATGGCGAGCACAAAGGCCAAAAACAGCGGGAACACCAGCGCGAACTCCACGGCGGTGGCACCGTGCTCCGACTTCATAAGGCCGCGACGTAACCGCATCATTGCAACTCCTGCTGATCAGGCTCCATTATACAGCTCGGAAGCTGAGTGGATAGTTAAGATCGTATTCGGTTAATCTTTGGTAATCATGTTTCGCGGGTGATTAGTAAAGAAATGTAAAAAAGAGGCCCGGCGGAATGCGCCGGGCCAAGGAACCTTCTGACGGGTTGGGGTGTCTAGAAGGGGGATAGGATATCGAGAACCTGATGCCCGTAAGGGGGCTGCTGGACATCGGTAATCTGTCCGCGTCCACCGTAGGAAATCCGGGCCTCGGCAATTTTCTCATAGGAAATGGTGTTGGCGGCACTGATATCTTCCGGGCGGATGATCCCGTTGATGTTCAGAACCCGCACTTCATTATTGACCCGGATTTCCTGGCTGCCATGCAGGACCATATTGCCATTGGGCAACAGCTGGCTGATGACGGCCGCGACCTGTAGCGTGATCTTCTCGTTGCGGTTGATCGCGCCAGTTCCGCTGTCACTGTTGTTTCCGCTGGTGCCAATCAGGCTGCCGGCCGCCGTGCCTTCGGCCAGTACTTTCTCAAGCTGCGTTTCCAGCCCCAGCATATTGGCCATGCCCATGTTGTCGCTGTTGCTGCGGGCACGGGTCGAGGTATTGCTGACCTGTGCCTTGTCATCAATGTTGATAGTTACCGTCAGCAGATCACCGACCTTGGCTGCGCGCTGATCCTTGAAGAAGGCCCGTGCGCCGCTACGCCAGAGCGAGTTGGGCTGGCGTTCCGTGACCTGTGGTTCCGGCATCGGCATCGAGACCGGCTGGTAGCCCCGCTCGCGTGTCGGGTTGGTGATGGGGCTGACAGGCGGTGCTTCGCCGACGGCGGACAGGCGGTCCGCCATGGTACCACAGCCGGTCAACAGAAGCAGGCCCGCCAGCGCCATGGTGATCGATACAGGACGGTGTGTCATGATCTCTCCTTCTCCTAGTTGGCCAGCGGGGTGCTGATGGCCACTGTACCATCGCGCTGGGCAATCCCCTCAAGTGTGCGTGAGCTGGCCAGACTGGCCACTTTTACTACATCGCCGGGGGCGGCATCACTCAGCGCCCGGCCTTTGGTGGTCAGTTGGAGCCGACCGCGGTTGTAGAGAAGCGTGACCTGAGATCCGCGAACCACACTGGGCGGGTTGGCCAGATCGGCCGCGCGAAGCAGCTGGCCAGCGCGCAAGGCAGTCCGGGGTGTTTTACCAATTACCTCGTCCGCCTGCTGCAGGACCTGGGCAGTTGCGCTGGTCAGGCGAATGGGTTGCCAGGCCAGATCGGTCGCAGCAATCACATCACCCCGGCGCAAGGCGCGGGTCAGAACCGGTACCTCAAGCGTGGTTTCCACCCGCCCGCTGATCGGACTTTGCGCGAGGATTGTGCCACCCTCTTTCACCTGAGCCGTGCCAGTAAAGCGCTGTGTGCTGGCGTCATATGTCAGTTGGGACAGCTCAAGCTGAGCTGGTTCATGCCCGCTCAGCTGAATATACGGGTTGTCGAGTACCGCGCGGGTCGTCGCGGTACCTCCTGCGGGCAGGTTGAGAGCTGGCGGGACTGCGGCGGCAATCTCGGCGGCGGTAAACAGCCGCTCGGCGGCAGTAGCGCCACCGGCGAGAAGCACGGTCACAGCAAAGGTCAGGATGCGAAGGCCGGTCCGCATGGCTTACCTCAGCTGGCTGAGCGCGCTGAGCATCTCATCGGAGGTGCGGATCACGCGCGAGTTCATTTCATAGGCCCGCTGGGCGGTGATGAGATTGGTAATTTCGCTCACCACGTTGACATTGGCCTGTTCCAGTGAGCCCTGCTGGATGGTGCCATAACCATCAATGGCCGGGTTGCCCACTACCGCTGCGCCCGAGGCTGGTGTTTCGCGGTACAGATTGCCCCCCAACCCTTCCAGCCCGGCGTTATTGGGGAAACGGGCGAGCTGGATTTGTCCGACCACCTGCGGGTCAATCTGCCCGTCAATCTTGGCCTGCACCTGTCCACTGCCATCAATGGTAATGTCCAGCGTGTTGGCGGGCACTGTCAGGCCCGGCAGCAAGGTATAGCCATCAGCCGTCACAATCTGCCCATCAGCGTTCAGCTGAAAGCTGCCAGCGCGGGTATAGTTGGTAGTGCCATCCGGCATTTCAATCTGGAAATAACCGTCGCCATTGACCGCCAGATCCAGATTGTTGCCGGTAATGACAATGGTGCCTTGTGTATGGATGCGGTAGACCGATGCGGTTTTGACGCCTAGGCCAAGCTGAATACCGGTTGGTACAATGGTACCCGCATCCGAAGACTGCGCGCCGGGGCGGCGGATGTTCTGGTACAACAGATCCTGAAACTCGGCCCGCTGCATCTTGTAGCCGCTGGTGGTCATATTGGCGATGTTATTCGAGATGACTTCAACATTGGTTTGTTGAGCCAGCATGCCGGTGCCGCCGATCATCAGTGAACGCATGGGTGTCCTCCTTAGCTGAGACGCGATAGTTTCTGATAGGCATTGCGCAGCCGCTCATGCTCACCTTGCAAGAGGCGCTGCACACTCTGGTATTGCCGGTTAACCTCAATCATGTTGGTCATCTCTAGGATCGCCTTGACGTTTGACCCTTCTAGATAGCCCTGCCGTACCGCAGTGTCTTCTGCAGCAACTGGCTTTTCATTGGTTTGGTACAGGCCGTTACCTAGCTGGGTGAGGGCCTGTTCCTTTTCAAAGCGAACTATGCCGATCCGTCCCAGAGGACCAAGCTCGGTGGAGACATCGCCCTGTGGGCTGATGCGAATATCGCTGGCATTAGGCGGGAAGGTGATCGTGCTGCCATTACTGTCGAGCACAGGTAGTCCTGCACTGTTGACCAGTTCGCGGTTATCGTTCAGGGCAAAATTTCCGGCGCGGGTGTAGCGCGGGCCGTTCAGGGTATCGACGCTGAAATAGCCGTCACCTTCCAGTGCTACGTCCAGCGGGTTACCCGTCATCGTAATCGGCCCGGCCGAGGTGTCGCGGAACGTCCCCAGATCCAGCGCCATACTGTAGCGCTCGTCTTTTTGTGGTTTCTCGACATATTCAATAAACAGCGGCGACTCGGATTTGAAGCCAGTGGTGTTCATGTTGGCCACATTATTGGCCACCACCTGCATCTTGCGCTCCAGCGCTGTCGCCCGTGAGAGCGCTATATAGGAGGTGTTCTCCATATTCTTCCAACCCTTTCTGGTCTGCCGCTTCCTGCGATCTATGACCCTGTGGGTAGATATGCATGAGCCGTGCCAAAGCTGTGTTTTATTAAAAATCAATATGTTATAGTAGTTGCCTAAAGTCCTTACTCGGCAAGAATGATCTTTGCTCGTGTAATGAACGGCTTGTTAACCATTTGCTTACTATGGTTAAAATAGGGCAGGAGTACGCATTATGGCCGCCGCGAAGAAAGACGAGTCCGCTGACGATGAAAAAGAGAAACCCGAAGGCGAAGGCGCTGAGGGTGAAGGTGTTGATCTTCCTAAGAAAAAGATCGCCGGGAAGAAGCTTGTTCTGATTATCGTCGCAGTCGCGATCCTGCTGATCGGCGGGGCAGGTGCAGGTCTTTACTTCTCCGGGATTCTGGGGGGCAAAGATAAAGCCGAAGGCGAACACGGCGAAGAGCAGGCAACAGATGAGCATGGCGATGGGGCCGAGGGTGAGCATGCCAGTGGCAGTCCGGTCTACTACGAAATGCCTACGGTATTGGTCAATCTCACCTCAACGGGACGTCGCCCGGTCTATGCCAAGGTGAGGGTGCAACTGGTGTTGAGCAAGGATGCTGACCGTAGCAAGCTGACCGAGAACCAGCCTCGCATCGTTGACAGCTTCCAGACCTATTTGCGCGAAATGACCCCCGAGGAGCTGCAGGGGAGCGCTGGCCTGATGCGCCTGCGCGAGGAGCTGCTGCTGCGGGTCAATGCCGCTGTTGCGCCGGTGGTGGTCAAGGACCTGTTGTTTCAGGAAATTCTGCCGCAATAGGCAGCAGGGCCATGGGCAGGCGGCACAGGATTTGCTAAGCAGTCGGTTAGAGGACATATGAGCGACCCGAGCAACATGAGCGAAGAAGAACGGATGGCGGCCGAATGGGCCGCTGCCGCTGCTTCCGATGACCCGATGGCCGCGGCCATGGCGGGCGAGGGAGAGGCGGGCACCACCCGCGTGCTCAACCAGGACGAAATCGACAGTCTGCTCGGCTTTGACAACAGCAAGGATGGCGATGGCCAATCCGGCATCATGGCGCTCATCAACAGCGCTCTGGTCAATTATGAGCGTCTGCCGATGCTTGAGGTGGTGTTTGACCGCCTCGTACGCGTCATGTCCACTAGCTTGCGCAATTTCACGTCCGATAACGTCGATGTCAGCATCGACAGCATTACCTCCGTGCGCTTTGGCGATTATCTCAACTCAATCCCTTTGCCCGCCATGCTCTCGGTTTTCAAAGCCGAAGAGTGGGACAATTACGGCCTGATGGTGATCGATAGTGCCATGATCTACTCCATCGTGGACGTGCTGCTCGGTGGTCGTCGTGGCACGGCCGCCATGCGGATTGAGGGGCGCCCTTATACGACGATTGAGCGCAACCTGGTGGAGCGCATGGTGCATGTGGTCATGGCTGATCTGTCAGCGGCGTTTGATCCGCTGTCGCCGGTGACCTTCCGCTTCGACCGTTTGGAAACCAACCCGCGCTTTGCGGCGCTCACCCGTCCGAGTAACGCTGCCGTGCTGGTGCGTCTGCGCGTGGATATGGAAGATCGCGGGGGGCGCCTCGAGATTGTCCTGCCCTACGCGACTCTCGAGCCCGTGCGTGAATTGCTGCTGCAAATGTTCATGGGCGAGAAATTTGGTCGCGATAGTATCTGGGAAACCCACTTGGGCAGTGAGCTGCTGGGCACCGATATTGATATCACCGCAGTCTTGGCTGAAACGGCGGTCTCCCTTAATGATGTGCTGAACTGGAAGCCCGGCTCGCGCGTCATGTTCAACATGAAAATTGATGATATGGTGCATCTGCGCTGCGGCGAGACCAATCTGTTTGCGGGGAAGATGGGCCAGAGCGGCGGGCATATCGCCATCAAGGTCGAGCGCGAGGCTCCCGCCATGCGCACACAGGATGAGGATGATCTCGGATGACCGGCTGGGTGATTGATGGCGTGATGGTTGTGCTTCTGGCCTTGGTCTTGGTCAGTACCTTGATGCTCAACAGCCGATTGAAATATCTGCGCGATAGCCGCCGTGACTTTGAAGCCATGGTCAAACAGTTTGACGAGGCCAGCAAGCGGGCTGACGCTGGCATCAAAGCCCTGCAACAGGCCGCCAGCAAGAGCGGTGAAGGGCTGCAGGACCAGCTGAACCGGGCGCGGACCTTACGCGACGAGCTGTCCATCATGATCGAATCTGCGGACTCACTCGCACGTCGTCTGGAAAGTGCGGCACCGGGCAAGGCGGACGTTGCCCGGAGCGCTGATCCGGGTACGCCCGCCGCTCGTTCTAAGGCAGAACTGGATTTGCTGCGCATGATGGGTGGCAAGCGTGAGGGAGGGGTTTGATGTTTGTCCTGCCCGCGCGTCGGCTGCTCCCCCTGCTGATCCTGATGATCGTCGTCATGTTGGGCCAGCGCGGTTATAGTTTCTGGCATGGCTGGCAGTATGGTGTCGCGTTGCAAGCCGAGGAGGCTAAACCGGCTCCCGTTAACGAGCCTACCCCGTCACCACCAGCGGCCGAGCCGCCCAAAGCGGACTCCGCGCCCGTGGCTGAGCCCAGTCCCACGGCGACGAATGACGCTGCTGAGACCAAGACTGAGGCCTCTCCGCCCGTGCCAACTCCGGCCAGTGATGAGGACCTCCCGGGTGAATATACCCCCGCTGAGGTTGAAGTATTGCAAAGCTTATCCAAGCGCCGGGCCGAGCTGGATGCCCGCGCGGCCGAGCTGGATCAACGGGAAGCACTAGTAACCATCACCGAAACACGTATTGAAGATAAGCTTAAAGAGCTGCAGAGTATGCGAACCGAGTTGCAAGGACTGTTGCATACTTTAGACACTGAGCAGCAGCAGCGCATCAGCTCGCTGGTGAAAATGTATGAAACGATGAAGCCACAGGAAGCCGCAGCCATTCTGGAAACTCTTGAAATGCCTGTCGCTTTGGACATTCTGAGCCAGATGAAGGAAACCAAGAGCGCACCGATTCTGGCCAAAATGACGCCGCAGAAAGCCAGCGAAGTTACGGTAGAAATGTCACGCCGCCAGAAACTCCCCGAACTCCCCCAGTAATTCGCGCTGAATTAACCTTTTAGCAAAGTCCAGCCCTGATAGTGGGTAAGTTAGCCCGGTCGGGAACACCGGGTTTTGTCTGAGGGGCAGTATCATGTCTGTTGATAAAAAAATGCATGTGCTGGTGGTTGATGATTTTCCGACCATGCGCAAGATCATCCGCAACCTGTTGGAGCAATTGGGCTTCAGTAATATCGGTGAGGCGGAGAACGGTGCCGATGCTCTGCGCAAAATGCGCGAGGCCAATCCCAAGTTCGGTCTGGTCATTTCCGATTGGAACATGGAGCCGATGACCGGTCTGCAGCTGCTCAAGGAAGTGCGTGCTGATAATGGTCTGAAGGCCACCCCGTTCATCATGATTACAGCCGAAAACAAGACCGAGAACGTCATCGCGGCCAAGGAAGCCGGTGTGAACAATTATATCGTCAAGCCGTTCAATGCGGCGACGCTGAAGTCGAAAATTGAAGCTGTACTCGGACCGATTGGTTAAGGAGATAGGAATGACTGAGCCTAATGCCGCTAAGCTGCTGACTCGCGAGCAGGTCACCTCGGCCATCACTACCCTGATGGGTAAGCTCTCAAGCCAGAGCACGCAGATCCATGAAAAGATCGTGCAGGACTTGTTCGATCTCGCCGGGCAAATTGACTCGCTGTACGCTGAGCTCGGCAATATCCAGCCCAACAATCTAAAGAGCGACCATCTCAAGAGCGCGCATGACGAGCTGTCAGCGGTGGTTGAGGCAACCTCGACCGCGACCTTTCAGATTATTGGCGAAATGGAAAAACTCGAAAAGCTCGCCAAGGAGCTACCCGCCGATAAAGGTCCGCAGGTGGTTGATTGCGTGACGCGCGTCTACGAAGCATGCAGCTTTCAGGATATCACCGGCCAGCGCATCACCAAGGTCGTAAAAACCCTCAAGGCGGTAGAAGAGCGGGTTGATGCCCTCATTCACACCTTGGGTGGCACCCGTCCATCCGAAATGAAGGATACCCGGATCGGTGAGGAGGCGCTGCTCAATGGCCCCTCGCTGCCCGGTCAGGGCATTTCGCAGGACGAAATCGACAAGTTGCTTGGTTTCTAAGTCCCCGTCTTCGCTACAGTTTTGCAACAGACTGATTCCGAAGGGATTTAGCGCTTTCCGCTCTGTTCGGACTCGCCGATTCGCGGTATATTAACCAAGGTAAACTTGGAGTCACCGCGTGCCCTTGGTTTGGCCAAAAAACCGTTTGCGCCATACAGCCTCACTGGCTGCCTTGATGCTTGCCCTGTTACCGGGGCCGGCCTGGGCCGATCCTGTCTCCGTTCGTGTCGGTGAGCGCGGCGCCGGGGCGCGTCTGGTGTTCGAGTGGTCAGCCCCGGTGACGCATACGGCCCGGCTGCAGGATAATACTCTGCGCGTTACTTTTGCCCGCGCCGTAGAGACGGATTTGGACGCTCTGGTGGCCCGTCTGCCGGGCTGGGTGCGCTCAGCCAAGCTGGCCGGTGATGGACGAACGCTACTTTTGCAGATGGCACGGCCAGCGACGGTCGCCAGCTTTGTCAGTGGTAATCGTGTCGTGCTGGACTTGGGACCGGTCAAGGCTGCTGCTCCCACAGCAAAAGCTACGGCCAAACCAGTGGCCAAGCCGATGACAGTCCGCCCCGCCGAAAAAAAGCCGCTCTCGCCCCCCGCGGTTGTTCGCCCTGCTCCCAAGCCGGACGCCAAGCCTGCTCCATCTCAAACAACGATTAAACCGGTTATCGACGAAAGTAATGCGTCAGCTGCTCCGGCACCTGCTGCAGCGCAAGGTGAGGGGGAAAGCGCCGCCGCTCCGCCGCAACTTCCTGCTGTGCCGACCGTTGCCGCGTCATCCGCGCCGCCATCGGTTCAGCCGTCCGCCTCTTTCACCACGAAACAAGAGTCTGGGGTTGAAGCACCGCCGCCTCAAGCCGCGCCGGTTACACCGGTCACGCCAGTAAGTACACCTGGGAGTACACCCGTAGCAACATCGGCAGATACCACTGAGGTCTTGATTTCCACGCAGGTTCCTGTTGCCGCTTTTGTCCGTGGCAGTAGCTACTATGTGGTTGTTAATGAGTCTGCCGCGCCGCGGACCCTGACCGAGTGGGTCGGGCCAGACCTGGCCAAGAACGGGCGCTACAGTTTAATCAGCGGTCAAGGTGGACGCGTGTTGCGCTATGAGATTCAGCCGGATGACAAAACACCGCCGCGGCTGATCGCCGGTGGTACACACTGGCGCTTGCTGCAGTCCAGCACGATAACAGCGCCGGACGTGACTCTGGATCTGGTGGAGGAACCAGCTTATGCCTTAGGGCCGCGGGTGCTGGTCAAAACTGATAAAGCCTTGAATCCGGTTGTGTTTGCCGATCCGGTGGTGGGGGATACCCTTATCGCCGTACCTGTTGCCCAGTCTGGTGCCGGGTTGGCGCAGCCCTATCAGTTTGTGCAGGCGCGGCTGCTGCCCAGTACACAGGGTGTTGCTGTGCTTTCACGCAGTGATGATCTGGCGGTCATCAGCAGCCCACTAGGAGTTGAGATCAGCGCAGGCAGCGGGTTCAAGCTGGCTGAGACATTGGCCAGTGAGATCGCTCCGGCCGACCCAGCGACCGTTCCTCGTCCGCTGGCGGTCAAGCTGTCCCTTCCCGATCACTTCAATTTTGCCGAGTTAGGCTCTCCTGCCGGGGCTGACTTCACCACGCAGCGCGAGGCCTTGCAGATGGCGATTGTTACCGCCGCCACCGAGGACAAGCCCGCTGCCCGCCGTGCTTTGGCGCAGTTCTATTTCATCAATGGAATGCCCACGGAAGCAGTAGCGGCGTGGCAAACCGCCTTAGCCGACCAGCCGGCGCTGGGCCAAAGTGTGGATCTGGCGTTGCTGCGGGTCATGGCGGCGTTCTCCTCCGGCACGCTGGATGAAGCCAAGGCCCTACTCGCCGCGCTGACCCAGCCCAGCAGTGATGCAACATTATGGCGTGCCTATTTTGCTGCGCGTCAGCGGGACTGGCCTCAGGCGGCCGAGCTGTTTGGTCATGTGCAGGAGCGGTTGTGGGACTACCCAGATCCGTACCGTCGCCGTCTGGCGCTGGCGGCGATCGAGACAGCGCTGCAAAGTGAAGACTATACGCTGGCGCAGATGCTGATTGATAAGCTCAAGGCCAATACTACGGTGGATGACGTATTAGTCCGTCCTGCGCTGGATTATCTCCTGGGGATCATCAGCTGGAATCAGAAAAATGAAGATGATGCGCGGGCCCGGTTGAACGCCGCCGTGTCCAGCTGGAACCAGTACTGGCGCGTGCGGGCCGAGCTGGCCTTGGTGGATGCCGATGCTAAGGGCAAAGACCCAAATTTGCGTGACCTGATCCGGCGGACCGAACGGCTGCGCTATGCATGGCGGGGCGATGCGCTGGAGTTTGATGTCCTGCATCGTCTGACTGGGTTGCACCTGCAGGCGGGTGATTACGCCGCCGCATTTGATGACTATGCCCAGCTGGTTGAAAAATTCCCGCTTGATCCGCGCAGTCCGACCCTAAAGGAGGAGCAGCGCGCTGCCTTTACCCGGATTTTTCAGGATAAAGAGCGCGATCGGACGCCCGCCTATATGCAACTCGCAATCTGGGATCGGTTCCCCGAATTCCGCCCGACCCAGCCCGAGGTGCTTGATGAAGTTCGCCGCTATCTGGCCGATCGGGTTGCCGGGATCGACCTGCTTGATCGCGCCGCCGGTTTTTATCAGGAGAGTCTTGCGGGCCTGACTGACCCACTGGCGCGGGCCGAGATGGGGGTCCGGATTGCGGGCTTGAAGCTGCTTGATCGGAAAGGGGAAGAGGCCGCTCGCAGTCTTGCTGATACCGAACCACCCACCGACAAGACAACCATACTCCCGGAGCCGCTGCGTGACGAGCGGCGCGTGCTCAAAGCGCGTGCGATCTTTGAGCAGGGACAGCCGGATGAGGCGCTGCGCCTTCTGACCAGTGACTATGGTGAGGCGGCGATGCGCCTGCGCGCGGATATTACCTGGCGGACCAAGCGCTGGGCGGAGGCCGCTGCCGTACTTGAAGCGCTGATCGGTCCGCCACCTGCCGCGGGTCAGCCACTAAGCGATGAGCAGGCCAGCATGATCCTCAATCGCGCTACAGCACTGGCGCTGGCGGGGGACCGGCGGGCGCTGGGCAGCTTGCGGGTCGATTATGGTGAGGCGATGGCCAGCACCGCGCAGGCCGCCACTTTTCAGCTTATCACGCGCCCGGATGTAGCCGGTGGTCTGCCGGATCGTAAGACACTCAGTGGCCGCATGGCCGAGGTTGATCTGTTCGGCAAAGTACTGGAGCGTTATCGGCAGTCAGCAACGGACTCCCGCCCGGCGGAGGTGGCTGCTGCCCCCGCCACAGCTCCGGCACAGCCTTAGGGTGAGAATTGCTCCGCGAGGACACGCTCGTCAAAGCTCATATCGGGATCATACAGCAAGGTGAGAGGGCGGCTGGCCTCCTCACGGATCTCAACGCGGCGAACGTCGCGCACTTCTTTATCATCGGCTACGGCACTGACCGGTCGTTTGTCTGGCTCTAGCACATCAAAGCGGATGCGGGCGGAATGGCGCAACAGCGCACCTCGCCAGCGCCGCGGGCGGAATGCACTAATCGGAGTCAGGGCCAGCAGCCCTGCCCCGAGCGGGATGATCGGCCCATGGGCAGAGAGGTTATACGCGGTCGAACCGGCTGGCGTGGAGACCAAGGCTCCATCGCAGATCAGCTCTTGCAGGCGCTCTACCTCGTCGACAGAAATGCGCAGCTTGGCCGCCTGATAGGTTTGCCGCAGCAGGGATACTTCGTTGATGGCCAAAGCCTCGATCGGCGCTCCACTTTCCTGCCATACGCGCATGAGTAAAGGCAGCAGGGTGACCGCTTGTGCGCTGTGCAGGCGGTCCAGCAAATGGTCGGGTCGGTAGCTGTTGAGCAGGAAACCAACCGATCCGCGGTTCATGCCATACACCATACGCCGTCGTCCGGGCGCGTCCGTAAGGTTCTGGTGCAGCGCGCGCAGCAGGGCACCATCGCCGCCGAGCACCACCAGCACATCGGCTTGGTCACGAGCAACCTCGCCATACTGGCTGCGCAGGGCTTTGGCCGCGGCCTGCGCATCGGCCGTCTCGGCAGCCAAAAAATGCAGACCCGGCCGGTCAGGCAGGGGCGGGCGGTCAAACGGCAGGGTCAGGCGCGGCATGGGGTCTATAATGCCCAGATTGCGCCCGCCGCCAAGCCGGATTATCTAGAGGGATAAACGCAGGAGGACCATATGACAGGATTACTCGTTGCCGGCCTTATCATCGGGCTGATTATTCTGGTGGGCGGTGTAGCCCTGTTCGTTCTGTTGCCGGTACTTCTGGCGTTGGTCGGGCTGGTGGTGCTGGTTGGGGTTATGGCGCTGGCGGCTGTTCTGTTGCTGCCTAATTTTATCACACTCGATCAGTTCAAGCCGCAGATTCTGGCGCAGCTCAGCAAAGCGACCGGACGCGAGATTGCGATCGGCGGGCCGATTGGCTTCACGGTGTGGCCGGTGCTGGGCCTGCAGCTCAATAATATTTCGATTGGTAATCCTGAAGGGGCCAGCGATCCCATCCTGCTGGCAGCCAAGGAGTTGGGCGTCGGTATTACCCTGAGCTCGCTGCTGGATCATCAGCTGGAGTTGCGCCACCTGCGCCTGATCGGGGCACAGATCAATCTGGACTCCAGTGTCAAAGGTCGGCCCAACTGGGAGCTGACTCCGACCAGACAGCACGATGCGTCTGCGGTTCCCGCACCCACGCAAAGTGAGGCGAGCACCGCCCCGACCGACAATTTTGCGATCAAGGATATAAAGATTGAATCGGTCGAGATCCGGGATGCCGAAGTTAGTTACAGCCGCGCCGGTGTGCAGGTGGTGGAGGCGAGTGATATTGATTTGACCTTTGCCATGCCCTCTCTGGATAAACCGGCCAAGGTGACGACCTCCTTGCGCTACAGTGGTCAGGCGATCGGCTTTGAGGCCGAACTGGCCAAGCCGCGTGCCATTTTCGGCGGCGACGGCACACCGGTGGCCGTGCACGGCCATATCGGCGGCGAGAAGGCAACCTTCACTGGCACACTCAGCCCCGCACCCAAGCTGTCCGGTCAGCTGGAGGTAACGGTTAGCAACCTCGCCACGTTGATGGCTTTGGTGCCCGGCGGTGGATCGAGCGCCTTGCCGGTCAAAACGCTCTCCCTACGCGGCGAGATGGTGGCAACGCCGCGCCGGGCTGATCTCAAGCAGCTGACAGTTCGGCTTGATGAGATGACACTGGCAGGCACGGTCGGGGCCAGCTGGAGCGGCAAGCCGTCCGTGACAGCTGATCTGGATGTGAGTGCGCTCGATCTCGACACGCTGATGCCCGTTGCTCCGGCAGCCAGTAGCGGTGATACATCTGCGGCTAGTGCGCAAGCGCCGGATCTTAGTGGATTGCGTGCTGTGAACGCCGATGCCACGTTGCGCCTTGGTGGCCTTACCACCAAGGGTCTCACGCTGGGCGCTAATACGGTCAAGCTGACTCTCAAGGATGGCAAGCTGGCCTTCACCCTCTCGCCTGCAAGTTTTTATGGCGGCACGGTTTCAGGCAAGGGCGATATCACGGCCAACGGTAACCGCTTTACCTCGCAAGTGACACTCGATGGCGTGAATATCGAGCCGGTGCTGACCGCGCTGCAAGGGGCTTCGCGCTTGGCGGGCAAGGGCGAGTTTACTGCCAACTTGAGCGGTA
Source organism: Micavibrio sp. UBA2400 (assembly GCA_002343265.1). Lineage (GTDB taxonomy): Bacteria > Pseudomonadota > Alphaproteobacteria > UBA2400 > UBA2400 > UBA2400. The sequence continues at coordinate 22,341 of DDSC01000028.1, forward strand.
TTCTGGATACGCCTGAAAGCACCAAGGCGTCACTTAGTGGGGATGGCAAGTTTGCCCTTCGTGATGGGGCTATCAAGGGCGTGAATCTTGCCGCGCTGATCCGCAAAGCCAAGAGCATGCTCGGTCAGAAGAGCGAGGGCGAGGCCGATGGTCCGGCGCAGACCGACTTTAGTGAACTCACGGGCAGTTTTATCATCAGCAAGGGCGTGGCCAGCAATCAGGATCTGCGCCTGCTCAGCCCGCTCATTCGCGTGACGGGCAAGGGCAGTTACGATACCCCGGCCTCCTACGTGAACTATCGGGTTGATAGCGCGCTGGTGGCCGATCTCACGGGGCAGGGTGGTGTGTTTGAGCGCAAGGGTCTGGTGATCCCAGTCAACGTTAAAGGCCCGGTCAGCAACCTTAGCTACACGCCCGACCTGCAAGGGTTGGTGCTCGGTAACCTCGATAACGCCGGGCAGGTGGGTGACGCGCTTAAAAACCTCAACACCAAGGAGGGGCAGCGCGAGTTACGCCATAACCTGAAGGATATGTTGGGTATTCCGCGCAAGGCCGACCCGGCCCCCGCGCCGCAAACCGCGCCCGAGGCCGGGGATGCACCCACACCGTTGGCTCCCGCCGTGCCGGCTGAGCCAGCGCCAACGAGCAGTAAGCCCCCCAAACCGGCTGACCTGCTGCGTGGGATATTGGGTGGGCAATAATAAGGCGCCTTAATATCCCAAACCTCACGGCGGTGTGAGCGGTTTGCCCGGTGCTGCCTTGGTGGGGGCGGGTGATGCTTCCGGTTTGTTGTCAAATTTGTCTATAAAGGTTGCCATACCCCAGCTCACCAGCGCCGCGCCCGCCGCAACAGCCAGCCCGGCCGCCGTGCGGGATTTACTGAGCTTGCTAAATAGCGAGGTTGGTTTTTGGGTAATGATTGCGACGGGTCTATTATAAGCTGTAGGTCTTATGCTAGTTTGAGGATGTAACGGTGCATTCGATAATACGCTTTCGAAATGATGCGATGTGGATTTGGCATCCGCAGTATATCCAAAATTCTTGAGAAATTGGCGCTGCTCTTTTGAATCGTTGCGAAGATTAAGAGGAACGAATTCGGCACCCAAAGATATCAAATTTGCTGTGCGGTGGCGACCGTTTACAAAACCTAGACCATTATACCCACGTATTAAGTCAAGCGGTTTTCTTGCATAATGAGAAACATCTGCTACTGGTTGAGTCTCTATGTTTGAGAAATTGAACATAAATCGTTTAGATTGATTTGGTGGGCAGTTCAGGATTTCCAGCGTATTATCATTAGGATAGCTGAAAGTTTTTCCTCCGATTATATCTGCTAATTGGCTAATTTTTATGGCGCGCTCGCGCGACTTAGTTGTTGCCAACCACTCTCGCTTGAGCTTCGTAGCGTCAGCTAGAACAGCTTGTTCTGGCGTATCGCTTTCCATGGAAAAAATCCCTCCGGGGTATTCTGGAACAGAGATTAGCCAGACTTTTTTAGTCTTACCCTTAGATGTTTCACGTGCTGCTGGCACAGCATTCTCGAATCCCTCAGGAGCATTTAGATATCTTTCATAATCTTTTAGTGAAAAGAAGGAGCTTTCCCCATAGTTACCTTTGGGGATATCAAGCTCCAATCCAGCTTTGCCCAACGACTTGAATGTTACATCGATATCACGCGGTGGACATGTTAATCGCCATTTGATCTGATCTATTGTGCTGTCTGGGAATTTACTTTGTCTTACTCGAGCGCATGCTCGTCCTATATTATGTGATAATGATGGTTGGTGGCCGTTTTCGCTGATTTCGAAGAGATGGGCACTGCCTGAAGTCTTATCAACCAGAAGTCCGCAATAGGCCGGTGTTTCCAAATCGCCAAAATTAAACAGTTCAATTTTTTTCACTCGCCTGTCCCTTGAGTATGTGAACACTAGAGTTTTAGCAGAACTCAGTTACCATTGTTTAAGGGCCTTGAATTTTGTTTCAAAAACAATTAGTTAGCTATATCTAAAATATAGATCTATTCGATTATTCGCAGTCTAGTCTGTTAGACTTTGGGGATAGCTTTTATTTGACTCTTCCCCTTCTTTTCGCTACAAACCCGCACCATTCCCGTGAATGTGGCCGTCCTTTGGGATGACCCGTTCCCCTCAGGTGGGGGGAAACTAGCGGGACAATAGGGTAGCCCAAGGCTGCCAGAACAAGAAGGAAGTACTATGACCGCAAAACGCGATAATGTGAAATTCAAGATTGACCGCCGCTTGGGCGTTAATCTGTGGGGCCGTAACAAGAGCCCGCTCGCCAAAGGCCGCGAAGGTGGCCCCGGCCAGCACGGCCAGCGCCGCAAGAAGCAGACCGATTACGGTATCCAGCTGCACGCCAAGCAGAAGCTGAAGGGCTACTACGCCAATATGGGCGAGCGCCAGTTCCGCCGTTACTATCAAGAGGCCGATCGCCGCAAGGGTGATACCGCCGAGAACCTCATCACCCTGCTCGAGCGCCGTTTGGACGCCGTGGTGTATCGCATGAAGTTTGCGCCCACACCGTTCAACGCCCGCCAGCTGGTTAGCCATGGCCATGTCAAGGTCAATGGCCGCCGCGTGACCATTCCGTCCTTTAGTGTAAAAGACGGCGACACCATCGAGCTGGTCGAGAAGGTCAAGCAGAATGCCGTGGTGCTCAGCGCCGTGCAGAGCACCGAGCGCGAAGTGCCCGACTACATCACCGTGGATCATGGCAGCATGAAGGGCAGCTTCGTGCGCGGCCCCAAGCTGGCCGACGTGCCCTATCCGGTCAAGATGGAGCCGAATCTCGTGGTCGAATTCTACTCGCGCTAATTGGTGCGATTGTTCTAAAGACGGGGCTGCCGGAAGGCGGCCCCGTTTTTTATTACCAGTTTTTATTGCCAGATGAGCCGGGGTCGGCTATCAGCGCGGCTTCTGATAAAAGTGGAGGCGGCCATGCAACCTGTTCTGGGCATTGATTTCGGCACGTCCAACTCAACGGTAGGCCTCTACCAGCATGACCGTGTCACCATGGTGCCGCTTGAAGGGGCGCACATCTCGGTTCCCACCTGCATTTTTTATAACACTGAGCAGCCGCCCCA
>DDSC01000040.1 GCA_002343265.1 Micavibrio sp. UBA2400
AGTTAGTCGCCACTTCCTTTGGGGTCAATCATTGGTTCCGACCCCTGACAGTGGTTTACACGTCAGAGACGCTTCATCCCACACGCGGCATTGCTCCGTCAGGCTTTCGCCCATTGCGGAAGATTCGTTACTGCAGCCTCCCGTAGGAGTCCGGACAGTGTCTCAGTTCCGATGTTGCAGGTCGTGCTCTCACACCTGCTACCCGTCTTCGGCTTGGTGAGCCGTTACCCCACCAACTAGCTAATCTGACGCGGGCTATTCCTTGAGCGCCGGAGCTTTGGGCCGGAGCCATTATAAGGTATTAGCACCAGTTTCCCGGTGTTGTTCCAGACTACAAGGTAGATTCCCACGCGTTACTCTCCCGTGCGCCACTGCTGTATTGCTACAGCCGTTCGACTTGCATGTGTTAGGCATGCCGCCAGCGTTCGTTCTGAGCCAGGATCAAACTCTCAGGTTTGAAGCGCATCACTGTGTACACCGTTAGGTTCAGCGATGCGTTTTGACGGATACCGTCACCTGTACACTAAACCACTCGAACGGAGGTTCGAGCGGATCCTGTTGTATAAAAACGCTTGATGCGTTCAGATAACGATATCGTCGTTGCCGTTTCCAGCTGTGACAGACCGCCACCTGTGCATCTCTTCTCTTGATCAACTTTTCCAAGAACCGCCCGTCGTTTCGTTTGTTTTGCAACGCGCGTCGTCGGGTGTGGGCGGCTATATACCCACCCTTGCGGCGTCTTGCAACAACTATTTTTAGGAAATTTCAATATCCTGTGGATAATTGGTTAACGCTGGGTAAACTTTAACCCTGTTAGCGGAATGTTAGCTGTTACCATTTCATAATCATTGTGAGGAAATAGGCCCAAAAGATTGGGCAAAGGGGACGTCATGACGACAGGCTTTGATGCACTTCCGGACCTAGAGCGCCGCCCGCCCGCCGCGCCCCTGCCCGATTTGGCGCTGGATATTGCCTATCAAGCCCCGAAACGAGCCATCAGCCGCGTGCTTTTGTGTGCCAGCGGCACTGCGGATACCGGCTATGACAGCATAGACGCGATTGAAAATGACCATATCGGTACGCTGAATTTGAAAGACGTGGGTATCCATGTGTACATCAACCGCCATGGGGATATTGAATGGGGCCGCTCGCTGGAGCGGGCACCGGAATTTCCCCACAGCGCAGCGGCGGATGATCTCGTCATCCTGATGCATGGACATGAGAATTCACTTGAAATATCGGCATTAAACTCACTTCGCGCCCTCTTGCCAGTGATCAATGCCATTCATGGCAACGCGCTGATTTTTGAAGGCCTGCCCAAGCATCACGCTCGCCTTGGCATTGGCCGTGACGGCCGATTGATCGAGGTCGCCCTGCAGGCGCCGCCGGAGCTTTAGCGCCGCCGCCTAAAGAACACTTCTTATTTCCCTTGAGTGGTGCATGGCACCGTCCTATGCTCGCACCGACAAGCGAGGAATAGGGATGAATACTGAACTGAAAACCGTGTTTACGCAGCTCTCGGCGATGCCCCCTAATCAGCGCGCCTGCGTGGTGGCCTTTCCTGCTCTGCCCTTTGACGAACATAGGCCCGCAAGAAAAGATTTTGCGACACTTGATGCTTTCAGATTAGCCCTAAATCGGCACAACGAAAATCTCATGAAAGACTGGATCATGGCGGGGGAAAAGGCCGGACTTGAGATTATCGCTTTCGCCCTGATGAGGTCGGCCAGTCTCGTTGGTACCCCGGCTGCTTTGTCGGAATTTTTGCAATCATCTCCCATTATATCAGCTCAGTGCAGTCCGCTCTCTACTATCGCAAAATAACCATAGCGGTAGCCGGAGATAGACCCGGTGCGTTAGGATGGCACCTTGTTTTCAGCAAGAACCACGCTTGATTCTACCCGCTATCGCGGCTAACTTACCTTTCCGATTCGGCAAAAGGTAACATCATGACAAACAACAAGAAACTGAGCGTGCAAGGCTTGATCCTCAAGCTGCAGAATTACTGGGCCGAGCAGGGCTGCTGCATCTTGCAGCCTTATGACATGAATGTGGGCGCGGGCACCAGCCACCCGGCCACTACGCTGCGCGCGCTCGGGCCGGATCGCATCTGGAACGCCGCTTATGTGCAGCCCAGCCGCCGCCCCAAAGATGGCCGTTATGGCAATAATCCCAACCGCCTACAACATTACTACCAGTTTCAGGTGATCCTCAAACCTTCACCTGACAATGTGCTTGACCTCTACCTTGGCAGCTTGCGTGAGCTGGGCCTCGACCCCAACGCACATGATATCCGCTTTGTGGAGGATGATTGGGAAAACCCGACACTGGGCGCTTGGGGCCTTGGTTGGGAAGTGTGGTGCGATGGGATGGAAGTGACGCAGTTCACCTATTTCCAGCAAGTCGGCGGCATTGATTGTAATCCGGTACCTGCCGAAATCACCTATGGTGTCGAGCGTTTGGCAATGTATCTGCAAGGCATCGAAAACGTCTATGAGCTCGATTTTAATGGCCTGCCGCCCGAAAAAGGTGGCAAGAAATATGGCGATATTTTTCTGCGCAACGAGATTGAGCAGTCGGCCTATAACTTTGAGCAAGCCAATACTGAGGTGCTGCTCGCGCGCTTCAAAGCCTGTGAAACTGAGAGCAAAAAACTTATTGAAGCTGGCCTCGCCCTGCCCGCTTATGACCAGATGCTGCTGTGCGGCCATACCTTCAACCTGCTTGATGCGCGCGGCGTGATCAGCGTGGTCGAACGCGCCAGCTACATTGGCCGCGTGCGCGACCTTGCCCGCGCCTGCTGCAAATTGTGGGTCGAGCAGCCGACCAACATCGCTGCCGCATCATAAGAATTAGAGGATAAAATGGCCGAATTCCTGCTTGAACTGTTTTCCGAAGAGATCCCTGCCCGTTTTCAAAAGCAGGCGGCGGATGATCTGCACAAGCTGTTTACCGATAAACTGACCGCTCAAGGCCTAGGCTTTACCAGTGCCAAGGCGCATGTCACCCCGCGCCGCCTCGCGCTGGTGATCGATGGCCTGCCACTCGAGCAGCCTGCCCGCAGCGAAGAGAAAAAAGGCCCCAAGGTTGATGCTCCATCCGCCGCGATTGAAGGCTTTTTGAAGAGCGCTGGGCTAGCCTCGCTCGATGCGTGCGAGCAGCGCGACACCCCCAAGGGCAAGGTGTGGTTTGCCATAGCGAACATACCGGGGCGCAATACAGCTGAGGTTCTAGCCGACCTTATTGGCGAGATTTTACGCGAATTTCCTTGGAAAAAGTCGCAAAACTGGGCCGAGGGTGCCTTCCGTTGGGTGCGCCCGCTGCGCAGTATTCTCGCCCTGTTTGACGGCAAAACACTGAGCGGCCAGTTTGAGTTGGGCGGCGCACAGCCCGCACTGGTGTATGGCAACACCACCGAAGGCCATCGCTTTATGAGCAGTGGCAAGATCACCGTCAGCAACTTTGCCGACTATGAGAAGAAGCTGCGGGCGGCGCATGTGATCCTTGATCGTGAGGAACGTAAGCAAATCATCAAAACCAGCGCCGAGGCCGCGCTAAAGGCCAAGGGCGTGACCCTCAAGCCGGATGATGGCTTGCTGGAGGAAGTCTGCGGACTGGTGGAATGGCCGGTGGCCTTGGTGGGCAAGATTGATGATGCGTTTATGGACGTGCCGCCCGAAGTTCTGGTCACCACCATGCGCAATAACCAGAAATACTTCGCCAGTGTTGATTCTAACGGCAAAATGAGCCCATACTTCGTGGTTATTTCCAACCTTGAAACCGCCGATAAGGGTGCCGCCATCATTGCCGGAAACGAGCGCGTGCTGCGCGCCCGCTTTGCCGATGCCAAATTCTTCTGGGACCTCGACCGTGCCAAAAAGCTGGCCGACTACGCCAAGGGCCTCTCGGCCATTACCTTCCACGCCAAGCTGGGCAGCGTGGCCGACAAAGTGGCGCGGATGGAAAAACTGGCGGTGGCACTGGCTATTCCGGGCGCTGAGGCTAAGGATGTGGCACTGGCCGCGCAAGTGGCCAAGGCCGATCTGGTCACCGGCATGGTGGGCGAATTCCCCGAGCTGCAAGGCATTATGGGTGGTTACTACGCCCGGCACGAGAAGCTGCCCCCCGCCGTGGCGAGCGCCATAGGCGAGCATTACTCGCCCCTTGGCCCCTCGGATGCCTGCCCAAGCGCGCCGGTGAGTGTGGCCGTAGCTCTGGCCGATAAGCTGGATACTCTGGTGGGCTTCTTTGGCATTGATGAAAAACCCACCGGTAGCAAAGACCCCTATGCGCTGCGCCGCGCTGCGCTGGGCGTGCTGCGATTGATTATCGAGAACAAGCTAGAGCGCGGACTTAGTCAAATGATATGGGACTCTTGGCAAACCTACGGTTGGGCTAACGAGAAATTTGAAGACTTGCGAATTGAGCTGACGAAGTTCTTCAGTGATCGATTTAGTGTCATGATGCGCGAACGAGGGTATAGGCACGATATTATTGCCGCTGCTCTTGCAAGAGGTGGCCTAAATGAAGTGCAGCTTGCAATAAGCTACATAGATCAGATGCAAAAACTCCTAGAGCAACCTATTGGCAATAACGTAGTGAAACTCTATCGCCGAAGTGCTAATTTACTTACAGCGGAGCAGAAAAAGACAAACTTATCTCTACTCGCAAAGGTACAAATTAATCCTTTGCTTTTCCAACTCAATGAAGAAAAAGATCTCCATCAGAAACTTACTGAATGTGAGATGGCCGTTCAGTCGCTAGTTGACAGGAAAGCTTATAGTGAGGCGCTTGAAGAGCTATTTAAGGCGGAAAAAGCAATTTCTGCCTTCTTTGAAAAGGTTCTCATAAATTGTGACGATCCGACAATAAGAAATAACAGACTAGCTCTTGTTGACGCCATTAGAAATCTCGCTCTCAAAGTTGCTGACTTTAGGCTCCTTGAAGAAGCTAGATGAATTTGACGACTTGAAAGAGTGGCGCTTGGATGACCTGCGACGCTCTGGCACTGGACTCTTTTGGAGCGTGCGCCATGCTCAGACAGATCAAGGAGGTGTAGCATGCGTGCGGTTCTGATCCCGGCTCTGAGTTTTGCCCTGCTACTTGCGCCGAATATGGCGCAAGCGGGAAACGACAATGGCTATGCGCGAACTCCGCCACAAGCAGCCACGGCGGAGAGTGAGCGTCAGAAAAAGAGCCCGTTACACCTGTTTGACCGCAGCGCTGGCGTGCAGTTTACCGCGACCGAGCGTGAGGTCATCCTGCGCTGGTTTGCTGATGTTCCCACCACCACGGAGCAGCAGTTGCCGCCCGGCTTGGCGAAGCAGTTGCATAAGCGTGGCAGCCTGCCACCGGGCCTGTCGGGGCGGGCTCTTCCACCCGGTCTGGCGAAGAAACTTGGACCGGCCCCGAAGGGCTATGAGCGGGTAATCGTTGACCGCGATGTTGTGCTGGTGAATAGCGTGACCGGCGCGATTGTCGATATCCTGCGCGGCGTGATCCGGCGCTAGGCTTTAGCGCTTCTCGCCCTCATCCTCAGGCGGCATCTCAGGCGCACCCTCGGGAGCGGGTTCATCGCCAAAGAACATTTCCCCTGCCAGATTCTCGGCGGCACCACGCATGATGGCGTCCACCTCTTCCGGATTATCGGGTATTGGCGGTGCGGCGGGCGGAGCAGCCGGTGCGGACACTGGCGCTGCAGGCGGTGGCACAAAACCACCCGGGGCTCCGGCCATGGGTGCTGCGTAAGGCGGCGGCGCGTAGGGTGGTGTCCCGACGACCGGTGGCATGGCTCCACCTTGCGGCGGCGTCATCCATGGCGGCGGCGGCGCAACGGGAGCGGCTTGGCGCATTTGCGCGCCACCGGGTGGAACGCCCATACCCGGAGCCCCTCCCATGACTCCCCCCCATGTGGCCCCGCCCTGCGGTGGCACAGGCTGGGCATAAGGCGGCGGCTGACTATAGGGTTGCGCTGGTGCACCATAAAGCGGCGACTGCCCCGGCGGCGGCACAGGTGGACGCGGCGGAGTGACAGGGCTTTGCGCGGCCCATGGCGGCGGCGCGGATTGAGGGGGCGCGGCGTAGGCCCCAGCCGGAGCGCCACCCGCCCATGGCGGCGGTGTGGTCGGTACACCGGGTGGAGCCGCATAAGCCCCAGCCGGAGGGACTGCGACACGATTGGGTTGCCCGCCCCCCGCCCATGGTGGCGGAGACGCGGCAGGAAGATTGCCCGACCAAGGTTGTGCCGGGGCGCCGGGGGCGGGACCGGGCGCCGCGTGGTGAGGCGTGACCATGGCACCGGGTGAGCCCCCCGGGGCTCCCGTCATCCACGGCGGTGTTGTCGAACCGGGTTGAATTGGTTGGCCGGGTGGTGGTGGAGCAGAGCCACCCGCCGCGCCCAACGGCCAATAGCCCGGTGTGGCCCCAGGGGCTGCCAGACCGGGAGCCGAGACCGCATCGCTGGCATGGGCCATGATGGCGGCTACGCCAAGCTTGCCACAGACCAGTCCGTCCTGCTTGGCCTCGCGCCCGCGGCTGTAAGCATCAACCATCCAGCTGATTTCCTGTGTGGACAACGCCGGAGCGCCATTGCCCGCCCGCCAGTCCTGATCGCGCAGATGCGCAATCACGTCATTCACGGCCTTGTCGCGGGCTTCCACACTCCAGTTGCGTGGGCTAACCCCCAAGAAGCGCTGGACCCGGACCACATCCACCCGTTTGGGGTTGGAGTAGAACATATTGGCGGCAATAACTTTTTCCGCCCAGAGGAAGTGCACCTGCCCGGCCCCTTGGCGCTTGAGATCGTCATAGCCCGCTTCCTTCCGGGCCTGAAAGGTAATGTTGTCGCCTTCGTAATAGGATTTGCCACCGCCCATACCCGCTTGCGAGGAGAAGCCGGAGACTTCGGATACCAAGGCCGAGGAGACGGTCTTTTCGAAGAAGTCCTTGGTTTCAGTCGGATCTTCCAGTTTACCGAAAATCTTGAGATTACAGTTACCCGTGATCGACAGCGCTTCTTCCTTCACGCGCATCTGCAGCGAGGGCATATCCTGACCGGCGAAGATGAGGCAGAAACCGAGCGAACGCGCCTGTGCGGCCATCACGCCCATACCGGGCGAGGTGTAATAGCCGACCTCGTCAAACACCGTCATGAACGGCGTACTGGCCGTGGTGGGGTTATTATCAATAATGCGGCTCTGCTCGCCTTCGAGTTCGGCACCCAAGGTGGCACCCATCATGCCTTTGAGCGCCGCGACCACGATCTTACCCAGATTGGCCGCTTCATCCGGCGATTTTTCAAGCGCCGGGATCAGCACAACCAGAATGCGGCGGTTGAGCACAACGTCAACCATATCGATATCGGCCAGCTGCTGCTTGAAGATGTAGCCATACTCATCGGCCAGCGACGACAGCGAACGCGTAAACTGCATGGTCAGATAGCCGTGCTGCTGCCGGGTCTGCGACAAATCCACCTGGGCCTCATTCGGGGTCGGCGGACGCTCATTCCCTTCGTCATCAAAAGCGCTATCAACATAACCCGGCAAAGTGTCGAGATAGCTTTGCAGCCCGCGAATGATGCGATCCGGCAGGGCCGGGTCCCGCGACATCTTGATGATCTGCTGCATCGTCAGATTGTCGCGGATCACACCCACGTCGAGCAGCAAGCCCTGATTGTCGCGTTTCCAGGTGAGCGCCGGGAGCAGTGCACTCATCAACGAGATAGCGCGGCCTTTCCACATGGCGTTGTCACCGCCGGCATCGTCCATAAGGCCGGACATCATCTGTGTGAGGTACGAGGCTGAGCCGATCGAGAACGGGTTAAGCGAGTTGGAGCGGCTGCCCGCATCGCTGTTGCCGGTCATGTAGTTAAGCACCAGCACGTCATCATCACGACCGAAACGGCGGGCCAGCGAATAGACATCGCCCCAGAGGGTGTTCTGCGCCTTACCATCGACATAGACAAAGCCCGAGCTCCAGCACAAGGCATTGGTCACCAGCGATTTCAAACCTTCCGACTTACCGGCACCGGTGGTGCCAAGGAACAGGATATGCGTACGCGCGTCACTGTTGGTCAGCCAGACTTCATCATCCTTGTTACTGCCGTCCTTGACGTTGCCCAGAAACAGAATGCCTTCCGCCTTCCCGGCCCCGCCTTTACCCGGATCAGGATTGTTTTTGTCTTTCAAGCCTTTGGCATGCATCGGCAACTTAAGTGGCAATTCAACCGGCTGTTTGCGGAACCAGCGGAAGTACAAAATGGCAAACAGTAAGATCAGATCGGAAAACGACCAGAGGGTGCGGAAATCCATCGCCCCCTCAGCCAAGGAGCGCGGCGTTGGCGCGGCCCACAGCAGAAAAATACCGAACAGCGCCGTGACCATGACAAAGCTGTCGGTTTTCTTCAGCCAGCCTACGATGCGGACGGTCCACGGGCGCACATCGCGCTTGAGACCGGAGCCGCCGGTTACCTTAAATCGTTGATCAATCGGCATCGTAACCTGACCTTAAAGAAACCCTAGCGGTTGGGGGGCGTAAGCACATCATCGGCGGACTGGACCTTGCCCAAGTTCTCGGTCAGCGCAACATCGGTTGATGCTGTATTAACCCAGCGCACTAGCCACAGACCACCCCAGCCAAGACCCGCGAGCACCGCCACAACCAGAATCAACCGGAGCAGAAACCGCAACACCCCGGCACCACTCCCCCGACTGAGCGCGCAGCTGATCCGCCGTAAAGCGCGGGCAGCCTGTTCAGGCCGGTCATAGCTGGCAATGGTCGTGCTTTCTCCCTTACCGCTCTCGATCACCAGATCGGAGAATGAGCCGTTCTGCACAACGCGAAACCCGACCGCATGCACGCGCGACAGCTCCATGCGCCAGACCATCGGCTGAGTCGCATCACGCAGATCGCCCACCAGAGCGCCATCACGGACATGAAAGCAGGACGACTTGCACCACATAGCTCTCTCCTTCAGGTTTTTGCCGGCTTGGCCAGTAACAGCGGATCACGCCGCCCCGGTGGTAGCGATTTGACATCGTCTTTTCCGCCTCCCTCAATCTCGGGGATGCGGGCGCGGGACTCTGACATATACTGAACAATCGCCACGACAGCGGAATCCAGACGCGGCATGGTCAGGGCACGATGCGCCTCCAGCTCGGACTGATAGTGCGCCATAGCCCCTGCGGCTTCGACATGGAACGACCGCCGCCCCAGATTGTTGAGCGGATACCAGATCTCGCGATCTTCGCCGCGCAGCCAGACAAACTGGGCCGGGGCGAGAACGCCACCTTGGCTACGTGCCCACGCCAGCGCGCCGAGCAGGGCAGTCGCCACATAGGCATGGCGATTCATGACATCCAGCAACGGGCCAACAAATTTCTTGTCATTCAGGATGCGGGCGCTGGTGCTGCGCACCGATGCGGACGGGACGAACCCCTTTTCATCGGACCAGCAGGTTGACAGCTCACCTAAAAACGCATCCGACTCTTTACGCTTGCGTCCACCCTTCATGGCAAACGCGGCCAGCAGACAGTAGAGATGAACCGGTAGATTATCGATCCCGTCAAAGCGATCGCCCAGCTGAGACATCAGCTCCCGGCGGATCTGGTCACGGTCGGGCACCCCATTGACGACCCGGATCCGGTGCATGGCCATCCACTCTTCCGGATAAAGGGCTTCGGCAAACAGCGGAAGCGACAGCGGCACACGCGATCCCGGAGCCCGCTGGTTCTCGTTTTTGGCGGGATTATAGGTCAGAAACGGCGTTATATTGGGCCAGCTGATGGACTGAACGCGCATAAGACTTTCGAGACTGTGGCGCGACTTGAAGCTGCCCTGCTTGCTGGTGAACATGATCCACAACGCCATGCCAATAAGGATCAGGCCGATGGGCTTGCGGTAATACTGCCCAGCCTCACGCGCAGCAATCGAAACCATCTGCCACATGGTGCCATAATTGATATTTTCGGATTCCTGAGCCGCCCGCTTGGACTGCATCTGCATCAGCTCAAGGCGTTTGTAGGAGACCTGCGCCGATTTGCTGACCAGAGCAAACGGATAAACTTCGTATTTCTTAACGGCGATAATGGCTGGCCCCAGCTGCTTATAGTTAATGACCCACATGCCGAACAGGCCACCTGCCAACATTGCCAGCAGGACAACCCATGTCACAATTGGATCAATCTGATTCTGTGCCGCCACGTTTGAAAACTCCCGGCGCTAAAATAGCCCCGAAAGAGACTCCCGGACAAGGGGTAAAACACTGTCAGCAATAACGAATCAGCTGTTTTTCAAATATGTCTTGCGCACATAGTCCAGTACCCGCGCCAATTCCACCCGACAAGCCTCAAGGCGGTCCGGCAGCAGCTGATCGGTTTTGGCAGCGGCATCTAATTCAGCCGCGAGATCACCGAGAACCACTGCTCCCGCCATGCGGGCCGACCCCTTGAGGGAGTGCGCGGGTCCTTTAGCGGCCTTGGCATCATGAGCGGCGTAAGCTTTCTCGAGCGCCGCGAACGTCTCTTCTGCGGTCGAGATAAAAATACCAAACGACTCGGCGATAATCTCTGGATCATCCATGCCCAGAATTTCAACCAAGCGGGCATGATCAATTGGCAGATCGCTGGCGTTGCCTTCCCCAGCCGGAGATGCATTCGCCGGCACAGGCTCACTGGCGGCAGGGACTGCGGCAGCGCCCGACGCGCTCCGATTCAGCCATTTGGCGATAAGATTACGCAAAGCATCCCGGCTCACGGGTTTGGCCATGTAATCATCAAAACCATCGGCTATAAACTTGCTGGCGTCCCCAATTAGCACGTCGGCGGTCAAGGCAACAATTGGCAACCGCTCATTTTTACCACGTTTCGCTTCGCGCGCCCGCCACTCCTGCACCAACCCGTAGCCATCAACCTCGGGCATATGCAAGTCGGTCACCACCAGCGCGTAGCGGCCCTTGGCCAGCCGTTCAAGCGCTTGTTTGCCATTCTCGACAAAGTCGACGTCGACGCCGATGCCTTTAACCTGCACTTCCAGAATCTGGCGTACAGCCGGCGTATCTTCGGCGATCAGAACACGACCACTCAACGCTCCGCCTTTCTTGCTGTCGACCACCGGTCGTCCATGCGCGAAGGACTTAACTGTCTCCATGAACTGCTCATACGGTGTTGACCGGGGCAGATAAAAGACACTGGCCTCTTGTGCCGCCCAGGCAATGGTGTCCTGTTCGTTGGCAGTATAGAGAACGATATTCAGCTCCGGATGCAAGGCACGCATGGCGGGGACCAGATCCAGCCCCTTAGCCTCCGGCAAGTTCTGCTCAAGCAGGACCAGCCCATAACTCTGCCGCGCCAGATGCAGCATGGCCTCGCGGCCATCGCTCACCACGTCAACCTTGCCTTTGACTTCGGTAATATCTTCTGCGGTCTTACGCTGGCTTTCTGCATCCGGATCAATCACCAGCACCGGCATACCGTGGAGATCAATCGCCTCGGTTGCGGTCGGAAGCTGGTCAGTGCGCTGAACCTTTATCCAGAACCAGAAGGTTGCCCCGTGACCGGGCCGCGAATAGACACCAATCTCACCACCCATCCGTTCAACCAATCGCTGACAGATCGACAGTCCAAGTCCTGTCCCCCCAAATTTACGGGTGGTTGAATCATCGGCCTGCGAGAACGGACGAAAGAGCTTGGCTTTCTGGTCATCGGTCAGACCAATACCGCTGTCCTGAACGGTCACACGAAAAATTGCATTTTCCTTATCAGTTTCAACGATCTCGGTGGTTACGGTAACCCCACCGCTTTCGGTAAACTTGACTGCGTTATTGACCAGATTCATTAGAACCTGACGCACCCGTACCGGATCAAGCACAATCAGAGGAGGCGGAACACCCGCGAATTTACACCGCAGATACAAACCTTTCTGACGTGAGACAATCTGCGCGGCATCGCACGCGCCCTGCACCAGAGTGCGGGGGGCTGTGGGCAAAAGCTCAAGCGAGAGTTTGCCCGCCTCAATCTTGGAAAGGTCAAGAATGTCATTCAGGATCGCCAGCAGTGACTGGCCGCTATCACGAGCGATAGCCACCATGCGGTGCTGATCTTTAACCAGCGGCGTATCCAGCAGATATTCGAGACTCCCCAGGATGGCCGTCATGGGGGTGCGAATTTCATGACTCATCGTCGCCAGAAAAGCCGATTTGGCGCGGTTTGCTTCTTCAGCGCCTTCCTTGGCGCGGCGGAGGTTTTCTTCAACCGCCTTCTGCGCCGTAATATCGGTGACCACACCGATGATGCGTGGTTCGGTCAGGACATCGGTGAAGCGGCCACGCAGATACAGCCAGACATCTTCACCTGACATGCTGCGGAACGGACCAGTCCACTCATATGGCTCATCTTGCGCGGGCAAACGCATACTGGCGGCAAAGTCGAGCTGACTGTCTTCGCGCACATGATGATAAATGGTCTCTGCCGAGGTCGCTTGCCGCGACTGCGCCTCGACTGGATCAACCCCCAGCATCTGCCAGAACCGCGGGGAAACACTGGCTCCCCCTGTATTGAGGGTAAATTCAAAAACCGCGTCCTGCGCCGCGTCGATCACTGCATGCAGCTGACGCTCTCGCCGCCGCCATTCCGCTTCTGTCCGGCGAATTTCCGTTACGTCATCAACCCACCAGTAGAGCGCCCGCTGACCGTCGAAGATGCCCGGCACCAGACTCGCGCGAATATGCCGCTGTGGCAATCCCGCGTCACCCAGAATAATTTCGCCCGACGTCTGCCGCTCAGTTACCAGAACTTCGACCAGCAGTTCTTCCAGATTGCTGCCCGCCCCCAGCAACACGATACGCTGCCCCGTCAAGGCTTCAGGCAGCAGGCCAAACATGGTGGCCGCGGCCGGGTTTACATGCCGAACCAGCGCCGCATCGTCACAATCAGTTACAATCACGCCAACCGGGGAGGTTTGCAGGAATTGCCGTTGCAATTCCAGCGTATTCCCTAGCTCCGTCCCCCCAACCATCTCGGTCGGCCCGTTTACGGCCCTGTTTGGCATGACTTCTCCCCGTCTGCCGGTCAATCTTTCACAGGCTAGGCTACAGACACTAGGAATTTATTAACGGTCCCTAACTATGCTACATAATCAGACTATGGTCAGGCGGTGCCGGACCATGTAATTTAGCCATGGGATTCAGCTAGGTAAGGAGCACATCATGCAAGCTAATGGCCCGCTCCAGGGTTTGTCGGTCCTCGTCATTGAAGACGCCGCCTATGTGCGCCGCGCGCTGGTCAATATGCTCGGCCGCGTGGGGGGAGCGCATATGGTGGGTGAAGCCGCTAATGGTGAGGAAGCCCTCGAGCTGCTGGGTACTGATGCCGAGCCGGCCTTTAAGGTTATGGTGTGCGACCTCAACATGGAAGGCATGACCGGCCTTGAAGTCATTGCCGAAGCTGGCAAGCGTTTTGGCGCCAAGCGTCCGGCTGTAGTCGTGGTATCATCCTACACCGATGATGAAGTTGCCATCAAAGAGCTGAAAGAGCTTGGTGTATCCGCCACGCTTGGCAAGCCAGTCCTCGCTGGTCAGCTGGTTGAGGCTGTGACGAAAGCCGCTGGTCGCTAGGCAGCACGAGCGGCTCACGCGGTAAAGGCTCTAGCGCAGGCGTTCCCACACGCCGGCGATAACACCGTAGATGGCCTTCTCCACCTCATACTCAATCTCGCCCAAACGTACCTTGATCAGCGGATATCCATCTTTGCGTGACACACGGACCAGCTGACGGTTGCCAATCAGCTCAAAATCAAGAATCTCCGATGCCAATTCCATCGAAGCATCAACCTTCTCGTTGACCTGCTTGTTGAATTTATGCAGCAGCACCTCGCGGGCCTTGAGAATATCCTTGTCACTTTCCGGGATACGCCCATAGGCAAGGTTGACCTGATCGCGCAGCGGTTTTTCAAAGGTCGCCAGATAATAGTTATCGGACTCTGAGAGCGCACGCATCAGACGACTGCGCAATTCATTTAGGGCAGATGTAATCAGACGACGGTTCTGCTCATCCAAGGCGACCGTATCAGTCTGCCATAATTTGAGCGAGGGAATGGTCTTAACACCCAGATTAATGGTCTGGCGGAAGGGCAGCACAAAGCTCTGGGGATTGGCCACCAGCTCCGTTCGCTCATTATTTGCCACCTGCGTTGGGGACTGAAAGTAAACGCCGAAACCGGCAAGAAACGGTTTCTTGGAGTTGAAGTACTCAATTCGTAATTCGACCAGATTGCGACCACGCCGCAACCACTCATTAAACGTATGATCAACCGTCTGCCCATTGCGCAGAATACGGGATAGCACGGTCACATCGTTAACGCGCAACTCAACCCGGATATTGTCGCCTTTCACCTGCAAGCCGTAGCGGTAGATATCCTCCGGTCGGGTTGCATCCTCACCGTCCATGGCCTGCGCGGAAGATGCGGCTTCGGTCGCCCGTACGGATGGCGCAGCAAGCACAGTGGCCGCGAGCAGAACCAGACCAGCAAGGAATTTGCGCATTCGATGTCTCCTACTCAGCCCGGCGCAGGATCGTCCAGCGCCCATCAACCCAACCCATTACCAGTGATTTTACTGCAAAATATAGATTCTGACCACGCAGAACGATTAACGGGCGGCCATCAGATCGGGCTAACCGGGCCAGCATACCGCCGGGAAGCGCCGTAAAAACCAGATCCGATGCAATCGGCAATGCACTCACTCTTATAGTATCCCGATTGGTGGAGGATTTCACAAGTTGTGACTTTGCCGCAGGGGCACCATAAGCCAGAGCCAAGTCGATTATCTCTGCAGATAGCAGCGGACTGGCCAACGGGTCCTGTCCGGTTTTTACCTGCGCCAGCAGTTGCTCGCGCAACTCCTGCAGCAGAGCATAGGGACCCGCCTCAAGCGAGGGCAGCGGGGATGGGAGGGGCTGACTGCGCCAGAGCTTCAGCTCCGGTGCGCTACCTAGCTGAAAATTCATCGCCGTGCGCGCAGGCGTTTTCTGGGGATCTGTCAGCTCGATCAGATGGCTGACCTGTCCTGTGGCCAGCGCTGTAAAGGAGACCTGACCGCTTACACGCGGCACATTCTTTCCGGCCACTGGGGATATCTCGACCGCCACACTGTTCACTCCCGTTCGCAGCCAGTGGTTGAACGAGGTCCCGAATTCCGCCGGTCCCTGTGCGCTCCAGTGCGCGGCAGGAATGCCGTTTACGCGCAGGATCACCGTTGCGTTCTCGGCTTTAAAATAGGCGGTATAGCGTCCGCCACTCTCGGCCTGAGCCGCTCCAACCCATCCAAACAGCAACAGGAACAAAAGAACGGCAAGGCGTGGACAGCCAGGCCGTGCACAGCGAGGCGCCGATGTGGTTACATAGTCCGCACAGACCGGGCAGCGCGTCAGCGTATCACCAGCCGGGGGCGTGGGGGTTGTGTGACGTGTGAGCCAGCGCCGCAGAGTGCGCCATAACACCCAGCCCAACAGGGCCAGCACCAAAAGCCGCAAGACAAACATCAATCCGGTCATGGGCGGCAGTTATAGCCGCAAAGACCTAGTCCGGCCAGAGGGGCAGCGCTAACGGCGCCCGCAATACGGCGTCAATCTCGGGGCGCCAGCGCCCATCATCCTCATGGAGCACCAGCGGAGACAGTTTGCTGATCCCCTGCCCGTGCCGGGCGCGCACCACTATCCGGTTTGGCTCTAATCCGGCTTTGGAGGCAAGAGGCAGCACGCACAAACGGCCGAGCCCAGCGGCGGTAAACCCCGCCAGTACATCATCTTCCCGGCGGGCATCATGAATAAACAGGGCCGCACCGTCCGCCGTTAAGGCCTGCGCGGCGGCTTTGCACCAGAGCGCGAGTGGCTCAACCTCTGTCGTTGCCGCCGCCTTAACCGGATCATCAGACGCCGTATGCGTATGTGCTTGCCGATAGGGTGGATTGGCTAACACCAGATCGAACTTGCTGAGCTGAGCCGAGGCTATATTGCCCTCAATGACAGTGAAGCGATCCTCAACCTTATTCAGTTTGGCATTCTCACGCGCTAACGCCGCAGCTTGCGGCATCTTCTCAAGGCCAGTCACTTGTGCTGAGGGTTCACGCGCCAACACACATAGCAACACCTGCCCGTAGCCCGTGCCCAGCTCCAGCACTTTTATATCTGCGCGTAGCGGCGCGAGCGCTGCCAGCAGCACGGCGTCGCTGGTCAGGCGATAGCCACGCGCAGGCTGGCGCAGACGCATCGCCCCGCCCAACAGCAAATTTTCAGTTGTAGTAGGAGCGGTACCAGTCGACAAAGCGCGGCAATCCTACGTCAATGCCGATGCGCGGCTCAAACCCGAAGTCGCGGCGGCTGGCTTCAATATCGGCATAGGTGGCGGGCACATCGCCCGGCTGCATCGGCGCATATTCGATGATCGCCTTCTTGCCAATCGCCTGTTCCAGCGTACTGACAAAGCGCCCGAGCTGTTCGCTCTGATGGTTGCCAAGGTTATATACCTTGTGCGGCACGCCTTTGTCCTTGCCGGGGTCGGCGGGCGGATGATCGAGCACGGCAAGGATACCCGCCACGATATCATCAACATAGGTAAAGTCGCGCTGCATCTCGCCCTTATTGAAGAGCTGGATGGGCTTGCCCTCGATGATCGCCTTGGTGAAGATGAACGCCGCCATATCTGGCCGCCCCCATGGGCCGTAAACGGTAAAGAAACGCAGACCCGTCTGCGGCAGGCGATAGAGATGGGCATAGGTATGGCTAATCAGCTCATCGGTGCGCTTGGTGGCCGCATAAAGCGAGACGGGCTGGTTAACATCATCCTCAATGGCAAAGGGCAGCTTGGTATTGCCGCCATAGACCGAGGACGAACTGGCATAAACAAAATGCTTCATGCCCGGCCACTGGCGTGCCAGCTCAAGCAGCACCACATGCCCCATCACATTGGCTTCGATATAGGCATAGGGATTCACCAGCGAGTAGCGCACACCGGCTTGTGCCGCCAGATGCACCACGCCGGTAATATCCTTCTCGCCCACCAAAGCCTCGGCCAGTGCAGCGCGATCCGCGATATTCAGCCGCAGCAATTTGAAATTGAGGTTCTTGATCTGCGCGAGGCGGGATTCCTTCAAGCGCGGGTCGTAATAGTCGTTCACATTATCAAGGCCAATTACCCGCTCGCCACGTGCGAGCAAGGCTTGAGAAACATGAAAACCGATAAATCCGGCCGCGCCGGTTACGAGAATAGTCATGCCCCTGCTCTAGCCCGTCCTGAGGCAAACTGTCAACCTTGCTGACCGGGCCGGATTGGCGTCTAATGCGCCGATAAGGAGACTTTCATGCGCTTTATCCCTACCCTTGCCCTGTTTTGCCTCGCTGCCCTGCCCGCTGCTGCGGGTTGGTCGGTTACCCAGGATGGCACCGCCCTGATTGAAAACGCAGGCCATGCCTCGCTGGCCCTGCGCTGCGATAACAATGTAAACACGGGTAACAAGCCCAGTTGGCGCCTTGAACTGGCGATGACAGGCCTGCCGCAAAACCTCGGCCCGCAAGTAGAGATGAAATTCCAGTTCCCCGGTCGTCACAGCCTGACCGTGCTGGGCGAGCATCGGCTGGGTAAGATCTATTATGATGGCATGGAGCACGCCACGCAAAGCGATATCAACGCCATCATTAGCCGCCTAAAATCGGCCAGCGCTGTGACGGTGAGTCTGACCAATGCCAGCAGCGGCGCCGTGAGTGATGAAGCCACTTTTGGCCTGACTGGCTCGAGCAAAGCCATACGCACCATCGCCAAGGCCTGCCAGTGATCCGTAACCTTGGCCGGGCCATGGCCCGCGCGGCTGTGCGCACAGCGGTACAGCGCACGCTTGGACGGGGCGGCTACTACCCGCGCCGCCGCCGGAGCGGCTCACTAATCTCCCTTATTATCCTTGGCGTGATCGGTGCCTTTGGCTATTTTTATCTAGGGGAGACGCGCATGGCCGAGCCATTGCCCACTGGCCCACTGAAGGGCCGGGTTGTGCATGTTGCCGATGGTGATACGTTCCATCTGGGCCGCACAGCCATTCGCATCTGGGGCATTGATGCGCCCGAGCGCGATACGCCATTTTACGAGCCGGCCACGCACGCCCTGCGCGCACTCCTGCACGGGCAGGCGGTCACCTGCACACCGCTCGACCGTAGTCATGAGCGTATCGTAGCCCGCTGCCTGCTTGGCGACGGGCGCGATGTGGGCGAAATGATGGTGCGTAGCGGCTGGGCTAAGGACCTGCCGCAGAAAAGCGGCGGCGCCTATCACACGCAAGAGCAGCAAGCGCGACAACAAAAGTTGGGAATGTGGACAGATGATGATGCTGGACAGGCCCGCGAGGCTTTGCCGAGCAATCTATAAAAAATTTAATAGGAGAAATGGTGCTGCTGGACAGGATTGAACTGTCGACCTCTCCCTTACCAAGGGAGGGCTCTACCACTGAGCTACAAGGGCTCCGAAACAGTACAAACGCAGCACATCTGGAGCGGGTGAAGGGAATCGAACCCTCGTATGAAGCTTGGGAAGCTGCCGTTCTACCATTGAACTACACCCGCCCGCACCTTCGGGAGAAGACGCAATCG
>DDSC01000032.1:0-3220 GCA_002343265.1 Micavibrio sp. UBA2400
TCGTCCGATCTTCTGTTAATATAGTGTTGGCTGGCCCCGCGGAGGGGGAGCCACCGCCTGGCCAGCGCGCTGGCTTCCCGGATCTGGGTGCTGGTCCCCAGCGGTTGCCATGTCCCGGCCATGACCGTTCCCACTACCCCCAGCGTGATTGTCATCTCTAACAGCGAAAATCCTCGCCGCCGTTGGGTCAGGAAACGCATTGCCACATGCCTTTATAGGCCAAAAGACCCCATTAAGAGTATCAATCTGACCTTACCCTAGCGTTAATATCGGGGGGTTCAAGGCCCTTAATGCGTCAACCCTTGAGTTGGGCTGGTGCTCTGGCTTATAACGATCAGCATGAGCGGATTTGACGTCATCGTAGTGGGCGGTGGGCATGCGGGCTGTGAGGCGGCGGCCGCAGCGGCCCGCATGGGCGCAAAGACCGCGCTGGTGACGCATAAGTTTTCTACCCTGGGCGAGATGAGCTGCAATCCGGCGATCGGCGGCTTGGGTAAGGGCCATCTGGTGCGTGAGATTGATGCGCTCGATGGGCTGATGGGCCGGGTGGCGGATGCGGCGGGCATCCAGTTCCGTGTTCTCAATGCCAGCAAGGGGGCGGCCGTGCGCGGCCCGCGCGCGCAGGCTGACCGCAAGCTCTATCGTAACGCGATGCAGGCGATCTTGCGGGACTATCCCAATCTGACGATTGTGGAGGGTGGAGCGCAGGATTTACTGGTACAGAATAACCGGGTGCAGGGGGTTGTGCTTGGTGACGGGCGCACTCTCACCGCTGGTGCCGTGGTGCTGACCACCGGCACCTTCCTTAATGGCTTGATCCATCTGGGCGAGGAGCGCACCCCCGCCGGGCGCTATGGCGAGCCGCCCGCGCTGGGCTTATCCGAAACTCTCGCACGGTATGGCTTACCGCTGGGTCGCCTCAAGACTGGCACACCCGCCCGCCTTGATGGCCGGACGATTGATTATAGTGCGCTGGAGGTGCAGCCGGGCGACGATCCACCCCAGCCCTTCAGCTACCTGACCGAAAAGATCACCACGCCGCAGACGGTGTGCCATATCACCTACACCAGCGCGGCCACCCATGAAGCGATCCGCAGCAACCTGCATCGCGCACCCATGTATAGTGGACAGATTACCGGCACTGGCCCGCGCTATTGTCCCTCGATTGAGGATAAAGTAGTGCGCTTTGCCGATAAGGAACGCCACCAGATTTTCCTTGAGCCGGAAGGGCTGGATGATCCGACCGTTTATCCTAACGGTATCTCCACCTCGCTGCCCAAGGATGTGCAGGACGCTTTCATTCATACTCTACCCGGCTGCGACAAGGTGAGCATCCTGCGCTATGGCTATGCGATTGAATATGATTATTGCGATCCACGTGCGCTGACCCCGGCACTGGAATCCAAACATCTGCCTGGTCTGTTCCTCGCGGGCCAGATCAACGGCACCACCGGATATGAAGAAGCCGCTGCCCAAGGCCTGATGGCAGGGATCAACGCCGCGCTCTGTGCAGGGTCGCCAGAGGCGGCGCCCTTCACGATCGACCGGGCTGAGGGCTACCTTGGCGTATTGGTGGATGATCTGCGCGTGCATGGCGCACCCGAGCCTTACCGCATGTTCACCAGCCGGGCCGAATATCGCTTGCTGTTGCGGGCAGATAATGCCGACCAGCGCCTGACCGAGCGCGGGATAGAGCTGGGCTGTGTTGGCCGTGAACGTGCCAATGTGTGGGCGCAGAAGAAAGCCCAGCTTGAGCGGGCCCGTGCGCTGGCCAGTGAAACAGCCTTAAGCCCCAATGAACTGGCTAGTCGCGGCGTAACCGTGAATCAGGACGGTGTGCGCCGCACTGCGTTTGATCTGCTGCGCTATCCCGATGTAACCCTCGCGCAAGTGCTCGCGCTGTTCCCGGCTCTGCGCGACTTCAGCCCGGCGATTTTGGAGCAGATCGAAATCGACGGTCGCTATGCTGGCTATCTTGATCGCCAGCAGGCCGACATCGATGCCTACCGCCGGGAGGAGGCGCTGACCCTGCCCGCTACGCTGGATTACAAGGACATTGGTGCGTTGAGTAATGAAATCCGCACCAAGCTAGAGCGTGTGCGCCCCGCCACCCTTGGCGCCGCGGCTCGCATTCCGGGCATGACCCCGGCAGCGCTTATCTCGCTGCTGCGATTTGTCAAGCGGGCAGCATAGATAGGAGACCTTATGAGCATACTTCCGCCCCCGGCCTCGTTACTCGATGCTGTTTTTGCTGCGCTGGCGGCACATGGCTTGCCGCGCGACCTGCCGTGCGATCATATCTGCTACCGGGTGGCCACGATGACGCGGTATGAGGAGTTGCGCGAGGCGCTTAAGAGTGAGGGTGTGTTGGTCTCTGAGAGTATGATTGCTGGGCGCCCGATTGCCACCTTCCGCTTGCTCACGCCTTATATTTATTTATGACGGCGGCACCATCCCTGCGCTGGAGCTGCCCGCGCCTAAGGCCGGTAGCGATTATGCCGAAGGGTGGGAGCATGCCGAGTTTGCGACCGGCGAGCCGCTGGCCGATTTCATGGCGCGTCACCCGC
The DNA here is from genome assembly GCA_002343265.1 of Micavibrio sp. UBA2400. Classification (GTDB taxonomy): domain Bacteria; phylum Pseudomonadota; class Alphaproteobacteria; order UBA2400; family UBA2400; genus UBA2400. The sequence goes on from DDSC01000032.1 coordinate 2,568, forward strand.
AGGTTGCCTTCGATACCCGCGCCATGGGCAAGGTGCATAACCCTGAGATCAGCCTGAAAATCGGCGGCGGCTATGCCATCAAGTTCCACCCCGAGCCGTTGCTGGAAGTCATTCGCAAAGAGCAGAAGTTTAGTCTAAGCTAATCGTTACTTTAGACGCTCAAAAACGATAATAATAGGTTTTATCGTTTGATCCACTATGGCAGGCGCTTACATTCACCTCAGGTGTTTCGAGTAAGGGTTGTACGTTATAGCACATGTCTGCGGTGTAGTTACCGTAACTGACCATAATCGTGCCGAAACCATACGCTGCGCAATCGATAAAAAAATTCAACTGCCCACCAAGAGGTGGCTTAACCCCAGATGAACCCGAGCGGGGCCACAGCGAGGCAGCACCAAGGTTGTAGCTCAGAGCATCAAACTCTGTTAGCGAACTATAAGGACAATTACGTCCATGCAGAGCGCGTAGAGCATGTACATCCTGCAACATGCCCTTGGCGGTATCGCTTACCGCCATATGATAGCGCGTGCTCGCTGCCGCTGTCCATATTCCACCAATAACAAGCCCAATGACGCCGAGGATGATAGCAGTTTCAATCAGGCTAAAGCCACGGTGCTTTTTGGGGAAGTTAACCCCCCCCCCGGGGGGGGGGG
>DDSC01000032.1:3416-7749 GCA_002343265.1 Micavibrio sp. UBA2400
CCCCCCCCCGGGGGGGGGGGAGAACATGCTGTGCATTTTAAGGGCTAAATCAACTTTGTATAGTAGGCGCGCGTTAATTTGCCTTCCAGCTTCGCACCGGGCCGACATCGACATGCACATGATCGGAGCTGGCGTAATAGGCCACGCCGCCCCGGCGCAACTGTTTGGCCATGGCGGCTACCTTGCTGCCGGGCACGCCGGGAATTTTGATATCCGCCGCCTGCGCGCGGATATGGTAGCTGTTCTCGGCCGCCTGCCCGCCATTGCGGCGCAGGCTGTTATTGGTGGCGCGGCTGCGATAGCCGGAGGTGATGACTACCACGGCCTGCGGCGGCAGACCCAGCGCACCGGTGAGGCTGTCGATGAAGTCGAACAGCGCCGGGTCGATCGGTGCGGCCTCCCCCGTTTTGGTGTCGCGCATGATGTAAGAGAGCTGCCACAGTCCGGCGGGGTCGAGCGCGCCGGCAGGTGGCAGGCGGTATTGTACGGCGCTGCGCTCGCCGGTGCGCTGGTTCTCAAGCACCAGAAAGCCATCACCCGGTATCGCCTTGCGCCCGAAGAGCGAGCAGCCGCTGAGGAGCAGACAGAGCAGGGCGATGGTTATCAGTCTCATGGTGCCGGGGCCAGCCGGTAGCCCCCGTCGACCGTCAGCAGCAAGGTGGGGGTGGCGGGGTCGCGCTCGATCTTCTGACGCAGGCGATAGATGTGCGTTTCAACCGTATGGGTGTCGAGATCATCGCGATAGCCCCACACTTTCTCCAACAACTCGCTGCGGGTGGCGGTGCCCGCCTGCGTGCTGAGCAGGCGTAGCAGCTGGACTTCCTTGTCGGTGAGGCGGGCCAGCTCATCGCCCTGCGCGGTCACGATCAGTCGTTCAAGCGGCAAGCAGCTATAGGGACCAACGGCAAAGGCCCCGCTATCATTCTGTTGCTGAAGCAAAAGGGACAGGCGGCCCGCCAGCACCCGCCAGCGCAGCGGCCGTGCCAGCGCGGTTCGGCTTGTGGCAGCGGGCAGAATTTGCAGGTGCGGCTTATCCTCCAGCCCGCTCACCGGGCTGTCGGCATCAATCAGGAAGGCATCGGCCGAAGTGGTGAGCAGGTCGCTGTCCTTGCCAACCGTGATGAGTTCCAGCTCGGGCCAGTGCGCCAGCACTTCGGCCAGTGCTTGGGCACGGGCGGGGTTGGTACTGAACAGGGCGAGGCGGCTCATAATGACAATATCCTTAGGCAAAAACTGTCATGGTTTGCGCTGCTCGCCAAGACCGGCATTGATTCCAAAGGGAATTTAGCCCAACCGATCTGGCGTAGCTTTTGCAACAGCGGGCATATGGCCGAGACGACCACCCCTTCTGCTCCACTCCCCGCCTATCCGGTTGCCAGCAACGGCAAGCGCAACTGGTCGGTGGCGGCTGTGCGCGGTGGCGAGCCGATCCCGACCCACCAGACCCTCCCGGAAAGCCAGCTGGCTCTGGGCGACTTTATCGACCTGATTAACCCGCTGCAGCATATCCCGATCATTGGCCATGCTTACCGGGCCCTGACCGGAGATACTATCGCCGCCCCAGCCCGGATTTTCGGCGGGCTGCTCTTCGGCGGGCCGGTTGGGTTGCTTGCCAGCATTGGCGGCACTGTTTTAAGCGAAACGGGCGCGAGTGAGCGCGCACTCGCAGCGCTTGGCGTCGATTCCTTATATAAAAACTCAAGCACAGTCAGTAGTTTAGCAAAATCGACAGCACGTTCATCGGTTGATATCCGAATCTAGCCCATCCATCCTATTTCTGTGCCCGAACAGAGCGCTTCCCACCCTTATATATGTAGCGCCGCAGGCAATCGCCTCTTTATAGTCCGCGCTCATACCCATGCTGAGCTCAGGCAAGTCATAGCGGCGAGCGAGCTCCGCCAGTTCCTCAAAGTAGGATCGGGCTGGCAGGCCCGCTGGCGGGATGCACATCAATCCGCTCACGGTGAGCCCGATCTTTTGGCTATGGCTGAGTAGCGCCTCAAGCCCATCTGGGGCTACACCCGCCTTTTGCGGCTCGCGCCCGCTATTCACCTGCACCAGAATCTGCGGACGGCGGGGTGATTGAGCAAGCGCTTGCGCCAGTTTATCGGCCAGTTGGGGGCGATCGAGGCTGTGAATGACGTCAAACAGACCGACTGCCAGCAGGGCCTTGTTGCTTTGCAAAGAGCCGATGAAATGCAGCCGCGCGCCCGCAAAAGCAGGCAATCGCTCGCCGTTCAGTGTGAATTTGGCCTGTGCCTCCTGCACTTTATTCTCGCCAAGATCACACAGCCCAGCCCTGAGCGCCTGTTCAGCCACCGCTTGCGGGTGTGTTTTGGTGACCCCAATCAGGCGGATTTCGGTTGGTGAGCGCCCGCAGGCAAGGGCGGTTTGGGTAATTACGGCCTGTAACCGAGCGTAACATCGGAAAAAGTTTACATCCATTAACGAAGTGTGCAAATCAAACTAACTTATTGCAATAACTATATTATTTGCGATTCCGCTTGAAAGTTCCTTGTGACTTTGCTGCCACAGCGAAGAAGCATCACCACCAAAGCCTCACTTTGAGTTTGCCTGTGCAGCCCCCGTGGCCTTATTCAGGCTGTGGGTCGTGCGTATGGATGCGCGGCCGGGGCACCGCCCCTGTTAAGGAGTTTTGTGATGCGCAAGATACTGCTTAGTGGTTCGGCTCTGGTTTCGGCTCTGGTCCTGATGGTCCCGGCGGCTCAGGCTGAGCTGCAGGTGAACCTCGGTGGCTTTGTTACCACTCAGGCGGGTATTTTCGAGAACGACCAAGCCAATAACTCGGGCCGTGATTTCCGCTCCAAGTCGGAAATCCGCGTTCGCGTCAAGGGCGAGACCGATAACGGCATGGAGTACGGTGCCCGTATCGATCTGCTCGCTGCGCCGGACAACACCACCAATTCCCGCCGCACCGGCATTTATCTGCAGAGCGATCTGGGCCGCTTTGAAATGGGCGATCTCGATGGCGCTTCGCAGCAGCTCTCCATTTTGGCCCCCACTGTTGGCATTGGCCAGATCAACGGCTCTTATGTAAACTTCATTCCCACCGTGTCGCGCCCGGCGGGCAGCGTGGTGGACACCGGTGGTGGCATGATCCGTTCGCTTGATACCGATCAGGCGACCAAGGTCACCTACTACACCCCCCGTCTGCATGGTTTTCAGGCTGGTATCAGCTATGTGCCGGAAGTCGATAGCTCGAGCAGCGGTGAATCTGTTCAGCTGAGCGACTCCACCGGCAACCAGCACGATGCACTGGAGCTGGGTCTGCAATATCGCGGTAATTACAGCAACGGCGTGAACGTTCGCGCTGGCTTTACTTACGATATCGCCGATGCCAAGACCGGCAGCTCGCGTGAGGATATCCGCGCGTGGGGCTTGGGTGCCCAAATCGGCTACAAGAACTTCACCTTTGGCGGCGGCTACGTTGATAACGGTGATTCCAACAACACGGCGGGTCAGGCTAATGACAACGAAACCGCTTGGAACGTTGGCGCGCGCTACACTACCGGCCCGTGGGGTCTGGCGGTGAGCTATATCGCGGAAGATTATGACACCAATGGCGGTCGTGGCACCGATACTTCGGGCGGCGAGTATGACGCGCTGGTGCTCGGCGGCAGCTACAAGATTGCGGATGGCCTGACAGCGGGTGCTGATCTGGCGTTCTTTGATCGCAACAAGGATACCGGTACGGACGATAACGGTTACGTACTGGTGCTCGAGACCAAGGCGACCTTCTAGGTTGCCAAGGGATTGGTGGAGCTGGCAAAAAGTGGCCAGTTAGCTCTGCCTCTTATTTAAACAGTGGGCCACGCACATGTGCAACTCCCAGGAGGGATTATGAAGAAGGTACTACTCGCAACGACCGCTCTGATCGCGGCTTCGGCGTTTGCCGCTCCGGCACGCGCTGATCTGGAAGTCACCGTTGGTGGCTTCACCGCGTTCCAGGCTGGTTTCTTTGACCACGACACGGCGACCGACAGCTCGCGCGACTTCACGTCGGAAGCTCAGATCGCTGTGCACGCTGATGCGACGGCTGACAACGGCCTGCAGTATGGCGCGAAGGTCCTGATGGACGCTTCGACCAGCGATTCCACCAACTCGGACGAAGTCGGCATCTACCTCGCCGGTTCGTGGGGTCGTGTGGAAATGGGTGACGATGACGGCGCTTCCGAGCTGGCCGTGTTTGCCCCCACCGTTGGTGTTGGCCAGATCAATGGCAGCTACGACGACTTCCTGCCGTCGACCGCTCGCTCGGGTCTGAGCAACGCGAACTACGCGACTGCCGTGAACGATCGTGGTGACCACAACT
>DDSC01000006.1:0-1139 GCA_002343265.1 Micavibrio sp. UBA2400
AGGGACGATTCCATTGCGGCGAGCCGGGCGAGACGGTCGGCCGAGCTGTCCCTGACGCCGCGCCGCAGCAATACGGTCAACGCCAGATCGTTGCTCAGAACGCCCATCTGCTCCAGCTGATGCAGCATGCGGATGACCTCGTGGCTGCTCACGCCGAGCGCCAGCATCAGTTCGTCGGTGCTGATCCCTTCGTCGTCGCGCGCGTTGAGCAGCAGCGAGATCAGATGGAGGTAGCGGCGCCTGATTTCCTCGGAGAAATTGCCCCTCGCGAGACGTTTCTCCGCCTCCGCCAGGGAAGGCGCCTTGAGGCAGCCGGGGAATACCCGCGTGTGGTTTTCGTTGCGCTCGAGAAAGCGCGCCCGCTCGAGCCAGGAAATGGCGGTGCGAATCCGGGTATCGGCGTCGGGATTGTCCGCCTCGATGCTGGTTTCCAGATCGTCGTCGGCGAGGATCTCGCCCGGGGTGACGACGATTTCGCTGCTCTTGGTCTTGTTCGAATGGCGGCGCAGGGTGCGCAGGATGCCGGCAATGTCCTGCCGCGAAAGACGCGAACGCGCCGACAGACTGAATTGCGCCTCGACGTCTTCCTCGTCGTACAGCAGCACGCAGCGCGAATTGCGCAGGTCACGGCCGGCCCGCCCGGCTTCCTGCAGGTAGTTTTCCAGAGAGCCGGGGATGTCCGCATGGATGACGAGGCGCACGTCAGGCTTGTCCACGCCCATGCCGAAGGCGTTGGTGGCGACGATGATCTTCAGGTCGCCGCGGATGAACGTCTGCTGGATGTCCTTCTTCAAGCCGGGATCGAGCCCGGCGTGATAGTGGGCGCAGGCCCAGCCCATGTCCTTGAGAAAGCCGGATATCTCCTCCGTCCGGCCACGCTTGCCGGCGAAGACGACGGCGCCGCCGGGTTGCGCCGCGCCGCGGGCCGGGCCGAATTCGTTCTCGAGGAGGCGGTGGATCAGCGGGTTCTTCTCCGGCGTGCCGGCGGCAATGACTTCGTAGTGCAGGTTCTCCCGCTCGTGGCCACCATCGAGGATGCGCAGGGTCAGGCCCAGCGATTCCCGGAAGTGGGCGCGGATGTCTTCGACGACCTCGCGCTTGGCGGTGGCGGTAAAGCAACTGACCGGCGCGCTTTCCCC
>DDSC01000006.1:1463-2755 GCA_002343265.1 Micavibrio sp. UBA2400
ATCCAGGCGCCGATCTGGCGCGAGCGTATGGCGTCGACGAAGGCGCGGTTGCGAAACTGCTCGGGCGACACCAGAAGAATGCCGATGTCGCCGAGACGCACCTTGTCCAGCACGTCGCGCCGCTCGGGCATGGTCAGCATGCCGTTCAGGGTGCCCGAGTTGTAGATTCCCGCCTTGATCAGGTTGTCGACCTGGTCCTTCATCAGCGATTGCAGCGGCGAGATGACGATGCTCAGGCTGCCGTTGCGCCAATGCCGCGACAGGGCGGGCAACTGGTAGCAGATCGACTTGCCGCCGCCGGTGGGCAGAATCGCGAGCAGGCTTTCGCCGGCATAACCGGCGCGGACGATGTCTTCCTGCAGCGAGCCGCCATCCGGGTTCTTCGGCTCCGGGCGAAAGGCGGCGTAGCCGAAGCAGCGTTCCAGTTCCTTGCACGGATCGAGATGGATCGGGCAATACGGGCAGGCCGCCTCGTTGCACGGGGTTTCCCGCAAGCGGCGGATCAGCCGGGTGGTCTCGGGAAATTGCCGGCGGACCCAGGGCGGCAGCACCGAATTGCCGCCGCTGACGCGCAGCCAGGCCAGCACATAGGCAAAGGCATGGCCGGTTGCATGGTTGGCGAGCGCCTCGGCGATGACCTCCCGCAACTGGTTCGGGCAGACCTTGGCGGCGACCAGCGAGCGAACCAGGCCGCCGATTTCCCTTGCCTGCGGCGGCATGGCGCGCCGCACGGTGGCAAGAAAGTTGCCGACGCCGCCCTGGCCATCCCGGCTCAGGAAGAAATGCAGGCAGGCCAGTTCGGCCGGTGAGTGTTCCTGCAAATCCAGGAACGCCGCGCATTGATCCGCCCACAGCCGGAACGCCAGTTGGGCATCCTTGAGCGGGTCGCTGCGCGAATCGCGCACCAGCTTGTAATCCTTGACCAGGCTGTGATACGGGTTGGCGGGGAAGGCCAGCGGCGACAGCTCCAGCGTATCGACAGCGGGCAGACGATTGAGGCGCAGATCCGGGTAAAGCTTCGCCAGCACCGGCAGGTCGTGGCGGACGACGTTGTGGCCGAGGACGAAAGCGGCGCCTTCGGTCAGCGCATCGATCGTCGCCCGGGCGCCTGCCATCTGCTGGCCGGAGAGGCTCAGGCCCTGCTGCGTATCGGGCCGCCAGGCCGCGAACTTGCGCAGAGCCAGTTGATCGTTTGCGGCGGTCTCGATGTCGAGACAAAGACAGTGTGGCGCAAACGATCGATGCATGGACTGGCGGGAGCTTATGCGGAAGGACTGATTTGACCATGCGCC
>DDSC01000006.1:2975-58668 GCA_002343265.1 Micavibrio sp. UBA2400
GAAGGACTGATTTGACCATGCGCCGGGTCCGCGAACAACAGCGGATGGCGGCGAAACCGCACACCTGTTGCGGTCGACCGCAACGAATCGGCAAGAAGGCTACCGCAGCCGGACTGTCGCGGGAGGAACAGCAGAAGCCGAGCGCCGCCCGCCCGCCGCTCAGCCCTGGTAGAGATACCGCTGAAAGCCGGCAAAAGCCTGGCGCACGGTTTCCGGCGATCCGAGGTCGGCAAAGGCGTCGGCAGTCGAGTTGTGGTACCTGAGCTTCAGCAGCGTCACCAGCTTGGCCTCGTCGAGCTCCTCGACACCGGCGCTGACATAATGGGCGAGAACGAAGGTCAGGAAGGCCCGCTGCCGGTCGCCGAATTCCCTGTCGATCACGACTCTTGCCCGCTCGGCCCGTTCCTCGCGGGTCAGCGGGGTTTCGTTGTAGGCGACATAGGCCAGCACATCGAAGAAGTCGCTGTTCTCGGCGTCGATGATCTTCTGCATTTCCGCCAGCTGATCCCTGCCGAAGCCTTTCTCGGCGAGCCCGGCCAGCAGCCTGCGCCGGGTGCCGGGGGCGCTCCAGATCCTGCGTAGCTCGTCCTCGTCGGCGAAGAACTCAGGGACCGCCCCGTACATCGCCTCAAGGAACTGCTGCGTCGACATCGGCGTGCCGTCCGGGTGCCAGAAGCTGGTCGCCGTCATGAACTGGATCTGCCGCTCCTTGCCGTCGGCGAGCTTCACCCTGGCCTTCTTCCGGCAGGTGCAGGGCCGGTTGCCGCATTTCGGGCACGGCTCCCGCGGGCAGGTACAGGGTTGATTGCCGCAGAGGTAGCACTTTGGCGGCGGTTCCTTGAAGCACACGCAAGGCTGGTGGCCGCACTGCTTGCAAACCTCCGGCTCCGCCGGCTCGCCATCCCATTCCGGATCGCTGAAATGGTGATGCGCCTTCACGAAGTCGTAAATCGTGAAGTAGTCCTTGCCGTCGTGGAGCCGGGTGCCGCGCCCGATGATCTGCTTGAATTCGATCATCGAGTTTACGGGCCGCAGCAGCACGATATTGCGCACGTTGCGGGCGTCGACCCCGGTCGACAGCTTCTGCGAGGTCGTCAGGATCGTCGGAATGGTCTTCTCGTTGTCCTGAAAGTCGCGCAGCCATTGATCGCCGAGAGCGCCATCCTCGGCCGTGACGCGCTGGCAGTAGTTGGGGTCGCCGCTCCGCTTCATCTGGTTGATCAGGTCGCGCACCGCCAGGGCATGTTCCTGCGTCGCGCAGAACACCAGCGTCTTCTCCCGCTGGTCGATCATGGCCATGAAGATCTCGACCCGCTTCTTCTCGCGTTCCCCGATCTCGATGATCCGGTTGAAATCGGCCTCTTCGTAGCGCCTGCCGGCCTCGATCTCGCCTTCCACCAGCTTGTCGTCGGGGGTATAGACATACTCGTCCAGCGTCGTGGCGATCTGCTTGAGGCGGAACGGCGTCAAAAAGCCGTCGTTGATGCCGTCCTTCAACGAGTAGATGAACACCGGCTCGCCGAAATAGGCGTAGGTATCGGCGTTGTCCTTGCGCTTCGGCGTCGCGGTCAGGCCCAGCTGCACGGCGGGAGCGAAGTATTCGAGGATGCCGCGCCAGTTGCCTTCATCGTTGGCGCCGCCCCGGTGGCACTCGTCGATGATGATGAAATCGAAGAAGTCCGGCGGATACTCGCCGAACCAGGGCGACGGATGGCCATCCCTGGGCGGGCCGCTCATGAAGGTCTGGAAGATGGTGAAGAAGACGCTGCCGTTCTTCGGCACCTTACCCTTCTTGCGAATGTCGGACGGGTCGATACGGACCAGTGCGTCTTCCGGGAAGGCCGAGAAGGAGTTGTAGGCCTGATCGGCGAGGATGTTGCGGTCGGCCAGGAACAGGATGCGCGGCTGACGCGATGGCTCGCCACTGAGGTTCCAGCGGCCCTTAAACAACTTCCATGCGATCTGGAATGCGATGGTGGTCTTGCCGGTCCCTGTCGCCAGTGTCAGCAGGATGCGGGGCTGGCCGTTCGCCACAGCCTCCAGCACGCGCTCGACCGCAATGTCCTGATAGTATCGTTGCCCAATCGTGCCGCCCTTGTCGTTCGACGGCACGGCGGCGAACCTTTCGCGCCAAGCATTCTGGGTGGCGAAGGTCTTGTCCCAGAGCTCATCGGGGCTCGGATAGCTGATGACCTCGACCTCGGTCCCCTCCTGCATGTCCACGGCGTAGATGCCGCGCCCATTGGTCGAGTAGCCGAAGCGGAGTTCCAGTTTGGCGGCATAGCTCTTGGCCTGACCGACCCCCTCAGTCAGATGTTGGTTCAAGGCCTTGGCTTCGATGACGGCGAGCTTGGTGTTCTTGTGAACCAGGACGTAGTCGGCGATCTGCGCCTTTGCGCGTCGTCCGCCGCCTTCAAGCCGACCTTGCGTGATGTGGTACTCGCGAAGCACGCGGCTGCCGTCGACTACGCCCCAACCAGCCGCCTTGAGGGCAGGGTCGATATGCTCGGCTCTGGTCTCTGCTTCGTTCATGATGGTTAGAGTTTACCGCTAAAAGCATGGTTCAGAAGAGATTTCCTCAGTTCATCCAGGGAAGTAAGCTTGAGGCGGTAACTTTTCTCAAGGTTTCGTGTCTCTTCTTTCATTTCCTCTATCGCACCTGAAATGGTGATTTGCTCGCCGTAAGGCGGAAGCGGAATCCTCAACGAGGTCAACTTTCCCTGATTGATGTTCGTGATATTTGCGCCGCCTCCACCGCTAGTAAGCGTCTGGCGAGTCGTTTGACATTTTAGGAAACGGAGAAGGAACAGCGGAAACACCTGAGAGGCATCGAAGCGCACCCGGATTACAAACCCAGAGTAAGAAGTTGCCTCGCGCAAATCGCCAATGAGCATGGATCGCCCCACTAGGTGTTTGCTGCCGTTTGACCGCACGATCAGGATGTCATCGCGTTTCAGAAGGTACCCATCCGCCAGGACACCGTCGATGGTCGCGCTCCCGAGTTGTTCAATGGGGGCGAAGTCGTTGTCCTGAAAATCCGCGACGCCTACGAACGGTAGCGTCTGACCAATGCTATTCTTGTCGAAATTCAGTCCGTTCTTAAAGCTCGCGAAATCGCCGAGCGGTCGCACCTCCCATTGCCCGTCGCGGTGCGTGAAAACGGATTGCAGGCGACTCTCAAACAAGGCGCGGGCGTTCAGGAAATTCTCTTCGGCATGAGCTTTTGCGACGGCGATGCCCTCAAGCGCCTCGTCGAGGACATCGACTATCCGCCTCTGCTCTGCGAGAGAGGGGACCGGGACCGGTAGGTCGGCAAAATGGCGGCGGCGCAGGGACTTTACAGTAGCCCCTACAGCAACGCTAGGAAAGTAATCTGATCGATGATGAAGAAAATGGTAGAGGAATCGAATGTCCAGGTCTGGAGCAAAACCGTAAAGTGCATAAGCGCGTTGGTGTAAATCAAACTTACCGCTGAAGTGCTTGGGAAGAAATTCCTTACCCTCTCCGGGGATTATCAAGGCCTCGCAATCATGTAGATACCGAGTGCTTCTTTTGATTGTTTTAGAGCGGTCAAAGAACGCGTATGGGCCGTCTAGAACGGCATCTTGGGTGTCGGAGTCCCCGCTCGAAATCGTGCAGAGCTTCCCGAGCGGGACGGTTTTCCAGCCGTCCATCATAGCAACGCCTTGATGCGTTCAAGTACCCGCGCGCTCTCGATATCTAGCGCGGCGATCTCGTCCATGATGTCGTGTGGGGACCGATGCGCCGGTGCCTCGCCGCCGTTCGGGTTCCTTACTGAGAGGTCGTAAACTTTGTGGTCGACGTCTTTGACGTCCACACTCCAGCTGTTCGGCGAGTCCGCGAACGTTTTTTGCAGGGAGATGAACTCGGCTAGATCGGCGTCATTAAGTGGGTTGGTCTTGCCCATGTTCCGACCCGGATCGAGCTTATAGAACCATACCTTCCGGGTTGGCGCTCCTTTTTCGAAGAACAGCACCACGGTCTTCACACCCGCGCCCTGGAAGGTGCCTCCTGGGCAGTCGAGCACGGTGTGAAGGTTGCAGCTCTCCAGCAGCAGCTTGCGCAAGCTGACCGAGGCGTTGTCAGTATTCGACAGGAAGGTGTTCTTGATGACGATGCCCGCCCGCCCGCCGGCCTTGAGCACCTTGATAAAGTGCTGAAGGAATAAGAAGGCGGTCTCACCCGATCGGATCGGGAAATTCTGCTGAACCTCCTTGCGCTCCTTGCCGCCGAATGGCGGGTTGGCCAGGACGACGTTGAATCGGTCCTTCTCCTGTAGGTCGGCGACGTTTTCAGCGAGGGTGTTCGCGTGGACGATGTTCGGCGCTTCGATCCCGTGGAGGATCATATTCATCGTGCCGATAACGTAAGCTAGGGACTTCTTCTCCTTGCCGTAGAAGGTCCGCTCCTGGAGCAGCTTGTCTTGAGCCGTCGTGCGCTTGGGATTGGACTCCTGGAGATAGTCGAACGCCTCACACAGGAAGCCAGCGGAACCGACCGCGCCGTCATAGATGGTTTCGCTGATCTGCGGGTTTACCACCTCGACGATGGCGCGGATCAACGGACGTGGCGTGTAATACTCCCCGCCGTTACGGCCGGCATTGCCCATCGCCTTGATCTTGGCCTCGTACAGGTGGGAAAGCTCGTGCTTCTCGGTTTGGGAGCCGAAGCGCAGTTCATCGATGTGGTCGATGATTTCCCGCAGATTGTAGCCGCTCTGGATCTTGTTTTTGATCTCTCCGAAGATCTGGCCAATCTTGTACTCGATGGTGTTGGGGCCGCTGGCCGTCTGTTTGAAGCCGTGGAGGTACGGGACCAGCTTCTGGTTGACGAACTCCAATAGGTCATCGCCCGATAGCGCCCGGTTATGATCGATCTTGGCGTCCTTGCCCTTCGGCGCGGCCCAAGTCTCCCAGCGATAGGGCTCATCAAGGATGTAGCTGTAAGCCCTGCCGTTGAGCTGCGCCTCGGTAGCCTTGTCCGTTTCGAGGGCGTCGAGATATTTCAGGAACAGGAGCCAGGATGACTGCTCGGTGTAGTCGAGCTCGCTGGTGCAGCCAGCGTCCTTCCACAGGACGTCGTCGATCCTTTTGAATACGTGTTCGAACATAGGCTGGGCAGTCCCCGTCACTGAATTATCGTAGCATGCATGCCCGCATTTGCGTGGCTACGCCAATGGCCATGTTCGTGAGGGGGTTGCGGATTATGCGGTCTTCTTTCTTAAGGTACGCAGTAGCCTCTTGAGCCTCAGCGCGCTTTTCCGTCGAAAAGCAGAACGCCTGCACGCTGGCGCTCTCAGCCGAGGGAGGTGAGCCACTTAGTCAAAGTTCGCCTTCATCTCCTGCTCGACGTAAAGTTGATAGGGCGCTACAGTTCATAATGTTCGAGGGGGCTCATGCATATCCATTCATACCATCTAAGAAACTATCGACGCTTGAAAGATGTTCGCGTCGATTTGGACTGCAATATTTCAATACTTGTTGGCGCGAATAACAGCGGCAAGACCTCAGCTACTCAGGCGCTGGACATGTTCCTCTCTGGGCAGAAGAGTCGCTTTTCAATCTACGACTTCAGCTCACATCTCTGGAAGGGGGCCAACGAAATAGGGGCCGCTGATCCAGCGGGTGATGGGACCGCCATCCTGCCTTTCATATCGCTCGATCTCTGGTTCGAAGTTTCCGAACACGATCTGCATTTGGTGCTCCCGATTCTACCCAGTACGGCCTGGGCAGGCACGCAGGTCGGCATGCGCATCGTCTTCGGACCGAAGAACTCTGCCGAGCTCTTGAAGCGCTTTCGCGATGTGCACGCTGAAGGTCTAACGAAGTCGGCTGCACTGCCGGACGGCGGCGGAAGCTACGTTCCCTGGCCCCGTGACCTCACAGACTATCTCGAACGCGAGTTGCAGAACGAATTCGAGTTCAGCTACTTCGTTCTCGATCGGGCGCAGTTCGATGCCAATTTCAGGCCCGCGCCTGACTACGAGCCAGCGGCTTTTGCGGGGGAGGTAGGCGGCGCGGCGACACTGAAATCGCTGGTGCGTGTAGATTGCCTGAATGCACAGCGACATCTTGCAGACCCGTCACCGGGCACTAGCGCAAGTGGGCGCGCCGAGGATCTGTCTCGCCGACTGAGCAGGTTCTATCAGCGCAATCTCGAACAGCGCGCGGAGGATCATTCCGCGCTGAGGGCTCTGTTCGAGTCCGAAGAAGGCTTGAACAAGCACCTCTCGGACGTTTTCGCGCCGACGTTGAAGCGGATCGCGAAGCTCGGATATCCGGGGCTGAGCAATCCGCGGCTCGAAATCAAATCTAGCCTTAACCCGGCAACCGTCATGAGCCAGGACGCCAAGGTTAACTATCTGATCGGCGACGGGGAAGCCGCCGTCCGGCTCCCTGACAGCTACAACGGACTAGGCTTCAAAAACCTCATCTACATGGTCGTCGAAATCCTCGACCTCCAGGAAAAATGGCGCCTTGAAGAGGAGGACCGCGCACCACTCCATTTGATTTTCATTGAGGAGCCCGAGGCCCATCTGCATGCGCAATTGCAGCAGGTCTTCATCCGGAATGTCCTCGACCTCTTGAAGATTCCGGGCGAGGACGACGGGGCCTACAAGAGCCAGGTAGTTGTCACGACGCACTCGCCCCACATCCTGTATGAGCGAGGCTTCGCGCCCATCCGCTACTTCAGACGGCATGCGGGGGAGGGCGAACAATCCACGCAGGTCCTGAACCTCTCGGCATTCCAAGCCGGCGATGCGCCGAAGGACCGCGATTTTCTACAGCGCTACCTCAAGCTCACTCACTGTGACCTCTTCTTCGCGGACGCAGTGATTTTGGTTGAAGGTAATGTCGAACGTCTTCTGCTCCCGTCCATGATCGAGAAGGAAGCCGTCACGCTTCGCTCGGTCTCCCTCTGCATTCTCGAAGTCGGTGGTGCCTTCGGTCACCGCTTTAAGGAGCTCATCGAGTTCCTCGGGATCACGACACTGATTGTGACTGACATCGACAGCGTCGCCGTGAAAACCGCCGAGCCTGTTGATGGCGACGAAGACGAAGATGCTGAGGTTGAAATCCCAGCGACCGAAGCTGGCGCAGAGCCGGTGAAGAAGAAAGCTTCGACCTGCCTGCCGTCTGTGGCGAACGCAATGACGGCAAACCAAACACTTGCGCAATGGCTTCCTGAGAAGCTCCTGATCGCGGAGCTTTGGGAGGTAGCGGCCGATGACAAGGCAAGGCCGCTCCTTGGTACCGATAAAGCGATGGTACGGGTCGCTTATCAGGTCCCGACCGATGTCACTTGGAACGGCGCAACACAGTCGCTTTGTGGTCGCACACTAGAGGAAGCCTTCGGACTCGAAAATGCCGATTGGTGTCAGAGCGCGGATCAGAAATTCATTGGCCTCAAACTCAGAGCCGTACCAGACGATGCGGCCGGGCTGGCTGAGGGGCTCCACAACCGCGTGACGGGTAAGAGTTTCGACAAGACGAGATTTGCTCTCGGAGTGCTGGCGTCCCCTCAGCAGGATTGGATTGTACCGTTCTACATCCGCGAGGGGTTGATCTGGCTTCGTGACAAGGTCGATCTCGAAATTCTTGAAGAGGTCGATGCGGTCGCCGAGGCAGCGACCGCGATCGACGAAGCCCCTTCCGTGAACGCGGGCGAACCAGCATGAAGCGCGCCTCTCAGCCGGATACGCCAGCCGATGTTAGCTTGCGCGAGTGCATCACGGCAATGGAGCGCAAAAGCTTCGTGGTTGTGGCGGGCGCTGGATCGGGCAAGACGACGTCGCTCATCAAGGCATTGGCCTCGATTGTTGAGGTCCATGGCGCTTCCCTCGCGCGGAGACGCCAGAAGGTCGCCTGCATCACCTACACCGATATCGCCGCCGGTGAGATTTGGGCTGATGTCGGCCAGAACCCGCTGGTCCATGTGTCGACCATTCACAGCTTTCTATGGAGTGTCGTGCGCTCCTTTCAGAGCGATATTCGGGCCTGGGTCGACCGCCGCATTCGCGAGAAGCTCGCAGAGCTGCGCGAGACGGCGGCAAACTATGGGCCGCGCGTACAACAGCGGACGAAGGAGAAGAATGCGCGGGATATCGCGCGCTACGAAGACGAACTGACGCGCATCGCGAGGGTGCCAGCCTTCGTGTACGGGACGGGAAGCAACTACACGAAAGGGATGCTCGGACACGACGACGTCCTACGCATGACCTCCGAATTGCTGAGAGAACGGCCGCTTTTTCGCACGCTGGTCGGCCAGCAGTTTCCTTTCTTATTTGTCGATGAAAGCCAAGACACGACGCAGAGTGTCGTCGATGCGCTAAAGGCCGTTCAAGCCCAGCTCGGCAACAGGTTCTGTCTTGGGTTCTTCGGTGATCCGATGCAGCGAATTTACCCGACGGGCGTCGGCCCGATACCGCTGGAGCCGGACTGGGTTCAGATCGACAAGCCAGAGAATTTCCGTTGCCCAACGACCGTGCTCGCAGTGGCCAATGCTATTCGCCGTGATGGCGACGACCTCGTTCAAACGAGGGGACGGACCGAAGTCGTGAACGGTGGGCTGAAGCCAGTGAATGGGTCGGCGCGCATCTTTGTCCTGCCCGCAGATGCGAAACGGGACGAGCGGATCGCCCTGGTCCGCAAATGGGTCGCCGCCAAGCAAAACGACGAGGGTTGGCAGTCCGGTGCCGGAACTGACGTGAAGCTCTTGGTCGTCGTGCACCGTATGGCCGCGACGCGGCTCGGCTTTGGTGACGTCTATGCCGCACTCAATGACCGGGCTCCGTCCGCCTTTAGTGAGAACTTCCTCGACGCTTCGGCGTGGCCACTAAGGCCTTTCATGTCGTTCGTACTTCCGCTGAGTGACGCGATACGGAACGGCCGCGAGTTCGAAGCGATGACGATCCTCCGGCGCGAAACGCCCGCCTTCGTGAAAGGTGCGACGAAGGGCGCGAAGATTGCCCTGCTCCTCAAGGAGATGAGGGCCGCATCGACGGCGCTGGCCGATTTAATGGCGCCGGGCAGCAAGGCGACCATCCGCGACGTGCTGACATTTGTGCAGGGTAAGAGCCTCGTGTCTCTCGATCCGCGCTTTCAAAGCCATTTGGACGGTAGGGCGGCGACTGGGGGGGAACCGGACGAAGCCGAAGCATCTGTTGAAGACGGCGAAGAGGTCAGCAAGGAAGTGGCGGCCATGGACGCCTTTTTACGGTGCCCGGCGGAGCAGCTTTGGTCGTTCCGAACCTACACCAGCGACTTGTCTCCGTTCTCGACGCAGCAAGGCATCAAGGGCGCTGAATTCCCGAGAGTGCTTGTCGTACTCGACGACGAGGAGGGCAGCGGTCACACGCAGTTCTCATACGAGAAGTATTTCGGCATTAAGCAGCCGTCGGCGGGCGACCTTACTAACCTAGCCGATGGCAAGGAGACTGCCGTGCACCGCACTCGCCGGCTCTTCTACGTCTGCTGCACGCGGGCGCTCACGGATCTCGTCGTTGTCATGTTCTCGCCAGACGTCGCCACGGCAGAACGGTGCATTCGCGCCTCCGGGATTTTCCCGCCGGACGAGGTTTACGGACTCCAGGAGCTTGAAGCTTAGAAAGGCTATTCCACCCGAGATTGTTCTCTCATTGTTCCGTGCTATATCTTGGAGAACAAGAATATCACTCGGGGAGGGTGAATGACGGAAGCTGTCGAAGGGCCGACCGCGCCCAAGCTCGAATTCATTCGCGATGTCGCGGCGGATACCGATTCGTTCGGCTCCCATGACAGGGTCGCCAAGGCCATCGCGTCAGTCATCGCCACGAACGAAGACCTGAAAGTGATAGGCTTGCTCGGGCGCTGGGGGAGCGGCAAATCGACAGTTGTGGGGTTCGTCCAAAAACACCTAAATGCTGACCCGGACATCGACACTCATACATTTTGCTACGATGCGTGGCTTCACCAGAGCGACCCCCCGCGCCGCTCCTTCCTCGAAACCTTCATCGAATTTCTGATTGACCGGGAGCTGACCACGCAGGAGCGCTGGCAGGAGCAACTCGACGTTCTGAACCGGCAGATTGAGGACACCGAAACCAAGTCCACGCCGTCGCTGACTGTCTCAGGTCACCTCCTTCTCCTCAGCCTCATCCTTGTGCCGCTTGGCATGCACTTCATCGGACATGACTGGTTCGACGCAGCCTTCGACCCGGCGTCGGAAGGCTTCGAGAGCTGGGCCTTCTGGCTTGGGCCATTGTTCTTAGGGGTGCCGCCGGTGGTCGCCTTGGCTATCTGGCTTTCTTGGCGAACGACCCTTTGGCCGTTCAAAAAACTGTTCTGGACGAAGGCAAACTGGGCCAAGCACCGCCCGCCTCACCACAACGATTCTCTACTGTCGCTTTTCGTGAACAAGGAAGTGACCAAGGAACTCAATCGGACGATCCGCACGCCTGATCCGACGACGATCGAGTTTCAGCGGCTGTTTCGCGAGATCATCGACGAAGTGTCGTCGAAGAAGAGCCGGCTGATCCTTGTGATCGACAATCTGGATCGGCTTCATGAAGCCGAAGCCGTTTCGATGTGGGGAACGATCCGCAGCTTTTTTCTCGGTCGGGAGCACGTCAATCGCGCCAGCCGCGCCACACACCTGCCCACCGTGCTGCTCCCCATTGACCAGGAAGCGATCGAACGAATGTATGCCGTGGAGCACGGCAAGGCGGCACCTGCCCTCGCTCAGTCCTTCATGGAAAAGACGTTCGATCTGACATTCCATGTCACTCGGCCGGTGCTCTCGGATTGGAGTACCTATCTCACCGACCAGCTCCAGAAGGTCTTCGGTGCTGAACTCAAGGAAGAGTGGGCGTTTCAGGTCGGCCGTCTCTACGAAAAGGCGCACGACAAGGACGAGATCACGCCCCGAGCGATCAATGTCGCCGTCAACTCGATTGCGACGCTCTGGCTGCAATGGCGTGATGAAGGCGTCTCCTTCATCGCAATCGCCTACTACGTCATCTTCCGAGACAGCATTGGCAGGGAGATATCCGGCGCGGTCCACAACCCGATCATGGACATCTCCGATCTCGACCCGGATTGGCAGCAGGGTATCGCCGCGCTTCACTACGGCGCGCCTCCCGCTGATGCGATCCAGATTCTGGTCGAGCCGCGGCTGCGCAGGGCGATTGAAAATCACAGCGTCGATAGCTTCAAGGTCCAGGCCAGCACGAAGGGCTTCGATCGCATCCTCCAAAAGATGCTAGACGCCTCATCTCCGGCAGATCCGTCCTTCATTGCGAATACCGCGACCTTGATGGAGGCTCTGTCTCCTGGAGAAACCTCCTGGGTCGACTCGGTCTGGCGGACTTTGCGAAAGCTCTACATCTCGGCGAAGCCGTGGGGGGCCGTCACTAAACACGATGTGGACGCCCTTAAGGCTCTGCTCAAACCGGGGCCGAAGAGCGCGGTCACACGCTTCGTAGCTCAGACAGTCCAGCGCCTAAGCGGTTCACAAGAGACCATTCTGGAATCCGCGCCCAGCGCCACCGCGTTCGTTGAGATGGTCGGTGAGCTCATTGCCGCTGCGAAGCTGAACGAAATAACGGCACCGAAGGTCAAGCTGCCCGGCAATGCCCATCAATATCTCACCGCGATCGTCGCCGCTGCACCTTCAAAGGACCTGCTCAAGGCTCTGGGAACGGACTTCTCCGATCAGCAGCTTGTCGCCACGCTCAATGAGCAAGTGACCTCTCCTGACCTGGCGGCCGGCGTCGAAGCCCGCGTTAAGGCGCTTTTGCAACGTGGAATCGAAGCCAGTTGGGACACGTTCCTTCGGTCCTCCCGAAAAGCCGTTCAGAACCATGGCCTGCCCGCGGCTCAGTCCGCAGTCTACGCCTTGGGCCACTTCTGGGAGACAAACAAAATCGCGAAGAACGAGGTGCTGGAACTCGCCCAGAACTCGATTCTCAAGACGCGTATGGACGAAGCGTATGCAGCCGGTGAACTCGTCTTGGTCGCTCGAACAGCCGCGCTGCTCATGCTCACCAATCACCCCATCGGACAACCCAACGGCGTTTCCTGGCCACAAGCGCTGAAGGACCACGCGACGCTGGCCTCATTGATCAATTCCAGTCTGAGACTCTTCGGTGCCAGCGCGACCTTCCACCACTTGGTCGAACGCGCCCAGCAAGAGGGCGGTGACGTGGCCCACCTTTCGCGCGCGATCGTCGCGATCCGAGTTCGTGACGGCAATCTCGGCGGGCTCTACATTGAGGATGTCATCGATCAGCTTGATCAGTATCTTGATCTTGTTGCGCCGGACTTGCGCGACGACTTTTTGGCGGAGTTCGCGAGCTACCCCACCTTCTGGGAAAAACTCGACCTCGCCGGTTTCGATCATCGCGTGATGACGCCCTTGCTCTCTCTGATCACGAAGGAGTCGAAACACGCTCGGAAAGGCGCACGCCAGAAAGCCCAGGAGGTACTCAAAGACAGACTCTTGAAGGTGAAGTCTGCCAACTGGGAGCGCGGCGTTCGCGATAACAGCGAGCCTCTAAAAGTCGCGTTGAAGTTTGCGGACTCCCGCAAGCGTGGGATCGGACTCGGCGACGAGTTGTACCAAGCCCTTCACCGAATGACGCCCGAGCTCATCTCGTCGGATACCAGAGACTTTGGCCCCCGCTGGTTCAGCGCGTCCAAGCTTCTGGCGGCAAGTGCCAGAAGAACCCTGCTCAAAAATTTGCGAGACCAGATAAACAGCGGCAACACCATCGCGAACCTGGTCGACCTTCTCCGCTTGGGCGGCACCGACTTCCTGGATGCCGGGGAGTTCAAGCAGGACGGCGATGCGTCCACCCGGCATGTCATCCTCACCCTTCTTGACGACCCTCAGGGACTGCAATGGCTTGTTGAAAATGCCGCCTATCTCGCAGGCTGGGTCACCGAAAGCAGCTCGGACAGCAAGGCCTTCCTAACCGACCGTATGCGTGCGCGCTGGCCCGATATGACTGACCAAGACAAATCGCGTGTGGAGGTCTTGGCTAGAGAGTGGGGGCTCAATGCCCCGAAGCCCTAGCTACTCCCGGTTCACAAGAGCCGGGACACCTGAATGGTGGTCCTTGGCGTTTGTGCTTAGGCAGATAATGCGCGCGCGGGATCATGGTCGCGCATCTTCGCTCAAGAGTACGGGCGCGCCTTGTGTGCGTGGCGGATAATCGATTCATAAAGCCGACTGCCGCCGCCCCTCTCCGGGGAGGATGCAGTCGGTATGCTGGGTAGAAATAAAGCGCCCCCGGTTCGAGGTTCGGCTCGGAACGGTCCACCGCAGTAAGAGATTCGCCATTTGGCGATCTCGTCGAACGGAAATCGCAAGGCGAAGCCTAGCGTTTTTCCTTGTGCGACAAGGTTCGAGGTCGCCTCCTGAACTGCATCGCGCTTTTCCGTCGCAAATCCAGAGGCGAACCGAAGGTAGGCCGTTTGGCCCAGTTCGAGCTTTTCGAGGAGGTCGGAGGCTGGCCCCTTGGTGTTCGGGCTCTCCAAGGCGTCGAGGAGACCGCGCTTTTCGACAAGCAGCGCCGCCTTCCGGTGCTCGAATGTCTCCTTGTCTATCGTGGCGTCGAGGAACGCGTCTGTAAGGCGCGTAAGGCGGTCGTTGCACCTGCCAACGGCCATGTGGAGCTGATCGTGCCTCGTCGCCGCCTCATCGACCTCAGAGGCCATTGCATCGGCAGCCAGGTCGCGCAGCTCCTTTAGTTCAGCCTCATCGAACGCCAGCAATGCCAGAAGCTCCCTGACACTCTGCTCGATATCCGTTTCGCGGAGTGAGGTGCCGCGACAGGTGGGCATATGGCAACGATAGTAGACGTGGCCCTTCTGGCGTTCGCCGACGAGCGACCGACGGCAACCGTCGCAGCGGATCAGCCGGCGGAACACAAAATCATGGCGCTCCACCGCTTCGCTCAGTCGTCCCGACAGGATGCCTTGGACTCGCTCGAACAATGCTTTGGTTACAAGTGGCTGATGGATGCCCTCAAACGTCTCGCCGGTTCGCGCGATGCGAATGATGCCCATGTAGAAGGGGTTGCGGAGTATCCACGAGATGCCGTTCTTGGAGAACCCGCGTCCGGTCCGTCCGACGAGGCCGCGCGCGTGCATTTCGGCGCGCAGGGTGTCGAGCGTGTAGCGCCCCGTGCTGTAGCGCTCGAACGCCTCTCGAACGAGCGGCCCCCTCAGCGGGCAGATTTCCTTGGCCTTGGCCTTTCCCCGGTCGAGGTAGCCGGCCGGGGCTGGGAGGGGGTAGAATCCCTGTTTGAGGCGTCCATAGAAGCCCTTTCGGACCTCCTGTTTGAGGTTCCGGATGTAGTCAGCCGAGACAACCGCTTGGATGTCTGCTGAAAGCCGTCCTCCGCGAGAGGCAAGGTCTATGCTTTCGTGGGCGAAATGGACCTCTATGCCTTGGTCGATCAGCTCGCCCAGGTGCGCCCAGTCTTTGAGATTGCGGGCGCTGCGGTCGATCTTGTGGATGATGACCCCGGCGACTTGGCCCTTGCCAAGCTCAGCGAGCATCCGGTTGAACATGCGCCGTCCGATCTTGGCGGCGGTCTCCATCTCCTCGAACCAGTCCGCAATGAGAAGGCCGTGCCGAGAGGCATACGCCTCGATGGCGCTTTTCTGCTCCTGAAGTGATGAACCGCGCTCGCCCTGCTTCACTGTCGAGACGCGGGTGTAGGCGAAGTATGCCTTCATAGGGACGGTTCATCGATTTTACGGCGCCCGGCGGATTCTGGCGAATTGGCGGCTCGTTCAAACAGTGCTCGCTCGCCCCAGCCGAGGAGCAAAAGGGCGTGCTTGCGTAGCGCGTCTCGCGCCTCCTCGCGTGCCTCTGATGTGGCGTTCGGCAGGTAACGATCGAGGATTAGATCACCCGGTTTGCGGTCGCTTTCCATCCGGAAAGCCTGCCCTCCGCGCGCCTTCCGGGACAGGGGGGACCTCCAGCGCCGCCAGCATGAAGTGCCCTCTTCGGCGGCGGGGGGGCCAGGACTCAGACTGGCATCATGGCCACCTCGAAGCCCACGCCCATTGTCTCGCGCGTCTGCGAAGACGGAACGCTTGTTGAAGCCCTCTACGATGTCCTGAAGTCCTCAACGTCCCTGGCGATCCGAACTCCAGACGGTCGCGTGTCCATCGAAGCGAGCCACACGCTCCAGAACGGCGAGCGGTTGGTTGCCTATTCTCCCGGCAACAACCTCCTATCAACCGGCTGCGTCCTGCTGCCCGCAAGCCTCGGGGACTTTGAGGACAAGGGGGACTTGGTACGGGACGTTCAAGCCTTCCTGCATCGCTACGTTGATCTCTCTCCGGTGTTTGAGGAGATCGCCGCCCACTATGTCCTGCTGACGTGGGTGCATGACGCCTTCAGCGAGCTCGGCTACCTGAGATTCAGGGGTGACTATGGGACGGGCAAGACTCGTGCGCTGCTGGCGGTCGGGTCCGTCTGCTACAAGCCCTTCTTCGCCTCGGGCGCGTCCACCGTTTCGCCGATCTTCCATGTGCTCGACGCCATCGGCGGCACGCTGGTTCTGGACGAGGCTGATCTCCGATTCTCCGACGCGACGGCGGACCTCACCAAGATCCTCAACAACGGGACGGTGAAGGGGCTTCCGGTGCTTCGGACCATGTCCAACCGCCATCGGGAGCTCAACCCGCACGCCTTCCGCGTGTTCGGTCCCAAACTCCTCGGGATGCGCCAGAGCTTCGCCGACAAGGCGCTCGAAAGCCGATTCCTGACCGAGGAAACCGGCAACAGGCCGCTCCGTTCAGACATTCCCATACACCTGCCCGTGACCTTGCATGACGAAGCTCGCGCGCTGCGCAACCGGCTTCTGGCGTGGCGTTTCCACGCGAGATACACCGCCGGGCCTGATCCATCCCGGCTGGTTTCAGGGGTGGAGCCGCGGCGAAACCAGACCGCGCTTGCACTTTTGTCGATCATTGACGACCCAACTGTACGCGAACGGATTGCGAGCGAGCTCGTGGGCGAAGAGGCGCGCGTGCTCAACGAGCGCGCCTCCTCTGTCGAAGCCACGATGCTCCGCGCCCTGCA
Source organism: Micavibrio sp. UBA2400 (assembly GCA_002343265.1). Lineage (GTDB taxonomy): Bacteria > Pseudomonadota > Alphaproteobacteria > UBA2400 > UBA2400 > UBA2400. Next base: position 19,077 of record DDSC01000006.1, read on the forward strand.
AGGCGCACTCGAAGCCAGTTCCGACCCCGTGACGATTGCGGACGCCACCCGGAGGTTCAATGCAAGCCAGGCCGAAGGCGAGGGACCGGTGAGCAACAAGTGGGCGGGATGGTTCATCCGCACGAAGCTGCGCTTGCGCACCCAACGCCTGCGCGGCGTGTATGTGGTGCCGAGAAGCGAGACGAGAGCGATCACTACGCTCGCGGCTCGCTTCGGTGTCGCTCACGCAACAGATGTCGGCGACGTCACAGCGGTTGGATTTGCGCGCGAAGCGCGCTCGTATGCACAGGGCGCATAAATTGCCCCCGTGAATAACCTCCCGTCTCGCGCGACTATGGAAACAGCGACCCCTTAGATCGCACCTAACCCGTCCCGCTATGCCGCACCTCACCTACGTGCGCCGGACCCGTCGGCGCTGGGCGCTCTCTCAGTCGGAGCTCGCCCTCCTCTTGGGAACTTCCCAAAGCATTGTCTCTCGTCTCGAAGGAGGCGAGTCCATCCCTGACGCCACGCTGGCATTTCGTCTGCAAGTCGTCTTTGGTCACTCCCCCCGCGCGCTGTTTCCGGGTCTCTATGGAAGCGTCGAAGACGCCGTCATGGCGAACGCGGCGAAGCTGGATCGTTCGCTTGGCGAGCGCCAGGACTATGCCACTCAGACCAAACGCAGGCTCCTCACGGCGATGGCGCACCGCGCCGGGAGTAACCGCCGCTCTGCATGATGGAGCGTCCGCAGCACATCACCCTCGCGATCTATCCAGACCGCAAAGGGTTTGGCTGGGTTGCATTCACCGGGCCGTTCGCAGTGTTCGATTGGGGCTTGGCTTGCGCCCGCCGCAACAAGAGCGCCGTCTGCCTGGCGAAGATCGAAGCCCTGCTCGAACGCCTGTCGCCAGAGACACTGGTGCTCGAAGCCTTTGAGCGGCCGAGCGCAAGGCGCGCTGACAGGCTGATACGACTGAGCCGGGCCGTCTCGGCTCTCGCCGCCGATCGAGGGGCGGAGGTCGCCATCTACACCCGCGCGGACATTGCTGCCTGCTTTCTCGATGTCGGCGCGCAAACGCGCGATGAGATCGCACGGGCCGTGGTCCGCCACGTCGATGTGTTCCGCCACCGGCTCCCGAAGCGCCGAAAGCCATGGCAGGCCGAGGACGCGCGCATGGCCCTGTTCTCGGCCGCTGCGCTTGTTCTCACGCACTATCGCCTCGGCGCATCCTCCCTCTTTGACACGCTGTCGCCTGACCATCCTTCGCACCCCGATCAGTCTCAGCCTTGATCGCTTGCAGGCCCGACTTTCGGACAGGACGACTGGTCAAGGATCGCCCTCGGGCGACCGCCTCGCGGCGGCGCACAGCGCCGTCCTTTACCAGCCGGACTGTCGGAAGGATCCTCGTTCCGGCGATTGAACGGGTATCACCTAGCCTAGGCGCGCCTTACATTGATCGCGGCCGCATTCAGGCTGGTCTTGATATGCGCTGCATAAAATTTCTCGATCATCTCCACGCTCGTCCGGCAGTTTTTCGCCACTTGGTAGATGTCTGCACCTTCCAGCAGTCGCATGCAGATGTAGGTGTGACGAAGGCTGTAGGCTGTACGCCGATTGCCCTCCCGGTCTTCCTTCAGTCCCGCGCTCTTGAGGACGGTGTTGAACAGGGAAGTTTGCCGGTTGGGGAATAGCCGATCCGTCGGCTCGGGCTTCGCACGCGCCTTTAAGCGCTCAAAGGGCCGCACCGCGCCCCGGGTTGATTTGCAGTAGCCGACGCCGCGCTTTCCGCGCGCTGCAATCTCCAGAATGCTTTCACCGCTATCGGTATCGTCCACGATCGTGACGTCGCGGTATTCCAGCCGCGCCGCCTCGTCTGGACGCAATCCAGTGTTGGCCATGAAGAGCACGTAGTCGTGCAAGTGCTCGGAGGCCTTTCGGCGATGGTTTTTTGGATCGTTCGCGCGAGCGCGTGTCGCCGTGTAGAGCGTCTTGTACTCCTCGGGCGAAAACCACGCGCGATGGCTGATCTTGCCGGAGGTGTTGTACGGCGGGGTCAGGTCCGGCAGATGCGCCAGCCATCCATGGCGGATCGCGGTCTTCAGCACCTGGCGCAGTGTGACCAGCTCGTGATGAAGGGTCGTCCGCGCCGGCGGCCGGGCGCTCTGGCGACGATGGATGCGGTACTCCTGAACGAGACCGGGTGTGATCTCGGAGAGACCGTGAGACCCAAAAAACGGGTTCAGATGCAGTCTGATCCTGTCCTTGTGGCCGCGAACATAGGCGGGGCTGCGCTCGCCGTCTGTGATGATTTCGTACTCTCGCTCAAAGGCCGCTGCGGCGGTTTTGAACGTCTTCTCCGCCTTCACTTCACCCCGTCGGTGCTTGCCGTGAAGCTCCAGATACCAGTCCTGGGCGAAGTCCTTCGCGTGCGCGAGGCTGTCGGTCTTCGTCGAGATCCGATGATTTTTGCCCGCGAGATAGGTCGAGCACTGCCACAGGCCGCTGTTTTCGCGGCGGTACACATGGAGCTTGCCGCCCATCAAGGTGTGTTTGGCCGTCGAGGAACTCATGATCGCCATCCGTCAGGCGTGAGTGAGTCCCAATGTGTAAGTGGTGTGTAAGCCAATATCAAGAGTCGCCGAAACGGCTAAACCCTTGAAAAAATGGCGCGCCCGGAACGATTCGAACGTCCGACCCTCAGATTCGTAGTCTGATGCTCTATCCAGCTGAGCTACGGGTCCGCAATGTATCCACCATAGCCTTTTTGGGTTTGCGGCGCTAGCGCCGCGGGCCAGCTGAGCTACGGGTCCGCAATGTATTGCTCCGCCATAGCCGTTCTAACTTTGCAGTGCAAGCACTGCAGGCCAGCCAAGCTATAGGGTCGATAGCCGTTTTCTTGTACTGGATTGTTCTGCAAATCTCCAGCATCTTCTGTCAGAAACATGAGTTTTTATATTCAAAAAGTCTCGCAACCTATTGATAGTTGGCGATTCGTGCCCTTGCCGGATTCATAAAGTCAGGTTAGGGTGAACCGATATGCCGCGCCAACCTGTCCGTATTGCTCCCTCCCTGCTGTCGGCGGACTTTGCCCGACTGGGAGACGAAGTCCGGGCGGTGGATGCAGCCGGGGGCGACTATATCCATATCGATGTCATGGACGGGCATTTTGTCCCGAATCTCACTGTCGGCCCGGTGGTCATCAAGGCTCTACGCAGCGCGACCCGAAAACCCTTTGATGTGCACCTGATGATCGCCCCGGTTGACCCCTATATCGCTGCTTTTGCCGAAGCCGGTGCGGATATCATCACCATTCATCCCGAAGCCGGCCCACACCTGCACCGCAGCCTGCAGACTATTAAAGCCTGCGGAAAGAAGGCGGGCGTAGCACTCAACCCGGCCACCCCGATCAGCGATCTGGAGCCGGTGCTTGGCGAGGTTGATCTGGTGCTGGTGATGAGCGTAAATCCCGGTTTTGGCGGGCAAAGCTTCATCCCGTCCAGTCTGGAGAAGATCAAGGCCGTACGGGCGCTGATCGACCGCACGGGCCGCGCTATCGACCTTGAAGTGGATGGCGGCATTACTCCGCAAACTGCCGCGTCGTGTCTTGCCGCGGGTGCCGATGTGCTGGTGGCGGGCAGTGCGGTGTTCAAGACCAGCGCCTACGGTGACAATATAAAAGCTCTGCGCGGTGCGCCATGAGCGAGCATGAGAACGACCTGCTGGACCGGGTGCTAAGCAGCGGTGCGGGCCTGCGCCGTAGTACCATGGTGCAGGCGCTGCGCGATCAGCTGAGTCAGCTACGCCTGAACAATCCACTCAGTACGCTGAAGCTGGCACAGGCGCCGGTTGACCACCTCACGATCGTTCCACCCGACAGCTGGCCCGGCGATGCCCGCGTGGGCAGTGATATTGTGCAGGGTATTTTACGCCTTGGCGGGCAGGTCATTCAGCTGCGCGAACCGAATTGGGCTCCGGTCGGCGCTACCCCCGGGTTCCTGTCCGCGCTACACGGATTTGACTGGCTGCATGATCTGCGTGCGCTCGGCGGCGATACCGCCCGCCGTCAGGCCCGGTTGATGGTGCGCAGCTGGATCGAACACAACACCAACCCCGCGGCTGAGAGCTGGGAGCCGTACCTGCTGGCCGAGCGCCTGAGCCACTGGCTGGGTCTCTACGAATTTTTTTGCGCCACCGCTGATGATGATTTCCGCCTGCTGGTGATTGAGAGTCTGCGCAAACAGGCCCGCGCCCTGCAGCGCCACTACAGCGCCGTTCTTCCCGGTTATCAGCGCTTTCTCGCCTTGCGCGGTCTGTTCTTTGCCGGGATCAGTCTGCCCAAGGGCGAGGCAAAAATCGCACTGGGCCTGCGCGCCCTTATCCCGGAGCTGAACGCTCAAATTCTCGCTGATGGTGGGCAGATCCAGCGCAACCCCTTCGCGCTTTTGCATACCCTGCGGGCGCTGATCGATATCCGCAGCGCCTTACGCACCGGCGCACAGGAAATTCCCGACAAGCTGCAATATGCCATTGATCGGCTAACCCCGGCCCTGCGTTTCTTCCGCCATGCCGATGGCGCACTGGCCGTGTTTGGCGGAGGCCGCGAGGGAAACCCGGCCCTGATTGATGCCGTTCTGAATCAGGCCGATGCGCGTGGGCGCCCACTGAAAAGCATGCCCCATGTGGGGTTTGAGCGGCTCGTCTCTGGCCGCACCTGCGTGCTGATGGATTGCGGTGAACCACCACCTGAACCGTACACCCACGGGTGCACGGCGGGTTTGCTGTCGTTTGAAATGAGCGTGGGTCGCGACCGCCTGATTGTCAACTGTGGCACTCATCCCGGCGCCCTGCCCGGCTGGCGCAAGGCTTTATCTGCCACCGCCGCGCATTCCACGCTTGTCCTTAATGATACCAACTCGCTGGAACTGAGCGATAGTGGCGTCGGTCGCCGCGCCCATACGGTGACCTGCGAGCGCATGGAGGAGAACGGCGCGTTGTGGGTCGAGGCCTCGCATGACGGCTATGAGCATCTGTTCAAGATGCTGCACTTCCGCCGATTGTATGTCGGCAATGGCGGTGATGATGTGCGCGGCGAAGATACGCTGGAAGGTCCGGCGGGCCAGACCTATACCATCCGCTTTCATCTGCATCCCACGGTGCAAGCCTCACTGATCCAGCAGGGTCAGGCAGTCTTGCTCGCTCTGCCCAGTGGCGGCGGCTGGCGCCTACGCTGCACCGGCGGTACGCTGAGTCTGGAAGACAGCATCTATTGTGGCCGCGAGGACGAACCCCGCCGCACGCAGCAGATCGTGATTACCGGCACCACCGAACCAGAGCAGACCACCATCAAGTGGGCGCTCCAGCGCGAGAAGCGGATCTAGGACAGCTTCTCCTGCCGCACCAGCTCCAGCCGGTGCGCGACATCGGCCTCCGGCACCCCCAGACCCGTGAGCACACGCCCCGCCAGCTGCAGGCTGGCTTCCAGAGTATCCGGCACCACGTCACTGGCCCCGGCTTCGCGCAGCACAGGGAGCTGGCGCAGGTCGCGCGCCCGCACAAAAACAGGTAAATCACGGCACAGGCGGCGCAAGGACTCAAGCGCTTGGGCGCTGGCCCGCGCATCATCCAGTGCAATGACGGCGGCCTGTGCCGTTTCAGGATGTACCCGCGCCAGCATATCCGCATTGGTAGAGTCCCCGAAGATAACCGGCTTGCCTTGCGCCCGCGCCGCACTGACCTTCGCCCCATCACGCTCGATACACACCCAGGCAATACCTTCACGATCAAACACATCACCCAGCAACTGCCCGACCCGGCCATAGCTGGCGATAATCACGTGCCCGTGAATACCCTCCAGCGGATCGGCCTCACCCCACCGGAGCGCCGGATCCGACAGCAGCCGGGCCGCGAGATGGCGGCCAAGTCCAACGACCGGTGGCGTGGCCAGCATCGAGAGGCCAGCCACGATAAGCATGAACTGCGCTACATCAGCCGCCATCAAGTTCATGGCGAGAGCCATACCAACGATGACAAACGCAAACTCACCGGCCTGTCCGAGCAGCAGACCGGCCTCAAAAGCAACCGCACGCGGCTGCCCGAAGGCCCGCAACAGCAGATAGATGATAACACCCTTGACTAGCAGTAGCCCGATGACCGAAGCACCCAGTAACCAGATATTACTGAACACCGCACGGACATCCAGCCCCATCCCCACACTCATGAAGAACAGGCCCAGCAGTAGCCCTTTAAACGGGGCCAGATAGGTCTCAATCGCGTGGCTGTATTCACTTTCGGCCAGCAGCAACCCGGCCAGAAACGCCCCCAGCGCCATTGATAGCCCGGCCATGCCGGTTAGCGCGGCCGTCCCCACAGCCGTTAGCAGCGCCACCGCCAGAAACGCCTCGGCGCCGACGGCACTACTAGCGAGGCGAAACAGCGGCCGCAGCAGGTAATAGCCGATCACCACAATCCCGAGCACGGCCAAGACGGACTTGCCCAGCGCAACACCCAAGAGCGGCAGGAGTGCGGCCGAACTTCCTGCCCCCAGCACACCTACCAACACAAGAATGGGCACTACAGCAATATCCTGAAACAGCAGTATGGCAAAACTATTGCGGCCCAGTGGCGTTGCGGTCTGGCGGCGCTCGGCCAGCAATTGCATGCCAATCGCGGTGGACGACAGAGCCAGACAGGCCCCCAGCAGCAGGGAATTGGAGGTTGAGTTGCCAAACGCTGCCGCGATCAGGCTGATGAACGATGCCGTCACCAGCACCTGCAAGAACCCTAAACCGAACACCTGTTTGCGTAGCGCCCACAGTTTTTGTGGCGACAGCTCCAGCCCGATCAGGAACAGCAGAAAAATCACACCCAGTTCCGCCAGCGCCCGCACCTGCTCGACCGAGGCAATGGTGGCATAATGCAGCCAGCTCTCCGGTCCGGTGAGCAGAATGAAGCCAAACGGGCCAATGGCGACGCCCACCAGCAGATAGGCCAGCACCGGGCTGAGCTTAAGCCGCGCCAGTAAAGGCACCACTACACCGGCGGTGGTGAGCAGGATCATGGTTTCCTGCAAAAAGGGGATGGGAGCAGCTCCGGCCATAGCCCACTATAGCGCCGATCCCCGTTGCTGTAACGGGAGGACTTACCCGACCTCACCCCTAAGGTCATATTCGAGCGCGTGGGTGATTTTGGCCTGCACGATCTCACCGGCTTTCGCACCTTTAAAGGGTTTGAGCAGCACAGTACCGTCAACCTCTGGCGCATCAAACTGCGAGCGGGCCACTACCACATCCGGACGGACTTCATCGATAATCACCGGGATGGTACGCCCCACCAGCCGCTGCAGGCGCTTGGCGGAAACGTCCTGTTGCGCCGCCATAAAGCGGTGCCAGCGATCTTCCTTCACATCCTCGGGCACGGCAGGCAGGTTCAGCTCTTCGCTGGTTGCGCCTGTGACTGGCTCATACTTGAAACACCCCGCGCGGTCGATCTCGGCGGCCTTGATGAAGGTGAGCAGCTCTTCAAACTGTTCTTCCGTCTCGCCGGGAAACCCAACGATGAAGGTAGAACGAATAGCCAGATCGGGGCATATCTTGCGCCACGCCTTGATGCGCTCAAGCACTTTGTCGCTGTTGCCGGGGCGCTTCATGTTCTTGAGCACTGCCGGGCTGGCATGCTGGAAGGGAACATCAAGGTAAGGCAGCACCTTGCCCTGCGCCATCAGCTCCACCACCTCATCCACATGCGGGTACGGATAAACATAGTGCAGTCGCACCCATGCGCCGAGTTCGCCCAACTCTTTGGCAAGGTCATAGAATTTGGCGCGCACTTTGCGGTTCTGCCAGTCGCTCTCGGCATATTTTACATCAACGCCATAGGCCGAAGTATCCTGCGAGATGACGAGCAGTTCCTTGACGCCCGCCTTCACCAGCCGCTCAGCCTCGCGCAGCACATCAGCCGCCGGTCGGCTAACCAGATCACCGCGCAACTTGGGGATGATACAGAAGGTGCAGCGGTTGTTGCAACCTTCGGAAATTTTAAGGTACGCATAATGGCGCGGGGTCAGCTTGATACCCTCGGGCGGCACCAAATCGACAAACGGGTCATGCGCGGGCGGCACCGCATTATGTACGGCCTGCACCACGCTTTCATATTTCTGCGGGCCGGTGATGGCCAGCACGTTGGGGAACTTCTCGCGGATCACGTCCGGCTCGGCGCCCAGACAACCGGTCACAATCACCTTGCCATTCTCAGCCATGGCTTCGCCAATCGCACCAAGGGATTCATCGCGGGCACTATCCAGAAACCCGCAGGTATTGACGATTACCACCTCGGCCCCGTCATAGCTGGGCGAAATCTGGTAGCCCTCAGCACGCAGGTGGGTCAGGATGCGCTCGCTATCGACCAGCGCCTTAGGGCAGCCGAGCGAGACAATGCCAATGGTCGGAACTTTGGCGGCTTTGGTCGATTTTTTAGAAGCGCTTTTGGTCATGGTGCGCGTTTTTAACGATTTTCCTGTCCAAAAGTCTAGTAGAATTGCGCACCATGGACCTTAAGCCTCTGATTTGTTACGAAAATGACGAGCTGATCGTGCTGAATAAGCCCGCCGGGCTGCTGGTGCACCCGGTAGCGGCAGACAGTGTGGCCCTCACCCAGTTTCTGCCCCAATTCGACCTGGCCCTGCGCCCGGCCCATCGGCTCGACCGCGACACCAGCGGCGCGTTGATTTGCGGGCGCGGCACGGCAGCGCTTAAAAAGCTGGGTAACTGGTTTATGCAGGGGCGTATCCGCAAGCTCTATCGCGCACGGGTGAGCGGCCTGATGATTGAGGACAGCGGCCTGATTGATGCGCCGCTGCTCAAACGCAATGCGCGTATGGTGGTGGATGATGCCGGGGCCAACGCCCAAACCAAATGGCGCGTCCTGACACGGCGGGAGCATGAAACGCTGCTGGAGCTGGAACCCCTCACGGGCCGTACACACCAACTGCGCGCCCATCTCAGGCATCTAGGTCACCCCATTTTGGGTGACCTTTATTATAATGGCCCGGCTTCGTCCCGTTTATGGTTGCATGCCTATCAGCTTGAAATACCGGATAATCCCGTTATTCAAGCCCTCCCCCTTGCAACAGAAATTGAATTTTTGCTTTAATTATTGGCTATTTCTATTGTATGAGAGCAGCATGAGTGCTCTCCAGCTTACCCCCCCCCGCAAGTTTTCGCATATTGCAGTGCTTGATCTGCTGCGAGCGGGCTGCATCCTTTACATCATCGGCTTTTGGCATCTGTTTAACTACACCTATGCTTTTCCGGCCTATGAAAACCCGGTCACCTACCGCCTGACGGTGACTGTGCTGGGCTTGTTTACCCTGCTGTCCGGCTACCTGATCGGGCACAAAAACATCTCCCTCACCCGTCCTGAACTGTTGGGCTTCTATCGGCAGCGCTTGTTGCGCATTTACCCACCCTATCTGCTGGCGCTGCTGGTTTTTCTTGTTCTGAAAATCGCCACCCTCGCCCCGGTGCTAAAAAGCGCCGTATTGCTGTCCCTGCTGTGGGGGCCGCCGCCCTATACGCTGTGGTACATGGTGATGCTGCTTAGTTTTTATATTCTAGCCCCGGTGCTGATTGCCTTGCGTGGCAACCTAGCCCATTTCTTGGGTCTCTGCGCGGGCCTTATGGCAGCCATGTTGACGCTCTTCACCTTCAATCACAGCATGGATCCGCGCATGGTCCTTTATTTTCCCGCCTTTGCCACCGGGATTATGCTGGCTGGGCGCGATCTCTCCCAAACCTCGCCGCGAACAATAGTAATACTCGGGCTGGCGGCCAGTGCAGCGGTCATGCTCTCGGTGTTTGATAGCAGCAAGGTTGAAAGTTCACTGCTCAGCATTCCCCTCGCCCTGCTAGTGCCAAGTGCGTTGATGCTGGTCGCCTTGCGCTATGCCCGCAACTGGGGTAACCACCGCCTTATTGGGCTGATTGCCTATGCCAGCTTCTTTGCTTATCTGTTTCATCGCCCGATTTATAAGGTCATGACCTTTGTGTATATGCCGAGCAGCCACAGCGCACAGGTAGCTTATTTGCTGGGTGCCTGCCTACCCATGGCCCTGATAGGCGCGTGGATCGGGCAGACGGTATATGACCAACTGCTCAAGCGAGCCTAAGCCTCTGCTTTCGCTTGCTCATAGGCCTCAGCGGCTTCAATCCAGCGCTTTTCCTGCTCACTCAGCTGTTTACAGACATGGCCATAGCTGAGCTGCACGCTGGTGACCTGTTTGGGGTTATCATAGAAACCCGCATCACCCATCACCATCTCCAGCCGATGCTTTTCGGCGGTCAGGCGATGCACTTCTTTCTCGGCCTCTTGCACGGCCTGCGCAAGCGGCTGGAGCTGCTTGCGTAAGTCGGCGGCTGCGCGACGGGTATCGCCTTTCTCATCACCCTTGGCCACTTTCTCCTGCCGCCGGTTGGCTCGGCGGTTGGAGATGATGAACTTCCGGTAATCAGCCAAATCGCCGTCAAAATCCTGCACCTTGCCGTCATGGATCAGCCACAGGCGGTCCGCCACGCGCTCGAGCATGGACGGGTCGTGACTGACAATCACCACCGCGCCTTCATAGTTGTTTAGCGCATCGACCAAAGCACTGCGCGCATCCATGTCCAGATGGTTGGTTGGCTCGTCGAGTAGCAGGATATGCGGGGCCTGCACGCTGATGAGAGCGAACAGCAAGCGGGCCTTTTCGCCGCCCGAGAGCGAGCCGATGAGGTTGTCCGACAGCTCCTTGCCAAAGCCAAATGTGCCAAGCCGCCCACGCACCACCGGCTCGCGGGTTTCTTCACCCAGCTCTTCACAGCGGCGACGCATGGCAAAGTACGGCGTGGTGGTTACGTCCAGTTCATCAGCCTGATGCTGGGCAAAATAGCCGATCTTGAGCTTGTTGCTCTTGCTTAGCTCCCCCGTAAGCGGTTGGAGCTTACCCGCCAGCAGCTTCATGAGGGTCGATTTACCGTTACCATTCGCCCCAAGCAGCGCAATGCGATCGTCCTTGTCAATCGTTTCATGTACGCCATAAAGAATAGTCTTGCTGCCATAACCGATATTGGCCTTGTTGATGCTCACCAGCGGAGGCGACAGCTCTTTGGGTGACGGAAACGTAAAGCGGACCGAGCGGTCGGCCATGACGGCATCCACTATATCCATTCGCTCAAGCATCTTGATGCGGCTTTGCGCCTGCCGCGCCTTGGTGGCCTTGGCCTTGAAGCGATCGATGAATTTCTGGATATGCGCGCGCTGGGCCTGCTGCTTTTCGTGCTGTTTTTGTTGTAGCATCTGCCGCTCGGCGCGGGTACGCTCGAAGGTGTCGTAATTGCCGTTATACAGGGTCAGCTTCTGGTCATGCAGGTGTAAAATGTGATCGGCGCAGACATTGAGCAGCTCACGATCATGCGAAATAATCAGCAGTGTGTGTGGGTAATTGGCCAGATATTGCTCGAGCCAGATGATGGCCTCCAGATCAAGGTGGTTGGTCGGCTCATCGAGCAGCAGCAGCTCGGGCTGCAGGAACAGTACAGCAGCGAGGGATACGCGCATCCGCCAACCGCCGGAGAGAGCATTATACGGCCCGTTAATCTGCTCCTCGGTAAAGCCAAGACCCGCGAGGATGGTGGCCGCACGCGCGGGTGCGGCATAGGCATCAATTTCCTCCAGCCGCGAATAAACCTCGGCCAGACGGTTGCCATCGGTTTCGGTTTCACATTCGGCCAACAGCGACATGCGCTCGGTATCGGCCTCTAGCACCAGCTCGATCAGCGGCGTGTCGGTATCCGGCATCTCCTGCCGCACCACCCCTACACGCTGGCGGGCGGGCATACTGATGCTGCCGCCGTCAGGCTCCAGTTCGCCGGTCAATAGCTTGAACAGGGTGGACTTGCCCGCACCATTGGCCCCGACGATACCCACTTTCCAGCCGTCATTGAGGCTGGCGCTGGAACCATCGATCAGGGTACGGCCACCCATGCGACAGACGAGATTGTTGATGCTGAGCATGACGGCGCCCTTATGCGCGAAAAGCGCAGCGATGCGCAAGTTAAAACGGGAAAACTGGTAGCGGCGGGGTGATTTGAACACCCGACCAAGGGATTATGATTCCCCTGCTCTACCCCTGAGCTACGCCGCCGCCGGGTGCGCCGTTTTAAGGCTTTTAGGGGGCTTTTGTCAACCCGCGCGTAAAGCGGCTTGTTTTAGCAGATATTGCTTGTTTTCCCGCCCCCGGCCTTGCTAACAACAGCCATGACCTGCCGCAGCGGCCCCCTGATTGCCATTCCCTTTAACGCCCTGTCCCGGCGCGCCCTGACGCCCAATTGTGGGCAGTTATGGCAACAGGCGCTGCGTCTTTTTAAAGCTGAGGATACCGAGCGAAAAGGGCCAGAAGCACAAGACAGCTATTTCAAGCTTTACTTTGACCGCCGCTACGATGAACGTGGCTGGCCGCTTGAACGAATTGGTCAGGAGCGTGAGAAATTCCTGAGCAGCGAGATGGATGGGGCTCATACACCCCCATATTGCGGCCCACATAAAACGACATCCTATTTTGCACTCACAGCCCACGAACAAAAAATTGTTGGGGAATTCTGCCTCTCAACGCCGCTAGAGCGACCCAACGTCGCGATTGGCTTTGACTATATTGCCCCACATTACCGCCATCAGCAGTTCGGCTCACATCTCCTTGCATTGAGACTTAAGCTGGCCGCTGAGCAAGGATTTCAGTTGTATCGGGCTATGGTCGGCTTCTCGAACACGGCCTCGCTCAAAAGGCTCGAAAGACTTGAAAAGTTGGGGCAAGCGAAAGTGAGCGGCTGCTCGCGGCGTCGTGACGCCTTAGGTGGTATTCTCTACAGCATCGATCTCGCGGCCTTCCGCTAGCGCTTAGCGCCCGGTTACAATCGCGCGGATTTTTTCCCACTCGCTGCCTGCGCCGCTCCGCTCGGCTAGGCCAGCCGCCAGCTTTTCAAACAGCTGCTTGGCCTGCAAGCGGTAGGCGCTATGGCCCGCCAGCCAGATCTGGTACTCGCCAGCTTCAAAGAAGGGAACGCTACTCATGCGGCTTTTATATCATACGCTGTAACGGCCAGCGAGCGTACAATGAACCCGCCGCCCAGCACCCGGCTACCATCATAGATCACCGCGGCCTGACCCGGTGCCGCGCCAAATTGCGGCGTCACCAAGGTGAGGATAGCTGTGTTATTGGCGCCAAGCTCAATATGCGCGGGCACGGGTGCCATGGCCGAGCGCAACTTGACCATCACCTCGGCGGGCGGATTGCCCGCCAGCCAGTTCACATCGCGCAGCTCCAGCGCGGTTTGCGACAAGGCTTCACGCGGGCCGACAATCACCCGGTGCGTGGCGGCATCAAGCTTGACCACATAGAGCGGGTCCCTGTCGTCGCCCTCGCGCCCGCCAAGGCCCAGACCTTTGCGCTGCCCGACGGTGTAGTTGATGATACCGTCATGGCGGCCCAGCACCCGGCCATCCAGATGCACGATCTCGCCCGCTTCCAGCGCACCGGGGCGCAGCCGCGCCACCACCTCGCTGTATTTGCCACTCGGCACAAAGCAGATGTCCTGACTGTCCGGTTTTTTGGCAATCGAAAACCCGAGGCGCTCGGCATGCGCCCGCACCTCGGCTTTGCTGCTGGTAGCCCCGAGCGGAAAACGGGCAAAGTCCAGCTGCTCGCGCGTGGTCGCAAACAGGAAATAGCTTTGATCGCGGGTAGGATCAACCGCCGCATGCAGCTCCGGCCCATCCGGGCCCATCACCCGCTGTACATAGTGGCCGGTGGCGAGGCAATCAGCCCCCAGCTCCTTGGCTACCGCCAGCAGGTCACGAAACTTCACGGTCTGGTTGCAGGCGATGCAAGGTACCGGGGTTTGTCCGGCCACATAGGCATCGGCAAACGGCTCGATCACGCCTTTGCGGAACTGCTCTTCATAATCGAGCACATAATGCGGGATACCCAGCTTGGCCGCCACATTGCGGGCGTCCTGAATATCGGCTCCGGCGCAGCAGGCGCCTTTTTTAGCCACAGCCTTGCCATGGTCATAGAGCTGCAAGGTCATGCCGATCACATCATAGCCCTGCTCCTTGAGCAAGCCGGCCGTGGCCGCACTATCCACCCCGCCGGACATAGCCACCACCACGCGCGTCTGCGCGGGCGCTTTGGCAAAGCCAAGGGAATTAAGGGGGGCACTCACGACAAAACCTCAGAAGGCAAGACAGTATTACCGGGGCAGATTAGCCGCAACTCCCACCGCGATGCAAGGCTCACACTACCTCGGGCCGCTGATATCGATGAATTTATGGCCAACACGGCTCATTTTATCAAGCAGACTGCTGGTTGGCTCGGCGAGAGCAAGTCGATAGGCTCCCCCATATTCTTCGCTATGCTGTCTTGGTGCCGCTGTAGGAGCATCCAGCCAGACATCAGAGTTGTTAGCAGGGGCTGATAGCACCGCCCAGAAACTATCTGTCGGAATAATATGAGGGTAGCGTGGTGAGCTGTTACTATACCACTGCATCGTACTCCAGCTGCTGATTATGCCCCGCAAAGAATGTCCAGCGGCATGGGGCGAGTGGCAGCTACGCACTGCCTCAAGTGCCTGCAGAGCATAGTCATGTGTCCCATGCAGATAAGAAGATTTACCGCCTTGGCCACCAGGCAGTGAATAATAAAGCGTAAGTCCGCGTCCGCGATTAGCGGATAGGCCGCGAAAGGCGTCCAAACATATGGCCGATGGCTCAGTCTGGTCACGATCGGCACGGTCGGGATCAATCTCGTAAAACTTTAGCCAGACGGTCATGCTTTTTCCTTTCGCGAAGTTGCTGCGGTGGTAGCATCACCGCAACCGCGATTTCAATGAAAAAGCGCGTTAATAAAGATGACTAGCCGTGGCGGGATTTGGGCAGGCTGACGACCAGGCCGTCAATCTCGTCGCTCACGATAATCTGACAGCCAAGGCGCGAAGTTTTGGTCAGGCCAAAGGCCAGATCGAGCATGTCTTCTTCATCCGTGCTGGCGGCGGGTAGCGCGTCATACCATTCACTGTCGATTATAACATGACAGGTCGAGCAGGCCAGCGAGCCTTCGCAGGCACCCTCAATATCGACATCGTTCTTGTGCGCGACTTCCAGTAGCGAGAGGCCATTGGCCGCCTCCACGGTCTTGCGGTTGCCGTTGCGCTCAATAAAGGTGATCTTGGCCATAGTCCTCTCCAGCCGCAGCGGTGGGACAAGTGCGAGACGACTAGAGGTCGCCCCGGCGGGACCGCGCGGTGGCGGCAATATCCTCAAGCCGGGCCAAACGCGCAAGAGCTATTGCAGCCTGTTCGTAATTTTGTGCCCGAAAGGCTCCGGCCAGCTCACGTAACGCCAGCTCCACGCCGTGACGGGCCTTGTGGGCGACACGATCGATCGCCACGGCATCGGCAGCGCTGTTCAATTCATCCACAAATTCAGCCATATACGGCTCAACCGCGGCATTGGCTGCCTCGCTGTCGGTATAATCGGCCAGCCGCAGGATATACTCGGCGCGGCGAGCCGGATCGGCCAAGACCCCATAGGCTGCCTCAAGCGCGGATAAATGCTCACTCACGATCTGCTGCTGACGCGGGCCCTTGGCGGCCGCCCGCTCGGCCAGAAAGACGCGGCGCAGCGCGTCGTAACGCCCACCCAATTCGCTATGCGCGAGGTCAAAACGGCGCTCAAAACCAAGACGGGTGAAATGGTCAACCGCGCGGCTGGGCTGCACGGTGCCACAGTCCTGACAGAAAACGGCGCGCGTAGAAAGGTTATTCTGGCAGACCCAGCAGGCGCAGGTGGTGCCAAGGGAAACACCGGAGAGCACACGCGGTGCCAGCTCGGTCACATTGATATCGCTACGATGCATCTGTAAAACGGCCCTATCTGTTTGCGCAAGAAAGTTTCACAATGTGAGATATCTTGCTTATATTTATACCAGAGTCGCGAAACTCAGCCCTTTCTTATAGCAGATTGCGCCAGCTGAGTCCAGATTTCTGCACAAGAATTAAGCTCCGATTCCAGTGAGTTCCAGCCCAAACTGACCCTAAGCGCCGAATCCTGAACATCGTTCGGCAATCCCATAGCTGCGAGCACGTGCGAGTGCGCCACCTTGCCCGACGAGCAGGCCGAGCCGGAGCTGACGCACACACCCTGTAAATCCAGCTGCATCAGCTGCATCTCGCTGCGCCAACCGGGCAAGGCGAAACAGCTGGTATTAGCCACGCGCGACGCGGTCTCGCCCAAGATGATCGCCCCGGCCTGTTTAATGGCCTGCTCGAACCGATCTCGCCACGCGGCGCGGGCGGCAAAGGCGGGCAGCTGCGCTAATGCCTCGCCCACCGCTGCGCCAAAGCCCGCAATGCCGGGGGCATTGAGAGTGCCCGAGCGTTGCCCCCGCTCCTGTCCGCCGCCCGTGATTTGCGCCCTAAGCGGGACATGATCGCGCACCAACAGCGCTCCTACGCCGAGCGGCCCGCCAATTTTATGCGCACTGAGTGTGAGCAGATCGACCGGAACCTCCAGTGCGATGCGCCCAAGCGCCTGCACCGCGTCGACATGCAAATAGTGCCCGTACTTGCGGCAGATCTCGGCAATCTGGGCGATGGGTTGAATCACCCCGGTCTCATTATTCACCCACATGACCGAGACCAGCGCCGGGCGCGCTGCCTGTGCCAAAGTCAGCTCGGCAGCGGCCAGATCAACTACACCAGTCGGCGTAACGGGCAGCCGCGTAGCCTCGGGTACGGTCTTCAACACGCTCTCATGCTCAATCGCGCTGACCAAGCGAGCCCCAACAGTTACGCCGCGCAAGGCCAGATTATTGCTCTCGGTGCCGCCACTGGTGAAGATGACATCAGCCGGAGCAAACCCCGGACACGCAGCGGCCACCTGCGCCCGCGCCTGCTCGACCAGTGCACGGGCCGCCCGGCCGAAGCTATGAACTGACGAGGCATTGCCCCCTGCCGCATAAGCGGCCTCTAGCGCGGCCTTGGCGCACGGGCGTAGCGGGGTGGTGGCGTTATGGTCGAGATAGATAGCCATGCGCCAACATACGCCCTAAGTTGCTGTAAAAACAAGTGTTTTTCGCACTCTTCAGCCTTTCTTAGCGGCTTTTCGCTAGTCTGGGGGAAATTTCAAATGCCTTTGAAGGAGCATCTCATGGCTGACAAAACCAACGCCGCTGACAAGCTGCTAGCGACCCAAGGCGCGCTCAATGCCGCCAATCCGCGCAACGGCGAGGTGTATGCCACCGAAATGCTCAAGGCGCTGCGTGACAGTTTGAGCAAGAAAGGCGAGGCCGAAAAGCTGGGCCTGACCGAAGCGCAGGTCAAACTGATGCTCGACAAACTCGAGAAAGAAAAGAAGAGCGGCATTGCTGATAACATGACCAAACTGGGCAAGGCCACCACGGTCTTTCGCACTAATGAGCTGAGCGACGACCCGACCGCCAAGGACGTTAAGACCAAGCAGATGGTGGTACTGTTTACCGGGGACAAGGTTGAGATCCGGCATGATGGCAAGTCCTTTGAACGACCAGCTACTGATGCGGCTAAAAAAGCCTTGGGTATTACCGTTGCCGCCGCGCCCGCCGCCTCAGTGCCGGCAGCGGCTAAACCCGCTTCTGCCCCAGCCTCGGCCCCAGTTGCAAAACCAGCAGTTGCCGCCGCGAGCGCCCCGTTGCCGGATACGGATCAGCGGAAATCAGGAAAAGTTGCCGTGGAGCCGCCCCGCCCTATCGCCACAGCACCCAAACAGGCGGACGGGCCTTCACCGACTGACGCCTTCAAAAAAGGTGAGCGTGACTTTTTGGCGAAGCAGAAAGCTGATAGAGAAGCCGCCGCCAAAGCAGCAGCGGATAAGGCCGCGCTTGATAAGGAGCGCATGGAAACAGACGGACGATCGATGCGCTACCCACCCCGCGTGCCGCACGAGGAAAAGCCGGCAGCCGAGAAGCCCGCTCCGCGCATTGCCACCACATCAAAGGCTGATGCCGACGCGATGAGCACTGGGCTGAAAGCCGACAACAAAAACCATAATAGACAGGAGAAGAGTAGAAGCGCTCCTGGAGCCAAGAAGGCCAAGTCCGGCCATGGCGAAGCTGAGTTTGATCCCAAAATTGCGGCGGCCGAGCGCTTCCTCATCAGTCTTGGCTCCTTCATGTCGACCGACAATCCGAGTGTAACGCCCAGTATGAAGTTCCAGGAACTGGTCAAGGGTATTGATGGCCGCATGGATAAGGGTCTGGAAAAGGCGCTGCGCAACTATCAGGAACTCAATGGTCTGGATCAGACCGGCAAGCTTGATACAGACACGGTTGCCATGATGCAGGCCACCATGAAGCTTATGCATATTGACGTTGGCGCTGAGGGCGTGATGGACAACAAGACAATCCGAGCGGTCGCCAGCTTCAGTAATCGCCCGCCAGTCAATCGCGGCCCCAAGGTCGAGTAGCCAGTTCAGAATAACACGCAGACCGCCGGAGCTAATTGCTCTGGCGGTTCTCTTTTCTGCCTACATATTAGGCACCACTATCTGATACAGAAAATGAGCGTATCACGATAAGCTATTGTAAAAACATATGCTCCCATCGGGTCAGTTCTATCTACCGCAAGGTCAGGCCGACAAAACGTGTGGATAGACTCATCAAGACTCTTGAAAGTTGACTGGCGCTTCATGGTATAAGGGGCTGCAAGTGTCCGGCGTGGCGTTCTGCTGCCCCGCTTGCAAGGCGGCCCGGATCACGCCAACGCATGACCACCGGGCCATAACGAAACATTTGCGAGGTCGCTTCATGCCCAAGGTTGTCATTCCCGGTCCTGCTGGTCGTCTGGAGGGTCGCTACAACCATAATCGTGACCCGCGTGCGCCCATCGCCATCTGCTTGGCACCGCACCCCGCGCATGGCGGCACCATGAACAACCGCCTCGTCTACAGCACCTTCCATGCCTTTACCCGCGCTGGCTTTTCGGTGCTGCGTTTCAACTTCCGTGGCGTGGGCGAATCCCAAGGTGTGTGGAGCGGCGGTGAGGGCGAACTGGCCGATGCCGCTTCAGCGCTCGACTGGCTGCAGGCACAAAATCCCAATGCCCGTGAAGTGTGGACGGCCGGGTTCTCCTACGGCGCTTACATGGCCATGCAGCTACTGATGCGTCGCCCGGAAATTGACCGTTTTATCGCCATCGCGCCGCCTGCCCACCAGTATGATTTTGGCTTCCTCGCCCCATGCCCTTCATCGGGCGTTATCATTCACGGCGAGCAGGACAAGGTAGTGCCCATCAGTGCGGTGGACCGACTGGTCGATAAGCTCAAGCTGCAAAAAGACATTACGGTCGATTACCAGCTGATGCAGGGGGCGGATCACTTCTTTACCGAAACCCAAGCCGATCTTGATGCGGCGATTGAAGATTACATCGCCCGCGAGCTCAGCCCGGCCGATGCCCCGCTGCGCGTGGGTGTGTAGGGTTAAGGCTTCAAGACGCCGTTTTGTCGAAGCGTTGACTGAAACTGTTTTTTGCACTCGGCATCAATGCCAGGCTTGGCCATAAGTTTTTTCGATGCCGCTCCCAGTGATTGCAGGTCCTTCTCTGTATGGCCGGGAATGGCTGCGGCTATGCCAGGCAAACTTCCGACAACTTTGGGATCGACGCCTTGGTCACGTAAGGCGGGCATAAGCTGCTGTAGGCACGCCGTACTGATCGACGCCTCTGCGGTTGGTTTCAGATCGTCCGGTGTCTTTTTCTTGTCTGCCATGTTTTCCTCCCTATGCGACTTTGCGCTGGGTACTGCGGCCCAGATACATCAACTCACGATCGCGGAACACGCCACCGCAACGCTCATATAAAGCGATCAGCTCGGCATCGTTGCAGCGGGCGATATAGAAGCCGGCGTCATGACCATCATCATCACGACACTGTGAAAAACTTACACCTGCCTCACACGCGGCCACAAATGCGGCGCGACCATCGACATGCTGGTTGTAATAGCGCAAGGGGCGCACATCGCGCACCGGACCAGAGACTGCCACCGCACCAAGCGCAATAAAATCATAGGGCATGCACTCACGCGCCAAATAATAGCCCGCGTCCAAGCCAAACTCATCGCGGGAACTGTCAAAACGGCCGCCGTGAATCAGATACTCAACCGTGGCGTGCACACCTGCGCGCGCGGCCTTCAGACCTTTGTGCAGTTTACGCTCGGCCAGATAATCGCGCAGATTGCCGACCGCCGCGGCCAGATCGCGCAACAGACTGGGCTGAGGGGTAATTAGCTGAATCGGCTCGTCGCTGCCATACTCCACCACCGCGCCAGAACGCTGCGTGGTATCGGCAAATATCTGCTGCAAACACGGCATCGCAATCTCCTCCCTATCAGGGTAGGCGATTAAGGTTGATAGCGACTTAAGAGATTGCGCTTTATTGAATTAAGCCATTGATTATAAAGACGTATATTTGCCACCCGCAAGTGGCGACGGCACCCCGGTGGTGCCCGGAAACGTGAGCGGCAGACCTAAACGGGAGCGCACGGCCAGATAGCCAAACGCCTGCGCCTCCAGCGCATCGCCCGCCCAACCAACGCTCTCAACCGGGGCTACATCAATCATGCAATACTCACCCAGCATCCCCATCAAGGTCGCGTTATGCCGCCCGCCCCCGGTAACCAATAAACGGCTTGGCAAGTGCGGCAGATGACGAAAGGCGTCACGCACCGCCAGCGCAGTAAACGCAGTGAGCGTGGCGGCACCATCCTCCACACGCGCGTTTAACGCTAGCGCGGTGCGAAATGCCTCACGGTCCAGCGACTTGGGCGGTGGCTGAAAAAAATAAGGATGGTCGAGCAGCTTGTACACCTGAGGCAGCACCTGCCCTCGTGCCGCTACCGTGCCGTCCTTATCAACCGCAATACCCGTGTGCTTATGCATCCAGTCATCAATCAGCGCGTTACCGGGGCCGGTATCAAACGCCAGCAGCGTATTATCCGGGCCGATATAGGTGATATTGGCCACTCCACCGATGTTCAGGATAGCCAGTGGTTTGGGCAATCCCTGCGCCAGCGCCTGATGATAAACCGGCACCAGCGGCGCCCCCTGCCCGCCAGCAGCAACGTCGGCGCGGCGAAAGTCGGATACGACCGGCAGCCCGGTTTCACGCGCCAGCAAGGTGGCATCACCGATCTGCACAGTCTGCCGCTCGGCCGGATTATGATAGATGGTCTGACCATGAAAGCCGAGCAGCGTGGGCATCCAATCCGGGGTCTTTTCGCGCAGCGCCTGCACGGCACGGCTGTGCCAGTGTGTCAGCTCGGCTACGATATCGGCCGGGGCCTCGGCCTGACCCAAGCAGGCCCGCAACCGGGCGCGAAACCCGTCCGGATACGGCAGACTGAGCCATGGCCCGGACTGCACCTGAGCGCCGCCATCAGTACGTAAAAAGGCGGCATCGACACCATCAAGCGAGGTGCCGCTCATCAGGCCGATCACTGTTTCCATCATGGCTATGAGTGTGCTAGAAAATTGACGATTTAACAAGGATGCGCCATGACCAGCCCCACCCTAGACCTGTTACATTTTCTGGCCGAGCGCGGCCACAACCCTACCTGTACAGATGCCGACGGGCTAGCGCGCGAAGCCTGCAAAGGCACAATCACGGGTTACATCGGCTTTGATGCCACTGCCGACAGCCTGACAATCGGCAACATGACCGGGCTGATGATGTTGCGCCGCTTGCAGCTGGCCGGGCACAAGCCGATTGTGCTGATGGGCGGAGCCACCACACTGGTCGGCGACCCGTCAGGCAAGGATGAATCGCGCCCGCTGATTACGCCTGAGATTGTGACGAGCAATATCGCCAGCATCAAAACCGGGCTGGCCCGGCTGATCCGCTTTGGCGAGGGTAAGACTGATGCACTGCTGCTGAACAATGCTGACTGGCTGATGGGCAAAGGCTATATCGACATGCTGCGCGAGGTGGGCCTGCACTTTACCATCAACCGCATGCTGACCATGGACAGTGTGAAGCTTCGCCTTGACCGCGAACAGCCCCTCACCTTCCTCGAGTTCAATTACATGATTATGCAGGGCTATGACTTCGTGCATCTGCGCGACCATTACGGCTGCACTCTACAGATGGGCGGTAGCGACCAGTGGGGTAACATCATTCAGGGGGTCGAGCTTGGCCGCCGTATGAAGGGCTATGAACTGTTCGGTATTACTCAGCCACTTCTCACAACCGCCAGCGGTGAAAAGATGGGCAAGAGCGCTGGTAACGCGGTGTGGATCAATGCCAACCGCAAGAGCCCGTACGACTTTTGGCAATACTGGCGCAACTGCGAGGATGCCGATGTGGGCCGCTGGCTGCGCCTGTTTACCGACCTGCCACTAGACGAGGTCAAGCGCCTTGAGGCCCTGCGTGATCGCGAGATCAACGATGCCAAGAAGGTGCTAGCTACCGAGGTCACCGCACTGGTCCATGGCCGTGAAGCCGCTGAAGCCGCCGCCAAGACAGCACAGGACGCCTTTGAAAAGGGTGCCATTGGCGGGGATATTCCGGTGAGCATCTTGCCCGGCCCACTCGGCCAAGTTGGCATCATCGACGTGGTGGTGAGTGTTGGTTTTGCCAGCTCGCGCGGCGAGGCCCGCAAGCTCATTCAAGGCGGCGGCATTCGCCTGAACGATGAGAAAGTAGCCGATCCGCAGCTAATTCTGTCAGACAGTCAGTTCCCTAGCGGCGAAGCGAAACTCAGCAAAGGGCAAAAGCATATTGTTCGCCTCAAGCCCGCGTAAGCGGCTAAGCCCAATAAAAAGGCGGGCCTAAACAGCCCGCCTTTTCTTTTATCCTGATTTGGCAGCTTACGCCTTGGGTGAATCTTCTCCCTGGGGCGGAAAAACGAAGGAGGCAATCACGCCCAGTGCCAGCACCGACAGCACGATCAGCAGGCTGGTGTTCGGCTCAATCTTCCAGTCCTCGGGCAGGCCAAACATCTTGATGGAGGCGGCCAGCGCCAGTTTGAAAGCGATGAAGAACAGCAGCGCCACGATGGCCTTGGCCAGATGCACCAGATATTTCTGCAGCGCGGCAAGTACAAAATAGAGCTGACGCAGACCGAGAATGGCAAAAATCATCGCGGTATAGACCAACAGCGGCTCCTTGGTGACGGCAATCACCGCCGGCACACTGTCAAACGCGAAGACGATATCCGCCATTTCGATAGCAATCAGACAGAGGAAGAGTGGCGTAGCATAGAGTAGTTTGCCTTTTGGTACGTCAAGATCCTTGTGCTCGGGTAACGCGTGCAGAGCTGCCACCTGCCGCTCCCGCAGGAAGAAGTCATGGCCGTGCAGCTTGGGCCACACCGGCATCACGCGTTTAACCAAGCGGACGGACCAGTGATTAGAGTAGTCTTCAATCGAGTCACCCTCGGTATCGGACTGCAACATCTTGATCGCCGTCCAGGCAATAATCGCCGCAAAGACAAACTCGACCCACGGGCCAAGAGCATACAACCAGCTGCCTGCTGCCACAAACACCAGGCGAAACACGATCGCGCCCAAAACGCCGTAGAGCAGCACGCGATGGCGATACTGATCGGGAATGCCAAACGCGGCAAACACCGCGACAAATACCATCAGGTTGTCAACTGACAGTACTTTCTCGAGCAAATAGCCCGTCAGGAACAGCGAGGCCATTTCGCTGCCATAACTCAGGTAGAGATAGCCGGCGAAGCACAAGGCTAGCACAATCCAGATGACCGACCAGATCAGCGCGTCCTTGATGGAGACGGGCTTGTCCTTACGATGACTGAACAGATCCAACGCCAAAAAGCCGAGGATAATCGCGGCAAACAGGGCGATAGTCGTGGGGGGGTACCCGATGTGACCGTCCAGCATGAACACTCCTTGATAATGATTGGCGCCAAGCTAACGTGATTTTTAGCGGCTGTCGACAAAGAACAGCTCGCGCAGAAAGCCCGGTGCCAGCACGGAGAGTGGGTTGACGCTGGTTTGCGGGTCCTTCAGCGGGCCTTTGAGGGAATAGGTCGCCGCGAACACACCACCACCCTCGCCGCCAGTCAGGATCCAGCCCAGAATGGGGATACCACTCACAGCCGAATTAATGCCGTACAGCGGCACCACCGTACCGGATAAATCCAACTGCCCTGCGCGTAAGTCGATCTTACCGGCCATGCTCAGGCCTAATGTATCGCCCGACAGTTTGGCATCGCGCACACGCACCAAATCCTCCGCATACTCATATTTTGCTTTCAAGCGCTTGAAAGCGATGCCCTGCTCCTGCGCCAGTTTTTCAGCGCCTTCAGGTGCCGCGGCACTGGCAATTTTCTGCAAGGTTTTAGCGTTCAGGTAGCGAAAATTGGTCAGTTCAAGTGTTGCGGTCACCGGCTCACGACCCACCCCATCACCCGCCACCACCAGCCGCCCGCCCTGAATATTAGGCATGAGCCGCAGGGTGGAGAGCATCAGACCCGCATCCTCGCTGCTGATGTTCATGCTGCGCCCCTTAGCCGAAGGCAGCAGCTGCAGTTGCATCGGCGTCTTGCCATTCAGCCGCCCGGTAATGTCGAGCAGGGTCCAGCCACGGTCATTACGGGCCAGACGCCCCTTGTTCGCCAACAGAAAATGATCTGGCCCGGTTACTACCTTCTTGATATCAAAACTGATCTCCAGCGGCAGCAAGGGCGGTGGAACTACGGAAGCCGCCGCCGCGGGGGGCGCTAGCGGAGCAGTCGCGGTCTTGGCCTCATCAAAGATACTGCGAATATCAGCGAGCGGGCCTTTCAGGCTCAGCGCCAGTCCAGCCTCGCCTCGGTTGGTAATATCACCGCGCAGGTCAGAGCCGGGAACATTGAGGCGATCCAGTGTGACCTTCTGCCAGCGGCTCCCGGCAGCAAAGCTGACCTTGCCGATCACCTTGGCACCCGCCCCGTCAAGACTAAAGGCGGGAATGGCCTCCACCTGCTGTTTGCCTATGGTTACACGTGCGCTACCGCTGGCTTTTTCGCCTACAGGCTTGTGCCAGCCGAACCACGGCAGGGCCAGTGTCGCCTTGCTAAAGTCCATCTGCACATCCAGAGTGGCTGATTTACCGCGCTCTTTGCTGTAATAACCAGCGACGTCCACAGCGTCAGCGACCACCTCCGGCCAGCTGACATTAAACGCCTGCCGGGCCGCCTCATCCATGCTGCCGGTAAATCGGATTTCACTGGACGGGGAAACATCATCAACAAAGGTTTCCGTCCATTCCATCTGCACAGGGGCCGGGCCGATTTTGCTGGTCCCGGTAATGGTCATGCCACCGCCATCAAGTTTGAGCTCAAGCTGCCCATCGGTCATGTCCTGGCCAGCAACCAGCCTTGGCAGAGCCACCTGCCGCATCTTTGCCCCGGCCGATACGGCGACCTGATCCATCAGCAGATCCTTGACCAGTGGGAACTGAAACCGTGCCGTAACCTCGGCCTGTCCTTTGGCTTCAGCCGACTTGAGGCCCAAGCGGCGCGGATAGCCGAGGCGGTCATGATCAAGCAATTGCAGTTGTGAAGCCAGTGTGCCGGATGTTGTCAGCTCAATGTCCGCGCGATCGGTATTGTCTGTAAATCCGGACAAGTTGATAGTTGCACCGGTCAACTTGATCGCATTTGTTCCCGGTTGCACCAGCTCGCCGCTCTCTACCGTAATGTTGAAACTGCTTTGATCAAAACTGGCATAACCCTGCGCTTTGGTCACAGGTGGCAACGGGCGCAGATAGTTGACCGTAATATCTTTGAGCTGCATTGACCCCGTGATGGCATCGACGTGAGGATGAGCCGGATTAGCCAGTGGCACCCGCAGCCGCGCCTGTGCGCTGGCTTTGGGCACCTGCCCAGAGGTAATGTTCTCGGTAACCCACTTGTGTGCCCCCCGGGCAACAAACGGTGGCCAGTACTGTTTCAGCTTATTGGCGGGCATACCTTCGATGGTGGCGTCGGCCAGAAGCTTGACGTCATCACCCTCCCGGGTTGCGCCGGCCATCAGCCGGATGGTAGGGCCGCCGAAGTCGAGATAGAGATCACTGATTTCGGCGGTCCGCGCCTGACGGTCGATCCGCCCGGTCAGTTTGGCGTAGCTGAGCGGCAGCGCAGGCTGGTCAGCAAGCCAGTGCACATTGCCCTTTCCCGCAGCCAGATCAAATTCGGCCTGCGCTAATCCCTGCACACGCAGCCAGCGCATCACCAGATGCCCTTGCAACGGCACATCAACGCGGGCTAGATCACGAAAGGCCGGGGCCCAGTTGGCTAAACTGGCGGGGTTGAAATCGGTAATCCCGAGCCGGGCCTTCAGTTCGCCATTCGCCCGGTCAAACAGCAACCGACCAGTCACTTTGGTGAGCTGACGCCCCGTCGCAATATCGAGACTGAGCGTCCCACGCATACCATCGCTGTCACGCGCGAACTGCAAATCCGCCCGGGGGGCCTGCCAGCGCACATGATACTGATAGTCATCGACCATGAGCCGGGCCTGCTCGATCTCTACCGCCCGCAAGGCCCCGACCAGAGAAGAGGCCTTCGGTTCATCCGTCAGGGTATCCAGCCAGCGCTGCAGCAGATCTTCATCGGGACCACTGGCCGCCGCAGGGGCCGATGATGCTCCAGCCAGACTGAGCTGCAGATTCCCCTGTGATGTACGAACGACCCGTACATCCGGCCCGATCAGACGCACCAGTTTAGGGGCCGGGCGGCCGAGCAGGAGAGCTGGCACGGACAGATCAATCTCGACCTCTGGCACGGTTGCCAGTTGTCGCCCGTCCGGGGCAAAAATTCGGACATCACTAGCCCGCAAACCCAGACTGGTCCGATCGCGCCCCCAGGTCATTGAGGTTTCGCTCAATTTTATGGTGTAAGGAGAGGCCAGCTCACTCAGACCGGCCACCACATACGGCTCCAGCGTGTGCAGCCGCAACGGCCCCTCGGACAGGCGCCACGCCAGCAAGGTCGCCAGTACCAGAGCTGCCGCCAAGCCCGCCCCCAGCAGCTCAAGCAAAAGCAAAACAAAACTGTTAAACCAACGTTTCATCGAGTCGCACTGTGGGTGTGAGCGCGCATTCTGGCAAGCAAAAATCTCGACTCGCCAAGGAATTACGGCCTTGCGCTTGACAGCAGCCGAATCCCAACCCAATTCTGCCACTACGCCCGCACTCTGACCATAGGGCAAGGAGTAAACGATGACTGACTTGCGTCCCGGTATGCCTGCTCCGGAATTTACCTTGCCGCTGGCCAGCTTCGGCACGATCTCGCTCTCCAACATGCGGGGCCGCCCTGTCGTGCTGTACTTCTACCCCAAGGACGATACCCCCGGCTGCACCACCGAGGCCTGCGGGTTCCAACGCGCCATTCCCGATTTTGGCAATCTTGATACCGCAGTGATCGGCATTTCCAAGGACAGTGTCGAAAGCCATGCGGCGTTTGCCAAGAAATACGGCCTGCAATTCCATCTGGCGTCAGATGCGAACTCCAATACCGCCGAAACGTATGGCGTGTGGGTGCATAAAAACATGCATGGCCACAAATACTGGGGTATTGAGCGCACGACCTTTTTGATTGACCGTCAAGGCATCATCCGCGCCATCTGGCCGCGTGTGAAAGTTGAAGGACATGTCGAGGAGGTTCTCAAATATGTTGAGGCCCTGCAAATGGGTCAATATCTTCCCGGTGAAGAACCGCCCCCGCCGCCGCCCCCTCCGGCTGCCAAGCCAGTGGCCAAGGCTGTACCCGTGAAATCTGCTCCAAAACCTACAGCGACCGCAGCCAAAAAACCCGCGGCTAAGCCAGCGGCAAAACAATCAGCTAAGCCTACCCCGAAGAAACCTGCCCCCAAGGCCAAGCCCACTCCTAAAAAGACAGTCAAAAAAGCGGCAAAGCCAGCCATCAAGAAGGCAGCCGCCAAGAAAGTTGCCAAAAAGAAGCTGTAGCAAGAGGGCGAGCATCAAGCTGGCCGCTGCCGTGGCTTAATTGCGGGGTTTAACCCGCTGCAACAGATCATCCATGCTTGGCGGCGGAGCACCATCGTCGTCCGGCACAACGATATCCGGACCGGAGGGCACCGAGTACAGCGTGGGTGCGTCCCGGCTGGGCGTCGGTGGTTGGCTAAACTCGGGCGCAAGCCGCGGTCCGCCCGCTGGCTGAGCCGATCCATTCATGGGCGCAGGCGTAAATTCGATGGAGGGAATGGCGCCGCCTGCGGCCGGGGCGATACGGGACACGCGGCGCTCTTCTGCCATGGCCTTATTGACCGCATCCTGCATCGCGGGCATGACCTCAAGCAAAGCACTGATGGATGGCGGGCGATCGGTACGATCAGCCTCCTCCATCGCATCGGGGCGGGGTACACGACGGGCACTTGCCACCGCTTTATCCGTTTCCGTCGCGCGCGCCACGGCCGCCGCCCGCGATGGCACGACTGTACCACGCTTGGGGGCGACATCGGGTTTCACAGCTGCTGTAGCCTTCTCCGCCTCTTTCGCGGCCAGATCCGGCGGTTGTGGCAGCTGTGGCTGGCGCATGGCCAGAGTGCCATCCTCTACCTCGGTCGCCGCGGCTGGTGTGTCGGTTTTAGCGACCGATGCGGCTTGAACGGAGGGGGCACCGAGCTTGGCCGCAAGGGCAGCAGTATCAAAGCGTCCCTCCAGAGCCTGCGGCTGACCAGACAGCTGAAGCGTAAACGGTGGTAGGGATGCCAGTTCGCGCAGTGACACGGTCGCCACAGCATCGGTCCGGCGCGAGGGCAGATCCACTGTCGCCTTAAGTTCCGCACTGGCCGCCGGAGTGCGTAGCCGTAACTGGGGCGCGGCGAGAACGCCATCCTCGATTGTAAAATCGCCACCAAAGCTTGAAAGTGGGCTGTTTCCTGCCTGTGCCAGCAAATCAGTCACCTCCTGACTCCGGTCTTTATCGAGGAGTGAGCGGGTTAACTCTGCGAAATCAATGCCCTGCAGGGTGCCGCTGTCCAGCGCAAACTCCCCATCGCCCTGCAGGTTGCGCAGCACATCCGGCCAACTTGCACCCTCGCCCTCTGCACGCAGACTGAAATCCAGCATTCCGTCCACGCCGTAGCGATCACCACCTGCCAACGTCACGTTGGTTTCTGTGATGCTGATTTCGCCTTTCAGCTTGTAGGGCGCGACTATACGACCGGCGAGCGACCCGCTGACAGACCCATCGCGCCAGCGTCCCTGCACACCACTCAGTTCAAATCCACCATCTGACTCAAGACCCAGCTTAACTTGGGCATCGGTTACTAGATCGCCGCCGAGTGCCAGCTCATCAATCGATAGCGCAACCGATGCGCTGAGCGCCTGCCCTAGAGCTGGCAGGTTTAAAGTCTGGCGCCACAGCCCCAGATTGGCCTGACGCACCAGCAAACGTCCATCCACCCGTGGCGCGGTGCCGGGTGCCACTACAAGTTCGCCGTCACGTACTGTCATCCCGGCCACCTGACCCTGAATAGACTCAATCTGCCAGCGATTATTGTCGAGCGCACTTCCCTCGGCATAGAGATCGAGCGGACCGAGGATGGCGGTGGGCTGTGCCAGCGCCTGAGGCACCAGCCGGGCCAGCACGGTTGCACTCTCGCGCGATTGTACACGGGCCTTCCAACTGGCGGGGGCCTGTGTGCGGCGGGTCTGTACAACATCCATCCGGCCAGCCGGAAACGACACGCTGCTCATCTGCTGGGTTTCGCCGCTGCTGCGCTTCCAGCGCACAGACAGATCGGTCGTCCCTTCCAGCCAGCTGGCTAGCGTAGCGGGGAGTAACGGCGCAGTCAGTGGCAGATCGCGGCTGAAACGGGCGAAATCCGGCGTAATCAGCCGCAATGTAAAATCGGCGTCCTGCTCTGCTTCGGCACTCAGGGTGCCCGCGAGCCGGATCTTGTTCCCACCAAAATCAACCGCATCGGCACTCTTGAGGGTCAGAAGGCGATCCTTCAGCTCAGCCTCCAGAGCGACATTCTGCGCAAAGGCATCACCCAGCGACAGGCGATCAAACTGTACACTCACGCTCAAAGGCGGCAATTGCCATAGCCAGGTCGGCACCTGCCCCATGGCACCGTAGGCGGCCAGATTCAGGTTATTGACATTAAGTGTCGCACCAAAGAGACCGTCACTGCGACGCGGGGATATCTGCCCCGTCACGGTGAGAGTATCCAGCGATGCCTCAAGATTGGAGAAACCGAGATTACCCCACGTTCCGCGCACATCCGTGCTCAGCTTGAGCTGGCGCAAGGCCGTCTCCTCCAGTGAGGCAGGAAGCGTAAAACCCGACTGACCCAGCAGATCGCGCAGCTGCAAGCTCTCTACGGTCACCGTGCCGTCAAGCGTTGCGGCGGCACCGTCACGGGTCGCCAGCAGCCCCTTGGCCGTCAGACGCGTTTCGCCGGGCAGGGTGGCGCGAACCGCCGAAGCGGTGAGTGTGCCATTTTTGATTTCGCCCTTGAGGCCGACCGCGGATGCCGTCAACGGACCCGCCTGCAGCTGCCCGGCCTGCAGGTCAAACGCGGCCAGCCAATGGCGCGGTATAATAACCTCACCACCGCGCACGAGGGGCAACAGACTGGGCCACTGGCCAAGATCAAGACGGGGCGTTGTCAGCGCCAGACTGATGCCGCCGTCCTTACCACCCGTCCAGCGGGCCAAGCCGCCAAGCGCCAGCTCGCCCAGCTTGAGATCAATCGCAGAAAATGAAAAATCCTGCGCGGTGGCTTTCAGCGCCGCAGTGAATTGCAGCGGCCGTGTGAGCGGCTGATCGGCGGGCACTGCTGATGCCAGCCCCAGCGAACTGGCCAGCGCCCACAGTGCGGAGGCTTGCCCGGCCGAGACCATCACCTGCCCGTCAAACGGCAGATGAGGTTGTGACACATCCAGAAGACCGTTGATGCGTGCGGCGAGCTCGGCAGCTCCCACATCCAGCTCCAACTGAGCCAGCGCGGCTGTTCCCGCAAGCGGTGTCCCGATATCGACATGCAAGCGCGCGGGAGCTCCACGCCAATCGCCCTGCGTGTCAAATTGCAGCTGGCTGTTGGAATCCTGCACGCTGAAGCTTCCCTCAAGCCCGGACAGAGTCTCACTCTGACTGGCGCGGGCAATGGTCAGCGTACCCTCTGTCCAGCTTATATCCTGCACACCCAGCGCCGTGAGTTGTGGGCTAAGGCGGGCCAGCACAGCGCCCGCCTCTGTTCCAGCGCTCCACTGCACGGAGGGCTGGTAAAAATGAACCTGCTCAATCTCGAATTTGCGCGACAGAAGCGAGGTCAGCGTCACGTCCAGATCAACGCGGGTGGCCTTGGCCCGGGTCAGGCGGCCGTCCGGGCTGAGAATGCGTAGCTCCCCGATGGCCACATGCGGTGACGGCCACAGCGCCACCCGCACACCACCTTCGATCTGGATGCGCTGACCGGTCAGGCGCGCCAGCTGCTGCGCCAGCGCGCGGCCCTGCGTTGAACCATCAAGCATTTGTGGAATAAAAAAGCTGGCCGCCAGAACCAGCACGGCCCCCACCGCCGCCACCCCGGCCAGCAGACGTGCCCCCGGCCGCTGCATCTGACGGTTAAGAAGTCGGTGCGCCTGAGCGCGCAGGAAAGCGATGGAATCCATGCTGCTGATATTCCTACGAAATGGGCCGGGGGTTAATCAACCTTTTTCATCATTTTTTCACTAAAAGAAGGGCTTGCCTTCGTGTAGGATATCAATGTGATGGCCGAAATCGTTAATCTTCGCCGTAAACGTAAGGAGCAGGCCCGGACCGCGCAGGCTGACAAAGCCGCCGCGAATCGGGCAAAATTTGGTCGTCCGCTGGCCGAACGCAAGCTCGAGTCGGCCTTGAATGCTCTGGCAGCGAAAAATCTTAATGGTCACAGGTTAACCTCGGCGCCTGAGGATAAAGATGGCTGACACCCTGACTGCCGCCCCGCTGAGCCTGCATGAGCTGGTCAACCAGCTCAACCGCCCACCCGCGCCCGGACACTCACACCTGCACAGCATTGTGGTGGCGCAGGACTGGGTGGAGGCACTACGCCGCCGCCAGACCAGCCCGGAAGATGCCCAGTTGGAAACCATCGCCAACCTGATGGACGAGATTGCCCGTCTGCAGATGAAACTGGACATCAGCGAAGCCAAGCGCGAACATCTTGAGCAACTGATTGATGCCGACCCGCTGTGCCCGGTGCTCAACCGCCGCGCTTTTGAGCGTGAGTTGAGCCGCGCGATTGCCTGGAGCAAGCGCACCAAGAAAGAAGGCAGCGTTCTGTTTCTGGATCTTAACGGCCTCAAACCCATTAACGATACCTACGGCCATGCGGTGGGCGATAAAGCCATTGAGCGGATGGCTAAAATGCTGATCCTGTCGTGCCGCAGTACCGATCTGATCGGACGACTGGGTGGCGATGAATTTGCCGTCATCATGCCGGACACGCCGCCCTCCGGTGCTTTGGTCCGTGGTGAGCGTGTCGAACAGTTACTTCGGCAAGTCCCGCTGCTGGCGGGTGAAACTCCCATCATGCTCTCGGCTGCGTATGGCGCCGCGAGCTATGACAGCACCGATGACGTGAAAGATGTACTCAAGCGCGCGGATGCGGCCATGTATGCCCACAAGCAGAAAATGAAAGCGGCGCGGCAGGGCTAAGGTGCGGGTTGTGGCCACAGACCACGATCAATAGCGGACGGCATGACCCAACCCTCATTCAGATCAGTCCGCACGATAAAATCAGGATTACGTTTACCCGCCGACGGATGAATAGCAAACTGCGTAGATTGGTTGGCCAAGAGGACATAGACTTGCTGATCTTGGGGTAAAAACGCGTCAATACCATCGGATTGCGCACCTCGAAAATGCCCGGCCCCGTACTTGATCGCCAACCGATCCCCCTGACCAGCAAGCGCTTCAATAACGCGGGCGTGATCCCGGTCCAGAGCAAAATTTTCGCGGTCCCGACGCTGCTCAACCTGTCGTATATAGGCATGGTCGAGCCACCACAGGCTATCGCAGTTATCATAAAATTGCGGTCTTTGACCAAACCTTTGCAGATACCTGTACGTTGTCTGCAGGCGCTGGCGGGTGGCGAACGACAGATTATCAAATGCCTCAAACGGGTTATCAGGCAATAAACTGATCGGATGGAACGGAACGCCATACCGACGGCCTTGAATGATTTGTGCTGCGATGAGCTGGCGTCGCGCTTCCTTATCCGCTTCCGATTTATCCCATCCGAGCGAATAGTACCGCAAGCCGTTATGTACCTGCCGGATGTCGGCACCGCTGAGTTTGTCCCACCAGCTCGCCTGATTAAACGCAGACGCCACGCTATCTAAATCATTAAAGGGATGCTCATTGGCCAGACCTGAAATTCCGCGCCGGGCAAAAAGCGGATAAGCGGCGGTCACAACCTTCAAAAAAGAATGATCCCGGTGATCGCTATCGCCAATCAGCAGGTATTTGTGCTCACCCGACAGGGCGACCGACCATATGTGTGAAATCTCAAGAGTTTTAAGCGGGCTGGGCGTATCCATGCGCCGGACGCTAGCAAAAATGGCCAGCCGACTTCAACCGGAATCAGGCAATGATATCCGGCAGCAGCAGATTTTCGACCTTCTGGATTTCATCCTTCAGGGCCAGTTTACGCTTTTTTAGGCGCTGGATTTGCAGCTGATCGACCACCGGCTGGGCCGCAAGGCGGGCAATCACGTCGTCCAGATCGCGGTGCTCGGTCTGCAACTGCTGCAGCCGGTGGCGGAGCTGGGCTTGATCGAGCGAATCGCTGCTGTGGCGGCCGTCCATGGCGTTAACCTTTCTGAAGCCGGACTATAGCATAAAGTCTGGCGTTAGGCTGCAGTTTCGTTATGTTGTTTTTCTCTTTTTCTGTCACGAGGATACCTACCCATGACTACCATCCGACGTCTTGGTCTGCTCACGTCAGGCGGCGACTGTGGTGGCCTGAATGCGGCCATCCGCGCCGTTGTGCACCGCGCCACCCATTATGGCTGGGAGGTGGTGGGCATTCGCGATGGCACACAAGGCCTGTGCGACCGCCCGGTGCGCGCGGACAAACTGAACCCGGCGGACATGACCACCACCATGATGCGCATGGGCGGCACTATTTTGGGTACCACCAACAAGGGTAACCCGTTTTTTTATCCCCAGGCCGATGGCAGTGTGAAAGACCGCAGTCCGGAATATGTGGAAGGGATGAAGCTGCTAGGGCTTGATGCGTTGATTGGCATCGGCGGTGATGGCTCGCTGGATATTCTGGCCCGCTTGGTAGCACTGTCGGGCATTCCTTTCGTTGGCATTCCCAAGACCATGGATAATGATGTGGCGGTCACCGAGCTGTCGATCGGCTTTAATACCGCTGTCGCGGTAGCCACCGAAGCGCTGGATCGCCTGCAACCCACGGCCGCCAGCCATGCCCGTGTGATGGTGCTGGAGGTGATGGGCCGCGATGCGGGTCATGTCGCGCTGGAGGCGGGCATTGCCGGTGGTGCGGACGTCATCCTGATCCCGGAAATTCCGTGGAATCTTGATGCCGTCGCCGCCAAGATCGACGCCATCCGCACGGGCGGACGTAACTTTGCTCTCGTAGTGGTGTCAGAGGCGGTCAAAACACTGGACGGTAAGGAAGTGCGCACCAGTGACAAGCGCTATGGCGGCATTGGCGACTATATTGCCCAGAAGCTGGCAGAAAAGACCAAGGCCGAAACCCGCGTGACCGTGCTGGGCCATGTGCAGCGCGGCAGCCCCCCCACCCACACCGACCGTCTGCTCGGCCAGAGCCTTGGTGTGCATGCCGTAGATCTTCTGGCGCAGGGCAAATATGGCCGTATGGTGGCCTGGATTGATCGCCGCGTCAGCGACGTGCCACTAAGCGATGTGGTCGCCAAGAGCCAAACCGTTGACCCCCATGGCAGCACCGTGCAAACGGCGCGCGGCCTTGGCATCTGTCTGGGTGACAGTGCGGTATAGTCACCAACCGCTAACCAGTTTTTATCCACAGGCATCGCCTAAAAGTTTAGGCGATCGATTGCACTTTTAACCGGATTTCAAGGCTCATCTGGCACTCTTGTCAGATCAGCACACGCGCCGCCCCGTAACCTCCGAGAGACCCTTCGGCCGTGTGCACATTTAAACGGAAGGAGTACTGCATGTCCTTAGCCCAGCGGATCGCCTCGCTCGAACACCTCCATGCCGAGCAGGAGGCCGCCCTGCGGGAGGAGTGTGCCCATCCGTGGCATGACGACAGGAAGATCGTGCAGCTTAAGCGTAGCAAACTGCGGCTGCGCGACCAGATCAAAGAGTTACGCGCCCGGGATGAGCGCAAACCGGCTTTGGTTCATTGCCGTTCCGATACGTCGTAACACGATCGGCGGCGCCCGACAGATTCACAGCAACCTCTGATCCGGGTGAACCATGACAGACGCGGCGGGCTTCCGTCCGGCGTTCCGTAAGAAAACGGGCGCTCTGGCGGATCAGGCCCGCCGCTCGTCTTTTCCTTACACTTTAAGGCAGCTCGGGCCGCACACCGAGTGGTGCATAACGCAAACTCATTTCATCCGCCAGAAGCGCAGCGCGTTCGCGTGCACTCAAGACCGGTGGTGGCACAATCCCGCTCTGGCGCAACGCCAGCTTACGCCGGGCTTTGGCCAGCTCATCGGCATCAATGTGTTTCAGAGCCTGTGCAGGTAGCAACGACAGATGTAGCGCATTGAGCTGTGCATCATCCAACACTGCCGCAACACGACCAAAAGCGGGATCGCTGGGTGGAACAACGTTGGCTAGTTCAGCCTCGACATGCGTGGCTGTGCTGACTTCAGCCGGTACCACCAGTTCTTCAGGGATGAAAAAGAGCTTGTGCCGCAGCGGGCGTGATGAATAGACCGACACAGGTACAGCCAGCAACAGCCCGGCCAGAATCGGGGATAACCACCAGAAGAGCGACGGTGCATAAAGCCAGCTGATCCCGGCCAGTACGACTCCTGCAATAAAATGTCCGCGATGGCGCTGCCACCCCTCTGGCCAGCTGGTGGTGGCATCCCCGCGATTCTGCGCGCCCCAGCCGGAATCGCGACCCAGCAGCACATCCAGCACGAAGCCGGTCTGAATCAGCATCATGATCGGCGCGATGAGAATGGTGAACAGATGCTCGGTCAGAACGCCGGTAAGCAGCCGTACACGCCCACCCCATTTTTTACTTTGCGTAGGCGACACGATGACACTCAGCGCGGCCAGCAGCTTGGGCAGTGTGAGCATAACCACGACAAGTGCCAGCAGCTGTAAGGCCCGGTCACCGTCAAAGATCGGCCAGGTGGGAAACAACGTTGGCGTATCGGGGAAGTAGTCGGGCGGGACCAGATTGGCCCGAATGGATGACGCCAAGCCAACCAGCAAAAACAGCAGACCGAAGATAGGCGCAAGGTAGGCTAGAATCCCCATCACCAAATGCAGGCGGCTGAGCGGATGCAACCCGGCCGCAAGCAGGATTTTGCTGTGCTGCAAATTACCCTGTACCCAGCGCCGCTCACGCTTGCCGTTCTCGATCAGGCTTTGCGGCATCTGTTCGAAACAGCCTTCAATATCACTCACTAACCACACCTGCCAACCGCCCCGACGGATCAGCGCCGCCTCAACAAAATCATGGCTAAGCACATGCCCACCTAACGGTGGTGGCCCCGGCAGGGTTGGTAAGCCGCAGCACTGCGTAAAGGCATCAACCCGGATAATGGCGTTATGGCCCCAATAGTTACTATCACCCTGATGCCAGCAGCTGATACCGCGGGCCAGCATGGGGCCGTACAGTCGGGCCGCAAATTGCTGGGCACGTGCATAAAAACTGTGCGAGCCGATGATGGTGGGAAGCGCCTGAATGATCCCGGCCGTGGGGTTCAACCGCCCGGCCCGCGCCAGCCACAGCAAGGTGGGGCCGGTGAGCAGACTATCGGCATCCAGCACAATCATATGCTCGTAATGCGCGCCATAGTTTTCGCAAAACTCGGCAATATTCCCGGCTTTACGGCCGGTATTCCTGGGGCGGCGGCGGTAGAAAATGCAATCCCGCGCCTCTTCCTGTTGGACCAGCGCATGCCAGCAGGCCTGCTCGGCTACGGCGACATCCGGGTCGGTGGTATCGGAGAGAATGAAGAAATGGAACGGCTTGATGGCCTGTAGGGCGCGCAAGCTGCGCAGCATGGCAGCCACCCGCCCCATCACCGCTGCTGGATCTTCGTTATATACAGGAACAACTATGGCGACAGGCTTGCCCTCCTGTAGCTCGGGCGCTGCTTCGCCTACTGCCAGCGGGGGGGGATACACCAGAGCGATCGGCTTACGACCGAGTAACCCGACGATCCAGCCGAGCAGCGAACTCCAGAAAAACAGGCTGAGCCAGCTAAAGGTAATGGCAAAGAGGACGATCTGCACGCGGTCCAGTCCGGTGATACCGTTGGCGCCCAGCAGGTCGGCCCACACCACTGTACCAAAGAGCGCTGTCGCAGCCGTGAGCACGAAGACCAAAAACCGGATCAGCATCAGCGCCCCACAGACTGCGGATGGAGGGCATCAGCCCCAACCGCAGGAGTCCAGCGCCCGCGTGCCAGTGACTGGATGGGCATGGGTGTGACCCTGACAGGTGGCATCGCAGGTTTGCAGGCCTGGCGAAGTGCGGTAGCGAGTGCCGCGAAGGCGGGAGAGCCGTCGGGGATCT
Organism: Micavibrio sp. UBA2400; assembly: GCA_002343265.1. Taxonomy (GTDB): domain Bacteria; phylum Pseudomonadota; class Alphaproteobacteria; order UBA2400; family UBA2400; genus UBA2400. The sequence continues at coordinate 56,861 of DDSC01000006.1, forward strand.
GCAACAGCAAATCCGGTGCTCGCCTATCGCTGAGAAAGGCCGCCCGCACCTGATGGGCGGTCAGGCACTGGCCGAGCAGGGCAAAGGCCCAATTCTCGACCTGCCGGTCAAGCCACTGCAAGGTTTGCTCCACCGAGAGTTTATGCGGAGCAAGGCGCCCCAGTTGGGCAGCAATCCGGCGCTGATGAGAAAGATCATGGACACCATAGCTGGCGACATAGGCACACAAGGCATGCACCAACCCGCGGACACGATCTGAAGATCCGGCTACTCCCGCCATTGGTACATCCATGTTTCCGATATGGCTTTGCTCTTGTCGCGCAGGATACAGCGTAGCTCATGAACCTGATTGCGCGCCGGAGTGAGGTCGAAGGCAACGCGCCAGCCGCCGGTATGCACATTAGGCATCAGGGTCGTACCACTGATCTCACCGGCGCTGCTCCAAAGTTCGGGCACCGGTGCCGCGCGCACGCCAACCGGGCGACGCTCCGGGGAAGAAAAATCAATCACGAATTTGGTACGGTCGGCGCTGAACTGGCGACCGACATGCGTACTGATAACCTCCAGCGGCCGGCCCCGCGCCGCGGGCGCTGTTCCCCAGGTCAGCCGATAAGAAACATCCAGACTCTGACCTCGGGTCAGCGGTTGTTCGGGTACCCAATAGGCGACAATGTTGTCATGAATCTCGCTGTCGGTCGGAATCTCCACCAGCTGGACGATCCCCTTGCCCCATTTTCCTTTGGGTTCGACCCAGAGGGACGGACGGGCCTCGTAATGCGCCTGCAGGTCCTGATAGGCATTGAAGCGGCGATCCCGCTGCAGCAGTCCAAAGCCTCGGCACCCTGCCAGCGTAAAGGAGCTGACGGCCAGCGTCGCCGGATTGTTGAGTGGCCGCCATAGCCATTCCCCTTGACCATCCTGAAGCAGCAGGCCATCGCTGTCATGTACTTCCGGGCGAAAATCCTGCCCCAAGCGGTTGTCATTCTCGCCATGTGCATACATGGAGGTCAGGGGCGCGAGACCCAGCTTGTCGATATCCTGACGGGCAAAAAGCTTGGCCGTCACATCCATGACCACCGCCTCATCCGGACGAACAACAAAGCGGTACGCACCGGTCACGCTCGGACTATCGAGCAAAGCATGAATGACGATATCGCGGCTGCTGCGGGCAGGCCGCTCCACCCAGAAGGCACGAAAGTCGGGAAACTCCTCGCCCTTGGCGCTGGCTGTATCAATGGCCAGCCCCCGCGCGGAAAGGCCATAATGCTGACCGCGCCCAAGCGAGCGGAAATAGCTGGCACCGAGAAACACCAGAACCTCATCCATTTTATCGGCGCGATTGAGAGGGTACAGCAACCGAAAACCGGGATAGCCCAGCGCCTTATCGTTCACATCGGCGGGAACAGGCACACGTCCATAGGTAAAGCGATCAGCCTGATAGGGCAGCAGCCGCGCGTGACCGCCTGCAACCTCATAAATGTCAACCGGCGCCTTATAGAGGGAGCCCAGATGAAACATCTGCATCTGGAAACGTGACCGGTTTTCGCGCCACAGTGACTTGTCCGGTCGGAACTGGATGCTCTGGTAGTCATCATAGTTGAGACTGTCGATCCAGCGATCCGACACGAGCTTGGGTTTCACATAATCCTGAGCGGCCAAAGCCTTGGCTTGTGCCACGATGGACTTCGGACTGAAGGAGGGAGCAGCCAACGCGGGCGAGCTGAGGGGGGCTAGACTGGCTGTAACACACAGGCCTGCCGTTGCGCCCAGCCATTGCCGACGGGAAATTTGCATTTCTTAACCCTCAC
>DDSC01000026.1 GCA_002343265.1 Micavibrio sp. UBA2400
GCCGCCCCCCGAACCACCCCCACTGCTCCCCCTGCCTCCGGACCCGGAAGAGGAGGAACTGCTCGCTGCCGTTAAGGCGGCACCAAGCGCCGCACCAAGAGTAAGGCCACCGGCAGCTCCTGCGCTACCCAAGCCGCCAGGCCAGATGCTGCGGGTCAACGGGCTGCTGCCCACGGCAGAGCCGGATGGGTAAGCTTCGGCAAAACGGCGAGACCACTCGGTTTCGACATCCAGAGCGATGGCGTAGGGTAAAAGCCGGTCGAACATATCCGGTGATGGCGGTGGTGCGAAATGGCTCAGTTGCCCTTGTGTTTGAGTTGTGAGGTAATACTTAACGCCCGCGGCCTCGTCGAGTACGGCACGGCCCTGCGGCGTGGGCGCCCGCAGCCAGAAGAAAAACAGGACATTGAGCAGCATCGCCAGCACATAAAAGACGGCGGCCGCCGGCCCGACCCCGATGGTAAGAAAAAACAGGCCCATGAACCAGCCTGCCATAAACGGTAGGGAAAACAGGGTCAGAAATACTGCACCGACGGCAACCCAGCCGTCACCGCGCCAGACCTGCCGCCAGAGCGAACCAACCTGTGCCAGAAGCACGCCCACACCCAAACTCCAGAAGCTGAGCCAAACGGTCATGAAGCCACCAACAAAAATGGCAAACCCGCCCTGCTTGAGGATAATTGCCAACCACACCAGCAGAGTGGCCGCAAATCCACCCGCAAACCACTGGCGATTTAACTGAAAATGCGCACGACCAAGCTGCGCGTCGAGCGCCTTCTGGCACTGGCGCAATATACCGGTCAGTTGGCTGCGGTTGGCCGGGTTGATCTCAAGCTGTGAGCGCCCGCCCAGCAGAATGTCGTAAATTGCCAACTCTTCATTACTGGCCCCACGCCCCCCCTCAATTCGTTGAACCACAAAGCCCTTTTGCATCCGCCCAGCTAGCCCAGCGGGAGAAGCGGTTGGCGTCAAGGTGAGATAACCCTTTACAGCGAGGTTCACGAGCGTTGCTGTCAGGACGGCCCGGTCAAACCCCATGCGAGAGACAAAGCGTAAAGCGGCAGGGGACTGGCGCGGGGCATAAATAGGCAGCAGCGGCCCGGCGGCCGAGCGCGGGTCACGCCCCACCGCCAGCCACGCCAATGTATAATACAGCGCCAGAGCCGCCAGACCAAAGCTGCCAATCAGTACACCTGGATTGGCCCGCCAGAGCATACGGAGCCAACTGGCCCGGTCTGGCTCAGTCACCAGTCCTTTGGGCCAAGCCACCGCCACCGTCAGCCCCTCACCACGCCCCAAAGTGCGCCGCGTGGTGACCTTCAGCTCGTTACGTGCGGCGGATAGAAAATCATAGTCACGCCCCGAAGCACCCGCCTCGCCCACCACCCCCACATATGCAGCCGATTGTATAACCTCGGCTGCCCCGGGAAGAACGATTGTCGCTGTGGCACGATCAATCGGAAAGAACCAGTTGGATCCAGTAACGTTCCAGTACAGCTCGTCATAATCAGAAAAATGCCGGACCTGCCAACCCATGCGGTAGGTCAGAACATAGCGGTACACCCCGGCTGCAAGGGTTTGCTCTTTGCTCCCGAGAAAGATACGCGGGCCTTGCAGCTGCGGCTCCTGTCGCCACATCTCCGGCACACCATCTCGTGTGGCCGACATGATGGTCAGAGGAGCTTTGAGCAGAGTAAGACTGCCCGGAATATCCGCGACTAGATCGCGGTAGATACCATGCTGAATATCACGACCCTCGGACTGGACCGTGATGGCTTCACGCACGACCAGATCACCAGACGCCTCAACAGTCAGCTGCACATCATAGTCGAGGATTCGCTCCTGAGCGTCTGCAGCCCGTGCCGTCAACACGGTACCAAGGAACAAAAGAAACAGACCCGACTGAGCCAGAAAACGGATCAATCGGGTCTGAATCATTGAGCTCTACCTCGCTCGTCCGGTGGGGGCCGGAACGCTGGATCAGGGCGTGACACCCATATCCTTGAGCAGAACGCTCATATCACTAGGCACAGCCGAGAGCACCTTGACGTCCTTGGTGACAGGGGAGCGGTAGATGGCATAGGGCGTAACCTTCAGCTGCCAGTCAAGGAACAGCTTGTTGTTAGCCGCGAGGGCCAACTCAACCTTGTTGTCCGGCTTGGCAACCGGCGCGGGGGCCTGCCCGTTCACAGTCGCCTTCCACGCGTCAGCCGGGTTCGGAGCACTCAGAATGCTAAGCGCATAAGGACGGCTTTTGCTGGCGTCGATCAGTGAGATCGGGATCAGGCGCAGATAGACCTTGCCCTGCTCCGTATAAGGCAGCAGCAGCTTGAAGAGATCATGGCAATGGCCGCAGGCCGGATCCATGAACACGGCAATCGCCGCGCCATTCGGGTCACCATAGGCAATCCAGCTGGCTGCATTGGCCTCACGCAACAGGCGCTCACCAGGGGTTTCGTTGGTGGGAGGGGCCGTGACAACGGCAGGGGGTGGTGTGTTCACCGCCGGGGATGTCGCCGCAGTCGACGTATCTCCATCAGTTTTGAAATACGGCGTAGGGTCGAATCCGGTACGGCGCAACCGCAGCAGCTGAAGGAAGCTGACCGCACTCCCATCGTTCGTGAACATGGTTCCCACAACCACGGCCTTGTTATCGGGAGTCGTATAAATGACCTGTCCGAAACCGTTATTGGTCATGAAATAAGCTTTTAACCCGTATTCATCACCCAGATAACGCAACTCGCCGCCCGGCTGCACCAGCCCGCGCAAGACCGGAACAGCTTCCGGGGCGATCACCTTGCCAACTTCCGGAGGGATGGGACCTTCCAGCCATGAATTGAGCCTAGCTTGTGCATCGCTTGCGGTTGTTGAAGTTGGAACAGCGGCACTCCCGGTCGCGGGCGCCGCCTCCTGAGCGAACGCCGGGGCCAACAGCCCAACCGACAGAAGTGAAAAAATCATAAGACGGGAGAGACAGCGCATGAAACCCTCGGGGTTGATGAACGGCTGCATTATGCCCGCTGTTGCCTTAGTGGCAAGGGTCTAAAGCATCAGGTTTTAGGCAATGTCTGGACGGGCATGAAGCTTTCACCGCAACCGCAGCGGGCGGCTTCGTTGGGATTGGCGATGAAATCCAGTTCATAATTCATACCGCTTTTTACATAATCCAATGTCGCACCCAGCAGATGCAGCTCGGCTTTGGCTGAAACATAATAAGTTATATCCTTCAGGCGTACGGTTCTATCACCAGTCTGAGGGGCGGATTCAAGGCTGAATTGATATTTCAGACCCGAGCAGCCGGCGGTCCGAACATCAATCCGCACCCCAGTCTTGTCGGGGGCTGTCGCCAAGGCCCGCTCCAAATACTCACACGCCATGTCTGTCACAGTAAAAGGTGGTGGTAAGGACTTCATCAGAACATCCCCAGTTGCAGCTGGGCCTCCTCACTCATACGGGTACGATCCCACGGCGGGTCCCACACCAGCCGCACGGTAGCGCTGCGCACCCCGTCAACGCTCTCCACCGCCGTTTGCACCATACCGGGCATCTCGCCAGCCACCGGACATCCGGGCGCTGTCAGGGTCATGTCGACTTCCACATCGCCCGACGGATGAATGTCGAGCTTGTAGATCAGTCCCAACTCATAGATATCCACCGGGATCTCGGGGTCCTGCACGCTCTTGAGCGCCAATATAATGGCCGGGCGCAGCTCGTCACTCATACCAGCAGCTCCGCCGCTTTGCGCACGGCACGCACGAAGCCGTCCACCTCATCCAGGGTATTGTAGAGACCAAAACTGGCCCGCACCGTACCCGTGACGCCCAGATGCGCCATAAGCGGCATGCAGCAATGATGCCCCACCCGCACAGCGATCCCCTGTTGATCAAGCAGCAGGGCGATATCTTGCGCATGCGCCCCTTGAATCGTAAAAGAGATGATCGCACCCTTGCCCGGGGCTGTGCCCTGCAGCGTGACGCCCGGCACACCCGCCAGTTCGGTACTGGCATGTTCCAGAAGCATTGCCTCATGGGCGTGCACATTGCCCATGCCAAGCTGTTCAAGATACTCGATCGCAGCCGCCAGACCGATCACCTCGGCAATCGCAGGGGTGCCGGCTTCAAAGCGCTGCGGGGCGGGTTTAAAGGTGCTCCCGGCAAAAGTGACTGTCTCAATCATATCACCACCACCCTGCCAAGGTGGCAGCGTGTTGAGTAAGGCTTCTTTGCCATACAAGACGCCAACACCCGTAGGGCCATAAAGTTTATGACCGGAAAACACATAGAAATCAGCATCTAGCGCCTGTAGATCGACCAGCTGGTGCGTCACAGCCTGACTGCCATCAAGCAGGACCGGAATCCCCCTAGCATGGGCCAAACGCACGATATCCGCCACCGGCAGCACCGTTCCGAGTACGTTCGACATATGCGCCAGCGCCACCAGCTTCACTCGCGGGCTCAGGAGCGCTTCATACTCGTCCAGCATGATCTGCCCGCGTGCATCAAGGGGCACGATTTTTAGGCTCAGCCCCTTCTCCTGCGCCAGCAATTGCCACGGTACGATATTGGCATGGTGCTCGAGGACACTGAGGATGATCTCGTCGCCTGCCGTGAGCTGGCTGCGACCAAACGTCTGCGCCACCAGATTAATCGCCTCGGTTGCCCCTCGTGTAAACACGATTTCATTCGCGCTGGCAGCATTGAGGAACCGGCGGACGGTCTCGCGCCCGGCCTCAAAGCGAGTGGTGGCAAGGCCGGACAGGACATGCACCCCGCGATGCACATTGGAATACTCCTGCTCATACAACTGGCACATCGCTTCTATGACGCAACGCGACTTCTGTGCGGATGCAGCATTATCGAGATAGACCAACGGCTTGCCATGCACCTGCCGCGACAGGATGGGGAAATCCCGCCGGACTGCCGCCACATCATATGGTGCACTCTGTGCGGGGGCGTTCATGCGTGCTGCTGCAGCCATGTCTGCGCCTCCCTCTGCCATGCGGACTGCACATCCGGGGCAGCAATTTTTTCCAAAATCTCGTCAACAAACGCCCCGATCAGGAGGCTGCGCGCCTGCGGGCAGGATAGCCCACGGGCTCGCAGATAATAGAGCACCTGCTCATCAAGCGCCCCCACCGCAGCACCATGACTGCAACTCACATCATCGGCAAAAATCTCCAGCTCCGGCTTGGTATTCATTTCTGCCTGCGGACTCAAGAGCAAAGCGCGGCTTTGCTGCTGGCCATTGGTTTTCTGCGCGCCCGGCGCCACGCGGATACGGCCCTGATACACACCCCTGGCGCGGCCTGTCAGTACGTTTTTAATCAGCTGGTCAGAGGTCGTCTGTGGTGCCTGATGCTCAATGACGGTGGTGAGATCACCCTGCTGATCTTCGCTGAGCAGTTGCAGCGCGTACACGGCCGCCTGCGCCCCCAGCGCGGCCAGAGTAATTTCCAGATCCTGCCGGGCCAAGGCAGCACCGCTATTCAAGGCCATGTAGGTGTAACTGGCGTCCCGCGCCACAGTAATTTTAGTTTCACCCCAATGAAAGGCACTGGTCTCCAGCTGTTGGCGACGCAGATGGGTGAGGCGTGCACCGTCCTCCAGCTCAATGACCAGTTTCTGGCGGGCAGCACCAACACCCGGCGCAGCACTCGTAAGCGTTTCAACCAGCGTTACTTCAACACCGCGGGCAACACGCAGATAACGCGCACTCGCGCAGCGCGCAGCGGGAATGAAGTGCTCCAGCGTATAGCGCCCCGCTTGCGTGAGAATATCAGCAGGAAGAGAGCCCGTACACTGTATGCTCCCATCGGGCAATTCCAGCGCACCGATCTTGCTCAGATCGGTGTAACGGTACGCTTCCAGCGTGTTGCTCGGCCAGCCTTCAGGCGACATGGCTATAGCCTTTCGCCTCCAGCTCCAGCGCCAGCTCCGGCCCACCGCTCTTCACAATGCGCCCCGCACTGAGCACATGGACAAAGTCGGGCTTAATATAATCAAGCAGGCGCTGGTAATGCGTTATCACCAGCAGGCTGCGCTCCGATCCGCGCAAGCTGTTGACGCCCTGCGCCACCACTTTGAGTGCATCGATATCAAGGCCACTGTCGGTTTCGTCCAACACGGCCAGCTTCGGCTCCAGCAGCAGCATTTGCAAGGTTTCCATGCGCTTTTTTTCGCCACCCGAAAACCCGACATTCAGGGGCCTTTTCAGCATCTCTTCACTGATGCCCAGCGCTTTGGCCTTCTCGCGCACCAGCCGCAGGAAGGATGGAGCATCATGCTCGGCCTGACCGCGCGCCTTGCGTACCGCATTGACCGCTGTGCGCAGGAAATTCATTGTGCTCACACCGGGAATTTCAACTGGATACTGAAACGCCAGAAACAAGCCGGCCGCGACACGCTGCTCCGGCTCAAGCGCCAGCAAATCCTGCCCGGCCAACTGCACCTGGCCAGAGGTTACCTCATACTGCGGGCGACCGGACAGGACATAGCCCAGCGTGCTCTTGCCTGCCCCATTGGGTCCCATGATGGCATGCACTTCGCCGGGCTTGATACTTAGCGACACGCCGGTGAGAATATCCTTGCCATCATAGCGGGCATGAAGATCGGAAATCTGCAACATTATCCCACACTTCCTTCCAGACTCAGCGCAATCAGCTTCTGCGCCTCCACCGCAAATTCCATCGGTAGAGCCTGCAGCACCTCGCGACAAAAGCCGTTAATGATGAGGCCCACCGCCTCATCCTCATCCAGCCCGCGCGCACGGCAATAGAACAGCTGATCATCGCTAACCTTGCTGGCGGTCGCTTCATGCTCAAGCCGGGCAGTTGGGTTTTTGCTTTCAATATAGGGCACTGTATGCGCCCCACACCTGTCACCGAGCAAGAGGCTGTCACAGCGGGTATAATTTTGTGCGCCGTCCGCACGCGGCAGCACCCGGACCAGACCCCGATAGGTATTCTGCGACTGCCCGGCCGAAATCCCCTTGCTGATAATGGTGCTGCGCGAGTTTTTACCAATATGAATCATCTTGGTGCCGGTATCAGCCTGCTGGTGATTGGTTGTCAGTGCAACCGAATAGAACTCACCGACACTCCCCTCGCCTTGCAAAATACAACTGGGGTACTTCCACGTAATGGCTGAACCGGTTTCTACCTGGGTCCAGCTGATTTTACTGCGCGCACCGCGGCACGCACCGCGCTTGGTGACAAAATTATAGATGCCGCCTTTCCCGTCTTTATCGCCGGGATACCAGTTCTGTACGGTACTGTATTTGATCTCGGCATCCTCCAGCGCAATCAGCTCAACCACAGCCGCATGCAACTGGTTTTCATCACGCTGCGGGGCGGTGCAGCCTTCGAGATAGCTAACATAACTGCCCTTGTCGGCGATGATGAGGGTGCGCTCAAACTGGCCGGTATTCTTGGCGTTGATACGAAAATAGGTGGACAGCTCCATCGGGCAGCGCACACCGGGCGGGACATAGACAAAACTACCATCCGTGAACACAGCACAGTTAAGCGCCGCAAAGAAGTTATCGGCCACCGGGACGACACTGCCCAGATACTTCTGCACCAGTTCGGGATGCTCGCGCACTGCCTCGCTAATAGAGCAGAAAATCACCCCGGCCTTCTTCAGCTCCTCGCGGAAGGTGGTGACCACCGAGACACTGTCGAACACCGCATCCACCGCCACCCCCGCCAGCAGCTTCTGCTCGGACAGGGGGATGCCGAGTTTCTCATAGGTTTTCAGCAGCTCCGGATCAACCTCATCAAGGCTCTTGGGCGCTGTCTTCTGCTTGGGCGCGGAATAATAGGAGATATCCTGATAATCAACCGGGGTATAATTCAGTTTGGCCCAGTTCGGTTCGCGCAGACCCTGCCAGAGCTTGAACGCCGACAAGCGCCACTGCAAGAGCCAGTCCGGCTCATTCTTTTTAGCTGAGATAAAACGGATAGTGTCTTCGCCAAGCCCTTTGGGGGCGCTGTCACTTTCAATCGCTGTTTCGAATCCGTGCGGATACCGGGCCTCCCCCAGCGCCGCGACAGTGCGGATTGTATGTGGATCGGCGCCCGGCATGATTCATCCTACCGCGCTCACGCCACCGAAACGGGCCTGAATGGCCTGATCCTCCGAGCGCATCAGTTGCGCCAGCGTGACGGACGAAAACGCCGAGGTAATGGCATCGTTGATCGGCTGCCACCGGCCATGAACAGCGCACGCGTGCTCATGGCCGCAGGGAACGTGGCTCATATCCACACAGTCGACAATCTTGATAGGGCCATCAATCGCTTCGATAATTCTGGTCAGGGTGATCGCGGCTGGGTCCTGTGCGAGCCGATAGCCGCCCGCGGCCCCACGCGTGGCTGTGAGCAGGCCCACCTTGGCAAAGCGTTTGAGTAGCTTGGAGACGGTGGGACCGGGCAGAGTGGTCGTCTCAGAGACGCGTATGGCTGTATGCAGCTGCGCCGGGTGGCGGGCTAAAGTTGCAAGAATTACAACGCCATAGTCGGCAAGCTTGCTCAGACGCAGCATAACCTCTTCCTCTTCATGCTATTTAGACTATTTCTGGTCCAATTCCACCCCTTATGAGCCTCCCCGACCACCGGAGTCAAGCCCACAACCAGAAGAAAATGATGCTTTGAGGGCTTGGAGAGTGCAAAAAGACCACGTAAAAGCAGGGAGTTAGCAGGAAAGGACGAACAATGGCACGTCTTCTGGTGATTTATTACTCCGAACATGGTCACACCGAGCAGATGGCTATGGCCGTGGCGCATGGTGCCCGCGGCGTAAGCGGGGCAGAGGTGGTAATCAAACGCATCCCCCCGATCGGCAAGCCGGATCAAGCCAAACCCGGCTCGGCCGCCAGCCAGATTGCGCTGGCCACGCCCGAGGAGCTGAAAGATTATGATGCCATCATTTTCGGTACGCCCACACGTTTTGGCAACATGTGCGCCGAGATGCGCTATTTTCTGGATCAAACCAGCGGCCTGTGGGCAAGCGGCGGACTGGTCGGGCGCGTAGGCTCGGTGTTCGTCTCCACCTCCAGCCAGCATGGTGGCCACGAAACCACTATTACCAGTTTTCATGCCACCTTGCTGCATCACGGCATGATTATCGTTGGCTTGCCCTATACCGAACTCGGCCTTGTGCATATGGACAGTATCAGCGGCGGCTCGCCATATGGCGCGGGTACGATCTCGGCTAGCGATGATTTGCGCCAGCCCAGCGATAATGAGTTCGACCTTGCCGAAGCGCAGGGCAAACGCGTCGCTAATCTTGCCGTCAAGCTCTACGGCTAGGCGGTTACCGCAAGAGCGGGGACCGAAGTTGCCTCGATACAGTGGCACTCAGGCCCATAACTGGCCAATAGCTGCTGCGGCCTGATGGTGCGCCGTAGACGAGCCAGCAAACTGTGGGGATCACACTCTTCTTTTGCCCCCGCAGCCACAAGGGCCACGCGTTCAGGAAGCTGGTCCAGACAGCTGACGCCGAGTTGCAGGTGCACCGACATGACTCCTTCGGCGTGGGCCAGATCGCGGGTGATAGCCTTGTGCAATAAATCGAGATTCAGGGGGGCGAACCGCAGGCTGCCCTGAAACGCATGCGGCTTGTTGGTGGGATCCTCAATACCCGGATAGATTTTACCCCCCACCTCAAAAGGCAGCGGCCCGGCACCATGACGGGTGAGATAGGCCCGCGTGGCATAGAGCAAGGAAAGTGACCTGATCCCAGCATCGTGCGCCAGTGCAACAACATTGCGCAATCCCGTATGCGAGCGGGTGACGTGCGGAAAAAAGCCACTTGTCTGATCGAGCATCAGGCCTTGGGCGCCCTCGAACACCAGATCACGCTGGCGGCTGAGGTAACGGGAGCGGGTAACTTCACAGCGCTCCAACATCGCACGGCTAAGATTGATAAAACCATCAACCGCGCCGGGTGACGCGATACGCTCCTGCCACTGCGGCGAAAGCGTTTCAACACCCAGCTGTTTTAACCGCTGTGGCAGCCAGCGCTCGCGGATCAGCCATAAGCGCTGCGCCAGATCATCGCGGCTCAGATCCGCCACACGTAGCGAATAGGGTGTCTCCTCTTCGCGCCCGACGGTTTCACCAAAGCCCACCCCCACACTACCATGGCGGGCGCTCCCCCGCGCCGCCTCGACTATCTGGTTGACCATCATGTCATAGGGTGTGGTGACATAGGAATCACCATCAATCAGCACTTCCGGATATACGCCGAGCGCTTCCAGTTCAGTCTGTTCACGAGCAAAGAGCAAGGGATTGCAAACAAAAAAACGACTGAGAAATGTTCGCGCCCCGCGAAAGCTGCCTGCACCAAAATGGCTAAACACATGACGGCGACCATCAGTCAGTTGCACGGTATGGCCGGCCTGCGCCCCCCCGTTAAAGCGTACAACGGTACTGCTGCGGGTACTAAAATAGTCGGTAAACAGGCCTTTGCCTTCATCACCAAATCCAGCACCGATAATCACCTGAGCTGTCGTCATGATGAACTCCCTTGCCACCCAACCCTCCCCCAACATTGTTGAGGGAGGGGGGATTGTTTCCTTATGCTGCAAAGCGGGTGACACCACCGGCACCCGGTTTACCCACAGCGGGCGGGCGGCTGCGGCTCGTGGGGACAATGCCCTTCACCGCCTTGGCCACGACCAGCGAGGTACCCGTGCTGCTCCAACTGGCGGCCACTGTGGGAGCATTGCGGCCTTCATGCACTTCGATGGCCGAGACCAGCACTTCGGACAGCTTAGTATAGTCGGCCAGCGGAAGGACACGACCTTGACCAAGCAGCTCGTTCCAGCTGTTGAACACCGCACTGCGCGCCGCGCGGCAGTGACTGCCTTGCTCCACAATCACATGGAACACATCATACATCTGCTCGACCTTGGCCAGGATATCCCTGCTGCTCATGTCCTGCGCTACATCATCGCCCAGATATTTCTTGAGCTGAGCCACCGTCAGGCCCGGTGGCGCTTCTTCGTCACCAATGGTGAAAAGCAGGCCTTTGCGGCGCCCTTTGTCGACGCAGTCCAGCCGGGTCTTCATGGCGGCAAAGTACCACGGCAACTCATAGGACTCGAAACGATTGCCGCCACCGCCATGCTCGATCCAGATGTCCTTGAGCTGTTCCGCTGCCTTGATATCCGGCTCGAATTGCGTGACCTGCAAGGGCGCGCGGTCGCAGTTGGCATCGCCCACTCCCATGAACATGATCTGCGGGTCACTGACAGGGGCGCGTTTGATGATTTCGCCCACCAGCGTACCAAAGCCTTCCTTGATCATATACTCGGGGATCACGCCCATTGATCCCGTCACATCCAACGCAATGATGATCGGGGTGGAGTTGGGGTTGGCGGTGGAATCCCGCGCCTCGCGAAACTCAATCTTCTTCGGATCGACCGGATCCTTCAGCGTGCGTGCGGTGAAGATATCATCCGCCCGCATGGTCTTGGTGGCGCTGCTCAGTGTGTCCCAGTCGGCTGGGTCATAACGACTATATCCCATCATGCTCTCCTTGGTTCGTAGGGGTTGATTACAGGTTTGTCCCATTTGACAAATCGGCGTGGGCCGAAGCTTCCGGGCAGGACCTGATCCTTGTAGGCTTTGTAGTCGGCCAAGGCGTCGCCGGAGGTGGGGGCGCGCAGCCAGTTGGCCAGCGCTTTGGGCACCTCGTTTGACCATGACAGACCCGTGCCTAACGGATCACCCAGAAGCTCGCGGCCAATGGCGCGGATCAGTTCAAGATCAACGCGCGCATCGGCTTTTTGCCGGCGTAAGACATCTGACGGGGCACGTTCAGCCGAGCGTGTTGGCAGGGCCAGCAAGGGTTTTCCAACCGCTGCGGCATACCACCAACCACCCAGCACGGCCCCGCCATGATGCTCCGGCGAGACAAAAACCGTATCGAGGGACAAATCATTATGGGTCAGACCTGACCAACGCAGATAGCAGGCCATATTGTAGAGATTGCTGAGCATCCAAGCGACATGCTTAGGGTCAACCTTGCCGCCGCTCTGTTCCAAAAGCTCGCGCAGGCGGATCTGTTCCGGCTTTTTCTCCAGCACCAGCACATGGGCATCTATTGTTTCCAGCTCGGCCTTGATAGTGGGCAGATTCCGCGCCATCTCTTCGCGCATCTTGTCGTTGTGGAATTTCAGGCTTTTAAGAACAGCCACACCCTGCGCGAACAAATCGGCGTTCGCTTTATCCACCACATAGGTCACAAAGTTCGGGCTGATATAAACCTTGCCTAGCTCAAAATCGCTGCGCCGGCCGTATTTCAGCTCAAACATCTTGCCACGAGTGGTGGTGAGGCTCAGGATATTGGGAACTTCCCAGGTACCGTCGGCCAGCTTCCTCTCACCAACCTCATGCAGGGTCTTGATATGCGCGAACACCTCCGCCGCCTTTGCGTCGGCGCAGCGGTCCGGATGCCAGCGCATGGCCAGCTTGCGAAAGGTTTTTTCAAGACTGGCCACATCGCGCGGATAAAGCCGCTCCGGCTCGGTGACCGGGATAGCGAGGAGATGTTCAGCACTCAGGCTGCAGGCATCAATCGTCATGGCATCACCAGCGATTAAAGGCTGCAGCGGGCGCGGAAATTAAACGGCGCAGCAGGCGGCACAAAAAGTACCGGAAGTTCAGGGCTTAGCGGGGGAAGAACGAAGGCAGCAAGCTGCCCGAAGAGACGGGTCATCTGTAGCTCCATGTCTTATCAGCGCGCAGCTGATAGAGGGTTTGCGTTGTGCCTGTAATCCGATGACGAATTCAGACACTATCACTGCTACACCTTACCGCAGTCTTTGGCAACAAAAATCTACTGTGTTTATGCAAAAAGATGGGTAACGTTAGCTCATACATATATCAAGTGATGGTCGTACCATGATTGAGGCGCGCGTTTTCTGCTCCACCCGCACAGGCCCCCAACTTCTCATGCTCGGTGGTGTGCATGGCGATGAACCCTGCGGCACGGTTGCGCTGGATCGTCTGGCGCAGGAGCTTTCCTCCGGCCAGATCGAACTGACGGCCGGACGCCTCACGCTGGTGCCGCGCGCCAACCCCAAAGCAGGTGCGGCCAATGAGCGGTATAAGGATATAAACCTCAACCGCGTCATGCAAAAGCATGAGAACCCACACCATTACGAGCATTTCATCGCCAACAGCATCTGCCAGCATGTCGATCATGTTGATCTGGTGCTCGACCTGCACGCTGTTACGGCCCCCTCGGCTCCGTTCACGTTTCTGGATTGGGACACGCCTGCAACGCGCAGCTGGATCAAGGCCCTGAATGTCCCCTACGCCCTGACGGGATGGGACGCGCTGTACCCTGGTGAGACTGGCAGCACAACCATCAGCTACGCCAACGGCAAAGGCAAAACCGCGCTGGTGGTAGAATGTGGACAAAAGACTAATCCGACTACCGCCGACATCGCCTACCGCATAGCCCGGCTGACACTCGCACATCTGGGCCTAACTGGCCCTTATGCCGATGACACGCCCCCTGCCCAGACAAAAATTGTGCGCATGACCAAAGTGGTGTGGAAAGAAACCGAAGGCAAGCTGACTGGCGCGTTTGAGAATTTCTCGCCCGTCACAGCCGGACAGGTCTTGGCGCAGCTTGATAACGGTAGCACCCTAACCGCTGATGCTGATGGCGTTATCATCATGCCCAAGGCTACGGCTGTCATGGGCGAAGAGTGGTACTATCTGGCCGTGCCGGAATAGGCTTTCATCCGCTCGGTGGCCGCCACCAGCTGACGGCGAATGCCTGGCTCCATCGCCGAGTGGCCCGCATCCGGTACCACGATATAGTCGGCCTCTGGCCACGCACGATGCAAATCATCGGCGGAGCGCAGCGGGCAGACCAGATCATAGCGCCCTTGCACAATTACCGCCGGAATATGGCGGATTTTGTGTACATCACGCAGCAGCTTATCATCCGGCTTGAACAGAACATTGCGAAAATAATGAGCCTCAATGCGCGAGATGCCTAGCGCATGATGATCGCTCTGCTCAGCTTTCACTTTCTCCAGATCAGGAATAAGGTTGGACGTCGCACTTTCGTAATAGTCCCAGCGCCGTGCTGCGGGCAAATGGACAGCCGGATCCGGATGCGTGAGGCGCTGGTAATAGGCCTCCAGCACGTTAGTCCGCTCGGCAGCGGACAACGGCTCTAACAATTGGCGCTCGGCTTCTGGCCAGATACGGCCAATTTGTGTGAGGAACCAGTCGATCTCCCATCTCCGCAGCAGGAAGATGCCGCGAAGCACCAGAGTGGTCACCCGCTCGGGATGCGCCTGTGCATAGGCAAGCGCCAGCGTGCTGCCCCAGGAACCACCAAACACGTGCCAGGTCTCGATCCCCCACAGCATGCGCAGCTTCTCTATATCGGCAATCAGATGATCGGTGGTATTGTGGCTCAGTTCGCCCAGCGGCGTTGACCGCCCCGCTCCGCGCTGGTCGAACAGATGAATATTATAAAATGACGGATCAAAAAAACGGCGATGCTTGACCGTGCAACCAGAACCCGGCCCGCCGTGCAAGAACAGGACAGGGGCACCCTTGGGATTGCCGCAGCGCTCCCAATACAGTTCATGCGGCGCGTCCACCTTCAAGGTACCAGTGTCATAAGGCTCAAGCGGCGGAAAGAGATCGGGCAGGTCGCTCATGACTTAAGTTTGCGCTATTTGCCTGCCGCGGGCAACCGAATTTGTGACGCCACATCCACCCGTATGGCCGGGCCATAGTACCATTCCGTCCAACCGCGTACCTGCAGCGTCCTACCCTGCCAGTTTTCAATTTTCAGCTTTTTCGCCAGGGCAGGCTTGAGGATGAGCGTGAAGTCGGTTTTCCAGTCGGCGGCAAAGTTCACGAAGGCCACCTCGCGGCGAATACTCACACTATGGACCAGCCCCTGCACGACCCGCCATTGACCAAGCGGTATTTTTCCACTGGCCTTCAGCAGTTTACAGCAATCGTCGTTCCATACGCCCAGCCCAGCCTGTCGCGCCGCTTCTTCGGCCCGCCATTCGCCAAGAGTTGGCTCGCGGGCCTCGGGCATCAATTGTGCCTGGCCCTGTTTGAGCAGTTCCATGCGCACAGTTTCGTCTGTCACACTGAAACGGCCCCAGCGGTCCTGTTCAGTTGTCACTGGACCCTGTGCGACAAGAGGTGTTGGCGCATAAAGCCCGGTCAGCACCGCCTCATCCGCCTGTGCCGGGCAACACAGAGCGCTAGACAGAAATGCCAAAAAACTCCAGCTGCCACGTGAGGTCTTCATCGCTCAAGGGATAACCGCTCCCCGCTTTGGGGTAAAGGGCCTGCTGTGGCGTAATTCCGGCCAGACGCGTTTGCAGCTGGAGCGCCAGACGCATGGACAGACCGGCTTTCCACGCCAGCGCGGTCATGCCCTTGGCGCTGTGTGCGGTCATAATGCGGGTGACCGTCGCGGGATCGGTCTTCGCAAGCTCGGCCAGTGCCGCAATGACAAAGCGCCGCTGACCAGACTCCAGCGCATGGGTTATGGCGGATTCATCAAGCTTCCCTTGCGTGGCCAGCTCCTTAACCTGTGCTGCCGGATCATCGACCGGATCATCCCGAACAATGCGCGCACGTACCAGCTCGGCGATCTCACCCGCTGTATCCTCGGCAATAGCGGGCTGGGCCTTGAGTACCTCGAGCAGCTGGGTGGCGACAAACTGCGCCAGACGTTTGATCGCTGCCAACGGCAAGCGTGGGCGGTTCACCAACGGCTCATGCCAGCGGGGCTGCGCCTCAGCACGGGCACAGAGCTGGTCGAGCACATCCTCACGGATTTGAGCACCACCATTGGCCAAGAGCGCCGCGATGGCCTCTTCGTCCTCACGGCTGGCGATGTTCTCACTGACAGTTTCGGACAGCACGGCGCGTTTGGCTATCGCCGCTAGCGCCCCGGCAATCGGCCCACTCTTGATGATCGCCAGCAGATCCTCATCGCTCAGTAAAGGTGAGTTTTTCAGGACCGGTTCGGCCACCCGGATTTCTACGTCGCGCGCCAGCGTGGTGATGATATCAACTGGTACCGTCTGCACGCTGTGCAGAGCCTCGGCCAGAATTTCGCGTACTTTTACCGCCGAGTCATGCGCCAGCGCCCGTAATACCTCAAGGGTGAGTTCTTGCACCTTATCCAGTGCGCCTGCCGGGAGACTGGGTACCAGCGCGGCAATCTTGCTGGCCAGCGCCAACCGCACAGCCTCATCTTTATCAGCGGTCAACTTCAAATCAGCCTGACGCGGTGTACTGCGGTTTTCGGCCACCCGGCGGCGCACACTGGCATCGGCATCATCGGTCAGAAAATACAGGATCTCCGGCACGGTAAGCACATCGGCGGCCACCCGGCGGCGCTCCTGCAGATCCTCGCTTTGCGCCATCTGTTTGGCGGTTTCGTAGCTCATGCGGCACTCTCCGTATGCCCTTTGCCGCTGCGCTTAGCTTTGTACATGGTAGCATCCGCCCGCTGCATCAGGCTGGTGAGTGTATCCTCGGCATGGGTTGGGGCAAGACCAATGGAGGCGCCCAGCTTCTTCGGCAGCTCAGGTAAACTCGCGGCGATCTCGGCCAGCCCCTCCTGAATACGGGCTGCCACTACCTGTGCACCCGAAATGTCCGTACGCTCCAGCCACAACAAAAACTCATCTCCACCCACACGCGCCACGATATCACCGGCACGCACCGCACCTTCCAGCACGACGGCAGCGCGTTTCAACACATCATCACCCGTTTTATGGCCGAGATGATCGTTGATGGTCTTGAAATTATCGAGATCGATATTCACCAGCACAGCCCCGCCCTGCCCGCGCGCAAGGCGTGCACTGGCCGTCTCGGCAAAAGCGCGCTGGTTAAGCAAGCCGGTCAGGCCATCCCGATCAGCCCGGGCAATCAGGGCTTCTTGCGAACGGACCTGCGCCCAGACAATCCCCAGTTGCTCGGCCACCGCTTCAATCAGCCGTTGCTCATCGCTGCTCCACGCACCCTCGCGGGGCAGTCGCCAGACCGCGATGGCACCATTGACCGCGCGATGATGTTGCGTGCGGCAGGCCAGCCATTCGTGCCCGCCTCCGCTGAGTGACAAGGCATCGCCACGCTGCAAGGTAGCCTCACATAAAACCCTGGCGGCTTCCGGCACCTGATCGCCAAAGCGCGCCACCTCCTGCCACTCCTCCCCAACCCGGCGCAGCACCACACAGCCAGCCGCCGATACGGCATGTGTCAGGGCCCGCGCCGCGGCTTCAAATTCGCGCTCGGGTGATAGCCCATCGCGCACCACGCGCAGAATATGGCTTACAATGCGCTCGCGGGTGCGGGCGGCTGCCAAGGCACTGGCCTGCTCCTGCAAGGCAGTGATATCGCGGCAAATACCACGTGTGCCGCTCCAGCCCCCCTCTGCATCTCGTTGCGGCAAGGCGCTCACATCCAGACAGCGCAGGGTATTTTGCCGATCGCGCAGCCACAGCTGGGCATGCTGCACCGGCTGCTGGGCGAGAAACGGTGTGGTCAAGGAATCAACAGCGGTCAGACCGAACTCATGCGGTCGATGTCCAACCAGCTCGGCCGCGCTCCAGCCCAGCAAGCCACGCTCGCTGATATAGGAAAAACGTCCGGCGCGATCGATCTCCCACAGCTCATCGCCGCTGAGCATCAAAAAATCCTTGAAGCGGGCACGCGAGTCCGCCAGCGCCTGCGTCAGGGCGGGCAACAAGGTGGGCAAAGGTTCAGAGGCGGGAACATCAGCAGCCATAGCCCCGCCAGTGTGCCGCAAATTGTTAAGAACACTCTAAAGATCCGGCCGAAAAAATGGCGGACGCGGATGCGTAACACTGCGCAAAAGCACCCGGAATTCTGCCCGCTCCCGCCGCTGTTGAGGGTTAGGCTCATACGCGCCATGGCGCAGCTGATTGATGTCCTGCTCCAGCACATGCATAACCAGATCACGAGTAGGGTCAGGTGGTGGGGATACCGCCTGCGGCTGTTGATGTGAGAGAGTCTGCGCGGCTGCCACCGAGGCAAGCCCTACTGTCAGTGCTGTTTCTGTAACGTATTCCACTGCTCCGCTTACAATGGCGGGGGCCCCAGCCACCTGTGCCAGCGCCACCGCACCGGTAATGCCCAGCGCCACCGCGCCCAGCCGGGCGGCAAAGCGGATGAGCGGGCGCGGATTGTGCA
This sequence comes from Micavibrio sp. UBA2400, assembly GCA_002343265.1. Lineage (GTDB taxonomy): Bacteria > Pseudomonadota > Alphaproteobacteria > UBA2400 > UBA2400 > UBA2400. The sequence goes on from DDSC01000026.1 coordinate 18,224, forward strand.
GCAAATCCATAAAGACGGCTCTCGGCCTGGCCTGCTGTCTGGCCGGAGCCAGGTGGCGATAAATATCCTCTAATTCAGCTAATCGGGCTGGACCATCGTGTGGCTGCAACCCGAGCTGATATATCTGCTTAAGGGCGCGGCGCACATCCGGGCTTACGCCGATCCCAGAGCGTAATGGAAACATACGAGTGGCAGCATGGCGGATCATGGTAAGCTCCCCTGTCTCATCAGCATGACAGGGGGCGATGTTAATTGCCAATGACTCTTTAGTGACAAGTGGCGCTGAGCTTAGGGCGCTGGTACAGGTGCCGATATCACCACAAAGCGCGGAAAGGTTTCGCGCCGCCCGCCTAGGGCGTTCCAGATGGCTTTGACGGACTCAGAAACCTCCCCCTCACCCGCGCTCACCCACTCTTCAATCTCGCGGATCTGCCGCAAATTTTCCGCGAAGGCCGGGGCGAAATCAGCCTGTAACTCTGCCTGTTTGCTCTCGATCTCAGCTTTGGTAAACAGGCGCAGTAATCCGGAGAAGTTGTCCGAATTAATACGACCCCAAGAGCAGATAAAAAGCCACACCCGTGAAAGTGTACTGCTTTCGATGTCCTGTGCGATCTCTTGCACATCCTCGGCAATGCTCTGACGCCTGCTCTGCATATAGTCTAACGCGCCGTTCCGCAGACCATGTAGATGACAGTACTGTCGCACTTCATCGACTCCGCTACGACGACCATCGGTCACCAGATTCAGGCTATCAATGTAGTTGATGCGCTCATCCCAGCCTTCTGGCACCGCGGGATCATACGGACAATACGGACCAATCATGGTACTTTCCATAGGCCGGGGTTAAACAATAAAATCGTTAATTTCAAGCGGATTGCACGAAAACAACCGTCCGTGAACACCGCGCCGCGTCCGCCCTGAATTGCCTTGTCTTTTCTGCTAAAATTAACTATTTTCCGCGCGCCATGCCCACCGACCCGAAATTCATCCGCAACTTTTCCATCATCGCTCATATCGATCATGGCAAGAGCACACTGGCCGACCGTCTGATCCAGACCTGCGGCGGCCTTGAAGTGCGCGAGATGAAGGAGCAGGTGCTCGACAGCATGGATATCGAGCGCGAGCGCGGCATTACCATCAAGGCGCAGACGGTGCGCCTGTCGTATAAAGCCAAGGACGGCCACACCTATCAGCTCAACCTGATGGACACCCCCGGCCATGTCGACTTTGCCTATGAGGTGAGCCGCTGCCTCGCCGCCTGTGAAGGCTCACTGCTGGTGGTCGATGCCTCGCAAGGGGTAGAAGCGCAGACGCTGGCCAATGTCTATCAGGCGATTGATAATAACCATGAGATTGTCCCGGTCATCAACAAAATCGACCTGCCCGCCGCCGACCCTGACCGCGTCAAGCAGCAGATTGAGGATGTGATCGGCCTTGATACCAGTAACGCCGTACATATCTCGGCCAAGACCGGCCTGAACATTGGCGATGTGCTGGACGCTATCGTCACCCGCCTCCCCCCACCCAAAAACGAAGCAACTGACACCACCAAGGCCATGCTGATTGACAGCTGGTATGACGCTTATCTGGGCGTGGTCATTCTGGTGCGCGTGGTGGGTGGTACGGTAAAAGTCGGCCAGAAGATCAAGTTCATGGCCACCAATGCCGAATATGAAATTGACCGGGTAGGTTACTTCACTCCCAAGAAAGTGCAGATTCAGGAACTCGGCCCCGGCGAAGTGGGCTTTATCACCGCGGGCGTGAAGAACATTCACGACACCAAGGTGGGCGACACCATCACCGATGCCAAAAAACCCGCGCTCACCCCACTGGCTGGCTTCAAACCCTCCATTCCGGTGGTATTCTGCGGTCTCTACCCGGTCGATGCCACCGACTTTGAGCATCTTCGCGACAGCTTGGGTAAGTTGGCCCTGAACGATGCCAGCTTCCATTTTGAAGCCGAAAGCTCCGCTGCGCTGGGCTTTGGTTTCCGCTGCGGCTTTCTCGGCCTACTGCACCTTGAAATCATTCAGGAACGGCTGGAGCGCGAGTTTGACCTTGACCTCATCACTACTGCACCGTCTGTGGTCTACAAAGTATTCCAGAACGACGGCACCATGAAGGAAATCCACAATCCGGTGGATATGCCCGATGTGGTCTATATCGACCGTATTGAAGAGCCGTGGATCAAGGCCACCATCATGACGCCCGATGAATATCTGGGCAGCATTTTGCAACTATGCACCGACCGGCGTGGCATTCAGATCGAGCTGACGTATGTGGGCAACCGCGCCATGCTGGTCTACCGCCTGCCGCTCAATGAGGTCGTGTTCGATTTTTATGATCGCCTGAAGAGTATTTCCCGCGGCTACGCCAGTTTTGACTATGCGCTTGATGGCTATGAGGCTGGTGATCTGGTGGTCATGAACATTCTGGTCAATGCCGATCCGGTCGATGCGCTGGCCATCATCGTCCACCGCGCCCATGCCGAGGCGCGCGGCCGTCAGCTGTGCGAGCGCCTCAAGGACCTGATCCCCAAACACCTGTTCAAAATTGCCATTCAGGCGGCGATTGGCGCCCGCGTGATTGCGCGTGAAACCATTAGCGCGATGCGCAAGGACGTGACCGCCAAATGCTATGGCGGCGATATTAGCCGTAAGAAGAAGCTGCTGGAAAAGCAGAAAGAGGGCAAAAAGCGGATGCGCCAGTTTGGTGAGGTCGAGATTCCGCAAAGCGCCTTCATCGCCGCGCTCCGGATGGGTCAGGATTGATTCAACTCCGAATTAAAATAATCTGGTTACGGCCCTACGGTTGAATAGTGATTTTATTCAATCTGTTGGTGTAAGCGCTTGACCTCTGTCAATTAGGCTAGGATTAGTCTTGAATAATTCGTTAATAGGATAGGCATTCTACTCGTTGAATACATAAGTGTGTAAACACACGACCAAAACGAGGGGAACCCACATGAGCCTAACGACAGCTGATTCTTCGGCTGCAGACGCAAGCGATGCTGCACGTCTGCACCTCACCGGCCGCGAGGCCACCTTCGCCGAAAACGACATCATCGTCAGCAAGACGGATGCGCGCGGCGTGCTCACTTATGTCAATGATATCTTTCTGGAGATCAGTGGCTACACCGAAGACGAGATGATCGGCAAGCCGCACAATGTGATTCGCCATCCGCACATGCCGCGCTGTGTCTTCAAGCTGCTGTGGGATACCATCCGCAGTGGCAAGGAAATTTTCGCCTATGTCGTCAATCGCTGCAAGAACGGCGATCACTACTGGGTTCTCGCCCACGTCACGCCCACCTATGGCTCCGATGGACAGATTATCGGCTTTCACTCCAACCGCCGCGTCCCCACGCGCAAGGCACTCGCGGTCATTGAGCCGCTCTACAAGACGCTACTGGAAGAAGAGCAGCGGCTCGGCGCAGGCCGGGCCAGCGTTGAAGCTTCGACCAAGCTTCTGATGGACACATTGGCCGACAAGGGTATGGCCTATGACCGTTTTGTGCTCTCTCTGTAAGGACTTATGCCATGCTTAAGCTGAAAACCATTCGTCAGCAGTCCCGCGCTGCCGGGCTGACAATTTCCGGCATCATTCTCTGCCAGTTGATCGCGGGGGGTGGGCTGGCCTTGTATTTCCGCACGTCAACCAATGCCACTCTCGCCACACTTACCGCGGCCAGTACCGCCATACTTGAGTTACAGGGCACCCTGAAGGATGTTGGCACAGACGTTATTCAGGTGCAGCAATTCCTCACAGATATCGCCGCCACACGCGGGCTGGATGGGCTGGATGATGGCCCCGCTCTTGCTGCAGAACGAGCAGCATCCTTTGAGCGTAATATCGACCAAGCTGTCGCGCTGGCGAGCCGCCTTGGTGAAACCGACCTAGTAACCCGCTTGAACAACATTGAGAGCAAGTTCCCGACCTACTATGAGACCGGGAAGAAGATGGCGATGCTCTATGTGAATGATGGGCCCCTAGCCGGTAATACTATGATGGGCCAGTTTGATGACACGGCGCAGGCCATTCATACTGCGGCCGATGCGGCCGCCACATCTCTCACTGCTGTTATTGAGCGCCAGAAACAACAGATGGAGACAGCTCAGGCCAAACTGCATCAGCTTGAGACTGTTGGTCTCGTCATCCTCTGCCTGCTAGGCCTATGCGGTTTACTGATTGCTTATTTAATCCAGCATAAGCTTGCGAAAGCCGCCGCTCTGCTCAGCTCAGCCGCTACATTGGTCGGGCGGGCCGCTCATGGTGACCTGAACGTTCGCAATGTCATGATTGGGCGAACCGACGAGCTGGGCGACCTGCTGCGCGGCATTAACCGCACTCTCGATTTAACCGAGGCCTTTACCAAAGAGGCCGATGCCGCCATGCAGTCGGCCAACGCCCGCAAATACTACCGGGCCATCAATCCGCTGGGTCTGCGCGGCAGCTTCGCCCTCTACGCCGAGACGATCAATCGCTCGCTTAAACTCATGGCGGAACGCGATGCTGAATTCACGTCCTTTGTGAATGACAATGTTAAAGCGGTCGCTGTGACCGTCGCGTCCGCTGCTACGCAGCTGAGCGGAAATGCCGAAGAAATGTCCCGCTATGCCGGGGATACCAGCGCCCAGTCCAGCACCGCCGCCAGCGAGGCGACACAGGCCTCCGGCAATGTGCAGGCGGTTGCAGCGGCGGTGGAGGAATTTACGGCCTCCATCAACGAGATCGCAGGCCAGATGAACAAGGTGGCCGGCTTTGCCAGTGACGCCGTTAGCGCGGGAACCCGGGCTGACCACACCATTGGTGACATGACGGCCGCGGCCGAAAAAATCGGCTCGATTGTCTCTCTCATCAGCGACATCGCGAGTCAGACCAATCTGCTGGCCCTGAACGCCACCATTGAGGCGGCCCGGGCGGGCGAAGCTGGTAAGGGCTTTGCGGTCGTTGCCAGCGAGGTCAAGAGCCTTGCTACCCAGACCGCCAAGGCGACCGAGGATATCACCACCCAAATCAGCCACATGCAGACCGTGGTTAAGGATGTGAATGAGGCTATTGCGGCCATCAACCAGAAGGTTCAGGTGATCGGCGAGGCCTCCTCCACCGTCGCCAGCGCCATTGAAGAGCAGCGGGCCGTCACACAGGAAATCTCCAGCAATGTCAGCTCGGTCAGCCGTGCCACCGGGGCGGTGAGCCAGGCGGTTGATGTCGTGAGTGAAACGGCCCAGCAAAGCAATGCCGTCACCCAGCAGGTGAGTGCCGCTGCCAGTGAGCTGGCCTCACAGGCCGAGCGCCTGCGCTCCCAAATTGACGGATTTCTGGCCAAACTCGCAAGTTGAACGCCGCAGTTCAATACTCTCGTATGACGTAGGGTGACCAGCCCTTAAGAGAAGACAGTCACACTCCTGTACAAGCCACCTTGTACAGGAGTTGTCATGTCTGCAGTTGAGCTAGAAGATACTACACGCGACAGCAGCCGTTTGATCTTGACCGGCCAGGCGCGGACCTTTCCCGATACCCAGATTATTGTCAGCAAGACAGATACCCGCGGGGTAATGACCTACGTTAATCAGTTGTTTCTTGATATTAGTGGTTACACAGAAAACGAAATGCTGGGACGACCACATAATGTGATCCGCCACCCGCACATGCCGCGCTGCGTGTTCAAACTACTGTGGGAAACCATCAAGCAGAAGCAAGAAATCTTCGCCTACGTGATGAATCGCTGCAAGAATGGCGATCACTACTGGGTTCTGGCTCATGTTACCCCCACTTTTGACGAGCAGGGCCAACTGACGGGCTATCACTCCAGCCGCCGCGCCCCCAAAGCGACTGCCCTGCAGGCGGTTGAACCTCTCTATCGTCAGCTAGTGCAAATCGAACGGCAGCAGGGTGGGCAGGCCGGTCTGGAAAAGGCAACAGAAGCCCTGCACGAGACGGCCCGCAAAGGCGGCATGGCTTACGATCAGTTTGTGTTGTCACTCTAGGAGGCAATAATGCGCATCACCCAGCTCAAGACCATCCGCCAGCAGGCTATCGCCATGGGGGCCATCCTCGCTACGATCATTGGGCTGCAGTTTGCAGCCGGCAGTGGCCTTGGCTATACCAGCTTGCACTCCATCCAGTATTTTGCTGGCCATACACTTGAGCTCCAGTACAAAAAGCAAGAATTACAGTCCGCGATCGAGTCTCTACGCCTTGATATCGTTCAAATCCAGCAAAATTTACAGGATTTATCCGCCACACGCGGTCTTAATGGGCTTGATGAGGGCGATGATATCGCCGCCCGCTACGCGGAAAAATTCAAGGTTGATATCGCACAGGCCATTACCCTGAGCCAGGCGCTGCAGGCCGACGAGTTGGCAGCCAAACTGCAAGAAGTAAAAGCCAGCTTCCCGGCTTATTACGACATGGGCCTACGCATGACTAATATCTATGTTGCCCAAGGTGCCGAGGCTGGCAACGCCATGATGCCGGAATTTGACAAGGCAGCATCTGGATTGAATGATGCGCTGGACGCGGCGGCCGCTGCCCTGCAAGTCGAGCAGCAGAAGCTGTCTGAACAGGTGGAGCAGGATCTGGCCGCAGCGCACCAACAAAACTGGCTGGCAATCGCCCTAATTCTGACCGTGGGAGTATTGGGTTTGGCTGTGGTGTATGGCCTCTGGCGCCAGCTGATGCGGGCCTCTGCTACACTGAGCTCCGCGGTTGAGGTCACCACCAAGGCGGCTCTTGGCGATCTGAATGTCCGCAATATCCGTATTGGCCGGACCGACGAGATCGGCGATTTGCTCGGCAATATCAACCGCATGCTGGATATCACCGAGGCCTTTACCAAGGAGGCCCAGACCGCGATGGAGTACGCCAATCGCCGCAAATACTTCCGCAAAATCATCCCAACCGGTTTGCTGGGTAACTTTGCCCTGTATGCCGCGACAATCAACTCGACACTGGCACAAATGGCCAAGCGCGATGAGGAAGTCGCCGAGTTTGTGGACCGCAATGTCCGCCAGGTCGCCGAAACTGTGGCAACTGCGGCGGCTGGCCTAAATGGCCATGTGACTACCATCGCCCTATATTCGGATGAAACACGCGACAAGGCCGGAACCGCCAGCGGCGCTGCCATCAAGACCGAAACCAACATGCAGACGGTTGCTGCGGCGATTGAGGAAATGTCGGCCTCGATCAATGAGATTTCTTCCCAGATGAGTATGGTCGCCAGCAGCGCCAGTGAAGCCGTGGGGGCAGTAGAAGATGCGGACCGGATCGTCAAGTCGCTCGCGCAGGCCGCCGCCCGGATTGGTACAGTTGTGGAGCTGATTAACGATATTGCCGGGCAGACCAACCTGCTGGCGCTCAACGCCACTATTGAGGCCGCCCGCGCGGGCGAGGCCGGCAAAGGGTTTGCCGTGGTCGCGAGTGAGGTCAAGAATCTGGCCACACAAACCAGCAAATCCACCGAGGAAATCACCCAGCAGATCAATGCCGTGCAGCAGGTGGTTGGAGAAGTCAGCAAATCAATCACTGATATTAATGGCCGCGTGAAGGTGATCGGCGAGGCATCCAACACGGTCGCGGCCGCGGTGGAAGAGCAGCGCGCAGTGACCTCCTCCATCTCTGGGAATGTCAGCGAAGTAACTGCCGCCGCCAAGGATGTGACGGAGGTCATGAAGGTCGTCAGCGTTACTGCAACTGAATCCAACAGTGTGGTGAAAGAGATTTCCTCCTCCTCCAGCCATATGGCGAGTGAGGCTGATCGTCTGCGCCAGCAGATTGGGGGCTTCATGGAGAAAATCCGCGCCGCTGGCTAACTGTCCTGTTAACCTTTAGCCTATCACGTTATCCGGACTCGCTCTTTGGCCTTTGCCCTGCTACATCGATGGGGCAGCCGGAGAGCGATGCCCATGTCGGATCACACCAATACTCCTCAGATCCAGCTCATTCTGAGCCTGATGGATGCCACCGAGAACCCGGACCCGGCGGTACTCGGTGCACTCCTCCCTCGGCTGGAGAGCCTCAACCTTCTTGAGCTTTCGCTCCTGACGACACAACTGAACCCACGCGCGACGCACGCGCCGCCGCTCCGCCACGCGATAAAAGATCGCTATCTTGAGCAGCTTCGCTATATCTGCCAACTGGATCCGGAAGTTGGTGCGATGACGCTGCGCGTACTGCTTGAACGCGAAAGCAAAGGACAAGCCATTCCAGTCCGTGCCGCCGATATTCCGGTGTCTGTCGTCTTTACGCCACTCGCGCGGGAGCAGAGCTTTGATGCGGCGCTCGACGCTGCCTTTCTGTTGAAATCCTTGCCCGAGACAAGCGAGCGTTCCCGCCTGCTCACCGACTTTCAGGGCATGGCTGGCACTCTGCCACATACGCCTGCCCTGACCTTCCTTGCGGTTTTGCACGAGCATCTGTGTGCGGAACCGGATCTGATTCGTGCCAGTCGCCGCGGTTTAGTCCAGCGTTTCACGCAGTTAACCGAACAGCAGCGCCCGCCTTATCTGGCCGCCCTGACCGAGATTTGCCGCAGTGACACCCTATTACGCGTCGCATTATGCAATGCAGAGCGGAAAAACCCTCCGCCGGAAAATAACTAAGTTATTGTTTTATATAGATAAAATTTCTGGCATCGGCTTTGCTACTCTAACAACATAGAAAACAACGCCTGAAGGGGCAGACAGTAAACAACAAGGCCCTGTGGCCGGGAACGCCAACAGGACCAAATGAGGCAAGACCGACCCGGTGGTGCGGCACTCCCGCAACTCCCGCCACCTCCCGCAGCCGTATCGCCGGGTCGCTTGCATCTCACCACCCGCAAGGGTGGTTTTTTGTTGTGTCGCCGCGTTAGAAGGGCAGGCCCGAGAGGGTCTGGTCCTTCGGCCAGCTGAGTGTCCAGCCCAACTTGACCTCGGACTTCTGAGCCGGTGCCAGATCAAGAAGCCAGCGATACTGACCAGTGATGTTATCGACATCCTTGGCAAAGCCAGGGGTAGTCTCATTGCCCAGCAGCTCCAGCTTGATCTGTTCGTTACGCGACGCGGGCAAGGTTTGCAGCACGGCGACTTTCACCGGCATCTTGTGCAGGTTTTGCACTTCGGTCACCGTCACACGGGTCCGGGTGTTATCTTTACTGATCACGCCACTTTCACCCGTCTCATCCTTCAGGACGCGCTGCTTGACCGCCACCTGATCGTCGATGCCAAAGCTCAGGTCGGTTTCCTCACCCGGGCGCAGCAGCGGCAGGGCCAGCGAGCCGATAAAGGCCCCATCGCGGAACAGGCTGGCCTGACCTGGCAGCAACGGCGCTTCACCCCCCAGCTTGGTGACTGCCACTAGGAAGCCCGCCGCCGAGATTTGCGGTTTGACCTTGACCACCAGTTGGCTGCTGACTTCCAGCTGACCGATCATGACCTTCTTGGCCGAGCCATCGGCCAGCACCGACGTGGCACCCGGAATGATATACTCGCTCACATATCCGCCGGTATTGAGCGTTGCCGCCTGAAACACCGCGTCCTTCATCTCCGGCACCGGGGCGGCGGCAGCCATCGGCATGGCGACGCTATCCGCTTCTGCGCCACCGAGCGACTGTGCAGTGACATTGCTGCGCGCTGCACTCATCTCCATCATGACTGCCTTACGGCGCATATCGTTATAAGCCTGATAGAGGTCAACCCACATCGGGTCAAGCGGCGGCAACGCGGCTCCCCGCGCAGGCTGCGCGGTGGACAGCACCAGCTTCACATCGCCCCAGTCCTCACCAGTCTGCTGGCGCACTTCGCCAAACTGGGTCAGGCTGACTTTGGCGCTGGCGGTATCCAGCCGCGCATCATATACCGGGGCCCAGCTGGCACCGCTGAGCTGATAGCTGATGGCTAAGGTCAGGCGCGTTGCCGCTTTGGCCTCCACTGGCACACGGACCTGCAGCACGGAGCGCGCCCCGGTCTCAAGCTCACCCAATTCCTCTTCCAGCGCTGCGATCTGCTCATCTGCCTTGCGCAGCTCCACCACTTTGCCTGCCAAGGCCCGCTGGGTCTCGCTGACGCCCTGCGCCAGCGCTGCGGCGGCCCCGGTCCATTGCTCGGGCTTCAGGTTCAATTCGGCGATATTTTCGCGCGCGCGCAAACTGCCTTGCTGGCCCAGCGTGGTCAAAAACTGCAGTTTCTGATTAAGCGCAGCCTGATCTGCCACCAGCAACTCGCGCGCATCACGCAGATCTTGAAGTTTGGCGTTCAATTCGCGCTCACGGGGAGCCGCCAGCTCGGCGCTGTTGACCATCTTGTTTTCAATCGCGCCCAGCAACACATCGGTCGCGCTACTGCCTTCGGTGCGCAGGGAGTCGGTAAACAGCCCGGCGGGCAAATCATTGAACACCAGTGTACTGGCCCCGGCGGGAAGATCAAACACCGCCTGACGGGTGACCGCGGCCCGGTCGGTGAAAACAGTAACCGCTACCACTTTACTGTCGGCCACCACCTCGGCCGATAACGCTGGACTGGCAAGGCCAAGGGTTAGAAGAAAGACCGGGGTGACCAAAAAACGGGCCTGAAAGAGGATGGGCATAACGGTCTCCTTTGCACGTGAGGGCTTGCGCCAGATTAGTTAACCTTTACTCTGGGCGCTGCCAACAGGTAAATTCAGGAACGCCCGACCGCAGGAGGCCCCCGTGGAGAAAATTCTCAAAGTATTGGCCATTTTTGGCAATCTTGTCGCGATTGTCGGGATTTTCCTGCTGTGGGCGAACGAACACCCGCAAGGTGTTGAAATTCTGATTCTGACCGGCGCCTTGGCCGTGCCACTGCTTAATCTGTGGCTGTTCTGGCAGGGGCCAGACCTCGAGGAGCGCCGCCTGCGCCGTCAGGTTAATAAGGCCGAGCTACGCGAGCGCCTCAAGCAACTCGGGCAAGGCTGAATTCATCAACCGGACGCCCGCTCAAGCTAGGGTTTGTATTTTTCGCGCCGCTCGTCTATATAGCCGGACGTGACGCGGAGGGGTGGCCGAGTGGTTGAAGGCGCTCGCCTGGAAAGCGGGTAACGGTCAAAAGCCGTTCGTGAGTTCGAATCTCATCCCCTCCGCCATCTAGTCTAAATTATTGATAGTATTTCTGTATTAGCCGCTTTTAGCCCCGTATTGAGACCTATTATGCATACCTCATCTGAACCACACCACACAGACCAGCGCGAATAGGCGCTGATTTGCCCCAAGTCTGCGGGAGGCTTTTTGCCTGTGGGTTTGAGGGACGATGACCTGTGAAATAGCACCGTAAATGCTGGTGTTTCTCTCTTAAACCATTTCTAAACTGAGATTGATCAGCCGGTAGATATGGCTGGAAGAAACACCTTCGCGCTTGGCTATCTGCTCCATCGGCATGCCGCGAAAGTGTTCGTCCCGCCAGATGATGCCTTGGATCCAGCGCCTGATTTCTTCTTGTGGCTGATTGAATGGGTCATTCATCTCTGCTGCTGTTTCAGGTGCAGAAAGTATGAGTGAGCCAGTTTTAGCTCTGCCAACTACGAAGGGAAGTTCAAGTTGATACTGAGCAACGATGGGATGCTGCATATCTAGCGCTAACGCCTCATCAATCTGGCCCTTTAATACCTCGGCCTTTAGCTCTAGCATGAGTGAGTTGGCCTGCAGCGCTACACGGCTGAGGCAAGTCTCAGCTAGCTTCTTGCTATCTATCTGAGTTTTGTTAGCGGTGATGTACCGGATGTGGGAGTCGTGTTCTTCCAACCCAAATATCGCTGATAGATGATTCTCGGAGAAGATGCTCATGATGCCATTCAGCACAGTATCTTCGAACTCCTGCGCTGGCAGGCGGGCAATAATGCCTTTTGGGTGGTCGCGGCACTGCAGCAGGTTTTGACTGATATAGTAACGATAGCGCCGATTGCCTTTTGATGTGTAGGTCGGGCTGTAGGGCCTGCCATCTGGATCAAAAATCTTGCCTTTCAGCAGCTCGGCCATAGGGACTGACGTTCTGCCACGTGACCGGGCGGCATGGCCAACCAGTTGGGCCTGAACTTTCTCCCATAATTCTCCATTGATGATAGCGTCATGCTGCCCTTCATAAATAACGCCCTTATGGGATATCTGGCCGATATAAACCGGATTGCGCAGAATCTTGTAGAGAATGCCTCGGCTGAAGCTAGCGCCACCATGCTCAAGACCTGTGGAAGATAACCATACGCGGCTGGTGGTACCGTCACGGTCTAGCTCTCTCTTGAGCGCAGAAACACAGCCGAGAGCGTGGTAGCGCTCGAACAGCATCTGTACCAGCGGCGCTGACTCTGGGTCTACCACCAATTTCTTCTCGGCAATATTGTAACCAACCGGGGCGTAGCCGCCCATCCACATGCCCTTTTTCTTACTGGCCGCAATCTTGTCGCGAATGCGTTCTCCTGTGACCTCACGCTCAAACTGGGCAAAGGAAAGCAGCACATTAAGCGTGAGCCGCCCCATAGAGGTGGTGGTATTGAAAGACTGCGTAATGCTGACGAAGGTCACTCCGTGTCGGTCGAATACCTCGACTAGCTTGGCAAAATCCATCAGCGAACGGGTCAAACGGTCGATTTTATACACAACAACTGTGTCGACATTACCGCTCTCAATCTCAGCCATTAACCGCCTGAGGCCGGGGCGCTCCAGATTGCCGCCCGAGAAGCCACCATCATCATATCGACCCTTTATCGGTATCCAGCCTTCAGCTTTCTGGCTGGTGATATAGGCAAGGCAGGATTCATACTGGGCATCCAGCGAGTTGAACTCCTGTTCCAGCCCTTCTTCGGAAGATTTGCGGGTATAAATGGCACAGCGTTTGATGGGTGGCTTCATTTTGCACCTGTGCGCAGAGAATCTTTAATGCCAAAGAATCGCCAACCATTCCACGACGTGCCGGTGATGGTCTTGGCGATTTCTGACAGGCTCTTGAACTTCCGTCCCTGAAACTCGTAGTCATCCGTCCTGACCAGCACATCATATTGACTGCCTTGCCATGTCCGTATCAAGCGTGTGCCCGGCTTTACTTTCAGCTCCCGAAGGGCTGCCGGATTGCGCTTGTATGCTGCCACCAGCCGGTTCAGCTTTTCCTGTTGCTCGGGCGTCAATCCCAGACCAGCTTGCTCGCGCAGCTTAAAAGCCAGACTATTCTCAAGCATGGTGCGGCTGATTTTGGGTGGAGGAGGCATTCCCCATGCCTCGCTCCACTGCCGCTTCAGCTCATTAATACCCAGTTTAGCAACATCGGCCTCGAATGCCTTGACCGACCCCATCAGGCACCCATCTTATAGACACGGCCACGTCCGTCGACTTTGGCCGAGGTGACCTCCAATCCGAGCTTACGCTTGACAGTCACGCTGATGACAGCACGGGCCGAGTGTGGCTGCCAGCCGAACTCATGACATAACTCGTCAATAGTGGCGCCCTTGCTAGAGCGCAGCATAGCGACCAGCCGGTCTTGCCTGTTGCCCTGTTTGCTTACTGCCTTCTCAGTTGCCTTCGGCTTAATCTTAGCAGCAGCCTGTTCCTCTCGAGCCAATCCGAGCGCCTTGAATCCGTCATCTGCGAGAACCAATGTCAGTTTATAACCATCTTCGTGCTCGCGCCATATGACGGCATCGCCAACGGCTTCGGTTTCTTCCAGCATATTCAGGGTGAGAAGTTTCTTGAGCAGCTTTGGCCCATCTCCGGCTTTAACTGTTTTAGGCAGCGGGTAGGCTGAATAATCTCGGCGACGACTTGCAGCCGAGAGAATCATAAGTTGCGTATCGTTTAGTTTAGCCATGGTGGTGGTCTCCTGTATGCAGACGCCAGCCATTCCAGCGCCCTTACCACCACAAGCCCCGCCGGGGCCACCGACAGGGCTGCTTATTACAAGAGGATAATTACGCAGCGTGCTCACCCTCATTGAAGGCGGCATCCGTAATCTGGCGCAGCAGCGCGGCATAGCGGGTCACGTCGCCCACATGCCCCCAATTCACATCATCTGGACTTACGTTAAAATGCTCGGCACTTAGCGCTTGCAGGCGTGTAATCTGGGAATCGAATTCAGCTTTGTGTGACATGAAGGCGTTGAGGGCTGTCTGTGAGGTGTTTGGCTGGGTCTTATACATGCTGGTCTCCATCCGTTGATGGTGACAGCAATGCTTGCTTCAGCAAGGAAGACCAGTCAATTTGTTGAATAATTAACAAAATACTGCTGTTAAGGGATAAAGGCAGGCATGTCAGTAAAATGAGGGAATAGACGCGTTCGGCGTATTTGCTGGGACTAACTCTGATCTGGCTTAGAGCAATCCAAGTGAGGATCAATGTCTGGCTCTGGAGCATCCCAAGCCCGAGAAACCCGCTCAAAATATTCGGCCTGCTTTTGGAAGCGTGGATCCTCCACCTGAATGAAGAAGGTATAGAGGCGATTAACGACTTGCTTCATTAGCTTCTTCATTTCATCATTCGAGATGCGGGACACCTCATTCCAAGGAATTTCACGCCCCTCGGCATCAATAACCTTGACGTCAGAATAGTCCCCGGTTTTTGAAACGGGCTCTACCCCCGCATGGATATCTTCTATATCAGAATGGCGCACACACATCGCTGCCAAAGTTTTTGCCAGTCGCGCTACAAGTTCTTTTTCGATCAGAAAATTCATCAACTCTCGCTCTAGTGTGTGCAGAAGAGGGTTTACCCTCTCAAAACCACTCTTTTTTGTACCACCCAAACAAAATAGATTATATCCAAGAAAATAACCATAAGTTGGCTTGCGCGCAAGAACTAGCCTGCAGAAATGTGATAATGAGCCCAGATTAACATAATTAATCTGCATGAAATTTTTAGCTAAGCCTTGCTTAAATAGACCGTCTAAGCTATTGGCTCAAGCATGAGATGTTTGTCTGGCCTTTGGCGCAAATGAGCTTAAGCAATGAAATTGCACGAGCACTATTTTCCGACTCTCTTCAACGCAAAAGAGCTTGTTTCAAAAGCACTGCATTGGTGGGTTTCAGAAATTCAGGGACTAATACCAACTCGAGTTGTCTCTCTTTTTAGCAACCCTCCAGCACAACTTTATTTAGCCCCCTCAG
>DDSC01000034.1 GCA_002343265.1 Micavibrio sp. UBA2400
TGAGCATAGAGAAGCACTTGGTGGCTTGTTGGAGCTCCGTCAGTTTATGGGCGGTCTGCAAAATAAACCCTATTGCGGTTTGATTGAAGTAATCAAGGATATGCCCGCCTATGTCAAAGATACGGCAGAAATTTTTGAGTATCTTTACTACAGACAGTTGGCGCGGCAGGTTCTAGAGAAACACGATATTCTGAATAATTATGCGGAGAATTCTTTGGAAATCACGCGTAATCTTTTCAAAGAGATTGACCATCAAATTCTTTCGCTGAATTCTAAGGAACTCGCATATATGTTGGCGCAAAGGCCAATTCCCGAGGGAAATAGTCATGGCCGTGTTTCCGAATACACTGAAATGGGCCTTATCCGCCATCAGGCATTAAAAGAAAAGGCAAGATCAATTCCGCTCAGAAGTCTGATCAGTAGATCAGGTCGAGCGCTTCAGGCTCTTAAGCCATGCTTTCTGATGTCACCCCTATCAGTTGCCCAATACATTGATCCAAAGTCAGTAAAGTTTGATCTAGTTGTCATAGACGAGGCATCGCAGATGCGGCCCGAAGATGCGCTCGGCGCTATAGCCAGATCAGGACAGATTGTTGTCGTCGGCGACCCCAAGCAGCTTCCGCCTACTGACTTCTTCCAAACGCAAATATCCGACGATGACATGGATCCAGATGATTCGGTGGACAATGAATCAATTCTTGATCTGGCACTAGGGCGTTTCAGACCGACTAGAGATCTTCAATGGCACTATCGATCGCGACACGAGAGTTTGATTGCCTTCTCTAATCGTCGGTTCTACGACAACAGGCTAATTGTCTTCCCGGCTCCTGAAAGTAAGGGGGAACGCTTTGGCGTCTACTCCCGATACATTAAAGGCACTTATCAGGCCAGCTGCAACCTTGATGAAGTTAACGCAGTGACAGATGCCGCTTCGAAATTTATGCGTGAACATCCTGATAAGAGTCTAGGTATCGCGACAATGAATTCTTCCCAACGCGACCTGATTGATGATGCCATGAACAGGTTGTTTGCAGAGGATGCCGTAGCTGAAAACTACCGTATCAAATGGAAAGATACGCTTGAGCCTTTCTTTGTGAAAAATCTCGAAAGCGTTCAAGGCGATGAGCGTGATGTAATTTATGTTTCTACTGTATATGGTCCGGACAAACAGGGCACTGTTATGCAGAGATTCGGCCCTATAAATGGCAGGTTTGGCCACCGCCGCCTAAATGTATTGTTTACTCGAGCAAAACATAATCTTGTACTGTTTACCTCGCTTAAGCCCGATGACATCAAAGTTTCTGAGGGAAGTTCATTGGGGTTGAGGATATTCAAGGCGTATCTGCAGTACGCGGCAGATGGGCTGCTGGATTCCGGAAGTACAGGCCAAAGGGAATGCGATAGCGATTTTGAGATCTGCGTCAAAGAACGTCTAGAGTCTATCGGCTGCGAAGCTATCCCTCAGGTGGGTGTCGCTGGTTACTTTATCGATCTTGGCGTCAAGCATCCGGACTATCCGTACGGTTTTCTTCTAGGTATTGAGTGTGATGGGGCTGCATATCACTCAAGCAAATCAGCTCGAGATCGAGACCGTATCCGGCAGAGTGTCCTAGAAGGCTTGGGGTGGAGTATCTACAGAATTTGGTCTACTGACTGGTTCCATAATCCGGAAGCAGAATTCTGTAAACTGAAGATTTTTATTGAAAATTTGATTGCCGAAAAGAGACGGCGCCGGAAAGATATAGAACTCGCACATAAGGCTACCCTTGAAACACATCTTGCTGATGCTGCTGATCTTTTATCACGAGTTAGTTCCCAGCAAATTAAGGAAGAAGAACTTAAGAGTACTTCTGAACCAGACAAAGAGCTTCTCTTCAGAACAGACACAGTCGAGCTCTTTGACACTGTCGAATTTCGCTATATCAACGATCTGGATTCGTCATTACGAACCGTGACTATAGTTCGTTCACAGAGCGATACGGCATTAGGAAATATCAATCAAAACTCGGCACTTGGTCAGGCTCTTCTGGGGGGCTCTGTGGGTGATGAGGTGGATGTTGTCCTTCCCGGTGGTAACAAAGTGCTTCTTATCACTGCCCTGAGGAAGTCCGCGTAGGGTGAGCACATGTGAGCCGGACGTGCCCGGATGGCACGCCCGGCCGGCTGGAGTTTTGACCTCCAGCCTAGTGGGCTGTGAACGGGTTCGCCGCCATTCCCACCACCATGCTTGATCCGCCCCAGCGTGCGGCTTCTCCCATGGCCCCGGCGCTTATGGATCCCGGTCTCCGATGCGGCGCTCAAGGCTTTTGGCCGAGCTGCCAAATTCTCACCCCGCTGCCGCTTTGCCGTTCAGCGAGCTCATCTCGCTGATGTTCTGGAACTGCTTGAGGTATTCCGGATGGTGCTGCGCGAGGTAGCGCACGACCTTGGCATTACCGATCAGGTTGCTGATATACCCTCTGGCAAAGGTAAGGTTCAGGATGTCGGCGCCATAGCTGTCCTCGATGAGGCTGAACTGGCGCTGCACGTTAGCAAGCTCGCCCTGCATTCTAGAAACCTTATCCTCGTCAAAGCCCTTTAACTTCTTGACCTTATCGGGCTCTGCCAGCTGGTCCGGCGGCGTTGCGACCAGCAGGGCATTGGCATAGGACGCATGGTAGGTCGAGCAGTCATTCATTAGCGAAGCCACCTCAATCTGGCGCATGGGCTTCATGTGGCGCAGGATGGAGAAGGTCTTCATCGCAACCATCTTGTCCTTGAGCAGCTCCTGCACCTCTTTGCAGATGCCATCGAGCAGGTTCTTGCGCCGGAGAATCATACCCGGATCGATCCCGAGCACCTGCGCCAACCGCTCAATCGGCACGCCGCGCTGGGTAGCCTTCACAATCATCTTGTGCTCCTGCACGGGCGTCAGGCGGCTGATGTGCTTGTTGTAGGTGAAAGCCTCGTCATCGTTTGAGACCAAACAGGTGATTTCTGAGTGGCCGAGCTGTTTGACGGCTTCGAGGCGCAGATGCCCATCAAGCAGCATGTAGAGGTTTGGGTTGGTCTTATCGGGCGTGACCATCGGCGGCTCGATAATGCCGATCTCGCGGATGGAGGTAATGATCTGCTTGAACTTCTCGGAAGCCAGCAAGCCAGAGGGCAGCTTTTTGAGCGGCATAATACTGGTGATGGGCAGCTGTACGGTTTCGGTGGCGAAGCCGAGATAGATAGGCGCGGAAGGCTTGAGTTCAGGCTCTGCAGTCATTCGGCTTTACCCTTCAGGATCTGCATGATCGGTTTGGGGATGCTCTGTAGACCCTCCGCTTTCAGCAGATTCTTGAAATTATCTTCCTTCAGCAGCTCACGCAGGGATTCTACGATAAACACCAGCTGCATACTGGCCACTTCAGCCTTGCGGACCATGATTAGCTTACGGTCGACCTCTTTCTGGTACGCTTTCATGATGTCGCGGACATTGGTCGGGTCCCGGGATGCCCGCGCTCCGGCTGGCTTTGGGCCGGGGCGACTATACTTACCGCTGCGGCGGCGGATCTCGATCAGGCGGCGGGCGTGCAAGAGGCGGTTGCCGCGTAATTGCTTGCTCTCATAGGCTTCCTGCAGGGCGCGCTGCTCATCCTCCGGGTTTTCCGAGATGCGGATGGCGAGGCTGATCGGCATGTGTCCGGCCTCAACTGCCGCCAGCAATCGCTCTTCGCCCCTTTTGAGTAGGTTGATGACGGCGCTGGTATACTCATGGGAGAGGCCGGTCTTTTTAGAAATCGCCTGCGCGTCATAGCCCTGCTGAGCCAGCAGCTCAATGCCGTGGTAGAGCTCCATGGCGCGGTGTTTGCGCCGGGCCATGTTCTCAACCAGGCTCATCACCAGCGCATCCTGCTCGCTGGCATCAACCACCAGCGCGGGGATGTGGGTCTGGCCACAGGCCATGAAGGCCTCGATCCGGCCCTGACCGCATACTAGGTCATAAGCTTTGCCTTCCGCGCCAGAATGGCAGGGCGTGACGGTGATGGGGCGTTTGAGGCCTACCTTGCTGATATTGCCCCGGAACTCAGCAAACAGCTTCTGGTTGCGCACGCGCGGGTTCAGGATGTTGATCCGCTCGATCGGGATCATCTGCACGGTTTGGCTGACTTTAGGCATCAGGCCGCCTCCCGCAGACTGACCCGCTCGGTCAGGAAGAAAAAGGGCTGCAGGTCGTCAAAGCGGTAGGCATCGAGGGCTAACCCATTGTTTTCCTTGAGGCGGACCTTGGGATCCTCGATATCCAGCGCTGGCAGCAGGTAGTAGTCCAGTGGCTGGGCGTTGGCCGCATCCATGCGGATGGCGACCGTAATGTCTGGGCGCAGGCCGGTATCGAGCTGCACCTGCCAGCGGTATGAGCCCGCTGCCGTCTGCTGGCAGCGACAGATGATGACCGAGACCTTGATCTCGCCATTTACAAACAGCAGGTCCGAGCCGACCTCCCGGTGGACTTCACCACCCAGTTCCCTGATCTGCCGGATGGCATCTTCCACAATCCCAGCATAGGTCTGGCGGAGCTGGCGGTTGATCTCGATGTAGCTGTAATCCCGGTCGGGGGTGAACCCTACCAGCTCGTAGGCGCGCAGCAGGCTGCCAAAGCGGTGGCCGTAGGCGGTGCTCGACGGCATATCGTCTGCCTCATCAATCACAATGCCCGACAGCCAGCCTTGCTTCTCATGCAAATGCCGGAGCTTGGAGAGCATCTCGTCATCCGAGAGCCTACGGCTGCGTTCCCGAATGATACCTTGGGCAGTATAGAAGTGAGCCGGATCGACGATGGCGTCGAACACCCCGTCCGACCGCACCCACATGTCGGGTTCATTGACCACATGCCGGATTTTGAGCTTGAAGGAGCGCCGGTTAAAGACGTTGTTGCCGATATACTTCTCGTTAGTCAGGATCTGATGGACAACCCCACGGGTCCAGGAACGGCCTAGATCAGTCAGAACACCCTGCTGGTTGAGCAGGGCCGCAATCTCGCCCTCCTGTTTGCCCTCCTCAACGAAGGCCTGATAAATCCAACGGACGTTGGCGATCTCTTCCTCGGGTCCGGGCACCAGAATGACCCGGTCCGTCTGCAGGCTCTTATGCTCACCGCGCTTGAGCAGCCCTTTGGGTTGGCCCTGTTCGTCGATCAGCATGCGCCGGATGCCGTAGCCAGCCGAGCCACCTTGCCGGAAGCCCAGCTCAATCAGGCGGCACTGGCCAGCAAATACCTTGGCCGACAGCTCTCGGCTGTATTCCCCGGCCATGGCGCGCTTGACGCCCTTGACGATGGTTGAGACCGGGCTGCCGTCATTTTCAAACTGCTCGGCCACATACTCGACCGCAATCCCGGCCCGGCGGCAGATATATTCATAATAGGCGCTTTCATCCGCATCCTGAAACCGACCCCAGCGGGTGACGTCCAGTACCAGAATCACCTGAAAGTCTGCCGCCCCCGACTGCACGTCAGCAATCAGCTGCTTGAGCGCGTCCCGGCCGTCGATCTTGAGGCCGCTTTTGCCCTCGTCCGCATAACGCCGGACGATTTCCATTCCGCGCTTGGCGGCATACTCACGAATGGTGTCGGCCTGATTCTCGGTCGAATACTTCTGGTGGTCGGTCGACATGCGCACATACATCGCCGCCCGCCGCACCGATTGTGCCGACTGGTCTGTAGACATCCCGCTGTTTCTGCTGCCCACCATCACATTGCCATCCCGAATCAGGTTTCTCGCTCCGCCCGGTTAAAATCCGGCAGGTCCTTTCAATGTTAACGAAAGGAGACCTGTAATGTCTCAGCCGAAAAAGGACAGAGTTTCCCATCTGTCAGAAGTTATGAAAACCGAAGCCGCTCTCATCAAAGGAGTCGTGCAGCACCTACGTAAGATTGGAGGTGCTAGTACATCTGCTGTGAAGCGGATTGCGAGGGAGACAGGTACGAACCCCAGGACGGTAAAGGCATGGTATGAGGGACGGAATATGCCAAGTTTACTGGGCTATATTCATCTAGCCCGCTGCTATCCGGAGCTGATCGACCTGTTCCTGAACCAGTGCCAACTGCGTTCAAACAAGAGCGCTCTGAAGCCTTCTAAAGCTTCACATGGTGTGGCTACTGTGGGAGGTGGGCAGACACCCACAGCAGGGCGCAAGAGTGCGGAAAATGTCGGTATTAATGTCCGTATTAACAGCGATGCCTTGACTTGCAATGTCCGGCAGATGTGGTTCATAAGTCAGCTCGGTGAGGGCATTGCCGCAACCGCCGCCACGCTGGCCCGGCAGTGGAACACATCCCAGAAAACTGCCGAGCGGGACATTCGCCAACTCAGACACCTCGGGCTGATCGCCCACCAAGGGGCACGCCGCAACGGGCGGTACTGTCTACAAAGCCCGCCTTAGGGTGGTATTGACAGCCTGACAATATGGAGAGTAGCCTTAGTGCAAAAGTACCTTCATTCCGAAATTATTCCCGCAGTAGTGTTGAAGGTATGAGTGGGCAAGTCAGTTTTTAATGCAAGAACCAGATTAAGCTAAAAAAGGAGAAAGTCATGGCAAAGGATGCTCCAGGAATGCGCGGAACGCGCTCCCGCAACCAAGATGGTCAGTTGCGTGACAAGCGTGATGATACGCATATGGGAACTATAGAAAAGCAATACGACCGTGATTTTGGCGTGCGCAGTGACAAGCAGCTTGGAAATTTCCTGCAAGAGAACGGCATCGCATCACTCAATGATTTAATACATAGCGACTTGGGCAAAAAGAAATAAAACACTTTTGAGGCATCATACCCAGCATTGAACATAATGCATCACGGATTAACCCTGATATTTCGTGATTGCCGTACTGAAGTAATGGCCTTTTGCCGCGACCGCATCCACGCTGGCCCGGCAGTGGGACGCATCCCAGAAAACTACCAAGCGGGATATCCGCCAACTCAAATATCTCGAGCTGATAGTCCGCCAAGTGGTACCCCATAATGGGCAGGACTGTCTACAAACCCAGCCTTAGGGTGGTATCTGTTATGCCGGATTGTATCCCTGTTCAGCGGAAATAATTCCCTGATACGGCCCTGAAAATTCCCTGTTATTTTTCACCCTGAAATTGCCGGGCGGTCGAGATATGCCCTGTTCATGGGGACAATTACTGCTTCGGGTCGGTAAAAACGGCTTTCAGAACACGAAAATTCCCTGTATTTTCCCTGATAATCAGGGAATAATAGCCGAGAGGATTGGATCGGCCGCTGTCGTCACAGCCAACCAGATACCGCTTTCCCACATTCCTGAGAGAACTGGCCCAAAAGGCCCCCGTTCCGCGGGCATTCTGCGCTAGCCAAGTTCAGCCACACAGAGAGAGAGGCGGCTTTCGCCCTCTCATACCCCGGTTTTCTCAGAAGCCGATTTTTCCGTGTGTCTAGGCTCGCCGCCCGCAACGCTCATATCGTTCGCTAACCAAATATAGCAGTAACTCATAACCACACAAACTCCATAAAAACCCACATGAAAAGCCCATGCTGCACCGCAGCGACTTAAGCGGGCTTTAAGGTCTTGCCGTCATGCTAATATCATGGGGTGGAGCTTTGGAGGTTTGTCATGACCGGCCCGTCCCGTATTCCTGTTTCGGCTGACGTTGCACGCAAGGCGTGGATTGATCAGGCCGCCTATCAGCAGATGTATGCCCAATCGCTGGCCGACCCCGAGGGCTTCTGGCGCGAGCAGGCCAAGCGCCTGTTGTGGGACCAGTTCCCCACCAAGATCTGCGATGTTGATTTTGCCGCGCGCGCCCGCATCCGCTGGTTTGACGATGGCCGACTGAACATCAGCGCCAACTGTCTGGATCGCCATCTGGCCACGCGCGGCGATCAGGTAGCGATTGTCTGGGAGGGGGACAACCCGGCGGATATCCGTCGCCTCACCTACCGCGATCTGCACGCACAGGTCTGCCGTTTTGCCAATGTGCTGAAGGATAAGGGCATTGGCAAAGGCGATACCGTCACTATTTACATGCCCATGGTGCCGGAAGTCGCCGTCGCAATGCTGGCCTGTACACGCATTGGCGCGGTGCATAGCGTGGTGTTTGCCGGCTTCTCGGCGCATGCGCTGCGCGATCGCATTCAGGATTGTCAGTCCAAACTGGTGATTACCGCTGATGAGGGCCGCCGCGCCGGCAAGGCCGTGACCCTCAAGACCACCGTTGATGAGGCGCTGACCAGCTGCCCGAGTGTGACAACGGTGATTGTACTGCGCCACACCAACGGGCTGATTGCGTGGCAAAACGGGCGCGATCACTGGTATCACGATCTCATGGCCAAGGCTGGGGCCGACTGCGCCCCGGTCAGCATGGAGGCGGAGGACCCGCTCTTCATTCTGTATACCTCCGGCTCGACCGGCAAGCCCAAGGGCGTGCTGCACACCACCGGTGGCTATCTGCTCTATGCCAGCCTGACCCATCAGTATGTGTTCGACTATCACCCCGGCGATATTTATTGGTGCACAGGCGATGTGGGTTGGGTCACGGGCCATAGCTATGTAGTCTATGGGCCGCTATGTAACGGTGCCACCACGTTGATGTATGAAGGTGTGCCCAATTACCCGGACTCCGCCCGCCTGTGGCAGGTGGTGGATCGCCATCAGGTCAATATCCTCTACACCTCACCTACCGCCATCCGCGCCCTCATGCGTGAGGGCGAAGGGTATGTGCGTGGCACCTCACGCCAGAGTCTGCGTCTGCTTGGCTCCGTCGGTGAACCGATCAACCCGGAGGCTTGGCTGTGGTTCTGGCGTGAAGTGGGCAACACCGCATGCCCACTGGTCGATACCTGGTGGCAAACCGAAACGGGCGGCATTCTGATCTCGCCACTGCCCGGCGCTACTGACCTCAAGCCCGGCTCGGCTACCCTGCCCTTCTTTGGCGTCCAGCCCCAGCTGGTGGATGCCAATGGTGTCGTCCTGGAGGGGGCTGCCGAAGGGAATCTCTGTTTGACTGGCAGCTGGCCGGGGCAGGCCCGGACCATTTATGGCGATCATGACCGCTTCATCCAAACCTATTTTTCGGCCTATCGCGGCAAGTACTTTACGGGCGATGGTGCCCGCCGCGATGAGGATGGCTATTACTGGATTACCGGACGCGTGGACGATGTCATCAACGTTGCCGGGCATCGTCTTGGCACCGCCGAAATTGAAAGCGCCCTCGTCGCTCACCCGGCGGTCGCCGAAGCAGCCGTGGTTGGCTTCCCGCATGACATCAAAGGTCAGGGTATTTATGCCTATGTCACCCTCAAAGCCGACCAGACAGCAGATGAAGCGCTCCGCAAAACCTTGATCCAATGGGTGCGGAAGGAGATCAGCCCGATTGCCACGCCCGACGTCATCCAGTGGGCGCCGGGCCTGCCTAAAACCCGCTCCGGCAAAATCATGCGACGTATTCTGCGCAAGATCGCTGCGGGCGAGCATGACCAGCTGGGCGATACCTCAACACTGGCTGACCCTAGCGTGATGACGGATCTGCTAGCCAACCGGCGGGCTTCCGGCTGATCAGGCAGTCATCTGATACAGCATGACCGCTGTTGCGCTGGCGATGTTCAGGGATTCTACTTCTGCGCGCATGGGAATGCGAACTTTGATATCTGCGCTAGCTGTCAGCCCGGATGAAAGGCCGTGACTCTCGCTGCCCATGAGCAGAATAAGGGGCTGCGGATAATCCGGCTCCCGATAGTCTACACTGCCCTGTAAATGGGTTGCCACCACACGGCCCGAATAACCTGTGCGCCACGCCAGAAATTCGGAGGCGCTACACTTTATATATTGCAGATGCGCAAAGGTGCCGACACTGGCGCGGATCGACTCCGGCGCATAGACCTCGCAGCAATGACCGATCAGGATAAGACCCTGCGCCCCCACGGCGGCGGCTGTCCGGATTATGGTGCCCAGATTGCCGGGGTCATGAATGTCCTCCAGCGCGACCCAGAGTCCGCGTTGCGCGGCAGAAAGCTCAGACCAGCGCTGGCGAAATACTGCCAGCAAGGGCTGCGGATTATCCTTGCCGACCAGACGCGCCATCAGCTCCGGCGTCACGCGCAAACAGAGCGCAGACCGCTCGGGCGGCAGAATGACGGCCGGACTGGCCGCAAACTGCACCGGCAGCCAGCCCGCCGCAAGCGCGGCGTTGATATTACGCTCTCCTTCCACAACAAAAGTCCCGCTCGCGATGCGCTCTTTTTTCTGCTCGAGCAGCGCGCGTAAAGCTTTCACCTGCGCATTAGCGGCACTGGTAATCAGCCCGGTCATGCGGCAGTTTCGCTATCGACGCTGCCGCGCTCATCAAACACATAGCATTTGCCCTGCCAGCGGCTTTGCTCCTCAGGCGTCACCTGCAGATAATTAATAATACCACCCTTCAGGTGATAGACTTTATCAAACCCTTCAGCCAACATGAAAGCCGATGCCTTCTCGCAGCGAATGCCGCCTGTGCAGAACATGGCGATCTTTTTATCCTTCGCGCCCATCAGCTCGCGGCGGACATAATCCGCAAACTCGGGAAAATTCTGAATGGGCGGCACCACTGCATTTTCAAACGTCCCGATATCGGTTTCATAGACATTGCGGGTATCGAGCACGAGCACATCCGGCGCGGTGATCAATTCGTTCCATGCAGCCGGCTCAACATACTCGCCCACCCGCACAGTCGGGTCGGCCTGCGGCTGGCGCAAGGTGACAATTTCTTTCTTGAGTTTCACCTTCAATCGCTTGAACGGCAGAAAATTAGCGGTCGAAAACTTGACCTCCTCGCGGGTCAGGCCAAAGCGGCTCGACAGAATACCAAGCAACTGCTCAATAGCTGCGGGCGATCCGGCCAAAGTCCCGTTAATCCCCTCGGGTGCCACCAGCAGGCTACCGCGCAGCGTCTCAAGACGCGCAAACTCCTCGCGCAGAGCGCTGACTACGTCCGGCGCATCCGACACGCGGGTAAATCGATAGAGAGCAGCTACAGTATACGTCATGCTGTTGTTATAGCCGGGAGTCGAGGGCTACTTCAATAAGCAGCTCATCTGTTTCGTTAAGAAATTCGAGCGAATCTGCCCATGAGTATGTGTCTGCCGGGGTAGTAGGCGCGGCAGGAGCTGTGCCCATACCAAAGACCATGCCATCCGGCTTTGCTCCAGCTTCTCAACAATATCCCTGGTCGCGTCTTGAGTGTAGTGCGGCGGATATATATAGTGCCTCAGATTGGTACCACCGACCTCCAGCGCCGGGCCCGCGAGAATACCACCGCCATCTCCCTGCCTGAACTGCACGACCGCAGCCTCTCTGGTGGCTTTGTAATTTACCAGTGCGACTGCTGCCTGAGGGTTTGTGATTACAAAACTGGGACCCCGCGAGAGAGCAAAGAAGGCCGGCGACGGTGCATCAATCGCTCCCCCCTCAAGTTCAACCGCGCTATATACTGACCACGGGTTATTCGGGTCTCTCGGCTGCGGTGCATAAAGGCGCAGATCAGGCCCTTGTGCCATCACATCAGCTAAGCCGAGCGGTGAACTGATCTGTTTTTTCCAGAGAGGTCGACGCGATAGGCCCTCATATTCGGTGTAGATAAAGGTTCTGGCCAGCACGTAGGCCCCGGCACAAATTCCAAGTATCTGTAATCCGTCCTGCACGCGTTGCTGCAGGAGCTGTAGCGATGGCCCGGTAAGTTGCTCACGATAAGTTGTCCCTGCACGTGTGCCGGGCAAAACCAGCAAATCGACCTGCTCGGTCAGTTTTGTACAGAGGGTGTGCGCTGTAACACGCGCCAAGGTGAGTCCGGTCTGTGCCAGCGCCAGACGAGAAAAAACACGCCAGAGGCTATCAATCTTGCTCTCACCCTGAGTATCATAGATAAGTATGTTTGCCATAGCCGCGGCCTATAGCACAGAAAACTGCCTGCCTGACAGCTGGGTTGGATTCTGTTAATCTTTCGACATGAAAGCCCGCGCCTCCAAAGATCCCAGCGTCCGTCTCGAGATCACCATCGCTCTGGTCGTCCTGTCGTTCGCTGCCGGTATTGCCGTGGGCGCGTGGATGGAATCTGACCTGACCAACAAAGCGCAGCGCACCACCGAGGGTATCGTTAATCTGGTCGGAAATCTGCGCCAGCAGCTGGAAAACAAGACATTTTCGCCCGGTACTGGCTACGAGGATGTGACCGATCGACTGCGTGAGCATGATATTGTCCCACCGACCCTGCTGCGACAAGGTAAGCTGGCAAGTGCGTGGGATAACCCCATGAACGTGGCGATCAACCGCGGCAGTGCCATTCCTGTTATTGAAATTAGCATCAGCGAGATGAGCGCGCGCAGCTGCAAGCGGCTAGTGTCTCTGCTATCGCGCCGCTACTATAATGTCAGCGACCTGCGCTCGATCTGGGTCGGCCCTCCGGGTGTAACACTGAGCAAATTTCCGGTCTCGCCTGAGCAGACCGGATGCACATCCGCCAGTACGAAAATTACCTTTCAGTACCAATTGCAGGGCCCGCGGCGCTAGTTATGTCGTGGAATCAAGGCTTTTTCCGGCTGCACCAGTCGAAAAGGCCCGTCAAGAGCGGAAAAATCAGCTCCCCCCCGTAAAAAATTATTGTACACCGCGCGGAATCGGCGCAATCAGAATGGTGCGTGCACTTGAGCGCGTAACACACAACCTAACCACAGGACTCACACCATGGCTGAAACCGTTAAGGTTCCCACTGTCACCCTGAAGCAAATTGCTGCGACTCTCGCTGAGAAGCAGGGCATGAGCAAGAAGGACGCCAACGCGTTCCTTGAAGCGTTCATCGCCACTGTGACCAAGCACATCAAGAAGGGCGACAAGATCCGTATTCCCGGTCTGGGCATTTTCGTTGTCCGCAAGCGTCCCGCTCGTATGGGCCGCAACCCGGCCACCGGCGAGCCGATCAAGATCAAGGCCAGCAAGAAGATTGCTTTCCGCGCCGCCAAGGAGCTGAAGGAAGCCATCTAAGCTTACGGCTTGATGAATTCTGCAATCGCCGCATTCGCAAGAGTGCGGCGATTGTGCTTTGTGGGCTGCTTTGAAACTGTAAAATTCGATGGAGGCGGTGCCCACCGCGATTGATAAAGGAAAAGAGGGGAAATGGTGGCTGGGGGCAGAATTGAACTGCCGACACGCGGATTTTCAGTCCTAGACCATTCAAGCTTCATCAAATAGTTAGCAGAGTTCTAGCTGGAAAACACGCAACCATGTATCAATGGGTTAACGACTGTTTGAAAAACATATGTACTGAATAACTGGATTATGTTTTGGCTTTTGCGACGAAGTCTATAAATCTCAGACTTGTGTAATGGCTTTTTCCCAGTACTAATTTGCACAGTAGCCATTTTCTAACAGCTATGCAAATCAGCTTCAGTTAGTTCTTCCAGTGGTTTGTTGATAAATTTCCCTGACACCTCCATCACGTTACGAAGGTGCCTGCAAAGGCTTTTTTCGCATGGCTTTATATCATAGTCATTCCACCGCAGAGAGCAGTGTGTAAAATCGCCCGGCTCACCATCAGCCAAAAGCAAGATGCCTCTCTTGCCACTTTTAGCGTGTATGATTTCACGCACATGCCTTGCCTTAATGCGAACGATTCCCAGATAGTCTTTGCCAGGTTTGCCATCAACCTTCTTGGCAATCAGATTTTCAGCCCAAGCCTTGAATGCTAACACGTCACTTTTGCATGCCCTATAACAGGAAGCCCCCCCTGGTACGTGTTCATTGCGGCATACTTCGTCTGTTTTGAGGTAGCTGGCCTCAGGCTTTCCGTCCACGATACGGCTAGGAGGCTGCTGAACAACTCGAATTATACACTCGTCGTCGCCCACCGGACCAAAAGGATTTTCAGAATGATGCTTCTGCTCTTCAGCGTGCATGATTGGGGAATATGCCTGCTACTGCTTCAAAGAACTCTACAGGCAGCTTGCCCTCCATACGTAGATCACAAGCAGGGCTTTCAAACTCACCAAACAGCGATGGCTCTCCACTCTCATTATGGATTGAGTAGTAGACCAAACCATCACCAGACGTGGAGACTGTAGCAATTGTGTCGTTATTACGCCATTGCAAACCCAGCTCTCCTTCTTCATCTACAAAGGCTGATGGAGCAATAATATTAGCTGGCATCGCATTAAGAACAAAAGCCAGCGTTGTGTATGCTTGAGCACTCGGCGCCCTAGTATCGTCTCCCGCCCAGCCATCTTTCAACTTTAAATAAGTTAGTAACTTATCAGCTACTGGAGCGAGATCATATCGCAACCAAAGTCCAATCTTCCTACCACTACCCACAAAAACTTGGCGAAGAATGTCACCAAACGTAGACCCACTATAAATTATGCTAATTGGTCCGGCGACCATTATCCAACGCCCAAGTCGATCAATAGTAGTATTTTCGGATTCCTGAGGCAGAAATACTGTGGATATGTCAGCGATGCTGGCATTCCTTTTCACAAAGCCAGTGTTCTTAGACGCATCAATGTCAAGTGTGGTAAGCGGCCTAGCATACATTCTTAAGCCTGATCCTTTCTTGCATATCATCGACTAAGAATTTCTTTAAAACTTCCTTGTTCTTGATATGCAGTTTTTCATATGCATCATAAATCTGATCCCAACTGACTTTTGTACTGCCATTAGGCGGAATAACATCAAGCTTTAGAATGTGATCGTACTTTACGAAATAACCTGGCACAGGATTTTCGGCGGCGTCGATGTGAATTCGGTTAAGTAACCGATCATTATCTAAAATCTCAAACCACCCCTGATGTAAATGCCAAAACGGGCCGCGGGCAGCAAAATCAGCTGGTATATACGGACATCCCTCAGGGACTAACTCATGAATTTTATATTCTTCCCTGTTGCATTTGTTAGTAAAAATATCGACATACTGTAAGGTTAAGGCAGCCACACCGCTGAGAGGAACTTGCATAACTTCCATCATTTGCTGCAATTGATAGAAAGCTATACCCTTGAAATCATCCCAACGTTCATAGGCATACTCTGTAACAGAGACAACGCTCTCCTCAGCCGTCAACTTGCGAGCTAACTGGCCATTGCTCTGATACACCTCGAAACTTGTGGCGGCTGGTGGCTCACCTTGGACGGAGTTCGGACCCACATTAATAGCTATAAACTGCGGCTTATTAATTTTTGGAAATTGAGCTGAGAATTTATTTTCATGAGCCGCATCAAGAGCATCAACCCTATTTCTTCGTAAAGGCTCCGACAATATTAATCCTAATGACGCCTCAGCGATAGCGTGTGGCGCCTCACGGCGATAATTCAATGGATTCCACGACATATAAAGATTTAACCCCCATTAGGTAGATTGTTACATCTGTTTACTAAGTTGAAAAGCGCATTTCCGATTTAGGATTAGGTTACTCCTGAGCCCTTAAATAAGGGTGAGGCTGCTTAAATTCAACCTAAGCAAAGAATCAAATCACCGATAGTTAAGTGGCTAAATTATAACAGAGAAACGCGGATGAGTTTGGAAAACAATGGAAAACACTTTTTCGGGGTAAAAGCTAACCCATTGAAAAGATGGTGGCTGGGGGCAGAATTGAA
>DDSC01000029.1 GCA_002343265.1 Micavibrio sp. UBA2400
CAGCGGCTGGCTGCTGCGCAACCTGCACATGAACGGGGCCAGCTTCTTCTTCATTGCCGTGTATATCCATATTTTCCGCGGTCTTTATTACGGGTCCTACAAGCAGCCGCGCGAGCTGTTGTGGATGCTCGGGGTGCTGATCCTGCTGCTGATGATGGCGACCGCCTTCATGGGCTATGTGCTGCCGTGGGGCCAGATGAGCTTCTGGGGTGCCACCGTTATCACCAACTTCTTCACGGCCATTCCGCTGGTGGGGGATAGCATCACCACCTGGCTGTGGGGCGGCTTTGCGGTGGATAACCCCACCCTCAACCGCTTCTTTGCCCTGCACTACCTGATGCCGTTCGTGATTGCGGCGGTGGTGGTGTTGCACATTGCGGCGCTGCATATCCACGGCTCCAACAACCCGCTGGGCATTGATCCCAAGGGTCCGCAGGACACCGTGCCGTTCAATCCCTACTACACCGTGAAGGATGTCTTCGGTCTGCTGGTGTTTGTAGCGATCTATGCCGTGTTCGTGTTCTGGATGCCCGATGCGCTGGGTCACCCGGACAACTACATTCCGGCCGATCCGCTGGTCACCCCGCCGCATATTGTGCCGGAGTGGTACTTTCTGCCCTTCTACGCCATTTTGCGCGCGGTCACCTTTGACATCGGCATTCCCGGTACGGATGTGGTGTTCATCACCGCCAAGCTCGGCGGCGTGATTGCCATGTTTGGTGCGGTGGCGCTGCTGTTCGTGTTGCCGTGGCTGGATACCCACCCGGTACGCTCGGCCCGCTTCCGCCCGCTCTATCGCCTCGCCTTCTGGGGTCTGGTGCTGGCCTGCTTTGCCCTC
Organism: Micavibrio sp. UBA2400; assembly: GCA_002343265.1. Lineage (GTDB taxonomy): Bacteria > Pseudomonadota > Alphaproteobacteria > UBA2400 > UBA2400 > UBA2400. The sequence goes on from DDSC01000029.1 coordinate 839, forward strand.
GGCTATGCCGGGGCGCATCCGCCGGAAGGCATCAATGTCATCATCGGTCAGGTGGCCACGGTGTATTACTTTGCCTTCTTCCTTGTCATCCTGCCGCTGCTGAGCCGGATTGAAAAGGCCAAGCCCCTGCCCGCCAGTATTGCCGACGCTGTACTGAGCAAAGGAAGCTGCTGCGCCGCGCTGGTTCTGGCTCTGGTGCTGGCGGCCCCGGCACCGGCCCAAGCGGCCGAGAGCGGCGCGCCGCTGGTGCACCGCGTCTGGCCGCATCAGGGTGTGACCGGGACCTTCGATCGCGCTGCCCTGCAGCGTGGCTTTCAGGTGTACAAGGAGGTTTGTTCGTCCTGCCACAGCCTGAAGCATCTGTCCTATCGTAATCTGACCGCACTCGGCTTCTCCGCTGACGAGGTGAAAGCGATTGCCAGCAACTACACCGTGATGGACGGCCCGAATGACGAGGGCGAAATGTTCGAGCGCCCGGCGTTACCCAGTGACCGTTTCAAGAGCCCGTTTGCCAATGCCAACGCGGCGCGGGCGGCAAATAACGGCGCACTGCCGCCTGACCTGTCGCTCATCGTCAAGGCGCGGGCTGGTCATGAGGACTATATCTACTCGCTGCTAATCGGCTATGAGGAGGCCCCGGCCGACTTCACGCTGAACCCCGGCATGAGCTACAACACCGTGTTCCCCGGCCACCAGATTGCCATGGCGGCACCGCTGAACCCGGATGGCGTGAGCTATGCCGACGGGACCAAAGCCAGCGTTGACCAGATGGCGCAGGACGTGGTGCAGTTCCTCGCTTGGGCGGGTGACCCGCACCTTGAGGAGCGCAAGCGCACCGGTCTGGCCGTCATGATCTTCCTCGTTATCTTCGCTGGCCTTATGTACGCCGCCAAGAAGAAGATGTGGAAAGACGTGCATTAGACAGAACATTCCGGGGCAGCAAAGGGGCATCCTCGCGGGTGCCCCTCTTTGTTAAGCAAAATGCGATTGCCTTTAGAGTGGCCGCGCGGCAATCGCCAGCAAGGCTCGCACATGTGCAAACGGCACGCGGCGCCCTTCTGCAATAGCCACTTCGGTGAGTTCGGCTAGCCGATCAAAGTCCAGGCTCAAGCGGTCGGTAAGGGTCCGGCGCGTGCCTTCATAAGGCCCATAGCCGCCCTCTTGATAGGTTTTTTCCTGACTAAAATGCGCCGTAGAATCTGCCAATTCAACAAACCTGAGTTCATGTGCATGGATCAGCCCCGGTGCTTGTTGACCAATAAACAGCCCCGGTCGAGACTCAGCCGCTTCAGCGGCCATATCCACCAACGCAATAGCCTTTGCCGCCAACTTATAAAATTTTTGGCTTACATCTGTGTCCATAGCATCACCTCGCTGCCCGGCACTAACATAAGGGACCAATTAATAGCAACATAATTCATACCGCAGGCAAAGCTTAACGCCTTGGCGACAGCAAAATAAGGCCGTTGTAATACTCACCCCGCCTGCGCAGCGGCGATTTGCTGCTCGGTCTTTCCCATAGTCAGAGGCGGCATGTAGAGCAGCAGGGCGGCGGCCACGTATGTCGACGAGAACGTACCGATAACAATGCCCCACAAAATCACCCCGGTAAAGTTGATCAGACCCTCACCGCCAAGGAAGAACATCGGCAAAATCGCCAGCGCGGTAGTGAGCGAGGTTTTGATGGTGCGGGACAGGGTGCTGTTGGTAGCCAGATTGATAATCTCGGTCAGCGGGCGGGTTTTGTACCGGCGCAGGTTTTCACGGATGCGGTCAAACACAATCACGGTATCATTAACCGAGTAACCCGCCAGCAGCAGCAGTGCCGCCACGGTGGTCAGATTAAACTCCCACCCCATCAGGGACACCAGCGCAAACGAGACAAACACGTCATGCACGGTCGAGGCAAAGGCGGCCACGCCAAACTGCCATTCGTAGCGGAACGCCACATAGGCCATGATCGCCAGCATCGAGAACAAGGTGGCGTAGATGCCGGTTTTCAGCAGCTCCTTGCCCACCGTTGGCCCCACCGCTTCCGAGCGGTTATAGGTCCAGCCATCCCCGAGTGAGGCTTTGATCTTTTCCACCGCTTGGGCATTAGCGGTATCGCCGCCCTCCTGCTGCTGCAGACGGATCAGAATGGTGTTGTCCTTGCCAAAGGTCTGCAAGCTCACCTCGCCAAGCTGCAAGGCGCCAAGCTGGGTGCGCAGGGCCGCCACATCCACCGCTGCGGTATGGCTGGCGTCGATCAGGATGCCGCCGCGAAAGTCGATGCCCAGATTGAGGCCCTTGCTGGTCAGCGCCCACCCGCCCGCGATCACCAGCAGCAGGGTAAACGCGAAGGCAATCATCCGCTTGCCAATAAAGTCGATATTGGTCTGGTCGGGAATAAGTTTAAGCAGGGCCATGGCAATCCTCGTGAAAACGAGCCTAGTCATGGCCGAAACCGCGCCGCAGGTCAAGCGTCTGCCCGGCTGCTAAGGGGTTGAAAAACAGGGATTAGGGTTTGAGCTTGTCCGGCGGCGCACCGGGGGAGCGCCGGGCCAACGCCTCCTCCACCAGCTTGGGCACATCGCAGCTTGGGTGATTGAACAGACGGGTAAAGTCCACCAGCCCCTGCTGCCACTCGGGCGAGCCGGGCCGACCAGCAGGCTGCAGCGGGTTGAGCTTGCCGCGCAGGCGGTTGAATTCGGGCGTCAGCTCGGTCTGGCGCACAATCGCGCGGTCAAACTGCTCCATCGCGGGTGTATACGCCAGCGTCATTGTCTTGAGGCTGGGTTCTTTTTCATCCGGCTCTTGCGTTCGCACCCTCAGTTCAAGCTCACGCACCGGCTGACCGTTCGGCCCCGGTACGGTCAGCATGGCTAGCCGCTCGCGGGCAGCCTGCGGACTTTTATCCGCATAGGCGGCAAAGCTCAGATAAGGTAGTGCCTCTTCCCCCTCCAGCCGCAGGACCGGGTCATGCGTGCGCACCAGCGCATTGGCCTGTTCCAATAACTGGCGTGGCATGGCCTGCTGAATGGCCTTGAAATTGGCATCGATATACTCAACCACATGCGGATGCAGCGCGACCCGGTCATAGAGCGCGCCAACGGGATCATCACTGCCGTCCTTGCGCCGGATATAGGGCGGTGTGGCTCGCACTTGCAATACACCATCGGCCCCCAGCAGCTTTACCGCCAGCAGTTGGCCGAACACTTCGGCCACCGCCTCTTCCTCGCGCCTGCCGAGCAGCGCCGAGCCGCTCAGAGCCCTCTCAAAATCACCATTAAGAGCGCGAATGGCATGCGCCATCTCATGCGCCGCAGTGCGAAAATACTGAGTGCGATCGCGATGCACTTCGGCCGGATCCACCGGCGCGCAGGCTTGTGGATTCTGCGTCCAGTAATCAACCGTGGACTGACAATGGCGGCATCCGGCGGCGCTGATCTGCGCGGTTGCAATCGGGAAAACTCTCAATTGCACGGACTTGCCATCTGCCCCTGGCGAGAAATACGAAAAGGCGGCCGTGTCAGCCATCCCGAGTATGGAGGATGAGCCGGAATCAGCACTTCGGTGCAGTGACATCTTTTGCTGCATGGCCGCATAGCTCTCTTTAATCTGCTCGGTCAGACCATTGCGGCTGGACTGATCCAGCTTGGCCCGACCACTGGCAAAGCGCGTATCAAACAGCGTGGTCACAAAACGCCGATAGGCGTCAAAATCTTGCACCTCGGAAATACCATCGGCACGATTATACTCGCGCACATAGACCTGCCCTTTATATTCGGGCCAGTCTTGTGCCACCATCTCCTGCACCATGGCGGAGAGCTTTTTGGCATCGCCACTCAGCGCAGCGTCACGCCAGCGACGCTGTGGATCATCCTTGGCCATATCGCCAGCATATCTGACAGGGCTGAACAGCCGCTTAAAAACACAAAAAGCCGTGGAGTCTCCACGGCTTATGTGCACTCAAAGCAGTGTAAAAATCAGATCAGATCGTACTGCTGGGCGTTGAGCCAGAAGCGCTCGAGGCGCTTGAGTGACTCATTGGCGGTGGCCAGTGCCGACTCTTCGAGATTGGCCCGGCCCAAATTCTTGACATGCTGTTCAAACAGCTTGGCACACATTTCGTGCAGCTTGCGGCCCTTTTCGGTCAGGCGCACGCGCACCGAGCGGCGGTCATGCGTGCTGCGTTCCTGCGTGATATAGCCGGCTTCCACCATCTTCTTGAGATTGTAGGAGACGTTGGAACCAAGGTAATAGCCGCGCGCGGTCAGCTCGCCCACCGTCAGCTCGTCGTTGCCGATGTTGTAAAGAATGAGCGCCTGAACGTTGTTGATGTCCAGAATGGACCGGCGATCCAAAGCGGCCTTGAGCACCTCAAGGAAATAGCGGTGCAGACGCTCGATCAGGCCAACGGTGTCAAAATAGGCAGATTTCATTGCAGGGTACTCCTGTCCGGACTAAACCACATAAAGGTTAACGCAATCTAACCGATTCGCAACCGGAAAAGGCCCTTAGCGCCGTCTAAGCAGCTGAATAATGGCCGAAAAATCGAGTCGCGGGTCTTTGGTATCCTTGAACTCGGCATACAGATCAACCGCCTGTGTCGTCAGCGGAGTGCGGGCATCGGCTTTCTGTCCGGCCGCTTCAAGCAGCCGCATCCGGTCGAGGATCATGCCAGCGGCCAACCCGCCCTGATACATATTATTGCTGGGCGCATCTGGCACCAGACCCGACTGCGGGCAGCGCTCCACCAACGACCAGCTGGCCCCCGAGCTGAGCGAAGCAATTTCAAACAGCTTCTCCGCCCCCAGCCCCAGCCGCTCGCCGAGCGCAAAGGCTTCGGCGGCGCCAAGCAGGTTCACCACCATCATCAGCTGGGTGCATAGCACCGCTGCCTGACCAAGACCGGACTTGCCGACATACACCACCCGCTCGCCCATATCTTCCAGTATGGGTTTGGCTTCGGAGAAGGCCGCAAGCGAGCCGCCCACCGCAAAGGTAATCAGGCGGGCGCGCGCGTCCCGCGCATCGCCGAGCACCGGCGCATCCAGAAAGGTAAACCCGGCAGTTTCCAGCGCTGCCGCCAGACTGCGGGTTTCTTCTATCCCCATGACCGAGCAATCCACCAGAATGGCACTGCGCTTGAGCGCGCGCACATTCTCCGGCCCATCGGTCCACACGCTGCGCACAGCCGCGGCATCGGGCAGACAGGTAAAGACAAAATCCGCATCCGCGATGGCGCTGGGAATATCACTACAGGCGCGGCCGCCCGCTGTGCCTAGGCGCGAGCGCGCCATCTCGCGCAAGTCATAGCCAGAGACGACATGCCCGACTGCCAGCAGCGAGCTGGCCAAGGTCAGGCCTAAATTCCCCAGTCCGATAAAGCCGATGTTGGCCACGTCCTACTCCTGATGATCTGCGCAGTGTGCCGTGGCATACTTAATGATTGTTTAACTCTCAAACAACTCCGGCCCAAAGGGCGGCGCCAAATGCTTCTCCAGCTGCTCCTGCGTCACCGCGGCCAGTGTCGCGGGTTGCCAGCGCGGCGATTTATCCTTATCAATCAACAGGGCGCGTACCCCTTCGTAAAAATCATGCCCGCGCAGACAGCCACAGGCCAAGCGATAATCGCGCTGCAGCACCGCCCTAAGCGAGAGGCCCTTGCACGCGGTCAGATGCTGCTGCGTGAGGCGGATGCTGGTCGGTGAGCCTGTTGGCGCATACTCCCTCTCCCAACGTGGTTGGGGGAGAGTTGGAGCGGGGGCTGGAGTGAACGTAGCAAGTATTTCAGCGGCCCCTTCCCGCTCCAACCGTGACATCACATCCGCCAACTGTGCACTCGTCACCAGCACATCGGCCAGACCAGCCGCCACGGCCTGGGCCCCCTCAATGCGCGCACCACTGAGCGTAAACCATTCGCCAAAACCGTCAGCACACTGATTCAAGAAATAGCCTGCGCCTACATCGGGGAACAAGCCAATTGCCAGTTCCGGCATCGCCCACAAGCTAGGCTCGCTCGCCACAGTATACGCTGCGTGACAGGCCAAGCCCAAGCCGCCGCCCATACAAATGCCATCGACCAGCGCAATCACCGACTTAGGCGATGTGGCAATGGCATAATTCAGTTCATACTCGGCGCGAAAGAACCGGGCACCAATCTCCGGCTGGTCTTTGTGTTGTGTGGCCGCGCGCACATCCCCACCCGCGCAAAAGGCTTTTGCGCTGCTACTCGCCAGCACGATCTGCTGTACCGCCGGGTCCCTATTCGCCGCATCCAACGCGGCGGCCATCGCCAGCACCATCGGCAGCGTCAGCGCATTAAGCGCCTGCGGCCGATTAAGCGTAATAAAACAGGCAATACCGCGTGTGCTGACCAGAATATCCATGACCCCAGCCTATACCGCCGCCGGGTTTAATCAAGATTAACAGGGTCAGTCGCGCATTTTAGCTTGCCCTTGCGTCGGGCGTTACGCTAGTTTGTCGGCGCCTACCGGGGATAATAACATGCGCGAACGATTGCACCATAAAATTTCCGATATCTTGTTTGAACCGCTTCCTAGCGGTTACGGTGACCTTCATGGGCTTCCGGCTTTTCTCGATCGTCTGTATTACTGGCAAAATGAAAAGATCCATGATGCTCGCGAGCGTGAGGAACGTAACGGGTCATATAGTAACCAGCGCCGCTGGTTCTTCACCACCCAGCAAGCACTCACCACAACTTTGGGGGTCCTTGGCGCTTATATTGGTGGAGCTGCGCTAACGCTTGGGGCCATCGCTTTAGCGGCTGGGGCTTTCCCGCTCACGACCATTCTCGCGCCCATTGCGGTTGGTGTATTGTATCAGGCAGGCAAGCCGCTCTGGTGCGGCCTGCGCGGTCGGACCTTTAATGCCGAGCGAGAGGGCAGCCTGTGCGCTCGCGCCTGGACCGGTGTTCTTGACGGCCCGGTCTCGGCCCTCACAGCGCTTTATGGTCTTAGCGCTACCGCTTGCGCCGCTGCGGCCGTCGCGGTTGCCATGCCCGTGTCCGCCGTTGCCAGTGCCGGATTCAATTTACTGAATACTGCCTATGTTTTTATGTCCCGGCTGGCGCAGCCTATCCTCACCTGCAAGCCGGTAAAGCAGGCCACACGGGCGACGCTGTTGGCTGCCGAGCGCGTGCTGGAGAGCTCGCCCCGCTGCACGTTTGCCAAACCCAATCTGAATCCGGATGAGGCCCTCAGCCGCTGGGGTCGTGCCGTCGCACAGCGTTTTAACCGCACAGATCGGACGGCCCAGCCGAACCCGCCTAAGCCGCCCGCCGACAGCGGTCCCCACGGCCCGCAGTAAAGCGCGCGAAAATAAAAAACGGGGGCCCTACGGCCCCCGTTCTCATGCGTTCTCGATTAATCCAGAATACCGGGCACCATGGCTTGCGCGGCGCGAATGGTATAGCTGGCCAAGCGGGCGGTCAGCCCGGACTGGTAAGGATAGTGCCGCTCAGACGCCACAATCGCCTTGACCAAAGGCACCATCGCCCGCCCCGCCTTGTAGATCGTGCGTAACTCACGACTGCAGGAACCATTCATCAGCCAGAACAAAGTGCGCGGCTCTTCATGCACCAAGGCATCGGGAAAGCCGACGGCGCGCGCTTTCACCTCCATCTGGGCATGCATATTCGTGGCAAAGGAGTGGGTTGGATCGTACAACCGCAACGTATTCCAGTACTGAATGAGCGGCGGTTTGATGGGCGCGGTGAGCGCCGACAAGGCTCGGTAGTGGCGCAGCAGCACCGCCGCTTCCGGATGTCCGGCCTTCAGACAGCCGCGAATACTGAAGCGGTCGCACAAAAATTCTTCGTCATAGTCGTTTAGGGGCCGCGGGCGACACAGCGCCCGCCACACATGGCCCAGCTCGTGCCAGAGGACAAACTGCTGGAAACTTTCATCCCGTAGCGTCGGGGCCAGCTCGAACCGCGGAACCTGAAGGCGGAATGCCACCATTTGGGAAAACGAGTAATGGCGATCGGCCAACACCACCAGCGCCAGTGCTGGGCGCTGCTGATAGCTGCGCTGTCTGAACGGGAGGCCCGATAGCTCATGCACCACGGCCCCATCAACAGCGCCGGAATCCACATCGGCATGGCACTCCCGCACGGTTGCCAGCGTGGGGGCAAGACGTGACTTTTTCAGTGAGCACCCGAACACTTCCTGTACAATAGCATCCAGCGCGCGCTTGCGGTCGCGCAGCGGATAGGGCCCGATCTTGGTTTTGCTCTGCTGTCCCCAGAGAGGAAGCTGATCGGCAAACAGCACTAGGGTTTTCATGCGGTGGAGTGCGGTCTGCGCTTCGGCCACGGTCAAATCATGCTGCAGCCAATCCGGCGGATTGAGCGCGGCGAAGGCGTGGCGGGAGGTGTACCAGATCATGCCCGGCAAGCTAGCAAAAGATCGTGGCCCAGCGCAAGGTTAACGGCTGACACCCTTTAACTTTTCAAAGGTACGCAACCCGCCCAGGCCCAGCATGGCCAGCACCAGCTCGAACAGATTGTCACTCGGCAGCGTGGGCAGGCTCACCTCCGGATACCACACCGTTAATACCCACGCCCAGAACGGGGCGACAATATAAGTATAACCCAGTGCCACCCCGCACACCCAGCCGATGAAGGGCCGCCAGCCCGCCACAAACAGATGCGCGTTGGCCGCCTCCACCTTGTTGATCTCTACCTGCCCTTGTTGTTGCTGCCCGAGCAGCTCCAGCAAGGTGGCCTCGGCTTCAGCCTTGGCCCGCTCGCGCCCCTGCGGGTCGGGAATATGGGCGATGAGCTTTTCGATCAACGGGGCCAGTACCGGTAAGAGCACAGCAGCCGACATACCAACTCCTTGGTTAACAGTATTGCCTAAAATGCTTGGTAAATGCCAAATGAATTAACCTTGAATCCTTTTGAATTTGGCCCTCATCATGCAGTAAGGTGAAGCAGTACTTAACAAGTAACCCCTTAACAGCGCGAGGCGACCATGAGCTTGTTTCTGTCCTTTGGTCTGATTTATCTCTGTAGCGCACTCTGTATCGGGGTGCTCGTGGCAGCCGTGATGATGATTATGCACAAGGTTACCGCTGACGAAAAAATCACCCGCACGCTGGACGATGTGGCGCATATCCTGAGCCAGGACGATAGCACCAACGTCATCTCCCTCAATCAGAAGATCATGTTTGCGCCGATCGCCTTAGGCGTGGCCCTCACCAGCGCCGCTCAGCAGCGCCTCGCGGCCTAGTTGGTTCGCATCCACAAGTCCCCTTCTGCCGTGCGGCGACGCACAAGGCCGGGCAGCTCCAGCGTACCGGTTTTGGTCCATCGCATCAACTCGCCCGGTACCTTGTCATAGTCGCCCGCATTCAGCCGCTTGAGCAAGGTCGAGCGGCTGAATGCGGCAATGCCGATATTAAACACCAGTGACACCAGAGCCGCGAACTGATTGTCATTGAGCGGCACCTGCACCAGCTCGGCTACCGCTTTTTCAAAGCCGCGCAGGTCGTGCAGCAACAGTGCATCGGCCTGCTCCTCGCGCAGCTCCTGCCCCGGCGTGGCGGTGGCGGTATGACCATAGCCAATCGTCCATAACCCCGCCGGGCAGCGATAAGCACGCAGGCTCAGCCCCTCATAGGCTTTGATTAGAGCCAGCCCAGCGGCATTGATCCGCCGTGCCCCGCGTTTGAGTTTGTCTCGATTTTTCATCATCGCCCCACCGCCCCCAGCACCCAGTTCACCACGCCTACCAGCGCTGCCAGAAGCGAGGCCAGCACCGCCAGCACCTTCCAGCCACCGCGCCCGAAGTTGAGCGCACTGGTAAGGGCATCAAGCTTGCCTTCTATCGCGCCCAGCTGCCGCTCGATGCGCTGCTCAAACACATCCACCTTGCGCTCCAGCGCGGTGATGCGCCCCTCCAGCTGCCCCAGTTGATGCGCAAAGCTGATCCGCTCCGCTAGCGCATCAGACATGACGCGCCACCAGCGCTACGGTAAAGCCAAGGCTGGCCCCGGTGCGGTTCTCAAAGTAAAGTTTGTTGTCGGTATGCGCCCGCACGGTAAACTCACCATCCACCCCGGTGGCACCCGCCAATGTACCCGTACCCAGCGTGCCCGGTGTGCCCAGCGCAGTATCGGCTAATGGCGAGGCGCCAACCTTGAACAGAAAAGCGCCGCGCGCGGTGCTGGCGCTGAAGGAGCTAAGGAAACACCAGCCCGCCGCGGCCGCGCCAAGATCAATGCTGGTGGCGGCATCATCGGCCAGTGTGAAGGTGTAGGACGTGAAAGCATTGGCCCGCACCACGCCGCTCACCTGCAATTTCTCGGCTGGTGCATTGGTGCCGATGCCCACTTTATCGCTGTTGGCTTTGACCACCAGCAAATTGGCATCGCTATCGCCTTCCACACGCATGTCATGCGCCGCGCCGCTGCCGTTAATCACGGTTTCGCTGTCGGTTAGCGTCAGGCGAATGGCTGTGGCGTTATCATCAATGCCCTGCGAGGCAAAATCCGAGATGGTGCCGCTGTGCACAGCATTGCCCGAGAGCGCATCATTGGCCAGCACGGGCATGGCGGTGTTGCTGCTGGTGTTGATGCTGCTCAGCGCAATCCAGTCCACCCCGTCATAGATTTTGAGCAGCAACGGACTAGCCGACGTATCAAGCCAGAGCTGATATTGCGTCGGGCTGGGCGGCGCACTGCTGCCGCTGCTCAAACTGACGAGTGCCAGCAGCGCGTTATTCAAATCGGTGCGAAAGGCCGGAAAGCCCTGATTGGCAATGTTCATATCATGCTGAGACATGGATAACTCCTTGATGTGGTTAGTGGTTTTTGGATGCGAATAAGCTTGCGTTTGGCGGGGCGTTTTTTGTACTCTCGGGCCTTCAAATTGCTGGAGGCATTATGTCAATTTTAGACCTGCCATATTACAAGACACCTGAAGGAGCCTTACGACTGAACAAGTCGATTGCCGCCGTCTTTCTGGCGGTTGCGGCTATTAACACCTATGGATCAGCAGTGGACGACAAGCGCTGGACGCACAATGCGCCGCTTAATAGTGTCTTACTCGGTGGCTATGCTTATGCGGTGTATCGGTTTGCCCGCTTTCTTGCGACCCCGGCCAAGCGCTTCAACATTACCAGTAATCCCGAAGCCAATGCCCTGCACGTACGGAATTGCCATTTTTGGGATGTTGCGCTGACAACGCCCGTCTACGCTGTAGGTACTTCTTTCATGATGCCGGGCTATGAATTATCTATCCCCGCACAAGTGGGCGTTTTAACAGTAGGCGCTGTGACCACAGGCAGTCTCATCGCCATCATCCGCCGCGACCAGCGCAAGATCGAACAGCTGACCGCCGCCTAAGCCAACTCAGGAGAATGACATGTCCCTTATCGATAGCTTAGACGAACATCAGCGCATGCTGACCGTAGTGACCCTATTCAACTTAGGCTTTTTGACGCTTAATGTGCTGAGCGCCGATCTAAACAAGCATCCGGTACGCGATCCTCTGCTGTGCGCAGCCTTTGCCTATGCTGCCTATCGCTCCAGCCGTTATATGTTCACCAATGCAACTTTCACTCTAAATGCTATGGCACAGGACCCAAAGCCTGCCGAGCAGCTGTCCTATCACTCAGGCATGTTCCGCGCGATTGCCCCGCTACCCGGTGCCATGTCGGTTTACTTTGCCGCCTTGGCTGCGCCCAGCAAGCCGCTCATGGCGGCAAGTCTGGTTACTCTGGGTGGAGTATCAGCCGCAACTTATCTGTATGGCCGTCGTCTGCAAAAGCAAGCAGCGTTGGAATAACGGTCATCATTTCGGCTACAAGTCACGCTGAATCTACTGCTCCCGCCCACAACCACGCGCGACCCAGTCATAGCTGCGGGAAACGCCAGTGCCGGCGCTATTCTTGAACTGCACCGTAAAGCCGCTGCGGCTACGCGCGGTTATCACCGCAATATCCCCACTGGCCAGGTTGGTGGGCGTGACGGTAATGGCGGGCGTGTCATAAAAGGCCGGGCTGAAAGTAATGCTATCGCCCCCACTCGCGCTGGTGAGGCCTGCGGCGGCGGCCACGCGGTCCGGCAGCTCAAGCTGTACACTCAACTGCTCAAGCGCGGGTGTGGCCATGGGGTTGCGAGTCAGCAGGCGGGCGCGGAACTTGAAGCCCCGCCCCACCACATCGCCCATCGCCAACGGCTGCCACGCGCTCCAGACTGGCGAGCCTGCAGGATCGCTGTCGGTACGCGCCACCTCTACCACCACATCCACCGCGCTAGGGGCGGTGCCATCAAACAGGCCTTCCCGCGCATCCAACTCGCCCGGTGCGCCGTCAACATCCGCCACCAGATCAATCACACTGGTCTGTAGCTCTACACTGGCGCGGGTGACAAACTTTGCCCCTAAATCCACCATGCTGGCAAACTCATAGATGCCTTCGGCAACGGCACCACCGCCCGCGCTGTCAAAGTTTCCGCTGGCACTGTCCACATTGCCACTCTGTGCATCAAACGCGGTGAGACTGCTAATAATCAGCTGATTACTGCCATTGACCACGCAGTTTGTTTTGCTGCCACTAAACGCTGGATGCTCGGTGCGCGTGGCAACCACGCTGCTCCCCTGCCCGCCGGGCGTACCGTTGACAAACACCGCCGCGTTAGCGCTCTCACGCCCCAGCGCATCAACGGCCCGCAGCAGATAGCTGCCTACACGGGCGGGTACAGCGGTGCGCAAATTAGTGATGCGCGGCGCAAGTTCCACCGCGTTGCTCCACAGCGCGCCACTGGTTAGTGCACTCCAGCGTAGCCGATAGTACGAGATCATGCCGCTAGGCGCGGCCCATTCCAGATACAGTGTATCATCAAGCCGCGACCCGCTGAGCATTGCCACATCGTCTGGCCCGGTGCTGCCGCCCAGCACTTGCCGGGTGGCGATGGTCCACCTTGAGGTCGCACCGAAGATATTCACGTTACGGGCCCGCACATCGTAACTCTCGCCAGCATCGACCCCGGCGATAGTAATACTACCGCCACTGCCCGCGCTGCTATAGTCACTCGCGCTGCTGCGTTTAACCTCAAATTCAGTGCGGCTATAAAAAGCTTCGTCATGACTGCTGGCGCTGGCGATCAGGCTCACCAGCCCGCCGCTCACGGTATCGCTTAAACTCAGCAATGGCGCAGCAGGGATCAGCCCCGGCAACACCACCTCTGGCACAGCCGCGGTATGAACGCCGCCAGCCCACGCATAAATCTGCGGGTCGTCCTCCTGCAACACCAGATCAATGCCGCCCTCTTCGGCCAGCGTCCACTCGGTAGGGACAAACACCTTTTCACTCCAGCCCAGTTCGGGCAGCGTCAGCGTGATTGGCTCCATCACCGCTACATCCAGCGCCGCGAGGGTACACGGCACCTCCACCGTCAGGGCGCGGCGGCTGCGTTCAAGCTGGAGTGTGGCAAGGCGCTGCGCCATTAGCGCGTCATTGGTAAAGGCCAGCTCCATATCCCGGCCAATGCGCTCGCCGCCATCGGCTGCGCGATAAATACTGCTGATAACGGGCGTAAACTCACCTGCCTGCCAGTTCTTGGCCGGGTTAATGAAGGTGCCGGAGATAGTGTTGGCCCGCTCGCGCCGGGGCGGCTGCGGACGCAGCTTCACACCACCGCGCAGACAGCTGGCATCAAGAGTCAGCACGGGTACGCGGTAGGCGGCCGGGTAGAGTTTATATTGCCCTTGCGTATAGACCAGCGTGCCACCGCAACTGCTCAGCAACCGCTCCATAATGTCAATCGGCTTTTCATCGAGCGCCAGCACACCGTTGCAGGTGTAGCGTTTACCACCATCCACCGCTTCATCACACAAATTCGCCGCCGCAGTGAAGCTGCTCTCGTCAATCTCCTCCGGCAGGCAGTTCATGCCAAAGTCACTGAGCAGATAATCGCGGATGCACAGCGCCGGGTTATCACTCCAGACAGTGAGGAGCGTGCGCGGATCATAGACCTTGCGGCCCTTCACCACCGCACTGATATTCGGCAATCCCGCCGCCCAGATGCTGCTGTTCCAGTACAGCCGTGCGTAGATATACGCCACGCCGCGCAGGCGGTGTGCATCACTCCACAGCGGCACATCGCGCAGTAGAAACGGATCAGCGGGTTGCTCGCGCGTCCCTAACGCTCCGCGCCATTGAAACGGGTTATAGCTGCCCGTCACACCATCATAAAAGTTACCATCCGAGAATTTGCTGCCAGACGGCGGCACATGCCAGCCTTGTGCGCCCGGATAATCGGTGAATGTGTCATCATTGATATAAACGTCGGTTATGCCCTCAATCTCATGCGCGGCCAGTGGCACCAGTAAATGCAGCACCGCATTGCGCTGGCCCGCCGGGCCGTTGCTGGTGTGAGCAAAAGCAATCGGCCCGCTCACCCGCGCCTGCCCATAGACCACGCGGCGCGGTGCCGTCGCGCTGCGGATCATCTCGCTGCGGTCCTGCAACTCGCGGGCGCGGCTGGTCTTGGGCTTGGCCGCCACGCTGTTCAAGGCCACCGAGCTGGCCAAACCGATCGCCGCGGTCGCAATAGTGCCCGCGATGCCGGTAACCCCCAGCGCCCCTACCACAGCAGATGCAACAATAGTCGGCATTAGATCCTCCACCCGGCACTAGCGCGTTCTCGCGCATGGGCCGTCAGTCCGGTTTCACTCATCGCCCAGATTTTTTCACCAAAGCACACGCCCAGCGCGGTGCCATCAACTAAGAGCAAATCGCCTCGCCCCAGCACATCCGGGTGCAGGCGTAGCCCCAAGAGCAGATCAGCCAGCGCAGCCACATCAGCGACACCGAGGCGGCGCAGTACCCGCGCGGCACCGCGAGCGCTGGTATAATGCGGCAACTCCACCTGCGCCCAATCCCGCGCCGAGACCGCCTGTACACAGGCCAGCGCAAAGTGTGCGCAATCGCGCTGCCCCCAGAGAAAAGGCGTGCGCTGCCATGCGGCCAGCACAAGTGCCAGCCGCTCCGGCCAATCGGACCTGCGGGTCATGATGTCCTCATACGCGGAGAGCTAATCGTAATGCCTGAATCTGTCGTCAAGTTCTTGAGAAGTTGGAAGCGGCGACCCTGTCAAATGGGCCCGGATAATTGCTTCCGCATCAAGAATGATATGAATATGCGTAATATCCAGCCACTCGCCATCATCATCGCGTCGTTCAAGCTGGGTTAGTGACTTCAAAACAGGAAGAGCTTGATCTGAATAGGTGTTCATAAGTGCATTCGCTGCGTACAAACGCACATTCGGATTATCATGTGAAAGCAATGAAAAAAAGACGGGAGTATTTCTTTCTGGCGCGAAGATACATCCCAAACAATCTTGATTAGTCTATCATGATAGCCATCAGCCTGATCACCATATGCATCCATAAGCTGCGCCTCAGTGCTCGGCGTATGGGACATCATGTCCTTGTACGCATACTCTTTGAGGGCTAGTTCTTCAACTAAACGAGCCAATTCAGCGGCGTCGAGGTTTGCGAGATCGTGTTTCACGGCGGCACCTATATATGTATTCGATTCCGATTCTGTATTGTTCAGCCCATGACTCATCGTTAAGAGAGAGCCGAAAGTGTGAATAGTAGCGATGATTGAAAACACCAGAGCGACTGTAATAGCGGCTAATACACGCATGTTCCTCTCGGCTTAGCAGGATGATATTATCCGTATTATGCACAGCCCGTGCCGGGAATTTCCCCAACCGCTCAGCCATGCGTTGCTCAACAATATGGTGCAAATGATATCCCGGTGCAAGAGCACCCAGCACATACTTAAAGGCTTCAAAGCTCTCAAACTCCAGGTAGGGCATATAAGGTCGGCGAGCACTTCCCGTATAAACAACATGATCATCCCCAGCAAGAAGCGGCGGCGGCTCTGTGGTAAGCGGAAGCGGAATGATCTTCATCGTCGCAATGACATACTGACGTATTCTGTTAAAAGCGCGAGCCAATGCAGCAACAGCAGCGGTAATAAAAACACGCCGCTCTCCGCCAATTAATTGCGTTTCATCATCAACCCATTGACCGCCTTGCGGTGTTCCGGCTGGGGCGCGAGGCTGCTCGTGCCAGCGCGGATTCTTGCGGGCAAGAGCGAGCTGAGTGCATTGCCAGATCGTAAGCTCAAGCTTATAGAGCGCAGCGGTAATTTCCATTATACCCGCCCCCAGATGATGGTTTTTTCGGCCATCTGGGCAATAAACTCGAAGCCTTTATCATCTGGGTGATCGGCTTTCTGCTGCTCGTGGGTATAGCGCAACAGACGTGGCCGCTCCCAGTCGGACAGGCGGCTTTGAATGGTGAGCGTGAGGGTCGCCGTGCGCCCAAGCTGCAGATCCAGCGTGTCCATACGCCCGCGAAACAGCAGTACCGGCTGACCAATGAGCTGATGCTGTTCATCCAGCACGCCCAGATACAGCCGCGCATCGCGGCCTTGATAGGCATCATGGAGCGTCAGCGCAATCATCTCGGGCGGCACACCGCTGAGGGTGAGCTGAACCGCATAGCCTTGTAGCTCGGCCCCTTCCGGCACCGCCGAGACATGACCCAGCGTACCCACGCCCAGATAAGTTTCACTGTTATACGAGACATCAAAAGGGGCCGAGGTGGCGCGCACCACACCTGACGCAAAGTCGAGGCGAGCGAGGAGAACAGGGCGCACCACCCCGGCCTTGCCGGCAGCGAGAGTGAGGGAGGCAATGTCGCGGGCCATCAAAACCTCTCCTCGGCGGCAAACTCGATCTGAACGATGCCTTGCGCATCGCTCTCCCATTTCACGCTGTCGTCTACCAACGCCATCACACAGGCGGCGTTACTCAGAATCAGCGCGGTATTATCGGCAGGCGCCGTACGCAAGGGTGGCTCGATACTCAGCGCTGCACGGCCAGTTGCATCACTGCTGGCATCAGCAGTGAGAAGATGCAGGGCGCGGCCAAAGGCGGTTTCAAACGCCACATAATCGCCGACACGCAAAATGTTTGTGCTGCCGGGCGTCCAGTTCCAGGTGTTCAACGTGGTCCCCACACTCGCGCTACCATCAATCCGCGCCCCGCTATCCCGCGATCGCGCCACGCCACTGGTGGGAATGTAAGCCGAAGCCGAACTGCCTCGCTCCAGCTGCGGTTGGGCCAGACGCACGGTCAGATCAATCGCGCTGCCTGGTGTGAGGGAGAGGAAGAACCCGTTACGGATCCGCACGCTGTCCGGCGTGGTGTCGCTGATGGTACGGGTGGCGCTGGCCCGTCGCCAGCTGGCATCAAGGGTGCCTACATTCACATACTGTGCGGCGGTTTGGGTGCCATCGGCTTTACACTGCTCAAAGCGCTGCTGCACCGCGATGATGTTACTGGTGCTGCCGCCGCTGAGTTTATAGGAGAAAGCGCCACTCCACGCCTCGCCCTCATTGGTGCTAATCTGCGTCGCTGTCTCAAAATTCACAAAGGCGAAATTGCTGCTGGGCGTGTCGCTAAAGCGCACCTCGATATAGTCATAGCCGCTGTCGCTGCCAATCGCGGTGACCTGCCGCGTCAAGCCATTGGCACCCGAGAAGCTCCAGTGGGTGGGCGCAGCGCCACCACTGCCGATAATGCCCACCACCGCGCCCGCGCCCATGCTGTTGCGTAGTTGGTTACTGCCGCTGGTGAGCTGCATACTGGCGCTGCCGCGCGGCGTACGGGCATCAGGATCAAAACCATAGAAGCGCCCGGCCCCACCGCGCAGTTGCGTAAGAAAACTTTGCCACTGCGCCGCCTGCGCCCGCTTCAGTGGCGGGAGCTTGTAAAAGGCCTGCCAGCGCGCACCGGGCCGCTCGAGGGTCTGTACGCTACCACTGAGCGGGCTATGAAAACTCTGGGTATTGCTCACCAGACCGAAGCGGCTGGCTGCACAGGCTGGCGTGGTTGGAAGAGAGAGAATGGGCATTTATCGCCTCCCTGAAATGCGGGCATAGCGTCCGCCGCGCTCCATGGCGGCAAAGACGGCCTCAAAGGTGCGGCGCTGGATTTCTCCGGCTACACTTTGCAACTTGGCAGCCGCGTCTGTATCGGCGCCACGCGCATCTATGCTGAAGCTCACACTGATAGGGGTAGCCCCCCCAACCGTCGGTTCAATGCGCCCGGCGCTGCTGGGTACAAACAGCTCTGGTCCGCGCTCGCCCACCACATAGGGCGTGGCAGCGCTGACACTGCCGCCCCCGGCGCGACCAAACAGGCCGCCAATCGCCCCACCGAGCAGATCGCCCAGCGGGTTGATAACGGTGCTGCGCAAAGTGGAATTGGCCAGATCACGGGCAATGCCACGCAATACCTCGCCCAGCCCTTTGCCATGCACCGCGGCACTGACAAAGCTGGTGCTGATGCGGTCGCCCCAGCGGGCGACATCGCCCAAAGTGCGGTCGGCCTGTGTGCTGACACTGTCCAGCGCGGTTTGAATGGGTTTGCTGTCCGCTTCGATGCGGACAATCAGTTGGTCGAGTTCCATTCTAGTTTCCTCTCTCTGCCCCCTCCCCCAACTTGCTTGGGGGGGGTCGGGGTGGGGGCTGGAAATGCTTGTCACAAGCCCCCACCTAACCTCCCCCGCTGTCATCTTTTCCGCTCTGTCATCTGGTAGCCAGCGAGGGAGGGATTTTTAGACAATACTTCAACTCGCGCACATCCTCTTCCATCAAGCCACTGGCGGCATCGCGCTGATAATCGGCGGCAGCACGCAGGTCGGCCAACGTGGCCGACCAGAAGTCGCGCGGACTCCAGCCCAGCTGGGCCAAGGCATAGCCCTGCCAGTGCCGCAGCGGGGCGCGCGCGCCGCTTATGCTTTTCCCGGCGGCAACTCTCCGGTTAGCGCCGCGTGCAGATACGCGCCCACCACCGGTGTAAGCGCCGCAATCCCTTTGCGACCCAACTGCTCGGCCAGATCAGCCGGCACAGGCTCCACCAGCCCGCTGCGGATAACCGCCAATAACTCGGCCAGCGTAAATGTACCTTCGGCAAAGCGGCGGGCCAGCGCCACCAGCCCGGTGCCCGTCGCCTCTTCCAGCGCCAGTAGCGCGGCAAAAGTTGGCTTAAGTGTATAAACATGGTCAAGCTCCAGTGCGATCATGCTGCGCTCACGGTCAGGGAGCCGGATGATTCCAGTTGCAAGCTATAGGTCTGCTCACCGTTATAATCGCCCGCCGCTTCAAAGCTGACGCACTGAAAGCTGCCCTCAATCACATCGCCATTGTCAAATTCAAGGCGATAGGCATCGAGCGTGCGGTTCAGGGTGCGGGTGATAAAGTCGGTGGCCTGTGTGCTGCCCGAAAGCAGGCCCGCCGCGTTAACCGACAACTTGGCGGTGCCCGCGCCATCGAGCAGGGTGCGCATCCCCGCGCTGTCCTTGTTGGTGATCTCTACCGTCTCGCCATTGACGGTAAAGCGGGTGGTGCGCATGGCCGCCACTGTTACTGCACTGCCGCCGCTACCCAGTTTGAGCAGCAGGGTTCGTCCTTTACTAATAGGCATCTGTATATCCTCCAACGTGTTGATTAAGCGTGATATTTCAGCCCACACAGGGCTTTGTTAAGAAAACTTTGCTACACTGGCCGCATGCCGAAGTCTGACTTTACAGGGCCAGCCGCCATGCCGATTAAAGACAAATTCAACCCGCGCCAGATTGATCTGGCCCCCGGACTGGTTGACCGTTTGGTGTTCAATCCGCTGAAACTCGGCTCGCAATTTTATCCCGGCATTACCAGCCGACAGATCAGCCAATTCCTGCTCAAGTCGATCAGCGCCGCACAGCGCGGCCTGCACGATCTGGGCAGTGGCCCAGCCTCCGAGCTGAAAGAGTTCAAAACCTGTATTCAGACCGATCACCGCATTGGCCTTGATGCCATTGTGCCCGCGCCGACCACAGGAACACTTCCCATTCCTGAACTGCTGAGATTAAGCGATGGCTATAGCTCAGCGTTCGCGCCAGCCATCCGCCATGTGGCGGTGGTCGAAAGGACTGATGATCTCGACCCGTTCTTCATGTTTCTAGCGGCCCGGTTTGTGCAGAGCTATTTCCGCCGCGATGATCAGGTGCCTGAAGCGCCGCGTTGGGTGCTATATGATGCTGATGTGACATCCCAGCCCGGCCCACTCTTCCAATCTGCCCCCGAGCCGAAGGCGGAAACTTCGGTGCTACTGCTAACGCCGGCCCAGCGTGCGCATATCAAGGACCTGCTGGGCCTGAGCCCGCGCGTCCGGTTTGAAACCATGCTGGCACCTAAACTTTCGCTCAAGCCACACAGCCACCCCAAAGGGCTGGATCGCGCCTTACTCAAGGCAGTGGCCGCCCCCGCCCTCACCTTGGGTGGCGCTAAGGGCTAAGCACTCACCACCAGCCGATAACGCGCCAAGCCTTGAGCGGTCTCGCTCTTGGCGTCGGTGAACACACTGGCAAACTCCTCCTGACAGCGCACCAGCGCCGCGCCGGTAATGGCAAAGCTGGCGTCATGCAAACACCCGCGTAATTGACTGAGTAACGCATGGCACTCGGCCCCGGTCACCTGCCGCGAAAAGATCTGCACCGTAACCAAGAAGTTCTGCATCTGCACATTTTTGGTATCAGCAGGCCGCAGCTCGACCGGCCCGATGGTGATGTAGGGAAAAGTGGCCATCGCCGGGCGCAGATCATAGACCCGCGCAGGCGCACCCAGCCACGTTTGCAAGCCCGCATCATTGGCCAGCCGCGTCTGCAGCGCGGCCAGTGTGGGGGTGAGCAGGTCAGTCATGATCCATCTCCGTCAGGATGCGCCGAATGCGCGCCTTCAGCGCCTCACGCTCGTCAAGTAATGCCGGGCGCAGAAAGGGCTGCGCAGCGCGGCGATAGCTGCCCAGTTCAATAATCACGGCCTGCGGTGCGCTGGCGCAGACGCCAACGCCCTGCGCATCCTCGATCACGTCAATCGAGCGCGACAGCTCACCGCTGTGCACTGGCGCGGCCGTGCGGGCCCGCGCCGCGACCTGCTCGGCGCTCTCGCGCAAAACAGCACGCAGCCGCTCGGGGAGCGTGCGCAGAAAATCGGCCCCGATCATGCCACACCCCGCAGCAACCGATAGGGCGCATACAGAGCCAGAGCGTCCGCCGGGATGGCAATGGCTCGCGGGTCGGGCTGGCCTTCCCGCTGCAGATCATCGCCGCGATGGGCATAAAGGTGCGCGATATGCGCGAGAATGCCCTGTTTAATCGCCGCCGGTACATCGGCAGCCACACCATAGCCAGCCACATACTGAATCTCAAATCCGTTGGCACTACGCCCCGGCACTGGCCAACTAGCCCCCGCGCGCAACACGACCCGACCGGGTGCATTAGCATTGTCGGTAAAATAGTTGCTTGCCGCAAATACCGTCGGCGCATCAGCTTCATCATACGTCTTGATATGAGCAATGCTTTGCAGCGGCGGGCGCGGCAGCTCAAGCGCCGCTGTAGGCGGCGGCGTATCCGCCACATAGCGTAGGGTTTGGGTAAGCAGCGCCCGGCCCAGCGTGACCTCGGCAATTAGTCGTGCCGCAGTGATGAGGCTGCCCAGCAGCGCATCATCGACCGCGCTATCCACCCGGCAGTGGGCTTTGGCCTCGGCCAGCGTGACAGGTTCGCCCACCGGCGGCGTGATGAGAAGCAGCGCGCTCATGCCCACACCCCCAGCACCGCCTCGGCAATGGCCGGATCCGTTACGGCCACATTGGCCGGAGCTTCCAGTGGCGCTGTGGCCCGCACCCGCAGGTAAAACCGGGCCGGATCACTACCCGCCATATCAGGATGGCCGGGACGCGGTCCAATAAGATTGGGTTCGCTGGCCAGAAGCGGCAGGAAGGCGTTGACGTCATCGCTGTCAAACGCATAGTCATAATAGTCGGTGCTCATTGCGTGATCGCCTTCAGTTGGTCGTTGTTCAAACGGCGCGTCCAGCAGCGCAGACGGCGCAGATAGCCATTCCAGAAACCGGCATTATTGGCACTTGCACCCAAACGCAGCAAATTGAGGCCACTGGCCATGCCGCCCGGTGAGCTGGTATCCGCTTGCGCCGTGTTGCCGGCAAAGCAAAGGGCCATGTCATTATGGCGCCAGGCGTAAGCACTGTGTGCGGTGGTGGCATCACTCCACATCTCGGCTGTCAGGTTGGACTGGCTCACTGTGGCGGTATTGGTGCCGCCACGCAGGGTGCGATCGGCGGGATGGCGTCGCACTTCGTGATAATTGTCGGCATTGGTATCGCGCAGACGCCACAACCGCGGGGCGTTAACTGCTCCCGTATCGATCCCCCCGCTGGTGGCCTCCATCCATAATGTCCCTTCATTCAGATTCAGCCAGCTGCCCGGCGTAATACTGCACAAATCGGCGGCGCGGGTGGCCGCAACGGTGGTGGTGCTGATATAACTGCTGGTAAACGCCCCCTGCTCGAGCTGCGGACCCCAGGCGGTGACGGTACGGCTGGTGCCGGTAAAAGTTGGCGCCCGTGTCTCGCTGCCCGTCACCAGCGTTGCCACATAAAACTGCCCGCTGGCCGACGCGCTGGCGGTAAAGGTCAGGCCGATACGGTACCAGCCACCCTCCAGAGCTGTAATGAAGCTGTTACTCGCGCCCGCGCCGCTGGCACTCACGCTCCCGGCACCACTCAGAAAATAATTGGCATAGACGGTGGCGGCGGAAATGTTGGACTGCGCGAGCAGTTGCACCCGATTGCAGCTACCCGCTTTGACAAACAGGCTGATGCTGTAGAGCTGACCCGCGGTGAGCGCCATACTGTTGGTGGCCGCATTGTGCGCGCTGCTAGCAGTATCCTCGGTGAGCAACAGGGCGGCATTGCCGCCGAGCGGATCGCTCTGGCTGCCCGTTCCGCTCATACCGGTGTTGGCCGCAAATGAGTTGCCAAAGGCCAGATTGGTGCGCGGTTCCTCGATCAACAACCCACTCGCCGCACTGATGCGCGGGATATCGGTCGGGTAACTGATGAGTGTACCGCCGACCATATCTGTGGCCCCCGAGGCGCGGCTGAAACTCAACCGGCTATCGAGTGTGTCGCGCAGCAGATCCAGCGAAAAGGATGGTCCCTCACCCGGACTGCGCGTCAGTGCATTGGCTAAGGCCATCCGCATGATTACAGCAACCCGATCAAATTCATTGACGCCGTGGTGCCTGTGGCCAGCACCCGCTTGACACGCAGCGGCAATATCACCCCGCCGGGAACACCGGACAGGGTCACACTCGCCGTATCCTCATTGAGGATCAGCACGATGGTGCCTCCGCTGCCGGTATGCAGGCCGCGTGTCACATCGGCTAAGTCTGTAGAATCATTGGGGGTAATGGCAAAAGCGCGGCTGGCCGGGCTATCCAGCCCCGTGCTGTGCGCTGCAAACAGATCAGGCATATCAGGCTCCTAGAAAAAATTGCGGTAAGCTCCACCATTCCTTTACGGGGAATTAACCGGAACCGCGTTAATCTGACTCGTGCGATGGGAGATCGCGGGAGTTTCAAAATGGGCGATTCAAACAACGACGCTGACAAGCCGAGTTCAGTGCAGCATGCGTTTCGCATCAGCCTCAACCTGACGCGCCGCGTGGTGCGCCGCTTGATTGAGCTGGAGCAGGAGCGCCGCTCCGCTGTGTGGAAACCGGCCGTGCGAGTGAGCAATGTGCCCGATCCGGTCAGCTTCCAGTTCAGCCTGCGTGTGTTGCGCCGTGTCATTCATCGCGTGATGGAACAGCCAGCCGGAACGCTCGCGCCCCGGCCAGCCTGATCCTCTCTTTACGCCGTCGGCATGGTGACGGGGGTGCCGCGTACGATCGTCGCGGCACTGGCCGCACCAGTGGCGCCACTGGCCACCGTCATCACCGCCCGCACATAGCGCTTGCTGCCTTTATAACCGACCAGCTGCACACTGTTGGCCCCGCCGCCCGCGCTGACCGCACTGAGCGAACCGTCCAGCTCGGCTGCGCCAACGGTGGCATAGGATGCATTATCATCCGAGTGCTCAAGCGTCGGCGTATGAGTACCGTTGGTATAAGCACCAAAATGAACCAGCAGCAGCGCACTGTGATAGCCCTGCAAGTCAACCCCGGTCCCCGTGTAGGTGCCGGTTGGGCGCACCGCCGGTTCAAGACTGTGCGCGGGAGAGACGTTGTTACGAAGATCACGAAGGGTCATGAGGAACTCCTGAAAAAAGGAAATACAAAATTCCCATGCCGTCACCCCGGCGGGGGCCGGGGTCCATCTCGCAATCAACCCGCAAGCTGCACAGTCGGGAGATGGATTCCGGCCTTCGCCGGAATGACGCTGACGAATGGGATGGAGACAGGTTAGGTGGTGGCAAACTTCATCAGTTTGATCGCATCGAAGTTGACCACATCACCGCCGACGCGTTTGGTGGTGTAGAACTTCACATTCGGCTTGTCGGTGTAGGGATCGCGCAGCATGCGGATGCCCAGACGGTCAACAATGGTATAGCCATCCTGGAAATCGCCAAACGCCAGTGACAGCGAATTGGCGGCCAGCGCGGGCATATCCTCGGCGAACAGCACCGGAAAGCCGAGCAGAGTTGGCGGTTGCCCGGCGGTCAAGCTGGTTTGCCACAGATAATTGCCATCGCCGCCCTTGAGCTTGCGAATGGCGGCGCTGACCGAGCGCGGCATCAGCCAGCTGGCGCGTGGCAGATGCGCAGCCTTGAGGCTGTAGACCAGATCCAAGAGCTTATCGCCCGGATTGGATGCCGCAAATGCCCCCGCGCTCCCCGAGGGAATATACTGCAACTGGCCCCAGCTGCGCACATCATCGGCATTGGTGGAGACAGTATAGCTCAGGATACCGCGTGGGCGACTGACGCCATCACCATTGATGAAAGCATCGGCCTCGCGGCGGGCAAAGCGATCGGCCACCTTCTGGCCGATATACTCTTCCACATTGATGGAAGCGTCATCCAGCAGCTTCTGGCTGACCTTGGGCTGCGCCGCAATCTCGAACACGGGGATGCGCACCTTGCCCAGTTGCGGGGTGTTGGTCTCAGCCCGCGCGGCGGTTTCAGCTACCCAGTTGGCTTCGGCCTCGTTGCGGTCGGACAGCATCTCCAGCGCATCGGAGGAAATTTCGATAGTGGTGGCGAGCTGGCGCATCGGCGTAAAATCACGCAAACGCGTGGCAATACGCGCATTGAGTTCGGTTGGCACCATATAGCCGCCTTCCGGATCGCTACCCACGCTCATGGCCTTGCGCTCGAGTGCGATCAGGTCGCCCTCCTGCCCTTTACGCAGAAAGGCGTTGAAAGCCTTGCCGTGCGCATCGGCCTGCGGGTCGTAGGCACTTTCAAAACCGCGCGGCGCCCGCTTGGCGGCAATGGCCTGACGGGCCAGCTTTTCATCAAGCGCGGCGAGCACCTGCCCCATCTTCTCGACCTTGTCGCGGGTGACATAGTCGGCCACACCCTTGGTGCGGATTTCATGCTGCTCCTGATCATGCGCGGCCTTGAACGCCTCGAACTGGCGCTGCACACCATCGATCATGTCGCGGGTTTCGGTTTGGGAATCCATCGATTATCCTTTCACTTGTTAACGTTGGGTGGAAACGGGCATCGCCCGGCGGATCGCGTCTTGCAGCGAGCGCAGGGCTGATAGCAGGCCGTCGTCGCCCATGCGGGCTTTGACGGCACTGACCCGCGCCGCTTCCAGCGCGGGAAAAGTGACCAGAGAAATTTCGTAGAGCTTGAGGCGCTCGAGGATACGCACGCCACGTTTGCCATCGCGGCGCGACACTTCGGGCCGATAGCCGATCGACAAGCCGGAGAGCGCCCCACGCTTGAGCAAGGCATACGCCTCGGCCGCGCGGGCCACCTCGCCCACAAACAACTGACCACGCACAAACAGGCCTGTCTTGTCTGTCTTCAGCAGTTGCCACAGGCCAATCGGCTGCGTGGGATCGTGTTGCCACAGCAGCGGCGGCTGGCGGCCCGAGCGGTTCCACTGCGCGAGGGATGCGTCAAAAGCGCCCGGCGCGATCATGTCGGCTTCGCTATCCTCCATATTATAAAGCGAGGCATAGCCCTCAATGATCCCTTTGGAATCATTGACAGCTTTAAGCAGAAAGGCGCTGGGCGCCGCTGAAGTCACAGTCATGCAGGTATCCTTATGGTCAGGGGAACGAACAAATATTTTTATGGTTAACGGGTGTTTGACACTTGCCCTCGCTGTAGCGCCTCACTAGCTTTGGGCCAACCAAGGAGGTCACCATGCTTGCTGTCTCTCTGCTTGAACGTATCGTTCGCGCTGTGAATGAGTTTGCCGAGCCACCCGCCCCGGTTACCGAGTTTCCGCGCACCCGCATCACACCCCACGAGTTATTCAACGCCTTGACCGGGCGCATTGCCACACGCCAGCAAACACCGGATGCAGTGCCACTCTCGTGCGACATTGCCTATCAGGCGGTGGTCGGTGGCGACCAATACACCCAGCCCGCCGAGATCGAGGCCAGCTGGCCGGCGGGTGGTCAGGGCCGGTTCCATCTGGTGTTTCAAACTCTGGTCGATGGGAGCAACTGGCGCACCCGCAGCCGCGTTGACGGGGTATTACAAGGGGACGTTGTCTATGCCCGTGTGCAGGATTCACGCACGCCGCAGGGCCGGGTCATGACCGAGGCGGATCTGCAGCAGTTCAATCAGTGCCGCCATGAGATGAACATTCGGCCTGAAAAGATCAGCAAGTTTGACCGCGCCGGCTTGAATTAAGGCGTACCATAACCTAGCGCCTGCCTTTTTTCGTCAGCCGTGAGGAAATCGGCTTTGCTGATGCGCTCCCACAGCGCATCGCGGCGCGGACTGAGCGCACTGACGGCATCGAGATCAAAGTCAAGGCGGAGTGTTTCGCCGAATTGCGGACATAGCCAGGCATTAAGCGCGTCGCGCAGCGCAAAGGCCAGCGGCAACACGGTATCTTCATAAAAAGCCAGCCGCGCCTCGCGGTAATTGCTGTAGGTCTGGCTGTCCGGTAAGCCGATGAGCTGCGGTGGCACCCCAAACGCCAGCGCGATTTCACGCGCGATGGCATCGCGCCCCTGCCGCCAGTCCATATCGGTCGGGCTGTAGCCCATCGACTTCCAGTCCAGCCCGCCTTCGAGCAGCAGTGGCTTGCCAGCATTGGCAGCACCCTCGATCTGCTCCTCCAGTTCGCGCTTGAGGCGAGCAAACTGGTCTTCACTCAGTAGCGCCGGGCCGTCCTTGGGTGCATAGACTAAAGCGCCGGAGGGACGCGCTGCATTTTGCAGCAAGGCCTGATTCCACGCGCCCGCCTGATTATGCTGGTCAATCGCGGTCAGTGCGGCCTCGAGCGGGCCTTGGCCATACCAGTCATCCGTGGGATGGAAGCTCTTGAGATGCAGCACGTCACACGCGCCAGTGAGCGGATCGGTCGGCCATTTGATGCTGCGACCACCGGCACTGTACTCATAGGCGGCGGGCAGCCCTTGCGGGCCGGGAATGATCTTCACGCGGTCGGGCCGTAGCGCCCACAACTCGCGCGGCGCTCCGTCCGCCCGCACCCCTTCCAGATACGCGTTGCCGGAGATGAGCTGAAACGCATAGAGGCTTTCCAGCAGCTGTGGGGCCGATTGCAACGGGTTAGGTCGCGCCAGCAGCGTGAGCAAGGGATGCGTGGCCAGCTCCTCGCGCCCACGAAACAGCAGGAACGGAATCGAGGCCGCGTTCTGGGCGATCTCACGGATACAGCGAAAAGCAATGACATTGCGGCGGTAGCCTTCCTCGGCCAGACGGTCATAGCGACGCGGCGTCCAGCGCGGCTGACCGACCGTCGTGAGCGAGAGCAGTGCGCCAGTGCGACTGGCTTTGGTAGCGGGTTGTGATCTGAAAAATGAGAACATGCTCACTCCTACAAATGCCGCAAGCGCGGCGGATGATGATGAAACTTGAGCTCGGTAATGGCCCAGACCAGCGCATCGACCCGATCCGGCGAAGTAACCAGCGTGCCGGGCGCAAAGCGGGTCATCTCGCCTTCAAGTGCCGGAAACATCCCGACATGATGTACCAGACCCTGCTCATACAGGGCGGCCACTGGCTCGGCGCGCAGCACTTTGCCGCGATTGGCATGCACGGCCTTAAAGGGCAGCTGCGGTGCAACTTGGCGCAACAGGTTTTCGACCAGATCGCCACCTTGATTCACTTCGCCAATCACCAGATCGGCCTGCAACTCGTCATACAGCGCCACCACGCGCCGCGCCCAGGCATCGGGCGAAGCGCGTATGGTACGGTCGGCCAGTACATAAATCTGTTCATCGGCACCAAGCCCGGCGGCGATGATGCCGGTGCTATCAGCGTTCTCGCCGCTGGTGACGGCCGGATCCACCGCAATGACAAGACGGTGCAGCGCCGGAGCACAATTCACACGCTTGATCATCGCGGGCGACCAGAGCGCCCCCGCCACCTCATCAATAACCTCGGCATACAGCTCTTGCCGGCCAAGGCGGGTACCTTCATAGCGCGTGCGCAGTTCGCGCAGCGCAGCGGGAGCCAGATTGGCGGCATTCTCAAAGGTATGACCGCGCGTAACGACTACGCCCTGCCCTTCTTGCGTCAGCAACTCGCGGATCAGGTCCAAGGGTTTGGGCGTGGTGGTCAAAATCAGTTTCGGATTAACACCAAGACGCAGGCCAAAGCGCAGTTGATCGAGCGCGTCACTGCTTGGCCACGCCGCCACCTCATCGCCCCACGCCACATGATGTTGCGGACCACGCAGGCGCTCGGGCGCATCGGCGGAGAACAGCTTGATCCGGCTGCCGTTGCTCAGAAAAATCTCGTTTTGTGAACGGTTCCAGTTCGTCACGCACTCCGGCGGCAGCAGACTGAGCAAGCCGCTCTCGCCTTCGACACACGTATCGCGCGCATCGGCCATGGTGGGGGCGACAATGGCACCGCGCCAGCCATCGTGCCGCATGAGCTGCCACGCAAATTCTTCGGCCCCGCAGCGGGTTTTGCCATAACCACGCCCCGCCAGCAGCAGCCAGGTGTGCCAGTTACTCGCCGGGGGCAGTTGCCCCGGCCGGGCCGCAGTCAGCCAGTTCAGCCGCGACAGGACTGCCGCTTGCCTTGGCGCCGGCCAGCTGGTCCAGAAGTTGCTGTAAGGCTGCCAGAGCGTGGGCGCTGTGAGCGCGTGCGTCATGCGAGGGCTCCTCTTGCGATTGTGTGTCGCCCCACCCCAGCTTGTGTTTGGCCCACGCCAGCGTGACGGTGGCCGACTTGCCATTGCTGGCCTGCTCGAACAGCGCCTTGCTGACCTCGACATTGGCCTGCGCGTAACCAACACGCAGCTCATGTGCATAGGCCTGTTTGAAGTCATCGGTGCCAAGCACCGTGCCATCCGGCTGCGTACCTGTAAGGGCGCGAATATCATCGAACGGCACACCGATACTGGCGAGGTGCAACACACGCGCCCGCGCCAGCTCGCTGACGCCCGGTTGGTCAGAAGTCATGGAAAGGCCTGTTTTATAAGGGTGAGATGCGGAAATGAAAGCGGCGCGGTGTCGTTTGGACAGACCGCGCCGTAGGAAAATCAATACCCCAAGTGTGGGCAAATGTCAAGTGCAAAGTTGGCTTACAGCGTCAGATCTTTGACAAGTTCATTGACCGCTGGAACCAGATGCGGGTGATGCCGCGATGGCTCGAGCCGATGCACCACCATCAACGCCATCTCGACCAGCATCTTGCGCCCCTGAAAGAGCGAGCGATGACGACTGACCTTCGCGAAGGAGTCCAGAGGCCGGGTCAGATCAAGCTCGCTCATCAGTGCATAAACACAGCTGGCCTCCAGCTGCGCGATTGGTGCCAGGCGTTGCGGTTCACGCTCGAACAACTGCCGGTCCCCATGCTCGAAGGCTTCCGATGCCAACCGCGACATCGACAGTGCCAATGGCAGCCGGTCCTCTGGCGCACTCGCGGCAAGCGTGCGCTCGAACAGCTGATCGACCCGCTCCTGCACAAACACATATTCGCGAATGCTTTGCAGCACAGGCGCACGCAAGACCGGATTGAGCTTGGGATACAGCCCGTGCAAGCGGCGATAGCTCTGCAGCAGTACGGTCATGGCCTGCGTTGGTGTAAGTTGCAAGGCGTTGGTCAGATACAGCGCGTCGCGATGCACCGGCACATCAAACAAGTGAATGGGCTGGGGGTGGTCCGTCATTTATAGACTCCAAGTATAGCCACAAGAACCATGAACTCCAAGGATGTCTCGAGCGGCTGGAGGTGTAACAACCTCACAAATCAGAACACTGAGAAAATCTCAGGGTAAAAAATTTTCAATATGTGCCCGTAGCTGGAGGTGAACCTTGTCAAGGCTATGCCGGGTGCGCTCTGGCACGCCGGGGCGGATGTCATTAAGGTAGCGCAGGCCCGCTTCAGCCGCGACTAAAGGAAACAGCGGCATGATGCTCTCGGCCAGAATAGCCATGGCTTGGGCGGGACGCAGCTCACGCAAGGCTGAGGCCATAACGCGAATAGCCTCCTCTTGTACCGGGTGCGCACTTGGCGCCCCCTCCGGGCGCAGGTCATTGGCGAGTTCGGCTGCCGTAGCGACATTGGCGGCAAAGCGCGCCCGCTCAGCAGGAGGCAAGGTAGCCTGTAACGTTGCAAAGACACCTGTCGCTTCTGGACGAGAAAGCGTCGTGACCAGGGTGTCAACCGAGGCAGTGAGTGGCCCTTGACTGACCATTTCTGCAAAAGCTTTACTCGGATCGGCGCGTTGGTCACGCTCGGCC
Organism: Micavibrio sp. UBA2400; assembly: GCA_002343265.1. Taxonomy (GTDB): domain Bacteria; phylum Pseudomonadota; class Alphaproteobacteria; order UBA2400; family UBA2400; genus UBA2400. The sequence continues at coordinate 31,632 of DDSC01000029.1, forward strand.
TGAATCAGAACCCGCAAGGCCTGTTCGAGGGAAAGCGCAGAGACTGGCTGTGTCATGGTATTATCCTGACTGCTAGGTTTACTTAAAAAAGCCGAGATCGGCGCGGACTTTGTTCAGAAGCTCGCGGCGCTGGGGCGATTTCATGGTGAACGCGGCGCGGGTGGCCACACCATTGGCCATTTGCGCCAGAACCGGGATACCCATAAAAATGCCGGTGCGGCGGGCGACAAAGTCAAACGCGGCGGAAGGCTTCTGCTCGGCCAAGGCCGTGCACAGCGTGCGCAAGGCAAAGGAGGCGTTTGGTTCGGCTTTCGCAGGCATAGCTGTGTCACTGGATAGCAGATAGAGCCCAAGCGCGGCATCGGCGCGCTTGACTGGCGTGACTTCGTCGTAGAGCTGGCCGAAAAGCTGCGGAACATCTTTGCGCGGTAGGAGTTGGCGGGCCAGAATTTGTAAATCTCGCACGACATTAGGCAAAGCACTCTCGGCCCGCGCGTGTGTTGATGATGCCGAGGTCAGGAGTGCGCGCAAACCTGCCGTGGGTTCATCGAGTAGAACACGGAGCGCAAACGTCGCGTATTTCGTGTTGTGAGCCGTCATAGTGCTGTCTCCTATTTGGACGGGAGCATAATTGACAACGACTGTCAGGCGCAAGCAAAAACCCATACAAAAACCCTCCGGCGCGGGGCCGGAGGGGTGTATTGTTAATCTCTTTCTTAACGCGGCTAGGGTTCGCGGATACCAAAGTGCTTTTGTAACAGCGCGAGAGCCTGACGTAGCTCCTCGCGCCGGTGCCACACCAACGCCCCATCCTCGCAGCACACGGCAATGGCGATGAGGGAAAGCCGCTGCCCCAGCATCTGCACGGCGCCACGCCAGCGGCGATAGGCCTGCTCGGCGGATCCAGTGCGCCGCTCGGCCGGGCTTTGCCAACTTGCGCCGGGCGTGGGCCCGCGTACGCCGTCATAGACCCGATTGGCCAGCAGCGAGACACCACCCTGCACATAGTCGCGCCGCAGCTGCAGGCCCGCCTCATGCTCGCCGCGTGTGATGGCCCCCACCATCAACCAGCGGTCCAGCGCGCACTCCTCCAGCGCCCGCATGGCGCAGATGCCGCGCAGTTCGGTCTGCACCATTTCATAGGCACTATGGGTCCAGCGCTCGGCGGTGCCATGATCGATCTCGCCATACTCGCGCGAACGGCTTTGCACATAACGGCGTTTTTTCATGAGCGTACCTCGTTGCGGTTGCGGCCATACAGACGATTGGCTTCGTTGATAAGCGCCTGCCGGGCGAAGTCGTCGGTGATGAGCAGCGGGTCGATCAGCGCCAGCCCCTTTTGCCGCCACACCTCCTCGGCCAGCTTACGCATTTCCTCGGTCGTGCGTGGGCGGGTGAGCTGCAACCGCGCCAGAGTCGAGCGCGGCGGGCGCGGCCCGCCCACACCCTTGTATTCAGCCCCGATATCTTGCTCCCTGATTTGCTTCACTTTTTCAACAGACGGTTGCACACCGCCCATGATTGTGCTGTCATTGTTCATGACTTGTTCCTTCTGGCAGGTCGTTGCGGAGATAAGTTCGGCCGGTGAACTTGAGAATAGCTTGTAACCGTTTTGGATACAGATGTCAATATTAAATCGATTTGTATGTTGCATACTGTAATACAATGTGGTTACATACCGGTGTAGGGGTGAAGAACGTGAACCGGATACGCGAATGGCGACAGAACAAGGGCTGGTCCTTGCAGCAACTGGCGGAAGCGGCGGAGACCTCGCGTGCGCAGGTGGACAAACTTGAGCGCGGTGAGCGCCGCCTGACGCTGGACTGGATGGTACGTCTGGCCAAGCCACTGGATTGTTTGCCTGCGGATCTGCTGCCCGATCACACGCCGGGCGTGAGCGCTACGCTGTCGCGCGAGCGGATGATTCCCGTACGCAGTGCCGCACGCGGCGGCGGCGAGCAGGAAATGTTTCTGGAGGACGGGCCGATTGACCACCGCCCGGCCCCCGGCTTTGTGGCGCATGTGCGCGATGCTTACGCCATTTATGTGGTGGGCGACAGCATGACACCGATGTACCGCCCCGGCCAGCTACTCTATGTCAATCCGCACAAGCCGCTGGTGCCCGGCCGCGGCGTGGTGATTACCAAGCTTAACCGCGCCGTGCTGATTAAAGAGCTGGTGAAAACCACCAGCACCGCGGTCACGCTGCGCGAATACCAGCCCAAGCAACGCGACTTCACCATTCCGCACCGCGAGATTGCCAGCGCCCATATGGTGGTGGGCGCGGAAGAGCCGGGGAATTAACTCCGCATGGAACCACCGCGCATTAACCCAAGTTAACACCGCTTTTTGTTGCATTCGCTACGCCCAGCCTCTAGCTTTGGCCGCAGTGTTGCAGGAGCGAGTTATGTTTACCGCGATTAAAAGTTATCTGGATGTCAGCAAGCTTATCAAGGCGACAGAGCGCTGCCTTGCCGCGCGCGAAGGCATGGAGACGTCGGCATCTCCTCACTACTGGAAAAGTGGTTTTCCCATCCGCGCGGGCTTGACCGCTGCGGCAGAGGTGGCACGGGGTACTCCACGGCTTGAAGCGCGGGTGATTGATGCGATTGAACAGGCTCTGCAAAGCCCGATCATGCCGGCACAGGATTGTCAGGCGCTGCTGGCGACAGCGCACACATTGCCGTTGAACGGCCGGATAACTCACCACTTGAGTACATACACCTCCCCCGCAGACAAAAGCGGACCCAACGAAAGCCTGACGCTGTCCTATGTTAGCCTGAATGGCCTGCAGCGCAGTTTTGAAGCCAAGGCGCAGAAGATCATTCTGGCTATTGGCGCTCAACACGGTGAGGAGGCACAGACCCGTGCGCTCTGCACCCTCGCCAACATGGCCTGCGATCATGACAACTGGAAAACCGAATCCCTGCTTACCGTGATCGGCGACACGCTGGCTAAACCCGCGCAGATGGACGCTGTGCTGGCCGCTGAGCCGCGTTTTACCGCAGCGGTTCTTGCGCACCGTGTTGACAGCCACCGTCTCCGGCTCACCCTGACCGAAGGCGTGGCAGCGTTTCCGCGCCTAACGGCGGCACACGCACAGTTGCGCGCTGAGACAGCCCTCTACGCGCTCGCCCACTTTAACCCGATCTCACGGACGAGCCGCCACGCTTCTTACTTGCGGGATGCCCAGCGCTATGCCAAGCAAGAGCCGAGCTATCGCCCTCGCCTTGCCGAAACATTGATTGAGTCACTGCCCGTGCTGGTGCGGATGGGTGCCTTTGTCGAAGCCGAACATAGCCTTGATGTGCTGAACCGCATCAGCGGCTCGCCACTCGGGCCGTTTACCGAGCTGGCCAGCCGTGAGCTGTGCCTTGGCCCGGTGGCCGATTATGAGACGTCGTCAGCCGCCAGCCCGACAGCTGAAAAAGCCCGCATCTTTGTCGCCTGTGCGCCAGAGTGGACATCTAAGATCATCCAACATACTGCGGATGATCTCAGCCACTTTACCCTGCTCCATGGCACGCACAAGATTGGGACCATGGATCTCTTGGGTTTGCACCTGCTTGGCGATTCCCTCCCGCCGCGCGCCCGCCTACACCGCCGGATCTTCAGCGGGGCCTGCACGCATTTGGGCGTCAGTGATATCACTCTGAAAATGGCATGGGCTAATCTTTGCGCGGCCAGTCCAGCTCCCGCGGCACAGGACATGGCGACCCAGTTGAGCGCTCAAGCCGCGCATCCGGTCCAGCCCGCGGCGCCGCGTGGGCCTTCTGTGATCTAGCGCTGCCTCCGACGTTATAATCTCGCTCCTCTTTTGAGAGATTGGTCAAGCTTGACAGGGCACACGCCATTCTCTATATATGTTATAATATAACATATCAGGACTACAGAAATGCGTCTCGGAGTAATCGGAAAAGGCGGTAGTGGCAAGACAACGTTGTCGGCAGCCCTAGCTTTGTCCGCAGCCACCACAACCCCTGTACTGGCTATTGATGCCGATATCAATCAGACCCTTGGCCCACTGCTGAGTTTTGATCCAGTAGCCATTATCGCGCAGACGCCACTCCATTTCAAAAGCGATATCCTGAAACTCCTGGCAGGCGTCGAGCAGGCGGCGCTCAGCTTGATGATGCATCTCCTGCAACACCGCCAGTGCCTCGCGAGGATTCAGCCGGGCTTCGGCAGCAGAGCGCAAAAACCGTTTTTGCTTGAGGGTTTCGACCTGTCGCATAGACAAAGGCTAACGCCAATTCGGCTAACAAGTGGTGAACAGAGCGACAACAAATTTGCTTGACTTGGGCGGTTTAGCTTTCAACAAAAACCGTACGCCCCGGCGGCCGCACGGTACTCAGACGACGTAATTCATCGGCTTTCAGCCGGGCGCGGCGGGTCGCCAGAATATCGGCGGACTCCTCACTCAGAAGCGCCTCGCGCACCTCCTGCGCCGTGTGAGCGCTGATAATGCCGGGATCGCGCTGCAGGACCTGTGCCCGCCACTCATCACTTACCGTAAAAAAGCCCGGTAAATCAGGCATTGGTGAGGCTTTGATTTGTTGTTTGACACTGGCCCGCAGCAGCTCGGTGGCGTGCCGCTCGTCCCCGCTCAGGGTGGTGTCATCATAGAGGGCTTTGGCGGCGAGCCGGGTGCGCCAAAGCGCACGACGCAGCGAGAGTTTCCGTAGTCCAGAGGGGATTGTGCTACTCATGCGCATCTCCTTCCCGAGCGTGTGGACGCAGGACAACGCGCAGCCGTTTGACTGCTCCGCCATCCGCTGGCGCCGTGTGACGCTTCGTTTTGAACAACTGCCCAGATCATGCGGGTTTGCCCGCTTATGGTTAACGTATACCTCGGCTTTGCACAAAAAGCAAGCAAAAATAGGTTAAAAAGCCTTGTAAATAAAGGGTTTCCTAACGTGAGCAGAGGTTAATACGAGATCTCGGCCGGTGTGATGAGCGCGACCTAACAGCTTGATCCCTAGGCCAGATAAAATGTTTGCCGTGCGTAACCCGCGTGGATTACAAACAGACATGGATACTTATAACCGCTACGCCATCTCCCTGATCCCGGATGAAACCTACAATGCTACGCTGATTCTTGCCGCTATGGGGCTATTTGAAAAATATGCCCAAGGCTACCTTCTGACTCCAGACGTCCAACCCCATCTGCCATTGGTTGAGTTTACAGCGCCCACTACACAAGCCGCCTTCGCTCTGTTCAACCGATGGATGCACAAGCCTGATCTGGTTCAGGTCAAGCCAAAAATCATTGGCTATGGACGCGAGACGTATATCAAGACAAAAAGCGATGCCATTTTGTCGAATACCCGCAGCTTACTATTTTGCCAACAGACTCCCGAACTCCTCAGCCTGAGTGAATTCTTTACACAGGCTGCGCACGGGCGAACCTACACACTTATTCCACCAGCCGATCAAGATGATTTCCCTGCCCTCAAGCTAGCGGATTTACAAGCCAAGGAGTACGGACCGGTTGAAATTTCGGAGCGGGTTTGGACCCCTCTGAGTGCGCCGCAGATGATGCGACCGGCCCTTGGCCGCTGTGATGCCCAAGGCCATATGGTGCATGTGCTGGCTCCCGCCGAGCTGCGGCGCTACACACAACCTACCGTGGCGAGTGCTGCCCGCTATAGCTGACGCGCACCCGCGCTGCTCACTTTGGCCATTTGGGATTGCGTTTTTCCAGAAAGGCTGAGAGTCCTTCCTTGCCTTCCGGGCTGGCGCGCAACCGGGCGATCAGCTCGGTGGTATAGTCGGTTAGGCCATCATCCAGAGCGCTGTCATCCACCCGGCGCAGCATATCTTTCACAGCCGCCTGAGCCTTCGGGCCACCCGCTGACAGCCGCTCGATCAGCTTGGCGGCGGCGGCACTCATCATGCGGTCGGGCACCAGTTCGTGCACTAATCCCAAATTCTTGGCTTCGCTGGCACTGAACGGCTCGGCGGTCAGGAAGTAGCGCCGACTGGCACGCACGCCGATCGCCCGCACAACATACGGGCTGATCACCGCCGGCACGATGCCCAGCTTCACTTCGGACAGACGGAAACTCGAGGCGTCGGATGCCACCACGATATCGCAGCAGGCCGCCAGCCCCACGCCGCCGCCCACGGTCGCGCCATGAATGAGGCCAACCAGCGGCTTGGGAAACTCATAGAGGGTTTTGAGCATGAGCGACAGGCTTTGCGCCTCGGCCAGATTCTGCTCGACGCTGTATTGCGCGGTGCGCATCATCCAGTTGATGTCAGCCCCGGCGCAAAAGCTGGCCCCATTGGCCTTGAGTAGCGCCATGCGGCACGAGGAGTCACTGCCCAACATATCAAAAATGCGGGTGAGATCACGGATCATGATCTCGTCCATGGCGTTATGCATGTCTGGGCGATTCAGCGTGACCGTTGCCACGCCGTCTGGCCCTTGCTCAATCAGGACTGGCTCGGCGGTTCCCGCCCGAGCGCTCCCTGAGCCGTCCATGACAACATCCATGCTCATGCGCCGCCTCCCGCTGAGACGGCCTAACATATTGATTTAACAACGGAAAGAGTTAATGCTCTGCAAACGAGCAAGTCTCAATAAATAAGACTTTGATTTTGCTAAATTTTTCTATTTCTCAAAAAGCAAATTTCACGGCTGCCAGCGCCCCCCAGACGATACTGATGGTGAGCAGCATGCCCGCAAGGCCCAAGGCCAGACCGATGAGAATAAGCAAGCCGTCCTGCTCGATCAAGGCGATGGAGAGCAAGGCGGCGGCTATGGCCGGTATGAAATTGGTGCCCCAGAGCGGGACGATGATGCACAGCGACAGCATGACAATATAGAATGCCACCAATCGCTCGGCTGTATCACCCACCATAAAGCTCAGACGCGGGCGGCACAATTTTTCGATCTTTTTGAGCTTTGGCTCGGCGGCCTCAAGCATACGAATAAGAGTTGCCCGCTTGAATTTGCGTCCAGCAATAAATTGCGGCTGCCATGGCTTGCCACGCCCCTTCATGAGCTGGGCCGCGTAGAGCAGCAAGGGAATGCCGAATACCGAGTTCATTCCCGGCGGCGCGGGAATACAGTTGGGCAAGGCAAACAGCAGCATGACCACGCCAAAGGCGCGCTCGCCCAGCGCATCGCTGATCTGATCGATAGTGATATGCTCATCCGGCCACTCGCGCAGAGTGTCAAGCAGCAGGTCAGAGGCGCGTTTACGGTCGGCTTTTCCGGTCATGATAGGCTTCATTTAGGTGTTAACCAGGCCGGCGGCAATGGGGGAATAACGCTAAAACCGAATTTGTTTGCGCTGCCCCACCCGGATCAGTAAAGTGCGGCATATTTTGGAGAGCATAGCCATGACACAAAAGCCCACCGAGTCACCCACACCGCCCACCCGCGCCACCAAACCCGTGTTCAAAACACCCAAGCCGGTTTGTCATATCGGCATTCTGGGGCATGTCAGTCCCCCCTCGCCCGCGCTAGCGCTGCTGCTCGCACATTTGAAGGCCAATTACCCAACCGTGCGCTGATTACATCCGGAACACGCCGAACTGTGTCGGCTCGGTGGGCGCTTGCAGCGCCGCCGCGAGGGAGAGCGCCAGCACGCGCCGCGTATCCGCAGGATCGATGATGCCGTCATCCCACAAGCGGGCGCTGGCGTAGAGCGCACTGGACTGCCGCTCGAACTGGGCCTTGATGGGGGCCATGAACGCCTCGCGCTCGCTGCCGTCTTTGCCTGCCACCTCAGCCAAGACATTAGCCGCCTGCTCACCGCCCATGACGGCGATTTTGCTGTTGGGCCAACTCCACAGCAAGCGCGGGCCGTAGGCGCGGCCACACATGCCATAATTGCCTGCACCGTACGAGTTACCAATAATCACGGTCAGCTTGGGCACATTGGCACAGGCGACGGCATTGACCAGCTTGGCCCCGTCCTTGGCGATGCCGCCTTGCTCATAGGCCTTGCCGACCATAAAGCCGGTGATGTTCTGCAAGAACAGCAGCGGGATACCACGCGCACAGCACAGCTCGACAAAGTGCGCGCCTTTAACCGCACTTTCACTGAACAGAATGCCGTTGTTGGCGATGATCCCTACCTGCATCCCCTCAATGCGGGCAAAGCCGCACACCAGCGTGGCACCGTAACGCGGCTTGAACGCGTGAAACGCGCTGTCATCCACCACACGCATGATGATCTCATGCACATCAAACGGGGTGCGCGGATCCGCCGGGATCACACCATACAATTCCTCGGCCGGGTAGCGCGGTGGCAGGGGTTTTTCCTGTGCCAACTTACGCGGCGCGGGCAGTGTAGCCACGGACGCACGCAGCAGCGCCAGCGCATGGGTATCATCCTCGGCGAAATGATCAGCCACGCCAGACAGGCGCGTGTGCACATCCGCCCCGCCCAGTTCCTCGGCCGTCACCACCTCGCCCGTCGCGGCTTTCACCAGCGGCGGGCCACCTAAAAAGATGGTGCCTTTTTCCTTGACGATAATCGCTTCATCGGCCATAGCGGGCACATAGGCACCACCGGCCGTGCAACTACCCATCACGGCAGCGAGCTGCGGAATCCCCGCTGCGCTCATGCGGGCCTGATTGTAGAAGATACGGCCAAAATGTTCGCGGTCAGGAAATACCTCGTCCTGGTGTGGCAGGTTGGCACCGCCACTATCGACCAGATACAGGCAAGGCAGATGGTTTTGCGCGGCAATCTCCTGCGCGCGCAAATGCTTTTTGACTGTCAGCGGATAATAGGTACCACCCTTGACGGTGGCATCGTTGGCCACAATCATGCATAAGCGGCCCTGCACCTTGCCAATACCGGTGACCATGCCTGCGGCGGGAATGGCGCTGTCGTACACATCTTGTGCGGCAAACTGGCCGACCTCCAAAAACGGCGAGCCGAGATCGCACAATAAGGCAATGCGCTCGCGCACCGGCAGCTTACCCCGCGCCTTGTGCTTGTCCATCGCGGCTGCGCCGCCACCCTCAGCCACTTTGGCGGCAAGATCGCGAATGGCCTGCGTCTGCGCCTTGAGCTGTTTGGCATTGGCCTGAAAGCTCTCATCGCGAGGGTTAAGGCTGGTGGTGAGAATGGACATGGCTGGTTTCCTTTGCTTCTTCAATAACCCGCTCCGGCGGCAGCCACAAGCGCACGGTTGTGCCTTCGCCGGGCTGGCTGGTCAGGCTGATATCGCCCTCGTGCAGCCGGGCGAGGCGCAGCGAGAGCGGCAACCCCAGCCCCACCCCGCCCTTGGCGCGAGCATAACTTGATTTCAGCCGACCGAAGGGAGCCATGACGGTGGGAATATCGCTGGCTTTGATACCAATACCGGTATCCCGCACTTCAAAGAAAAAGCCACCTGTGCGCTCATCGCGTCCGGCCCGCAGCGTGACGCGCCCGGCGGCAGGCGTGTACTTGACGGCGTTGCCGAGCAGATTGACCAGAATTTGCCGGATCTTGCCAACATCGGCGCGGATTTTGGGCAGATTCTCCGGCAACTCAGCCAGCAGATGCACCTCGGCATCCTGCGCACGGGGCCGCACCAGCGCCAGCGCCGCATCCACCACCGCGGGCACTACAAGGGGCTGATCGCTGAGAATCATCGCGCCGCTATCAATCACCGAGAGGTCGAGCAGGTCAGCCACGATGCCGAGCAGATGCTCGCCCGCGCGCTGGATATCGCGCACATATTCGCGCTGCTTGTCGCTCAGCTCACCATAAAGGCCCATATCCAGCGTTTGCGAAAAACCGATGATGGCGTTGAGCGGCGTGCGCAACTCGTGACTCATGTTGGCGAGAAACTGGGTTTTGCTTTCGCTTGCCAGCTCGGCGGCTTCTTTAGCCTGCCGCAGCGCATCGGCGGACTCATATTGCGCTGAAAAATCATGCGCGACGGCAAAGATGCTGTTGTCACGCGCGATCAGCGTCCAGATGAACCAGCGCGGCCCACCCTCAGCCAAGAGGCGAACTTTCAGAGTGTGACTCCCCGCGCCGTCATCCACCGTCTGCAGGGCGCGGCGAAACTCAGCACTGTCTTCGGGTAAAATGAAATGCGCCAGCTCGACCCCGCGCAGGGCCTCTTCACTCTCACCCAGTTGGGCACAGAACGCCGGGTTAAGGCGGACAAAATGCCCCTGCGGATCGAGAATGGCCAGCAGATCATCGGACAGGTCAAAGAAGCTGTCACGCTGCGCCTGAATTTGCGCCCGCTCAATGATCTCCTGCCCGAGCTGCTGTGAGGTTGCGCGCAGTTCGCGGTTCTGCCGCTCAATGACCACGGCCTGTTTTTGCAGACGCAGGAGCTGACGCACATAAAGACGGGTGCCCAGCAGGGCCGCAATCTGCATCAGTGTGATGAGGGCTAAAGCCAGCGCACTCCCATCAGGCGGGAGGGTCCAGGCCAGAAGCGCAAGAGCAACGCACAGTAGCGCGGTCAGGCCCCACGCCAACAGCACCAGCCGCCGGGTCTGGCGACGTTGGCGCAGTGGACGCGCCGCAGGTGGTGACAAGGGAGTAACCGGGTTCATGCGGCATTATGTTAGCGTCTGGCTTGGTTTACGCGAGGGGAAAAGCGCGCTAACCTTAGGCAAATTTTCCGGAGGATCCTCATGAGCACTTGGCGCAATTCCCCCACCCGCTGGGGTACCATCGCCCGCTTTCTGCACTGGACCATCGGGATTCTCATCCTGATGGTGTTCGGCGTGGGATTGGTGATGGAAGACATTCCCAGCGGCCCGGATAAATTTTTTGTCTATGCCATGCACAAGTCGATCGGTCTGCTGGTGCTGGCGCTGATCCTGACCCGCATTCTCTGGCGTCTGGTAGATAAAGCCCCGGCAGAGGTGCCGGGCATTCCGGCACTGCAACACCTAGCCGCCAAGGGCGTGCATCTGGGCCTGTATGCCCTCATGCTGGCCGTACCGGTGACCGGCTGGCTGGTGCACAGCTATTCGGGTTATGCCACCCGCTGGTTTGGACAGGAAAGCTTACCCATTCTGCCCGTCCTCACCGCACCTATGGAAGATCGCGAGGTGCGTCACGACATGGGCGAGTTGCACGAGGCGGTAGCGTTTATCCTGATTGCGCTGGTGGCCGTACATGTCGGTGCGGCGCTGTACCACCATTTTTTCCTCAAAAATGCCACGCTGTCGCGCATGACACCGGGTGTGAAGGAGCCGCGGCAATGACTCTTAAAACTGCCCTTACATTTACCGCGCTCCTGCTGTGCGCCAGCCCGGCCCTGGCAGACAACTGGAAGATGGACCGTGAGCAAAGCCGCCTGACCTTTACCGGGACCGAGAGTGGCCGCGCATTTTCCGGCAACATTCCCGGCTTCTGGGCCGAGATCAGCTATGATCCGGCCAAGCCGCAGGAGGCCAGCCTTGACGTCTCGATCCCGCTTGGCGGCCTGACCACGGGCAACGCCACCTATGATGGCGAAGTAAAGAAATCGGACTGGCTGGCGGTGAGCCGCCTCTCCAACGCCCGCTATGTGGCACAGGGCTTTACGCCAATCGCCGGAAAGCCCAACAGCTTCACCACCAAGGGTGAGTTGACCCTGCGTGAAACTACGCTGGCGGTGCCGCTCACCTTCACACTGGTCGTCTCCGGTGACACCGCGACAGCGACCGGTAGCGCCAGCCTTGACCGCACTGCCTTTGGCGTGGGGCAAGGCGAATGGGCCAGCGGTGATGTGGTGGGCAAAACCATCGGCGTGAATTTTACCGTCGTTGCGACGCGCTGAACTACATCAGCTTGGCGCCGTTGGGCACCGGCTGGTCCGGCCCGATCAGCACCACCTGCCCGGCACCATCAAGAAAACCGAGTGTGAGCACCTCACTGATGAACGGGCCGATCTGGCGCGGCGGAAAATTGACCACCGCCGCCACCTGCCGCCCCACCAGCGTTGCAGGCGTATAATGCGCGGTGATCTGCGCCGAGCTTTTGCGGGTGCCAATCTCGGCTCCGAAATCAATCACCAGTTTGATGGCGGGTTTGCGTGCCTCGGGAAACGGCTCGGCTTTAAGCACAGTGCCGATACGGATATCGACCGCGTCAAAATCGGCAAAGGTGACGGGCGGGCGGAGCGGTTCGGTAAGCATGAGGAAATTCATAAGCTATCCTTGAGAAAACGGAAAGTGTGACTTACGAAAGACCGATTTCGATTGAAATTAAGAATTAGCTTTGCTTATATCGGCAACACTTAAGAGGAGATCATCTATGAACCGCCAACTTTTTACTAATGCCCAGCTTTCTCCCCGCTATGGTCGTATCATCTGCGGTGTTGCGGGTGGTATTGTCGGTGCTTTTACGGCGCTCGCTACCCGCGCTTGGTTGAGCGGCGAGACAAACCCCGCTAATTATGGGAGCGCCTGCGTGAGCGGTTTCTGTGCCGGATTTACAGCTGGTGCCTTACAAGCGCCGACGCCTGAAGGAAGCTCTATTCTCCGTACTTCCATTCGCTTTACCTTTGGCGTTATCGGCGGGTCGATTGTCGGTGGTGTCGTGGGCTATGCCGTGAATGATGCTGGTGTATCGGTTACAGGCGGTTCGGCTGTTGCAGGCGCACTGACAGCTATGGGCATGAATCAGAAGAACCGGCCCGCATAATCTGGTTCAAAATACGGCAAAACAAAACGGCCACCCGCAAAGGTGGCCGTTGCTGTTTCTAGAGCCCGGATTAGGCGGCTTTCTTGGCCGACTTCTTGGCCACGGCCTTGATCTCGTCGAGGCTTTCGCACACGCGCTCACACAGCAGCTCGCTCGCTTCGCTGCTCGACTTGCTGGCCAGTTCGCTCAGCTCCTTGGCGTTGGCCAGCGCCTTTTCATAGGCGGCCTTCACCAGCTCGAGCTGGCGGGCCATTTTATCTTCAGGCGTGCCAGCGGCGGTCAGTTCGCTCATCAGACGGCTGACTTCTTCCATCGAGCGCTGAGCAATTTCGGTATTGCGGCGCCACATGGTCTGGAAACCCTCGGCGGCCACCTGATTGGCGGCGGTCACCGCCTCAATATTTTTTTGCGAAATCGACATGATCTCCTGCATGTCGACCATCGGCAGCTTGTAGCTGGACATGAGCTTGGTGATGTCGGTCTCAAACGGGGTGCTGGTCTTGGCCATAATACGGGGTACTCCTGTGAGAAAAACGAGTGCACCGACTCTACTCTGTTAACACTTTCCGTCAATCGTATTTTTATTGCGATGCAACATGCGGAAGTCCCAGCATTATTTGGGCAGCTTGTTTGCAATCAAGCCGCGGCTGGGCGGCTGGGCAGGAAGCTTTGCAACGCCTCAGCTGCCTCTTCAAGCTGGCCCAACCGGCGATCAAGCGCGGCCATGGTGGCGGCCAGATCGACGCTGTCATCATTCAGCCAGACATTGCCCACCAGCAACCAGAGGGCACCAAGACCTGCGCGGTGCAGCGGCGTGCTGGGTAGACTGGCCAGCTCCAACGTATCGCCCAAGGCGGTTGCAAAATCACCCGCCAGCACGATAGGAAGAAAGAGATCGGCTCGTGCGGCCTCGGCCACCGCCTGCACGCCCGCCTTGTAAGGGGCCAGCGCATCAAAGCGGCGCATGATGAGTTCAAACAGTGCATCGCGCGCACTCTCGCTCTCCGGCGCACCGGGCGCGTGCATGGCTGCGTTCACCTTGGCGGCGAGCCAGCGCAGGATATCGGTCTTGTCCGGCATGAGAGCCACCACGTCCTCACGATCGATCTGCATGGCTTTGGCCAACGCCTCCGACGACACGGCGTCCCAGCCCTTGCGCGCGGCAAGCGCCATGGCGGCGTCGAGCAGCTCATCGCGCAGATCCATCTCGGGCAGCGGTGGACGCTTGGCTTTGTTCGTTTTCGGTTTTGCTTTAGCTTTGGTGGTTTTGGCTTTTGGCTTGATCATGCGGCGACATCCATCAGGCGGGGTGATGTGAGGCTTATAAGCTGCTCTGGCGTGAGTGCAAAGACAGTATCGGCCGTGCCCGCAGCCGCCCAGATGACGTCAAAGCTCTGCAAGCTGATATCCATAGCAACGAGCGGCGGGGTGAGATGACCGACAGGCGCCACGCCGCCAATGGCAAAGCCGGTTTTGGCGCGGACAAAATCAGCATCGGCGCGGGTAAGCGTATCGCCCGCCAGTTGATCGGCCAACCCGGTGGCAACCTTGGCCGGATCGACCCGGTTGGCCCCCGAGGTGAGAACCAGAACGACGCGATCCGACGGCGCAGCCCGAAAGATGATCGACTTGGCAATTTGCCCAACCATACAGCCAACCGCTGCTGCGGCGTCGGCCGCCGTGCGCGTGCCTTCGGGAAAGCGCTTGATGGCAAGATCAAGCCCTGCCTGCGCCAGCGCCGCCTCTACGCGCGCAAGGCTGGTGGTGGGTTTATCGTCAGTGAGAGTCTGAGGCATCGTCATAGAAATGGTATGCCTGAAAAGTTGTCTTCCTTAAAGGAAAAATAAATCAGGCGGACCCGGCGAAGGCCCGCCTGATGCGGAGCAGAATGCTCTGGATACAACGGCAGGTGGTTCTACCGCGTGAGCGCACCGAAAGGATTACTCGGCGTCCTCGGCCTCGTTACCTTCCGGCCCAGCCATCATGGCATCGCCCACGATGCCGGCATTGGCACGGATCTTGGCCTCGATCTCGGCGGCGACCTTGGGATTGTCGCGCAGATACTGCTTGGCGTTCTCACGACCCTGACCGATGCGCTGGCCGCCATAGGCAAACCAGGCACCCGACTTTTCGACCACATTGGCGGCCACGCCCAGATCGATCAGCTCACCAGTCTTGGAAATACCCTCGCCATACATGATGTCAAACTCAACAACGCGGAACGGGGGCGCCATCTTGTTCTTGACCACCTTGACGCGGGTTTGGTTACCCGTGACAGTTTCCTTATCCTTGATGGCGCCAATACGGCGGATATCAAGGCGCACTGAGGCATAGAATTTGAGCGCATTGCCGCCCGTGGTGGTTTCGGGATTGCCGAACATGACACCGATCTTCATACGGATCTGGTTGATGAAGATGACCAGCGTACGCGACTTGGAAATACTCGAGGTGAGCTTGCGCAGTGCCTGACTCATCAGACGAGCGTGCAGACCCATATGGCTGTCGCCCATCTCGCCTTCCAGCTCGGCACGCGGCACCAGCGCGGCCACGCTATCGACCACCAGCACGTCGAGCGCACCAGAGCGCACCAGTGTATCGGCAATCTCAAGCGCCTGCTCGCCTGCGTCGGGCTGGGAGATGAGCAGATCATCGACATTTACGCCCAGCTTCTTGGCGTAGGCAGGATCAAGCGCATGCTCGGCATCAACAAAGGCGCAGGTGCCGCCCTGCTTTTGCGCTTCGGCGATAACCTGTAGCGCCAGCGTGGTCTTGCCGGAGCTTTCCGGCCCATACACTTCGATGATGCGGCCGCGCGGCAACCCGCCGATGCCCAGCGCTATATCCAGCCCCAGCGAGCCGGTGGAAATAACCTCGGCCTCCACCTGCTGCTCGGCGCCCAGCTTCATGACCGAGCCTTTGCCGAAGGCCCGCTCGATCTGCGCCAGTGCGGCGTCCAGCGCCTTGGACTTCTCGGAATCTTTCTCTTTTTCAACAAGGCGGATATCGGGTTTGGCGGCCATGGTGTGCTCCTTCGGTTAATTCTTATCCCTGCTAACGGGCTTCGGTCTCCCTGTCAATGTACCTGTTTTGTTCTCACCGTCAATACCTCTTTTATAGGCGTATTTTACATAATTCCCGCGCGATAGAATTTGCAATGCTTATGCGGAGTCTTCTAGGCTTTGGGGAGATTTTCAAAATCCGGGAGCCACTCCATGACCACGCCGCGCGAAGCCTTTGACGAGCTGCTCAGCCACCCCGAACAAGCCGACCCCAGCGCCCTGCCCGCCTTTCTGAGCACCCTCTCGCCCACCCATGCGCTGGCGGCGCTGCACAGCCACCAGAAAATCATCGGCGCCCATATGCCGCTGCGCCTTGCCGCCAATGCGTTTCTGGAAGAAATGCGCCCTAGACTGGTGCCCAACTGGCAGCGCGAAGCCCTTGAGGAAGTCAAACGCGCGATTAACCCGCTGAAGCTGGTTTAGACTGTAGCATTAAGGTTAACGCTGCGCTTTTTCTTTGCTCTCGCGGCGGCGCTTTTGCTAACCTGCCCGCCATGGCCAGTTCCAACTCGACCGAGATTTTCAATCGCTACGCTGAGGCGCTGGAGCGTCTGCTACCAGACTCAAAGTGGAACCTTTATTCAGCAGATTCCATCGACACACCGAGGCAGCTGTTTGATGCGCTCGCGTGGCTTGATCCCAGCGATGATCCAGCATACCGCCGCCCCAACGGCCAGAACCACAAGCGCTATCTTGATTGGGTAATGCATCAGGCCACGCGTGGCACGCTTATGTATGAAAATAGCAAAGAGACAGCGATGGCCCTCAAACTTTTCTGTAGTCAGCCGGAGCCGGGCAATCTGTGGGCATATAAAACCACCGATGCGCTGGTGGAGGCCATGCTGAAAGAGCCCCGCCGCCAGCTTGATCTCTATTTTGACACCGGTACTTATCAGCAACAGGATCAGTTCGAAATCTTTAGCGGCTATGCGACAAGAGCCGACTGCATTGATACGGCTCTCAAGACAATCTTGAAATATGACCCCAGCGGTGGGCGCAATGTGCCTCACCTCATCCGCTGGATGAAGCATGAGCGGGATCCGCTGTTACGTGAAGACTTTGACCGGGTTAGAGAGCACCTTGCCCTACATCATAAACATAAGGGTGACCTGCCCAAGGAGATGCGCGATCTGGCCAAGTGCGAGAGCGCCCGGCAGCTGGCCAGTTGGATCCGCCGTTTTGACCCCACACCGTCCATCGACTGGTACACACGCACCGAGCTGGAGGATGGGGTGCTGGCAAAGGGTCTGGCGGTGGAAGTGGCGCGCGGCACGGATTTTCGCCTCATTCACCTCACCACCCAACTAGGCGCGCAGCTGATTGGTGAAGGCACGCAATGGTGCACCAGCTGGGGCCTGCGCGACACATGGCGATGCGCCTATCCGACTTATCAAGACGGACTGCTCTATCTGAACAGCTATAAGAATGATGAGATTTACCAGCTGCACTTTGGCAGGTGGATGCATAACGATAGTCAGGACATGCCCATCCACTCCAGTCGCGATTTTGCAGATTTTGTGGGCGAGCATGACGGGCTGCTAGAAGCGCTCAAGCCTTTTGCGCTGCCGCATATCCGTAATGGCCTTGGCCGCGCGGCACTGGATAATGATGGGGTCACACAGAGTGACGTTCTGCGCTTTGCCAAACTTGATCCTGCTCTTTCAGCGCAGGCCTGTGAGGCGCTGCCGCTGCTGGCCATGCAGGAGGCTGGGCGCTTTCCCGCCGACCACCTCTTCACACTATTTGAACAACATAGCCAGCACCCACCCTTCCGGGCGGTCTTGATGGAGCAGGTGGAGCCTGTGCTTGGGGCGGTTCTGCGTCAGGGCCAGCCAACCCTGCTCAAACAATTTCTGACGCTGTTACACGCCGATGCTGACTTTCGCGCCCCGGCACAAGACTGGCTGCGCCGGCAAACTTATGGCGTACGCTATACGCCACCACACGCGTCCCCGCTGTGAGAAAAGTCTAGCGCACAGCTTTGGCTAGCAGATTATTCAAATAGGGGGCATTGATATGCAGGGAATCAATCAGCCACGTCTCTCCGGCGCGAGACACCTGTAAAGTGACTTTGCCGGGGCCTTGGTCAAACTCAATACTAAAAATGGCTTGCACGGATGTGCGGCCGCTGACAGCTGTAAAATAGCGAAAGCTCTCAATGCCGTTATTAGCTTTTACTGAGCCGAGTTTTGAGAATATGGTGAGTACCGCATCACCATCCTTTGCTAGCGCCTGTTTAAAGTCGTCAGAGGCAAATTTATCAACTGTCGCGCGCGCCCAGTCCTGCTCAGCCATTTCGCGTAGCATAGGCTCAACAGCCGAAGAAATTTCAGTTTTCCTGACTTCGAGCATGTAGAGTGCCATACCGCCAAGTGCAACCAATAGAACGAGAGCAATCGCCAGAATTTTGAGGAATTTCTTCATCGCGCCTCCTGATCGACCGAGCGTGGCCAATGCAATCTAGAGATAAAGTCTTAAGAAATATCTATAATTATATGTACCTCCAGCGACTTTCGCTGCTTTTTAGCCACAAATCTAGCCTTTACAGCGGCACAAACTTTTCGGGTGATGAATTATTAACCCACCTGAGGTGGAATGAGGGCGGTTTGCAATCACTGGCCCGCGTCGGGCTGCATTCAACCCCAAGGCAACCCAGAGGTTTTCATGTCTGAATCGACCCCCAAGCCCGTTCCCACC
>DDSC01000019.1:0-10424 GCA_002343265.1 Micavibrio sp. UBA2400
TCAAAATGCGGCAGGAGCTGGATAAGGGCGGTTTTTCGGTAGGCAAGATTCTCGCGTCATCTTGATTTTCACCTGAAAAATGTGCGCTCTTTGCCGAAGCTAAAGCGCCGGTGGATATGATTGGCACGGGGTCTTACTTGCCGCATGATATGGAGGAAACCTTCGCCAAGTCTGAAACACTGGGGTATCTTGAGTCCGGGGCATCAGTGCAGCAGCTTATGGCCAAGGAAGGGCGTGAGTGGGTGTTGGCCAAGTGGCAGCGCGATGTTGTGAAAGCAGGGTTCACACTATGACTGACTGTTTCAAACTCGCTCTCGCTCTGCTCAATCCCACCGTTGGTGATATTGCCGGAAACTTGAAGAAGATACGCGAGGCTCGCTCCGAAGCTGGCCGACGTGGGGCCGATCTGGTGTTGTTTGGGGAGCTGGTCACCACAGGCTATCCGCCGGAAGATCTAGTCCTCAAGCCCGCACTCATGCAGGCTGTCCATAAGGCCGTGGGTGACTTAGTTGCCGAAAATGGACCAGACATGCTGATTAGTACGCCTTGGATGAACGGCAACAGGCTGATGAGCGCAGTGCTCTTGATCGCAGACGGACAGATCAAGGGGATCAGCTATAAGCATGATCTACCCAACTATGGTCCGTTTGACGAAAAGCGTGTCTTTGTTGCTGGGCCTTTGCCATTACCTTTGGAGTGGCGCGGCATCAAAATTGGTGCGCCCATCTGTGAGGATGTCTGGACTCCTACTGTGTGTGCCCATTTGGCCGGACAGGGGGCCGAGATATTGCTGGTACCCAACGGTAGCCCCTATGAGTATGAAAAAGATGACACGCGGGCAAAATTAGTGGCCGAACGCGCACGCGAAACCCGACTGCCGATGGTGTATCTCAATCAGGTCGGCGGGCAGGATGAGCTGGTATTTGATGGTGGAGTGTTAATTGCCAGTGCCGAAGGTAAAATCACCGGACGTGTGGCGCACTGGCGCGAGGGGATGACGCTTGTCACATGGCGCAAGGCCGATAGCCGCTGGCTCTGTGAAGACGCACCGCAAGAGCTGGATGCGCGGGGTGAACCCAGCATTTATGCCGCACTGGTTATGGGCCTGCGCGACTATGTTCATAAAACCGGGTTTAAAGATGTCGTGCTTGGCCTTTCCGGCGGGGTGGATAGCGCTCTGGTCGCGGCCATAGCGGTTGATGCACTGGGCGCTGAACATGTAAGCTGCGTGATGATGCCATCGCCCTATACCTCGCAAGCGAGTTTGGAGGATGCCGCGGCCTGTGCCAAGGCGCTGGGCTGTTCCTATCAAAGCATCGGTATCGAGCCAGCCATGAAAGCCTATGACGGCATGCTGGGAGGTGCCGAAGGCCTGACCGCTGAGAACGTTCAGCCACGCGTGCGCGGGGCGCTCCTTATGGGTATCTCTAACAAGACCGGCGCTATGGTATTGTCTACCGGTAATAAATCAGAAATCTCAACCGGCTATGCAACCCTCTATGGTGATATGTGTGGTGGCTTCAACCCGCTTAAAGACGTTTATAAAATGACGGTCTATGCGCTGTGTAAATGGCGCAATACCAATCGACTGAGTTGGGGCAAGGGGCCTGATGGGGTAGTGATCCCTGAACGGATCATCACCAAAGCCCCCTCAGCCGAGCTAAAGCCCGGCCAGACCGATCAGGACAGCCTACCGCCGTATCCGGTGCTGGATGGCATTTTGCGCGGACTGGTGGAGCGCGATGTCGGCGTTGAGGAGCTGGTGCATGCAGGGTATGAGCGGAGCACAGTGGTACGCGTTTGGCAGCTGATTGACCGAGCGGAATATAAGCGCCGCCAGAGCTGCCCAGGGGTGAAAATCACCCCGCGCAGCTTTGGAAAAGACCGCCGCTATCCCATTGTAAACGGATTTACCGCCATGATCCGCTAGGTGATGCTGCCTTTTTGCTTGGGGAAAAACGAGATATATGCTAATTTTCAAGCCCTTAACCGAGGCTTGAACTGTGTCTGTTAAAGTTCGCATTGCTCCTAGTCCGACTGGCCGCCTGCAGATCGGCAATATCCGTACCGCGATGGTGAACTGGTTGTTTGCCCGCCATCATGGGGGCAAGTTTCTTCTCCGTATTGATGACACCGATCTTGAGCGCTCAACCAAGGAGAGCGACCAGTCGATTCAGGATGATCTGCGCTGGCTGGGCGTGACGTGGGATGAATTCGCCCGCCAGTCCGAGCGGTTTGACCGCTATGGTGAGGCGATTGAAAAGCTCAAGGCTGATGGCCGCCTTTATCCCTGCTATGAGACTGAGGAAGAGCTGGGCTTGAAACGCAAAAGCCTGCTAGGGCAGGGCCGCCCTCCCGTGTATGACCGCGCGGCGCTGAAACTATCGGCGGCTGAGCGTACTGCTTTGGAGGCTAAAGGTCTGAAGCCGCACTGGCGCTTTCTGCTTAAGGATAAGCCAGTGACGTGGGTCGATGGAGTTCGTGGCCCGGTCACCATTCCCGTGCATGATCTCTCAGATCCGATTGTTGTGCGCTCGGATAACACACTAATCTACACGCTCGCCAGCTGCGTGGATGATATCGACTTCGCGATTACTGATGTTATTCGCGGTGAAGATCATGTCACCAACACAGCTGCCCAGATTCAGATCATTGAGGCTTTGGGTGGAGCGGTGCCGCGTTTTGCCCATTTACCGCTGCTCACCGACGAAGAGGGGCAGAAGTTGAGCAAGCGCTTTGGCAGTTTTGGGGTGCCCAAGCTACGCGAGGAAATGGGGCTGGAGCCGCTGGCGGCGTGGTGCCATCTCGCCCGCCTTGGGACCAGTTTGCCGATCGAAGCCTTCGCTAGCCTTGAACCGTTGGTGCAGCAGTTTGATCTTGGTGCCCATTCGCGTAACCCGCCCAAGTTTGATATTGAAGAGTTGCAACGCCTGAATGCGCGTGTCCTGCATATGCTGTCCTTTGATCAGGTCAAAGGCCGTCTGGCTGAGATTGGCCTTGGCGGCGCTGATGAAGCCTTCTGGCTGGCCGTGCGTAGCAATATTGACCATATGGCGCAGGCACGCGATTGGTGGCACGTCTCGCGCGAGCAGGTGGCTGGCACCGTTACCGATGAGGCCTTTGCCGCTGCTGCTGCCGAGCTGCTACCGCCTGAACCGTGGAATAGCACCACATGGGATGCGTGGGTGAGTGAGCTTAAGGGCAAAACCGGGCGCAAGGGTAAGGAGTTGTTTATGCCACTGCGTCTTGCACTTACCGGGCGTGAGCATGGGCCGGAGCTGAAAGTGCTGCTCCCGTTGCTGGGCCGCAAACGCGTTCTGCATCGCCTGCAGGGAAAGGCCGCGTAAGATGGAACTGAAGCTCTATAATACGCTGACGCGTAGCAAGGAAATCTTTAAGCCGATAGATCCTCAGAATGTGCGGATGTATGGCTGTGGGCCAACGGTCTACAATTACGCGCATATTGGAAATGCCCGCGCGGCTGTAGTGATGGATGTACTATACCGCTTGCTGCGCCATATCTACGGCACAGAGCATGTTAAATTCGTTCGCAACATTACCGATGTTGATGACAAAATCATGGAGGCTGCACGGCAAAGCGGCGAGGGGATTGATGTCATTACTCGTAAATATGAGAAAATTTATAATGAAGACATGGCGGCGCTTGGATGCTTGCCGCCCGATGTTCAGCCGCGCTGCACCGAGCATATTCAGCCGATGCAGGATATGATCGCCAAGCTCATCAAGAGTGGTAACGCTTATGAGGCACAAGGCAACGTGCTGTTTAGCGTACCGTCGATGAGCAATTATGGTCGTCTGTCACGCAAGAACCGCGACGAACTGGTGGCGGGAGCGCGCGTCGATGTTGCTCCTTATAAACGAGACGCTGCCGACTTTGTGCTGTGGAAGCCCTCAGAGCCGGAGCAAGTGGGCTGGGATAGCCCCTGGGGTCGTGGTCGCCCCGGTTGGCATATCGAGTGCTCGGCTATGTCCGAGGCGCATCTGGGTGAGACGTTTGATATCCATTGCGGCGGGCTAGACCTGATATTCCCCCATCACGAAAACGAGATTGCCCAAAGCGAATGCGCGCATGGCGGCAAGGTGATGGCTAATTACTGGGTGCATAACGGATTTCTCAATATGGGCGATGAGAAAATGTCCAAGTCGCTCGGCAATGTTGTGCTGGTGCATGACCTGCTCAAGAAATGGCCGGGTGAAGTGATTCGACTTGCTCTGCTCAGTGCGCACTATCGGCAGCCACTCAGCTTTACAGAGGACCTTTTATTGCAGAGTAAGGCAGTTTTAGATGCTGGATATAGAGCCTTACAGACGCTGAGAGATGTGGAGCCACTTGAGGCAGAGGAGTATCATGAAGATTTATATGGCCATCTTGCTCCTTTGTTCAATGATTTAGACACCTCAAAGGCAATAATGGACGAGCGCGGCCGTTTGGGGCAGTTGGCTAAAGATTTGAATGCCGTTGGTGATTTTAAGCAAAAACGCCAGATGAAGGCACTGATCTTGACTCAAGCTAAGTTGCTCGGAATATACCAACATAACCCCGACGACTGGTTCGCATGGAAGCCAGCAGACGCTGATATTGATGATGCAGTCGTGCAGTCGCTGGTCGAAGGCCGCGCCGCTGCTAAAAAAGCCAAGAACTTCGCCGAATCTGACCGTATCCGCGATGAACTGAAAGCGATGGGTATTGCGCTAGAGGATGGCCCGCAGGGCACCACATGGCGGTATGTCTGTAAATAATTCCCCCATCATCATCCTTGTCCGGCCACAGCTGGGCGAGAATATCGGCACAGCTGCCCGGGCGATGCTGAACTGCGGGCTGACGCAGATGCGTTTGGTGGCACCGCGCGATGGTTGGCCGAGTGAGAAGGCTGTGAGTGCCAGTAGTGGTGCACACGAGGTGATTGAGCAGGCGCAACTCTTTCCCGATATCGCTAGTGCCGTGGCTGATCTTGAATTTGTCTATGCGACCAGCGCGCGCGACTTTCGCATGAACAAGCCGATTGATAATCTTGAAACCGCAGCGGACAAACTGGCGGCGACGCCAAAGTGTGGCGTGCTGTTCGGTCCGGAGCGGACGGGGCTGGAAGCGGATGATATTATCCACGCCAATCGGTTGCTCACCATCCCGCTTAATCCTGCGTTCAGCTCGCTCAACCTTGCCCAGGCCGTACTGCTGGTGAGTTACAGCTGGCATCGCGCCAAAGGGCTGCCTGAACTTAGCCAGAGCCATCGCACGGACAAAACCCGTCCGGCGACACAAGCCGAATTAGCGGGCTTGATGGCGCATCTGACCGACGAACTGGATGCCGCCGCTTTTTTTACCAGTGCGGATAAAAAGCCATCCATGCTGCGCAATCTCAGCTCGCTCTTTGCGCGTATGGAGCCAACCGAACAGGACGTACAAACCTTACGGGGCGTTATCAAAGCGCTGGTAGCGGGGCGCCGCAACCCGACGAAACACAGCTAGTTCTGCGGTAGCCCGCGCTGAGCCAGTTCGCGCAGGAGTGATTCTTTACTGCCACTATAGACAATGTTTCCTTCCACCACGGTGCGGTTGAGCGACGAGATTTCAAAGCGAGCGCCGGGAATGCTGTTGATTTTGCTGCGATAGTTATGAAGGTCGGCGGGGCCGCTAAGTGGAATGCGTACCGCAAGCGAGCTCTCCGGCGCGGTCAGCGAGGCAGGTTCAGGTCCAGCTGGAGCCTGATAACTGGCGGAGAGGCCCGGCTGGCCTGATGGCGTAAACGAGTTCACTGAATCGGCGCTTAGTGAGTCAGCTTCCATTTGCGGTCCTTGCACCATGTCGGCCAATAGTCGCTGGGCCTCAGCCAGTACAGGCTGATAGGGAGTCTGTGCGGCGGACGGTGGAATAAAGACCGGACTATCTTGTGTTGTTTGCGCATGGCTGTTGATGTCAAAATATAACACAGCCACATTCACTTCCTGCCCGGCTTTCAGCTCGGTCTCTTCACTGCGGAGAATGACCAAAGCTACCGCTGGGGCAGTATATTTACGGGCCAGTTGGCGAACACGATCAGCCAGCACGGGATCGTTGGTCTCCACCAGATCGGCTGTCAATAATTTACTATCGCTCTCACTCGCTTGAGCAACCGCCGTTGTGACCCGGTCAGAGGGGGCGCGCATCCAAGCGCTTTCCCAGGCATCCGAGCTTTTCCAGATCTGAATACGGCCAGCCTGTTCCCGGGCCGGAATGACCAGCACCCATGATGGAGTGGTTGCGTCAGCCGCCGCGGATGGTTGATCCGGTTCAGGTTCAGGCACACCGGTTAGTACACTTGTTCGTATACCAAGATTGAACGTCGCGGCATAGAAGTTCGGTTGGACAGTCTCATTAGTCACATCGACATACGTAGTCAGCTCAGCCAGTTGCCCTGCTGAAAGAGGCGGCAGCGGCTGTCCGGGGTTGAGCTGGCTCCACACCTGTGCGGCGGCCTCCTTGGTGGCCATGATGACGGCAGTATCACGGTCAGGGGCGCCTGTGATTTTGAGGTTCTGCACCTCCACCACCTGACCGGCCACCGCAGGTGCTGCTATCAGTAGAATCATGAAAAGCAGGTATCGCATGAGTGGAGTATACCTCATTCAGTCAAGGTCGGCAGGGCTATTTCGGTGGCTGCGACAGTGCGCGCAATCGCTGCTCAAACTGGCTGGCGGGCAGGGCTTTATCAAAGAGCCAGCCCTGCCCGATGCCGCAGTTGTGCTCACGTAAAAACCCGAGCTGGGCTTCGGTTTCAATGCCCTCGGCAACGACTTTAAGTCCAAGCTGCCGCCCCATATCCAGGATGATGCCTGCTACACAGTTGGCCTCGATTTTCCCGGGCACATCTTTGACAAAACTTCGGTCAATCTTGAGTGAAGACAGCGGCAGCTGGCGCAGGTAGGCGAGAGAAGAATAACCCGTGCCAAAATCATCAAGGGCGATACCCACACCCGCGGCGCGTAGGCGGCGTAATGTCGGCAGGACCTTGTCCATCTTGGCCATAACAGATTCCGTCACTTCAACTTCCAGTAGCTCAGGGGCGATCTCATACTCATTCAGCAGACGCAGGATCAACTCGTCAATACCACCGGACATCAGCTGCTTGCCAGACAGATTAATGGCAATCGGAACGAGGGGAACGCCGCGCTCTCGCCAGATGCTGAGCTGCGATAAAGCCTCACGGATAACCCATTCACCAATCGCAAGGACTGCGCCTGTCTCCTCAGCAATGGGAATGAACTGCAAGGGTGAGATCATACCAAGCTTGCGGTGCGGCCAGCGAATGAGTGCCTCTGCGCCGATGAGCGTCCGGCTTTGAAGATCCACTTTGGGTTGGTAGTGCAACACGAATTGCTGGCGGTCGATCGCCTCATTCAGGTGGCGCTCCAGTGTCAGCCGTTGCACAGCCTCCTTGTTCATTTCATTGATAAAAAAGCGGTACGTATTCCCCCCCGCGGCTTTAGCGCTATGCATGGCCGTGTCGGCATGGCGCAGAATATCGGCCACGGTCTCGCCATCGACCGGGCTGACACTAATGCCGATGGAAACAGTGATTGCAAGATGATTGGTCTCAACTTCAAAGGGCTGTGAGATGGAGCTGAGGATGCGCTTGGCGACCCGCGCAGCCTCCTGCGGGCTGGCAAGATCCTCACAGATCAGGACAAACTCATCCACCGCTAGACGGGCTAGTGTATCCGTGGGACGAATGTTCTGTTGTAGCCGCTGCGCGACAGCGCGAATCAATTGATCGCCGATTTCATGACCTAGGCTATCGTTGATGAGCTTGAAGCGGTCCAGATCAACGAGTAGCACTGCCACATGCAGACCCTTACGGTTATTGCCAGTCAGGGCATGCTGTAACCGGTCATGTAATAAGGTTCTATTTGGCAGATCGGTTAGAGTATCATGGGTAGCCATATACATCATTTGCTGTTCAAAGCGCTTGCGCTCGGTACAGTCGCACAGCAACCCGCTTAAGCGAACGGGTTTGCCATGTTCATCCCACTCGGCCCACGCATGATCCTCGACCCAAATCCAATGGCCATCTTTGTGCCTCAGGCGATAGGCCGGATTATAGTCGGCCGTCTCGTGAGCAAGATACCGCTGCAGGCATTGCATAACCCAGCTTTGATCTTCGGGATGAATCAGGTCATGGCGCTGGAGCGCAGCGAAAGACGCATCATGAGCCGTGTAGCCTAGTAGTGTGGCGAATTCGGCGGACCATTGGTAATGGCCTGTCGGAAGATCATAGCTCCAAAGAGCACTGTGGGTTGTTTGCAGGAGATGGCTTAGTTGCTCGTCACGCTCTTGATTCTGCTGGGCTAGCCTACGCACACTGCCCACGTCTGTGAGAAAAAGTAGGTAGTCTTTTTGAATGACGCTGTCAGATGACGCCGGTAGGATACCTGCTTCTAGTTCAGTCTGTGGATTATTTTTTAGACGGAGATCAAGTAAGAGAGGCGCCGGGGAGGCGCGGTGTAGCGTGTGCAATCGCTCGGCAAGGGCCTTAGCAGTTGCATCTGTCAGATGCGCCGCAATATGACTTTGTACCAAATCAGTCTCGCGGGTGTTGAGCAGCCGCGCGGCAGCGGCGTTGGCAAACTGGACTGTCCCATCGTGCGCGATATGGAGAAGTCCAAGCGGTGCCGCCTGTATGAGTGCCCGCAACATTTGATCGGATCCGGTGAGTTCTTGCAGCCGAGTGCTGTCGGCTTGGCGCGCTTGATGCAGGTCGTGAAGCAGCTGATTAAATCGCTGCATAATATCGCCCAACTCATTGCTGCGAACAGCAGCCGGGATTGTGATCTGCTGAGCCTTAGTCAAAAGTGGATCAAGTTCACGAAGCTCATGCGAGAACGTTTCAATTGGTTTAAGCACATGGCGCAGAAAGCCAAATGTCATCAGGAGAGTCAGAGCCAGAAGCCAAGCTGCTGTTATTATCAGCGCCACAGCCATGGTGCCGGTTTGGCGGCTGTTATCAACCCAATAGTAAATAACCGCAGCAATGAGAAGCAGCAGGACAAAGCCAGCGGGCAAGATATAGCGCACAATACGATTGATCTGCGTGGTCAGCAGTCGACGCGAGCTGGCTGGAGAGGGTGAATCAGTCGTCATGCAGGGCTACAAGGTGATAAGACCTATTAACCATGCCACAGGAAGCCTTAACGAAAGGCTAACCTTATGATTTATCGTGATTTATCAGCCGGAATAAACTTGCCCGAAGCGGGTAGCCAGCACATCTTCAAGCTGCATGTCTTCCTGACGGATAAAGCCCCGCTGTGGAAGTCGCCCGTTGCAAAACAGCTCAATCGCCGAGCAAATGCCTGCTGCCGTGGCAATTTGGATCGCGCTCCGCTGCTGCCCGATGTAGTTTTGGCTGTAGATGGTACGGGTGAAGGTGTCCTGAACAAGTCGGCCATCTTTGCGCCCTGTCACGGAGGCAAAAACAATCACTTTGTCCT
This sequence comes from Micavibrio sp. UBA2400, assembly GCA_002343265.1. Classification (GTDB taxonomy): domain Bacteria; phylum Pseudomonadota; class Alphaproteobacteria; order UBA2400; family UBA2400; genus UBA2400. The sequence goes on from DDSC01000019.1 coordinate 9,487, forward strand.
GCAGTGTAGTCGGGATTGCGTCTTCCAGAATATCGCGCAGGATCTGGCGCTTGTTACCCAACTTGAGCTCATTGATGAGAACACGCGCGAGTGCACAATGACCGGGGTAGCGGATAGTCTTGTATGTAACAGACTTTGCCTTACCCAAGAGCGTATCGCACAGGCTGCCAATGCCACCGGAGGTGTTGAAGCATTCATACTCAACGCCATCCAGCGAAAACGTCTCCAGCCCCTCCAGGGGCAGCACCTCGCGCCGCTCATTATCCAGAATGACTTCACACGGCATACAGTACTCATTTATCAGGCCATCGGTGCTCCAGGTCAGGTTATATTTGAGGGCATTGGTGGGATAGACCGGTAGCGCACCCACGCGGCACATCACATTTTCAAGGGTATCAAAACGTTTGGCTAGATCATACGCAGCCACAGCAATGAAGCCGGGGGCGAGGCCGCATTGCGGCATCAGGGCGGTGCGGGCCGATTGCGCCAGCTCTTTAGCCAGCTTGGTTGTGGCGACATCCTCGCTCAGGTCAAAATAATGTACGCCTGCCTGTACAGCCGCTTTCGCCAACCGCTCGTTGAGGAAGTGGGGTAGGGCATTCACGACGATATCCTGATTGGTCAGAGCCCGCGCCATCGATGCCGCGTCAGTAACGTCAACGACATGGGTTGTCAGGCCCTGAGTGGCCGCTTGGGCAAGCGCTGTGCTGTTACTTTCAGCAATGCTGATCTGATAGCGCTCGGCGCTGTGGAGCAGGTCAGCAATTGTCCGCCCGATCTTACCGTAACCCATGACTAGAATACGCATGACTCTCACTCCCTGCTTCGTATGAGTGTTCGTATTCTGGGCCGAGCTGTCAAGCTAGCGGCTGTTGTGCAGCGCGGTGTAGTGGCGAGTTAAGGTGCCGGATTACCACCACCCCCTCGCGGCGGCCCGA
>DDSC01000019.1:10671-10968 GCA_002343265.1 Micavibrio sp. UBA2400
ATGTAGCCATTGTCGCTAATTTCTTCTATGTGACCGGTTTTATCAAGTTTACGCAGCATGATCGTAGGGCCAATGGTTGTTCGCGAGTTAATTTTGTTGTCCACAAAAGCTCCACCTAGGCGTGGTGGAAGCTGCAGATTGGCAAGATCAGCCATCACCCGTTGATGCTCAGCGACTGTTGTGGCTCCTTGGTAGAGCAGAATCTGCTCTGCTTCCATGCGCTTTGAAATTTGCCCATTATAGGCATCGGCAGCATCCCCGTTACCATAGATAATACGCGCCGTCAGACCTTTTCCC
>DDSC01000019.1:11195-11316 GCA_002343265.1 Micavibrio sp. UBA2400
TTATCAAATAGAGAACAGACAGACCAACGGCCCAGTTGAATGGATTTTTATTATTGTGCTCGGTGACGTCCTCGTCATATTTTTTGATGCCAATGGCAGCACCGGCAGCCGTTAATGGCTT
>DDSC01000019.1:11633-12144 GCA_002343265.1 Micavibrio sp. UBA2400
TCGATCACGGTATCAAAGGCCTTGCGGGCAAAGTTTCTCTCGTCGGGGAGCGATTTTGGTACCTTATTTCCTTCCGCATGCGTCCAGTCAACAGTCGGCTTACCGGTTTTTGCCGTCTGTTCGCGTACGCGCTTGCTTTCCGCTTGTAGTTCGGGCGACAGGGGTGTCTTTATGGAAATATGCTCGGCTGGCAGACTTTTGCCGTGCAGAAAACCCAAAAATCCTACCATCACCCCGGCAGCCACACTGGCCAGAATTGTCCGCGCTCTGAAATTCGGAGTTTTGACTGGGATCGGTGGTTGGGCGGGGGTTGGCGCAGTCTGCACAGCTGGTACTGGATTGGCCTGATTGGCTTGAGGCTGGTTAGTCATTTTTTTCTCCTCACAATTTAATGAACACTAAACAGAAATTATCCCTTCGGCATACCACCGAGGCGGAGACGGCTTCTTTCAGAATAAGTGCGACCAATGAGCATAAACTGGTCGCCCGCGCCGCTCAGAACCTTGGCGGC
>DDSC01000019.1:12508-12697 GCA_002343265.1 Micavibrio sp. UBA2400
TCGCGGCGGACATGCCCATGAACCCAACCACGGCAGACTTATAGCTGGCGTTGAGGACGCCGATGGCAACCGAAAACAGCATCAAGCCGATAATCATGCCGATAATCAGAAGAGAAGGGCGCAGGAAGATCGACAGGATCATGAAGTAGGATCGGCGGGCCATATCACCCGAGATACCTGATCCATCCG
>DDSC01000019.1:12929-13204 GCA_002343265.1 Micavibrio sp. UBA2400
GGTGGGCCATGGCGATGAGCGGGATAGCAATCAGTGCTTCCAGGATATTGAGCAGCCAGCCGACCACAGCAAAGGTCAAGCGGATAAAAGGGAATAGCGGGAGGACATAGAACAAAGCAATGCCACCGCCGACACCCATCAATCCGAGCGTGACAAGCATAAAGGACAGACCCAAGGGCAGAATGGCGGCTAGACCGAGAAGGACCACACTTTTATCAATTAGCCAGCTGCCAATAGAGGCTAACTGAGCCAGCGGGTTGACTTTGCTCAGATTA
>DDSC01000019.1:13452-13599 GCA_002343265.1 Micavibrio sp. UBA2400
TGAGGAGACTCATAATTATCGGGCCAGCTTCCATCGTACTTTCGGAGTTACTTTTGCCGGGCTGCAAGCCCATCGTCAGGCCGGCTGCGACGGGCGGCGTATATACCCCAGCCATAGAAGTACTCTCACCAAAGTTTGTGGGCAGAC
>DDSC01000021.1:0-42153 GCA_002343265.1 Micavibrio sp. UBA2400
TCCCAGTGTAGTCAGAGAGTGAAAATGGTTCTGAGTAAAACAAGCTAATAATTACTATGAATTGGATAGAATAGAATGTCGCGCCAAGGCAAATTTTCACCAGAAACAGAAGCTAAGGCTAGCTTGCTTAGCGTGCTTTTTAAAAAGAAGATGCTTAATGCTAATGCTGCCATAATTAATGAACTGCCACTTTATAAATTTTCACGCAGAGTTGACATTGCATTGATAGATAAAAAAATCATTTTTTTTGAGATCAAAAGCAAGTCAGATAAACTTACACGGCTGGAAGGACAAGCCAAGGCGTTTTCCTACTACTGCGATAAACTAATAATTCTATGCGCAAAGAAGCATGTCCAGAATGTGCTAAAAACAGCTCCAAAGTGTTCTGGCATCTGGCAACTCAATGATGACTTATCGATTAGTGTTGTTCGGGTTGGCAAAGAGAGCAAACTGGCAGACAAAGAAAAATTGATTGATCTGGTAAACCTAGATGAGCTTAGAAGCATATTGCGCACCAATGGTATCAAAGCCTCAGGAAAGCGCAGAAAACATGCGGTGCTTTTAGCTAAAGAGATCCCTCTCACAAGACTTAGAAAGTACATTCTAGACATCCTTAGGCAGCGTCATAGTAAATTCAGCCAAAAGCTAATATCTGCATTTTCCAAGAATAAGAAAATAAAGGCTTCTGATGTGCTTGCACTTAGGCGAAGAGAATTAGGTAGAGTGCGAAGTAACACTAAAAGAGTTGATGGGCCTACTGTAGATGATGTGTACCTAAGTCAGCTAGCGACCCAAAGCGGTGGCGAGCTGTTCGGAAAGTTTCCTCACTCTGGAACAAAGCGCAAAACTAAAGTCTAATCAACCCACACATCATCAGTTGCCAATAGATCATCTGGCTGCGAATAGAATAGCTGCTGATGTAAATGAATGTTTATTCTGACAGCAGTTGAGCGACCCGGAGAGCTAATTGCAGTCTCATCACCTCCAGCGGTACGTTCTATCATTTGCGTACCCCACAAACGAAGATTTTTATTCCAGCACGGGCTGCCAATTGCAGCCTTGGCCACCTGCTGGTAATCACCATCACGCACTTCATAGCGGAATGAGTACCATTGGCTATTCGTAGGATAATCAATTCTTGGATAGGGCGAGCCGCCGCCGCCATGGCGAGCTATGCGCACACTCCCTCTGTCACTGTATATTAAATTCCAAGGCGTAATCCCTCTAGGACGAGCCGGAGCAGATGCAGCGGCCACATTAAAAAGCTGGCGCTCCCTAATATCTTGGCTAAGCAGCCTAATCTGTTGATTAACCTCGCCACCATCGAAGCTATGAGGAAAACTAGTGCTAGATAGCGCAATCCTACAACTGGGAAGGTGTTTTGAAATCCTGTCAAAAACGCCAGACCACTCATTGATTACCAAGTTAAATTCCAGCCTATTAGCTAGTTCACCACAATCAGCTATTACAATCACATTAGCCGGATCGCACACTGAAGCCAAATGACTAAGCTGTGCATCAGCTAAAGTAGTGTTCGCAGAGAGATGCAATACCAGCCCCCGCCCAAACCCTGCAAGTCTTGTGGACTGGGTTTCAAACTGAGAAATATCTTCCATTTGGACAGTGGGAATTAACTGACGATGATCTTCTATAAAGGCGCACCAATTAGCGTACCCGCCTTTAGGTAACCTCAATTTATAAAAGTCATCAATCGCAAGCCTATCAGCACCGCTTTTGGGGCCAGTGTATTCTTGATTAAGATTTGCAATCCAAGGCCGGTTTGACCCAAAAGCCGAAACCACACGATCAATAGCCTTTTCAAACTCTTTGGCGGAGAGCCATGGCTGTAGCTGAATAGCTGGCAACAGTAAGTCTTTATCTTTTTCTGGCAACTCATGTAAAGCTGCCATTTCAGACGGCCTAACTGCCAAAATCGGTAAGTATATAATATCGCGAGGCAGCGGCATCTTAATTTCCTAGCCCCAATCTAATTTTCAAGGCTATTTGGGATACGCCTAGCTGCTCTGCCAATGCCGCCAATACACTCTCATCGTGTATATTTTTACCTTTAATAATTTTCTTCAGAGTTGGTACTGGCATGATCAAGTCAGCCGCAAGCCTATTAGCTTCAGCCTCCACGCTATCAGTAAGAGACGATCTATACAGCACAGTATCACTAATACCTTCACCAATTCGATCTTTGTGTAGCAAGAAATGCGATAGCTCGTGTGCCAAGGTAAAACGCTGTCTAGACCGTGCCTCATGGCGATTGATTTTAATAACGTAGCTGCCGCTTTCAGCTGGTCGAATTTCTCCAGAAACATTAGCAGGTAACGTGGAGACTAAGACCGTAATACCAAGCTCATTGGCTATTCTACCCAATGGAACCATCGGCTCAGTCTGATATGCCTCAATTAGCTTTTGAGTTTTTTGATCAAGTCGGCGCCACTCATTTGATCCGTAGGAAGAGCTATTCGTCATGTTCTTGCTCAGCCTCCCCCTCTTCGAGTACCTCGCTTGAGAACTCTGTACCCCTCAGATGCATTGTTGCTATTTCTTGCACCTCTTTCTTTGCAAGCTTGAATAATTCGCCATTTTCATCTGAAATGGATGCCTTAACGTGGTTTAGGGCAGTTTCAGATGCCTTCTCAACAGCAGCAGAAATGGAAGCCTTTTTAATTTGATCGTATCCCCAGATTGCCAAAACTGCAAATACGACACCCATTGCAGCGACAATAAGGCCAACAGAGCCAAGTAGAAACGCCGCTAAATCAAAGTACGTGAAATTGGTATCAAATTCGTTATGCACTGTGTTAGACACTCTGAATGTTGGGCTAAAATCAAAGATCACAGCCAAAGCCAGAGCCAAGAACACAGAAAATGTGACTGCTCGCCAATCTATAGATTTGGTCTTTTTTGACGACATGCGCTCCCCCAGATCAATATATGTTCTTACTTGGAAAGTGCAAGTAACTTGAGCCCACCAGCAGTTTCATTCGTATTGCCAAATTTTATTCCATACGAACCACCCGTCAGGAGAACATATAATTAATTTCATCAAGTTGAAGATTAAGGATTTATGGCGTATTCCTGTGGGTAGAACAGTAAATTATAGGGGTAGCCGGGTATGCCGATATTGCAGTGGCTGGACAGGGACAAGCATGTAAAAGCCGCCGAGGGTGTGCCGTATCGCCTGCTGCAAGCGGATGATGCCCACAGCGCGGGCGATGAGGCCAGCCCCAACATGCTCATTCAGGGCGATAATCTTGAGGCGCTCAAGGCACTGCTGCCTTACTACGCTGGCCGCGTGAAGTGCATCTATATCGATCCCCCCTACAACACCAAAAGTGCTTTCAAGCAGTATGATGATAACTTGGAACACAGCCAATGGCTGGCCATGATGTTCCCACGGCTTCAGATGCTCCGTGAGCTGCTGGCAGAGAGTGGTGCCATTTTCATACAACTAGATGATAATGAAGTTCATTACCTTAAGGTGATAATGGATGAGATTTTTGGCAGATCAAATTTCGTATCAACTCTGATTTGGCGCAAAAAATCTGGTGGCGGGCAAGACAGCCAGTATATGGCTACCGAACATGAATACATTCTTTGTTATAAAAAAGGTAACTTCCAGCTCTTGTTTGATGAGAAGGGCATAGAAGAGGCTGATTTCAACAAAAGCTTACATGGCAAAAAATGTAAATTTATGAAGTTGGAAAAGTGGGGCGCGAGTGCGCATAAAGAAGACCGCCCGACACTTCATTATTCAATTCCTGACCCGAACAATAATCCATATTTCCCTAAAGCACCGGATGGGCGAGATGGCAGGTGGCGAGTTAAGCCTGAAAAGCTTGATGAAAAGCATAAAACATGGGTGGAAAAAGACGGGCGCTTTATTCCGTATGAAGTAATCTACTACGATGAGGTCAAAGATAAGGTAAAGACGGTTAAGGAGCGCACGATATTATACGACTTGGCCACAACGACTGATGCGACCAAAGAAATTGTTGCGATTTTTGGCAGCAAAGCTTTTGATACCCCGAAACCAGAACGCCTGATTGAAAAGATACTCAGCCTTGCCACAGAGCCAGATGACATTGTTTTGGACAGCTTCCTTGGCTCAGGCACGACTGCCGCCGTGGCGCACAAGATGGGCCGCAGGTGGATTGGGATTGAAATGGGCGACCACGCTGTTACCCACTGCGCCCCACGCCTCAAAAAGGTGATTGAGGGGGAACAGGGTGGTATATCTGAGGCTTTTGAATGGCAGGGCGGCGGCGGTTTCCGCTTCTATAAACTCGGCTCAACTGTGTTTGATACCGAAGGACGGATCAACCCAGACATTCGCTTCGCGCATCTGGCCGCGCATATCTGGTTTTCAGAAACCCACACGGCACTGCACAAGAAAGCCACCAAGCCGCTGCTCGGTGTGCATAACGGCACAGCCTATTACCTGCTTTACAACGGTATTCTGGGCGACAAGCGGCCCGATGGTGGCAACGTGCTAACGGGCAAGGTGCTGGCCGAGTTGGCCGCACATGATGGCCCAAAGGTCATTTACGGTGAAGCCTGCCGCCTTGGCCCCGCCCGCCTCAAGGCGCTGGGCATTACCTTCAAGCAAACCCCTTATGACGTAAAGGCGCGCTAGCATGATTACGCTCAAGAGCTACCAGACCCAAACCCTCGATGCCTTGCGCGAGTATCTGGCCGCTGCCCGCCTTGTGGGGGCCAAGCAGGCATTCGAGCAGGCCGATAAAGTGGGCGTGCGCGATCATAAAGCCTATCAGCCTCTTACAGGCCTGCCAGCCGTGCCGTATGTGTGTTTGCGCCTGCCCACAGGCGGCGGTAAAACCTTGCTTTCAGCCCATACCGTCAAGATTGCAGCGGATGCCTATCTGGAACGGGAGTTCCCGTTGGTGCTGTGGCTCGTGCCCACCAATACCATCCGCAACCAGACCCTTGAAACCCTCAAGAAACCGGGCAACCCGAACTATGAAGCCTTGAGCGCCGCTTTTGATGGTCGCTTTGCTGTTTGGGATATTGCTGACTTTAAAGCCATTACCCCCGCCGACTTGGCAACACGCGCCTGCATTGTTGTGGGAACCATGCAGACCTTCCGTGTGAATAGCACCGAGGGTCGTAATGTTTATGCCCATAATGAGAACCTTGAAAGGCACTTTACAGGCGTAACCAAAACCGAAGGGCTGGAAATCATTGAAGAGGGTGAGGACAAGGACAAGGGCAATCTCAAATTCTCATTCCGCAACCTGCTGGCGCTGCATCGTCCGTTGGTAATTGTAGATGAGGCCCACAACAACACATCTAGCCTCAGCTATGAAGTTTTGCAGCGTGTAAATGCTGCTTGTGTGGTGGAGTTTACCGCAACGCCTGCCACTGACAGTAATGTGCTGCACAATGTTTCAGCCACTGAGCTGAAAGCAGCTGAAATGATCAAACTGCCCATTCGCCTGACCGAGCATAAGCGGTGGGAAGATGCCGTGCTGGACAGTATCAATACCCGCCAATGGCTGCATGATATTGCCAAGAAAGATACCGCCTACATCCGCCCCATCGTACTGTTGCAGGCTGAGGATAAAGGCAAAGAAATCACCAAAGAGGTGATGCTGCAATTCCTGCTGGATCAGAATATCCCTCGCAACAAGATTGCCATTGTGACGGGTGACCAGAAGGAACTGGACGGTATCAACCTGTTTGCGCCCGATTGCCCGATTGATTTTGTCATCACGGTAGAGGCGCTTAAAGAGGGGTGGGATTGCTCGTTTGCTTATGTGTTCTGCTCCGTCGCCACTGTGCAGTCCAAGAAGGATGTGGAGCAGATTTTGGGCCGTGTGTTGCGTATGCCTTACGCCAAGCGCCGCGCTGATGAAAACCTCAACCGCGCCTATGCTCATGTATCAGCCACCTCATGGCCTAATGCGGTGAAGCAGCTCCATGACCGTTTGGTGGATATGGGCTTTGAGGATGGCGAGGCACTGGCTGCCGTTGAAGATGCCCCCAAGATGCAGTTAGAGGGTGGTGAAGGTGTGCGTTATCCCGAAGCCCCACCGCCCAAGGTGTTTGAGTTGGCAGAAGATTTAAGCGGCTTCCTCCTGCCAGAAGAAGAAAAGGCCGCTGTTGTCATTGAGAAAACGGCAACGGGCAGCACTGTTAAGCTCACGGGTGGTGTATCCGCCGATACGCTCAAGCGCATGATTGCTTCTGTGCAGGATGCCGAAACACGCAAGGTTTTTGAAGTCGAAGTCAAGCAGCACCAAGCGGCATGGGCAGCGCATACCTCTCCCGCCCAGCGCGGTGAGGTGATTTCTGTTCCTCAGCTATGCCTCGACCTTGGCGATGGGCTAGAGCCTGTTGAGAATATTCTGGATGCAACGGGGTGGAACCTAACGGATTATTCAGCCGAGTTAACAGAGCAGGACTTCCGCCTGACCGAAACAGGTATTCAGTGGGAAATTGACCTGCGTCAGGGCCACATTGTTGAGCGGCATGTGGGTGAAACTGAACAGGCCGACCTTGACCTGATCGATACAGGCTGGCCTCAGAGCCAGCTTGTACAGTGGCTAGAACGCAAGGTGCGGCAGGCAGATATAACACAGCCCATCCTGTTAGAGTTTGTTCGCCGCGCTGTGGTGTATCTGCTTGATACTCGCCAACTGCCACTCACCGCATTGGTGCGCTGGCGCTTCATTCTGGCCAAGATGCTGACCGAACGCATTCACCAGAACCGTGAGAAGGCAGCGGGAACAGGTTATCAGCAATCCCTCTTTGATAACCCGAAGGCTGCTGTTGAAGCCAGTTTTGATTATGCGTTTAGCTTTACCGCCAACGGCAACGCCCCGCACTGGAGCTATATCGGCCACCCCTATGAGTTCAAAAAGCACTTCTATCAAGCGATAGGCGAGCTGAAAAACGCGGGCGAAGAGTTTGAATGCGCCAAGGCGCTCGATATGTGTAAGGCCGTAAAATACTGGGTGCGAAACCTTGAGCGGCGCGATTTCTGGCTACCTCTTGCCAAGGGTAAATTCTATCCTGACTTTGTGGCCTTGCTCGAAGATGGCCGCTTGCTTGTGGTTGAGCATAAAGGGGCGGACCGCGTGTCTGCTGATGATGCCAAGGCCAAGGCCGCTATTGGCGCACTGTGGGAAGCCAAGAGTGGCGGAATGGCGCTATTCCTGATGACAACGGTAGATGCTAGCAAGCCATCACTTGCAGATCAAATTAAACAAAAAATCAGCTAGATGTGTCGCTAGACATGCATACGTAATTGAACCCGGGTTCAATTCGTTATACGCCCATTTATTATCATGCTTCGCCCATTCACCGACAACGACATGATCTTGACCGGACGCAGGGTGCCGTCGCAGGAAGCACTCACATCCACAGAACCTACAGCAGTATGCATCTGGAATGAGCCTTTGGGCCAGCCGAACACAAATTCATTGCCGGAGCCGAAGTTTTTCACGTCCGGGATCATGCCGGAGCCATCCGTGCCGAGATGATTGGCAATGGCGCTTTTGCATTCCGCCAAGGCCTTGCCGATTTGCGCCTGTTCGCGCTGGCTGGCTTGTGTGGCCGCTGGAGTTTGTCGGGCCACCTGCACGGAGGCGGCAGGAACGGGATTTGAACTGGTGCTGGCTTCTTTTTGCCGATCCATCTCAGTACTCAAGGCACCCAAGGCCAGAAGTCCGCCCACAATCCAGTACGCCTTCCGTGATTTAGGCTTCTGGCTGCCATACAAAGGCACTGAAGGGGTATTGCCTGTGGCGGGCGTGTGGGAGGCGGGCAAATCCAAACCGGCTTTCTGAAGCAATTCTTGGCCCCTCGGTGTAGCAGCCGGGATCATGGTTTTGGAGCCTTTGCACTGTGGGCAGTCGCTGTGCCGGTGCTTGGAGCGGTATAGGGAATACCAGATACCAACCGGGAATAAGATTAGCCATAGCGCCAACTCAAGCAATAGCGAACCAGATTTTTTGCCCGCGCCAACATGGTAGCAATTTGTGCAGACGTAGCTTTGCTGCATTCAATCTTCTCCTATTTCAGAACCCCAGCATTCATGCAGGCGGCTTTTTCAATCCAATGCCAGTTTTCGTAATTCCGTTGGTCTTTAGCCTGTAGGTAGGCGGCAGCCACAAAGCCAGCCTGCACGCACCGATCCATGTTCGAGCCGGTTTTCTCTACCATGCGGTACTGCGCAACAGCGTCAGCAGCCACATCCCGGCTGATACCATTCAAGTACCATTGGTACCCACCGCCCCAAAGCCACCAGATGCCACCAGCAATGCTGGCAATCAGTAGAATTCGGGCGGTCGCATTGTTGGCAGCCTCCTGCCGTTGTACCGGATGCCCACATTTAGTGCAGACAGTGGCAGCTACAGACAGTTCCGTGCCACAGGCGATGCAGGGCACAAGCTTTGCCACGACTGGCGCGGCGGGCAGTGGCGCATAGACCGGGCGCGCAGCATAAAATGCGGCCAGATAATTCGGAATTAAAGCAATGCCAAGAAGAACATAGGAGATAAAGCGGTTATCACCGGAATAGGTATCAAAATATACGCCGAGCGCCATAGTTCCGAATAGAGACCCCCAAAATACCATCAGAATAAAAGCGAAAATGGCCTCCTTACGTCTGCCGAGCATCAACTGGCCGGTACCGGGCAAAATCAGGCTGTAGAGGGCGGCTTTATAACTTCCTGTGGAAATTACCTGCCGAGGCGGTGTCTTGGCGCTGGTCATGACTATCGCTTCTCCGAGAGGTTAACCCGGATATGCTCAATCTTGCCAGTCAGATCACGGCGCACTTCCTTGAGCAGGCTGCCGTAGCCGATCACCATGGTGTCTTTTTCAAAAACAAAACAACTCTCAATGGCGGTGCTATTAATACTGTGACGGCCACAGTACATGGGCACGCCATTTACCTCACGGTCTTGGATCAGCACTGTACCAGCAATAAAGCTATACACGTTTATGCCGTGGTCTGGCACGGACGTGAATTGCAGAAACTGTATCGCGTCATAGCCCCCATCCGGCATCGGGATCGGTTGCATTTTAAGAGTAGTGCAGGCACTTAGTGCCACTGTAAGGGCCATCACGCCCACTGCATTGCCAAACTTGATCGCCATACTGTTTCCTCCCGGCCAAAAGCACATAAACCGCCAGAGCAAAATCTCTGGCGGCGCAGGAGTTAGAAACCGAACTATAGATCGGCGCGGCAGGCTTTAGCCGCAAGGCTTGGACATCCGACATAGGTACAAGTACCCATATCCCTACCGCCTCCTGCACCATAAGGTCGAGAAGGCGGCACGTATCGAGTGCCACGCGCTATAGTCGGGGTTTCTACGCCCCAGACAGGCATCCGCGTAGATGCCTATCCGCCCACAAGTTAGCAGGTCGGGCAGGATTATAAAGAGCTGATTATGGTAATAGCGCAGGGGGCAAATCACCCCACCGCTGCTTCAGATTATTTATCGATTTGGCTGATTTTTTTATTTTCTGCGCTTAGGGGCACAAAACATCGTGTATGCAAGCATTTTGAGGAAAAAATCACTGTTTTGAGTTACTGAAAAACCCATAGTTTCCTGAAACTTTTCACTACAGTTTATTCATCATGTAGTCGGCCTTCTGGTTACGATAGACCCCAGTAATCTTTGTAACTCTGGCACTGCGCCATACGCACGTGGGCGATTAGGCTTTTTCCTGTATCTGATTAGCAAGCCTGACGTATGCATCTGCTCAAGTGTCGCCGCCATTTGCGGATCATATCCGGCCGAAATGCGCCCACTACTTGCCAGCGCAGTAGCAATATCTAATCGCTGTTGGCGACCAACCTCACCAATATGCATAAAGTCATACAGTAGCTTTATACGGTCCTCTGGTGCTGCATAACTCTGGGGAATAGCACTTAAGCCTGTACAGATTTTTTCAGCCACCACTCCGCAACATTCACGAACACCTCGCAAAAATCGCGGTAGTTCATGTAGGCCACTATCGGGATAGTCTGCTCGAGGTAATTCTCTTGGAAAGATTTGTCGTGGGTATCTTTTGAGGCGCAGCTCAAACCTTACTCGGCTTGCTGTCTTCGCATAAGTGGCAAGCTCTAGCCCACTACGTTTTGTTGCAAACGTAAAGCTATTTCCACTAGGACTTTCACCTGCGCGGGAATGCGAGGCTTCCGAACTTTCAGTGAATACGTTTTTAGCACTATGATAAAAATCATCCACAGCTTGTCTGGCCCACTGGTGCTGATACTCACAATACAGCTCAGTCGCTCTAACAGACCAAGAGCGCAAGCGATCAGGATACTGGCTAATCTCTTCAGTACGCACGTGGAGCATGATTTTTCTCATCAGGTCGTCTGCGGCATATTTCAGAATGCTAGTTAAATACTCGTCCCAATTCATGCCCTCAAACAATATAAGGTCATTCGGCATGATCCAGTTATCACTCCCATCAAGGCTTAAACTCTTTAACCGCAAGGAGGCCTCAGGGTTTTGCAGGAGCAAAAGCCGACCACGCGCCATATCAATCGGTGTTATCCCCGGATATAATGCATAGTGTCTGGTAGGGTTTATCGTAAAATCAGCGCGTAACTTGCTTGCTCTAAATTCGTTAGCCGCGATATAGCGCAAACTAACACTGTATAGGCGGTCATTCCCTTGGGCAGAAGTAACTAACCTCGGCATGTGCGGTCGCCCCGCACTCCTCAAACCATTACCGGAAGAAGCAACCCGCTGAAAGAGAGCGTGCGTTACCTTGGACGGCCCACTTCCGCACGCGGCTAGATCCATGGAGATCTGTACTTTATCCCACCGAGCACGATTGGCATCAAAAATGAACCCCGGTTCAACCAAGGCAGGAAATTCCGACCTCTGGCGGTCTCGAACGCGCTCTTTCGACATAGTAATTCCTGAAATGCAACCATCTATAGAGACGTGGCTGACTGCTCAGTGATTGATATGAAATTAGCCTCTGGCGCGGCTGTGCTGCACGCGATCACTCAGCCATTCGCTAATCTCTGTAGAAAGAAAGCCAACACTATTGGGGCCAAGATTGACCTGCGCGGGAAAATTCCCCTGCTTGATCCACTTGTATATGGTGGAGCGCGCCAGCCCTGTTATTTCCATAACCTGCGGCAACCGGATAATCTTCACACCTGCTAACTGCTTCTGACTGTCCATATCTATCCTCCTGTACTGATTGAGACAGGTGGAAGCTTACCGAGAATGGCTATTGCCTTCTGAGGATTGATTGATAGGACAATCATTCCTCTTGCTACTTGAAGAGCAAACTGCGCCAGCCCCCGTTAATTAGTGCATGTGCGGCATCACGGCTATCGCTGACAGAGCCTTCGGCGTTATAATTATTAATGATCTTCCCTTCTTTTTTTGGAAAAAGAACTGAGGCCATTTCCCCCCGACTTGCCCCTGCATATTCGGCATCCAACAACCTGATATATGTTGCGTAGACCAATTCGCGGCTCTTTTTATCGGACAGACCGAGGCGTTTTTTCTCTCTGACCAGCACATCCTTAATCTGACGTAGCTGTGCATCTATTGGCAGGTGCAATCCGAACAAGCACAACACCTCATCCTCTCGTGGATGCATGAATTCGAGGCTTGCACTCCGTCCACCGAGGCAATAGGCCAAGCTCTCAATTTTTAGCTCAACCTTGTCCTGCCATGGCGGACGCGGAAAACTGAGAAGGTCAAAACTGATATTTGCCCCTTCCATGATAGTGAAGAATTTTGCCAACTGAGGATCGTCAGGAGCATCCGGAAAGCTTCCGCTTTCATCTCGTTCCAGAGTGATCCTTTCTGCCTCCCGTATTAACTGAGGCTGTGCTTCATATTTGGACATACGGCTAAGATAGAACTGTTCATAATGTGGGCTGCGGCGTAAGAATTCCCAAGCCCACTCCGCAAAGGTACGCTTCTTGGTGTAGGCGCTGGCATCCTTCCAGTCTGGTCGCCATGTTGCAGCAAGATACCTGAACGACTGGAGGTTCGCCTTTCTGGTTCTTTCGCGTGCGCGTACCACTGGCACTTGAGCCATAATATCTCTCCGAATGGTGTGCGCGAATTATGAGCGGTTTGCCCCTTCTGTCCACTCACATCCACCCCAATCCGCATGGCTTGCGTATAGAATTGTGTATAAAGGCAAAACAGCTATTTGCATTTTCCTTTATAATAAAGGATAACTGGAAGCAGTTAGTATCACTTCGGGGCGCCATTTCGCCGGATTACTATCTGGGAGTCCGGCGTGTTAACATCCATCACCATGCCACCTTCACCTGCCACTCCGGGCCCCGCGGACGGGGCCGACCTTGCCGCCCCATTGCTGGTGATGCAGGAAACGGCTGTCGATTTTTCTACCGCCCTGCTGCGCTGGCTGGAGCAGTCGCCGTTGCACGCCCTGCTAATGCTCGGAATCATCGCTAGCTGCGGAGTTCTGCTGGCGCTACTGCGCTATAGCCTGTTGCGACTGCTCGGTGGCAAGAGCAGCGAGCCACCCCGACGGGGATGGGCCGCCGTGACCTATCGCCTGATCCGCGCCAGCAGCGTGCTGTTTCTGCTCGTCTTGGGAGCTTGGGTAACCGCGCAATATATCCGGCTGCCCAAAGGCATGGTCTCGGGCCTCAATCTGGCTCTGCAGATTGCCGGTTTTTTCCAGATGGGCCTGCTGGCCCGCGAGATCATTCTGCTGATTATCGAGCGCCGATTGGGCCGTAGCGCAACCGACAGCGATCAGCCCGTGAGCCATGCGCTGGGCGTTATCAGCTGGCTGGTGGGTCTGTGCGTCTGGTCCCTCACGCTCCTGTTGCTGCTTGATAATCTGGGTGTGAACGTCACCGCGCTGGTGGCTGGCCTAGGTATTGGCGGTTTGGCGTTGGGTCTGGCTGCACAGGGTATTATTTCGGATCTGTTTTCGGCCCTCTCCATCATTCTGGACCGTCCGTTTGTGCGGGGCGACTTCATTACCTTTGCCGATAAGCAAGGCACGGTAGAGCGCATCGGCCTCAAAACTTCGCGACTACGCGCACTCAGCGGCGAAACGATTGTGGTGGCTAACAATAAACTTCTGGGCGAAACCATCCACAATCACCAGCAGATGCGCGAGCGGCGCATGCTTTTTCGCATTGGCCTGACCTACGACAGCCCGCCCGATACACTGGCGCAGGTCCCCGGCGTCATCGAGCGGCTGATCCGCGCCCAGCCGGAGTGCCGTTTTGACCGTGCCCATCTGGTGCAACTTGGAGCCAGCTCGATTGATTTTGAAGCGGTCTATTTCTTCGGGCGGCGCGACTATGCGCCCTGCATGAGCGCTCATCAGGCAATTTTGCTGGGCCTGATGAAAGAACTGGCTGCATTGGGATTGACCTTCGCCTACCCAACGCAAACGGTCTATCTGGCACGCGCAGCACAGCCGAAAGGCTAAGGTAGGCGGCCACGGGCCCCATCGGGGATGCGCAGGTAGCGCCAGAGCGCACCACGCAACTTGATGCCCAGCAGGTACCCCGGCGCAGCCAGCCGGTAGGCCCCACGTTGGCGTACAAAGACCCAGCCCTTGCGGGTAACATACTGCCGCAGCCATAGCGTTGTCAGGACACCGATCAGCCCGCCGACCAGCACGTCGGACAGATAATGTGCCCCGATAATGACGCGACTGGATGCCGCAACAGTCGCGCCGATAAAAAGATATGGACGTAACCGGGGAAAGAAAAACCCAAGTGCCGTGGCAAACGCAAGAGCTGTATTGCTATGCCCGGACGGCATCGAATTGAAGTCATGAGCAGCAAAAGTAAACGGAGCAAAGCCATACTCTCCGGCCTCAAACCACAGCTTGGGGCGGGTCCGACCGACGACCCCCTTCAGAAAATCCACAAACAGGCCCGAACCGGCAATCGCTACAAACAGAAACAGGACAGACTGTACCCCCCAGGTCAGCATCCGACGCAGTGACCCCTCCTCCAGAGCCTGCCGGGCAGCAAACAGGAACGGCAATACGAGCACCAACGTGACCAGAATATACTTGGAATCCCCCATGTGGGTGACAACCTGCAGTGCGGCATGCGTCTCATCCGACAGATTCCGCATCGCTTCAGCCAACGGACGGTCGATGAAGGAAACAAGAATATCGACCAACAGGACAAAGAGCAGTCCGGCGACCCAGCGGCGATCGCGCCAACTGGGCAGTTTGATAATGAGGGTACGGGTAGAACGGTTAAAACGGATCATGGGGAGGCAGGCTCACGCCGGAACAAATAAAGGGTCACAGGATCACCCTTGGAATAGTTGAAACCGTGCACTACGCCAAGGGCCTGTTCGGGTTTTTGCCCTGCGCCCAGCTGTCGCGCCTCAATAAAAACCAGTTCGCAGCCAAGTGGAGGCGGCAGATCTGTGCGCGCGGGGAGCAGTCTTATCCCTGTTCCCAGAAAAAAGACCAGTGATGGCTCACTATACCCCACGCTGGAGAGCGGACCCGGACACGCAGAGCGGTGAGGTGCCACAAGCTCGGCTGCGCTCCGGCTCACCCACAGTGCATCGAGACGCGGCAGCGTATGCGCATAGGTCACAGCATAAAAATTAAGCAGCCCGGCCAACCCGATTCCTAAGGCCAGCCATGGCCGTTGGGTCTGAATCCGAATAGCGACAACAGCGGACGCGAGAAGCAGCAAGCTTCCGCCGATACTGAGAAAGGACGGGCTAGGTGGGGGATCAGCGGGGATGCTCATAGCCAGAAACGGAAGCGCCGCGAGAACCAGAGCAAGTCCTCCCCCCACAGCAACAACACTCCGCCGCAGCCATTGATTCCAGCCGACACGGGCATCGGTTAGCATGAGCGCAAGCAAAATGGCGATGGCTGGGAAGGTCGGCAGCGTGTAGTGCAGCAACTTAGTGGGGAACAGCTCGAACAGCCACCAGAAGGGTAGTATCCACGCCAGTAAATAGCGTACCAGCGGCAGCGCCCGATTGCGCCATGCATAAACGATGCCCATCAGCATCAACGGTGCCCATGGCCAGAAAGTGAGGAAGAAGGTGCCCAGATAATAACCCGGCGGGGCGCCTTTGCTTTCCTGCACACTCACAGCTTTGGCCATCAGGTCTTTGCCGACGGATTCAGCCCAAAACTGGCCATGTGATTTGATGGAGATGGCGACAAGCCATGGCGCTACAATCAGGAGCAGAAGCGGCACGCCCCACTTGACCCGCAGCGGGGAGAGCCACGCGGGCGAGAGATGGAGTAGACTTAAAAAAACCACTGGGCCAGCTACAGCGAGGATAATCAGCGGCCCCTTGATGAGGATGCCGATACCAAGGGCAAACCAAAACAGCAGCGCAAAGGGCGTCGCCAAGGTCCACTCATGGTATAGGCGTAGAAGCACAAACTGCGCAGCAACAACAGTAGCCAGTAATACAGCGTCGGTCTTACCCATACGGGCCTCCACGCCCATGAGCAGACAGGTGGCCAGCAACCCACCCGCGAGCCAGCCCGCCAGCGGGTTCACAAACCGCGCGGCCATCGCCGCCGTGAGCAAGACAGCCGCAAGGGCACCAAGAAGTGAGGGGATACGGTACGCCCAGATCTCGTTCACCGCGCCGGTTAGTTTAACACTGGCGCTTTGCAGCCAGTAAATGCCGATTGGTTTTTTGTAACGGGGCTGATCCTGAAAGCGGATATCCAGATAATCGCCGCTTTCCACCATCTGCTTGCTGGCTTGGGCAAAACGCGCCTCATCGCGGTCAAACGGCGGCAGTGTAAAAAAGCCCGGCAACCAGAGCGCCAGACACAACAGGGCGAGCGCGATACTGCGCAGCCAACCCGTGTGCAGGGCAGTACGGCTCACGCCGCATCCCTTTTGGCTTTACGATCGCGCAGCACAAAATGCAAATTGCGGAAGTAGATAAACAGGCCGAGAGCTTGACCGAAGATGAACACCGGATCGCCGCGATAGAGGGCATAGCTCAGCAATACGGCCCCACCCCCGATCGAAAAAAACCAGAACAAGTCGGGGATCACGCTTTTTTTAGCCTTTTCGGACGCGATCCACTGCACCAGAAAGCGCATCATGAACAGCGCCTGCCCGACAAAACCGATGATGATCCAGAGCGCATCCGGACGTTCACGGAAGTGCATCAGTTGATAGCCAACGGCACCTAGTCGCTCGGCAATAAACCCACCCATGTTCAGCTCCTGCGGCAAGTTGGAATGTAATATGTCATAGCACAGCCCTGTGCAGGAGTCAGCCCTAAGCCCCTTTGATTATTAGCGTTTATGCGCCCAATTTACGCATCTAGCGACCGAGCGCTTGACTTTCCGGATAGCCTGGGATGTCCTGCTCCTCTGAACAAAGAGATATGACAATGGGCAAAGCCTCCTCCCCGCCTCATCCACATGACTATCTGATGCTGGCCCGGCGTACGTTGTATTTTCTTGATCACCAACACCAATACCGTGACCGACTGACCAAAAGACCTGATGGTCGGCCGGGGTCCGGCGTTGCAGCGGCGACCGCGCTCGTGCGCAATGAATTTATTGATGGTGCAGCAGGCTTTTGGATTGCCAGCGCCGCCATGATCGGAGCACTGGCGGTCGGGTTGGGAAGCGGCACCTTACTGGGGGCCGAACTGCTGACAGGCACGATTGCGGCAAGTTTGTTTGCTTCAACCTCAGTGGTTGCACTCGGCAGGTATCTCCAGATCAACAAGGTGCTACAAGAAATCCGCCGAGATTATGACGCCCACGGGGAAGCCTTCCTGCGCAACCGGGTGGAGCAACTCTCACGTGAACTCACCATTTTGCCACCGCCGAGTAGTCTTGAGCAGTTCTTCGACCGGGCGAGTCATCTCGGGCCTCACCTCAGCTTGCTCGGCGCGGACAGCACCCCGCAGCAGAATTTTATGCGTATTGCCCAGCGTGTCGCAACCGTAGCCAGTAACCACAAGCTGCGGCAGCCAAATCTTGGTCCGACTGCAGTGCTGGATTATGCAGCACAGAGTGTACGACTGGAGCTAACCTTGAGGCCAAAGCACTTAGGCGCTCTCCTGCGTAAACAGATCGGGCCCAAGATGGTAACGCAAGAGGCAGATTTCGAGTTTGAGGCCCTTTCACTCGCACAATATTGGTTCAGGCTGGCCTGCACCGGGAGGAGGCAGGTTTATAGTTTTACTCATGCCTACATAGAGCTGGAAAAACGCGTGCGCGGTAATAGCCCTACGAACGGCTGATTTCTCTACTTTTCACGATGCGGGCGCGCTTGCGTAGCCACGCCACGCCCACAAGATCAACAATCCCCACCAGCGCACGCTGCAAATTATTGTACTTGCTCACGCCGCGTTCACGCGAACGGTGATTCACCGGCACATACGTGCACTGCCAGCCACGCGAGATCATCAGCGCCGGGGTAAAGCGATGCAGCGCATGAAAGGCCGGCAGATCAAGAAACGCATCACGCCGGAAGACCTTGATGCCACAACCAGAGTCCGGGCAGTTGTCGCGCAGGAAAAACTGACGCACACCATTGCCGATCTTGCTACCGATTTTTTTCCAGAGGGTATCCTTGCGCTGGGTGCGCCAGCCGCCCACCAGCCCCAAGCCCTCGCCACCCGCGAGGGCACGATCAAGCAGTCGGGGCAGATCGGCCGGATCATTCTGCCCATCCCCATCAAGGGTACCGATCCACACACCGTGCGCCGCCTTGACACCGCTACGCACCGCAAAGCTTTGCCCCGTGCGCTGGGCATGATGCACTATGCGCAGCGCAGGCACCTGTGGCATCAGGCCTTGCGCTATCGTGAGCGTGTCATCCGTGCTGCCATCATCGACATAGACTATTTCATAAGCATACTTACCACTCAGCGCAGCAACGATCTCACGCACCAGCGGCTCGATATTCTCAGCCTCATTCAGCACGGGCACAACAACGGAGATGAGCGGTTGAGTCATCGCCCTTAGCGCGGCAAGATCTTCTCGGCCGGGATATGCAAGTAAATGGTCCCGATTTCAGCGCCGGGGTTGGTATCACCGATCTCGGCGTTGCTGATATGGCCATACGCCGCGGTCAGGCGCCAGCCATTGTCAAAGCGATATCCCGCCTCAATCTGGCTGCGGAATTCGAGCACCGAGCCCATCTCTTTGCCGCCGCCATCGCCCCACGCGCCTACGCTAAAGCTGGGAGTAAACACCCAATGGTCATGAATCAGCCAGTCCGCCTCCACGCCGAGGAATACGCCACCGCCACCATCGCTGGTCGCTTCAAACCCTACCGTGGGCTTGAACACATAATAGAAGGGAGCACCGCGCCACTCGGCCCGGAAATCAGCCGCCTTGTTCTGCTCGGTATTATCGAGCATATCAAACATGCCTGCGCCGAAAGCAATGGTAGGCGTGGGGTCAGTCGGCAGGCCGCTGGTGTTGGAATCGCTCATCGGCACCGAAAACGCCACACCCACGGCGGCGGCAATCACGATCGGCAGAACGGACATGGACAAAGGCTCCTGAAAGGGATCAAATCTGGGCCACGATGGCCTGATTTTCGTTTATAATCAATAGGCCTTGTAGTTTGGCGGGCGGCTCCCCATCTCTGATTCCGGAGGGTGATGATGGACTTTAGCAACTATACTGAACGGGCCCGCGGCTTTTTACAGGCAGCGCAAACGCAGGCGCTGGCGCGCGGCCACCAGCGCTTTACGCCCGAGCATATCGCCAAGGTCCTGCTGGAGGATGCCGAGGGGCTGGCCAGCAACCTCATTCGCCTTGCGGGCGGGACGCCCGAGCTGGCCTTGGGCAAGGTGAACGCGGCGCTCGACGCTCTGCCGCGCGTAGAAGGCTCCGGCTCGGGCAGCCTTTACCCCACCCCCGAACTCGCGCGGCTGTTTGAGCTGGTGCAGGCGCTGGCGAAAAAGGCGGGCGATAAATTTGTGACCGCCGAGCGGCTTCTGCTCGCGCTGGCGATGAACGAAGGTTCCCCAAGCTGCGATGCCCTGAAGGCGGCAGGTGCGCCAGCGCAGGCGATTAACGAGGCGATCAACAAAATCCGCAAGGGCCGCACAGCGGACAGCGAGAGTGCCGAGCAGCAGTATGACGCGCTCAAGAAATACGCGCGCGACCTCACCGAGGCGGCTGAACAAGGCAAGCTCGACCCGGTGATTGGCCGTGATGAGGAAATCCGCCGCGCCATTCAGGTGCTCTCGCGCCGGGGCAAGAACAACCCGGTGCTGATTGGCGAGCCGGGTGTGGGCAAGACCGCCATTGCCGAAGGGCTGGCCCTGCGCATCGTGAAGGGTGATGTACCCGACAGCCTGCGCGGCAAGAAGCTGTTGTCACTTGATCTGGGTGCGATGGTGGCGGGTGCCAAGTTTCGCGGCGAGTTTGAAGAGCGCCTGAAAGGCGTATTGCAGGAGGTGGCGGCCAGTGAGGGCGGCATTGTCCTGTTTATCGATGAGCTGCACAACCTGATGGGCGCGGGCAAGGCCGAAGGCGCGATGGACGCCGCTAATATGCTGAAACCGGCTCTCGCGCGCGGCGAGCTGCACTGCGTGGGCGCCACCACACTGGATGAATACCGCAAGCATATCGAGAAGGATGCTGCCATGGCGCGGCGCTTCCAGCCGGTGTTTGTGGGCGAGCCGAGCGTGCCGGATACCATCTCCATCCTGCGCGGCCTCAAGGAAAAATACGAGCTGCACCATGGCGTGCGCATTACCGATAGTGCACTGGTGAGCGCGGCCACGCTGAGTAACCGTTACATCACCGACCGTTTTTTGCCGGACAAAGCGATTGATCTGGTCGATGAAGCAGCGGCGCGGCTGCGCATGGCGGTGGACAGCAAACCCGAAGAGCTGGACGAGCTTGATCGCCGCCTGATGCAGCTGAAGATCGAGCGCGAAGCGCTGAAGAAGGAGAGCGACAAGGCCAGCCGCGAGCGCCTTGAGAAGCTCGAGAAAGAGCTGGCTGAGCTGGAGAGCCAGTCCAAGACCCTCACCTCGCGCTGGCAGGCCGAGCGCGACAAGCTGGGCGCAGCGCAAAAGCTCAAGGAGCAGCTCGATCAGGCCCGCATTGACCTTGAAAAAGCGCAGCGCGAAGGCGAATGGAGCCGCGCGGGCGAGCTGACTTACGGCGTGATCCCTGACCTTACTAAAAAGCTGGAGGACGCGCAGGCCAGCAGTGGCCGCATGCTGAACGAAGAGGTGCGCGATAGTGATATTGCCGCCGTGGTGAGCCGCTGGACCGGCATTCCGGTCGATAAGATGATGGAAGGCGAGCGCGAGAAGCTCCTGAAGATGGAGGAGGTTTTACACGCCCGCGTCATCGGGCAGGAGGAGCCGATTACCGCTATTGCCAATGCGGTGCGCCGCGCCCGCGCCGGCCTGCAGGACCCGAACCGCCCGATTGGCAGTTTCCTCTTCCTTGGCCCGACCGGCGTGGGCAAGACCGAACTGACCAAGGCGCTGGCAGCGTTTTTGTTTGATGATGATACCGCCATGGTGCGGATCGACATGAGCGAGTTTATGGAAAAGCACAGTGTGAGCCGCCTGATCGGCGCGCCGCCGGGTTATGTCGGTTATGATGAAGGCGGCCTACTGACCGAAGCGGTGCGCCGCCGCCCCTATCAGGTGGTGCTGTTTGACGAGATCGAGAAAGCCCACCCGGATGTGTTCAACGTGCTGCTGCAGGTGCTCGATGATGGCCGCCTGACGGATGGCCAAGGCCGCACGGTGGACTTCAAGAACACGCTCATCATCCTTACCAGCAATCTGGGCGCCGAGCATCTGGCGAACCTGAAGGATGGCGAGAGTGTGGACAAGGCCCGCCCGGCGGTGATGGAGGCGGTGCGCAAAGCGTTCCGGCCTGAGTTCCTCAACCGCCTTGATGAAATCTTGCTGTTCAACCGCCTGAGCCGCGCCCACATGGCGGGCATTGTGAAGGTGCAGTTGGCGCGGCTTGAGAAGCTGCTGGCCGAGCGGCATATTCGGCTCGAGGTAGACGCCAAGGGCCTTGAGTGGCTGGCGGCAGCGGGCTACGACCCGGTCTATGGTGCACGCCCGCTCAAACGCGTCATTCAAAGCGCGCTGCAAAACCCGTTGGCGCAACATCTGCTCGCGGGCGACATTGCCGATGGCGAAGTGGTGAAGGTCAGCGCCCCCAGCCCCACCGCCGACGCACTGGTGCTGACCAACGCGCGGGGCGAAACTTTTTCGGGCGCCGCATCGCGCACGGGTGTCAGCTCAGCTGAGGCAGGAGCCGCGAAGGTGAAGCGGGTGCATTGATGGGAGTTAGACGGAGATTGCAATTGACAAAAATTTGATTGCGAATGAGTATTTCTGTCATGGCTCTCTCTACCAAATACACGTCGCTTCGCGGGTTCAGTCTAATTGAGGCGGCTATCGTTTTAGGAGTTGTGGGGCTTGTTATCGGCGGAATATGGATTGCAGCTGAAACTGTAATGACGAGAGTCAAAACAAGCCAATATCTCTCTCATGCCGGAGCAGCGGCAAGAAAAGCAATCAGCGCCATGCAGGATAATAGCGCTGGACATTATACTGTTGGGGATTTCCGCGATCTTAGAAATATGGGAATATACGATAGCTCTTGGACACCGGCCGCTGGCGATACATACATTACTGACCCCTATCTTGGGTTTAATCATTATGGATATCTTTATCGTCCGCCTAACGGACAAAACGAGTTTAACATCGAGTTCTATGGTAATAATTGGAATGATCTCCCCCGCCAAGCCTGCATTGATGCTGTCAAGATGTATTGGGATTTAGGGAACTCGGTGCAGTGGGCCCGCGTACGCGTTATGATAGGCGGGTATCAGTCTATCAGAACAGCGGGCTCTGGAACTCTGGATCTGGACGCTCTTGCTTCTGCCTGCGCTACGCCTTATGCCTATATTGATGCTACTTACCGTGATTATTAAGTTTTATTGAGTTATATCGGCTGTTGTGCGGGCTATTTGTCCTTGCAAAAGACTGTTTTTTCGGCTATGTTGCGGCGCAATATATAGCCCCCGCAAGGAGATTTTACATGGCCCTGATGAACGTGCCGGTGGACAAGCTCTCGCCCATCTACCGCGCGGTGCAAAGCCAGCGCGACCTGCCACCGCTGCTGATCCAGCAGATTGAGCATTTCTTTACCCACTACAAAGGCCTCTAGCCGATCTTGTCAAAGCTGATCATTTTATTGATCAAACGTCGATACTGTTTAAGCTTGTAAAGCATTCCAAGATAAAGCATCGCCATGAACAGGAGTGTAACAGATAACGCAAAGACAACACTAACACCGGGAATTCTTGAGATTCCCATTGCAAACAAAGAAAGCCCTATAAAGGCTACGATTGCTAATATTGCTTGGTCCACTCCAAAAATTATTACAGTCCCGCTGCCGCTGTCGGATGGAATAATACGCCCCAAATACAGTGTCCTATTTCGTCTTGAGAAGGCGATAAGGGAGCCATAATCGGGGTGCGTGGATAATATGTTTGGCATTGGCCAATGTGATGCGGGGAAAGCTCTTATAATGTCTTTCCTCTCTGTATTCGACAGACTTGAGGTATTCCTAACACCGCGAACCAAATCAATGACATCGTCAGCAGATAGCTTGGTTTCAATGCTAAAGGAGAGCAAGTTCATCAACAAACCTCGCGGCTATATGGGTTCGCATCCCAACGCATGTACCGACCATGACTGTAGCGCCACTTAAACATAGACACCCTGCACTGATACCTCTTGATATTTGGTTAAACTTCTTTGAGTAAGAGTGTTAGAACTTAGGGTTGAGGCAAGACAGTTACTTCCTCCGCTACCATCGTTCCACACAATCTTGATGCATTTTTTCCGTAAAAAGCCTTGCCTTTCAACGTCAGACTCGGCTATGTTGCGGCGCAATATATAGCCCCCGCAAGGAGATTTTACATGGCCCTGATGAACGTGCCGGCCGGCAAGCAGATTCCCAATGACGTAAATGTGGTGATCGAGATTCCCGCCCATGCCGACCCCATCAAATATGAGGTGGACAAGGAGAGCGGCGCGCTGTTCGTCGACCGCTTCATGAGCACGCCGATGCATTACCCGGTCAACTATGGCTATATTCCGCAGACGCTGGGTGGCGATGGCGACCCGCTGGATATGCTGGTGGTGGCCCCCTTCCCGCTGCTGCCCGGTGTGGTGGTGCGCGTGCGCCCGATTGGCTATCTCAACATGGAAGATGATGGCGGCGAAGACCTGAAGCTGATCGGCGTGCCGGTGGACAAGCTCTCACCCATCTACCGCGCGGTGCAAAGCCAGCGCGATTTACCGCCACTGCTCATTCAGCAGATTGAGCATTTCTTTACCCACTATAAAGACCTGGAGCCGGGCAAATGGGTGAAACTGCGCGGCTGGGGTGAAGCGGCGGATGCCCGCCGCGCCATTGAAGAGGGCGTGGTCCGCTATCAGGCGGAGAACAAAACGGCCTGAGCGTTGCTCAGGACATCATGCCCAAAATCAGCATGGCGATGATCAATTCCATAACATTACCCCTGTTCTGTTGTATTTGAACAGAATACCGGACAAATGCTTGCGATTGACCTAACAGGGCAAAAAGCCCAGCTAAAACAGCTGTCTAGAACTTCATCATCCAGCTCATGGCGACAATGGCGCTTTTGTCACCACGGCCACCGGTCATCTTCTTGAGATCGGTCACCACTTTGGCTTCAAAGCCCAGCTTCTGCCCGCGCACCGAGAAGCTCAGGCCGGGTACGATGGTTAGACCCAGTTCTTCGATCGCCAGTTTGGGATAGCCGGTCATGAGCCCGACAAACAGCCCCGCCGCGTAGGTGGTGGGGCCGGGCTGCCAGCGCAGATACTCATAGCCCAGCGCCATATAGTCGGTGCGCTTGGGGATCAGATCGGTGACATGGCTCTTGCTGTTGGGATACCAGCCAAAGCTGTAACTGCCGCGCCCGTCCTTCTGGTAGCAGGTTACGCCCTCGCCGGGATTGTTCTCGCGGTAAAGCGGCAGGATATTATTCACATGCACAAAGCGGCCCTGATGCGTATCGTAATGGCGCGAACCAAAAGCGCTATTGTACCACGCCTCACCGCTGCACCAGCTTTTGTCATTTTCACCAAGCGCCTGTACGGACGGGCTAACAGCCAATGCAGCAAAGGCTGCGCACAGCGGCGCATGAACCAGATTCAAATTATGAGTCATTCTTATTCTCCCTGTGCGCGCGACTATGGCCAAAGACGCGCCCAAGGACAAGCAGAAAATATCAGCGAATCAGTATGTTAACCAAGATTAAGGCGCGGCGGTTTTGGGCGCCGGAATAGCCATGCCGGTGAGCGAGCTGAACGCCACATCCACCGCCTGACCGGGAGTCAGTGTTTCAAACTGTTTGTCCACCGCCTGCACAATCGCCTTGAGGCGATCGCGATGCGCGCCACTCAGCGCCTCGCCGGTGTTCATGTTGGCTACCTTGAGCGGATTGACCTGCGTACCATTGACCATGACCTCAAAGTGCAGATGCGGACCGGTCGAACGCCCAGTGGAGCCGACATAGCCGATAATCTGCCCCTGCCGCACGCGTGAGCCACGGTTGAACCCGCTCGCAAAACGGCTCATATGCGCGTAGGCGGTGGCCAGAGAGCCATTGTGCTTGATGCGGATATAATTGCCGTAGCCGTTCTTCCAGCCGCGATCGACGATGATGCCATCACCGGCGGCGTAGATCGGCGTTCCCGTCGGGGCGGCAAAGTCCATGCCCTTGTGCATCTTGCTGTAACCGAGAATGGGGTGGCGGCGCATCCCAAAGCCCGACGAAATGCGGGCGGCATTGACCGGGGTACGCATCAGCGCCTTGCGCACCGACTGGCCTTTGCGATCATAATAGGCGGTGCGGCCATCGGTGAAGCGATAGCGATAGACCGGTACACTGCGGTTATTAAGCTTGACCTCGGCATACAGAATATCGCCGGTGCGAACCAGCACGCCCTCGGGATTGCGGAACACTTCATACATTACCTTGAAGCTGTTGCCGGGATGAATATCGCGCTGAAAGTCGACTTCGTAAGACAGTGCCTTCACCAGTGCGCTCATGGTACCCGCGGGAATGCCGGCTTTGATCCCGGACTCATAGAGGCTGCCCTCGATATTGATGAGCGCGGCCACCACGTTACTCGACACTGGACGCACCACGCTCGAGGCCTTGAAATCACCGCTCTGGTGACGCTCCACCCGCACGGTCCGGTCTGCGGCTGGTTCGAACTCGAAGCCGCCGAAGCTGCCATCGTCATTATAGCGCAGGACCACTTCCTCACCGGCGCGCAGGTCCCGCGGGTCGTAGACTTTGCGCAGGGCGCTCATCGCCTCATGCGCCTCGGCCGAGGGCACCGCCGCCTTGGCCAGCAGACCCACCAGCGTATCGCCCCAGGTCAAACGGATAACGCGGCGGGAGGGATCATCCGGCGGGGTCGCCGGAGCCGGAAGGCTCATATCCGGGGCGCTGGCCAATGCGCCGTCAAAAGCGACGTCCGGGGTATCAATCTGGGGTAAGGGCGGTAATTGCAGGGCCGTAACAGCCGGGTCATCGCCACTGATGGGGTTATCGTTAAGCAGGTAGTTGGCCGTCATCAGCGCCAACGGGACCCCGATCACCAACGACGTAAGGGCCAATAGCATCCGGCTGCGGGCAGACCGCCGACGGCGACGCGAAAAAGAAATCTTTGGGCTCGGCTCAAGTATCGAATAGGTCGCTGTCATGGTCGGGAAATTGCCTTCCTGTAGTCAGACTGTCAACCGGAATATCTCATTGAGAATCAGATACAAGCCGCAAGTATTGAAGTCTTATTCTGGCAAAGATCAGGCAAGATGAGACTAAGAATTACTGTTAGTAATTTAGGTAAAAATAACCCGTGATTAGCCAACAACATTAAAGTGCATAAATACCACATTTCTATACTTGTGAGCTTGTATTCGGTAGCTATATATTATAAATCTATACTAATTTGTAATATTAATTCTAATTCAGACTATAAACCGCTGATATCGCCTAAAGAATAGGCGCCAAGCTACTGAAATATCATCTGTCTACATTCATTAGCTTTCATGTATTGAACTCTTGCCCACCAGTTGACCAAAAGAGTAACCGCCATCTGTGCGGATCAACCTGCTGTTAAGGCGAGCCAAAGTAACTCCCGTTTTGTGTTGATTGCGCAACTTTCATAGGCCTCCCCCCCTGCCGTGCGGCGTACACAGGCGACTCGTACTTGCCGGGATTGACAAAAAATGAACTATGTTCATGTTAAGACCAAAACAGGAGGACACCCCATGGCCCGCCGCAAGGGAGCACTGGATCGCGATGCGCTACGCGAAAAACTGATTGCCGTGGCGGAGGCCTTGGTGCTGCAGGGCGGCACCCAAGCCCTGACCGCCCGCGCCTTGGCGGCCCATATCGGCTACTCGCTGGGGCATGTCTATAACCTCGTGAGCGATCTGGACGAACTGGTCCTGCTTATCAACGCCCGGACCCTGACCCGGCTGATGGACGCTCTGGAAGATGCGCTGGAGGAGGTCACCGGCCCTGCCCGCATTACGAAGCTGGCCGAGGCCTATCTGGATTTTTGCCAGAAGAACAGCGCTCTGTGGGGCTTGGCCCTCTCGCATCGCCTGGCTGCCGGGCGTGAACTGCCCGCGGATTACGCGGCGCTGATTGGTGCGCTGCCCACACTGGTGGGCCGGGAGCTGAAATCCCTCTACCCCAAACGCAGCAGCGAACAGATCAAGCGGGATGTGGCGGTGCTCTGGAGTGGCCTTTATGGTCTATCGACCCTCGATAACAGTGGCCGACTAAACCTGATCGGCGCACCGAAGGCTGAGCTCCTGAGCAAGCATTTTCTCGAGATCTATCTGGCGGGCCTGAGCAAAGAGGGCGGCGTAAAGGAGAAGGCAAATGTCTGAATACTCCGCCCCCCCGCCTGCCGCCTTGCCTCTATTCAAGGAACGCCGCTTTGCCCCTCTCTTTGCCGGCCTGTGTCTAGGTGCCTTTGGCGATAATCTGTTCCGCAATGCGCTGGTAGTGCTCATCCAGTTTCGCCTGGCGCAGCAGATGGGATTTGATGCCGCCGCACTGGTTGCCCTCGCGCCCGGTGTCTTCATGCTGCCGTACGTCCTGTTCTCCACCCTCTCCGGGCAAGTCGCTGACAAGGTTGATAAGGCGCAGCTGATGCGCCGCCTGAAATTCATCGATATCGGCCTGATGGTGCTCGCCGGAGTGTCGCTGATCCTCGGCCATATCACCTTCATGTTCGTCGTCCTGTTTCTGGCGGGCTTGCAATCGACCTTCTACAGCCCGGTCAAATACGCCATTTTACCGCAACACTTAAAGCCGGAGGAGCTGCTAACCGGTAACGCACTGGTAGGAGCGGGGACCTATCTGGCCATTCTGCTGGGCACCATCTGTGGTGGTATCCTGATCTTGGTGGATCATGGCGTTTATATCGTCGCCGCAGCTATGGTGATGATCTCCATACTGGGCTGGATCAGCTCGCTCTTCATACCGACCGCCCCGGCAGGCGCACCGGATCTCAAACTGAACTTCAATATCATTACAGAAACCCTCTGGCTGATCCGGCACGTGCTGAGTGTACCGACCCTTGGGCTCATCATCCTCGGACACAGCTGGTTCTGGTTCGTCTCCACCCTTTATGTCGGGCAAATGCCCAGTATGGTGCAGGGTGTCCTGCACAGTACACAGGGCGTCTTCACCCTTTTCTTTACGATCTTCTCGGTCGGTATTGCGGCGGGTGCACTGACGGTGCGGCGAATGCTGGGCCGCGAACTGGATGGCCGCTTTACCGCGCTGGGCGCTCTGGGGCTGGCCGTCTGCGGAACCGCGCTGGCAATTGCGCTTGATCATTTTCCGCGTGATGAGATGCAGCTTGACGTGCTGGATATCCTCACCATGGGCAGTGGCTGGCTGGTGATCGTGCTGCTTGGCCTGCTCTCGCTGTTTGCCGGTATTTATATTGTGCCGCTCAACGCCCTGTTACAGGCCCGTGCGCCAGAAGCGCTGCGCGCCCGCACCATTGCCGCCAGTAACATTGTGGATTCCGGAGCTATGGTGCTGGCCAGCCTGTTTGCCTCGGCCTTGCTGCTCATCGGCCTGTCGATCCCCACCATCTGGCTGCTGGTGGCGTTGGCCAGCTTTATCGCCATTCCAGTCATTATCACGCTGATTCCGCACATGACTCTCAAGCAGGTTTTCCAGCGCCTGCTGCGGGCCGCCTTTGATGTCAAAATTGAAGGCCTTGAGAATTTACAGGCGGCGGGCCCCAAGGCCGTGATTGTGGCCAATCACGTCTCACTGCTTGACGGCTTGCTGCTTGCCGCCTTCCTGCCGGGGCGGCCCCTGTTTGCGGTCAACAGTTTCATCGCCGAACGGTGGTGGGTGAAACCGTTTCTGGCCCTCATTGAGGCCTACCGGATTGACCCGACCCAGCCACTAGCCATGAAAGGGCTGATTGCCCGTGTGGCCGC
The DNA here is from genome assembly GCA_002343265.1 of Micavibrio sp. UBA2400. GTDB lineage: Bacteria > Pseudomonadota > Alphaproteobacteria > UBA2400 > UBA2400 > UBA2400. Next base: position 28,534 of record DDSC01000021.1, read on the forward strand.
TGGCGCTCAGTGTGTGATCTTTCCGGAAGGACGCATCACCACTACCGGTGCACTGATGAAGATCAATGAAGGACCTGGCCTGATTGCCGATAAGGCTGGCGCACCGATTGTGCCGATCCGCATTGAAGGCGCGGAGTATACCCGCCTGTCGTACCTTCAGGGTATGGTGCGCCGCCGCACCTTCCCGCGTGTGAAGCTCACCGTACTGCCGCCCCAACGCTTTGACTTACCCAAGGACGTGGTGGGACGGGCGCGGCGTAATCTGGCCGGGCAAAAACTCTATGACCTGATGAGCAATCTCATCTTTGCCACCAGCGCCGTGGATGAAACACTGGTCGAAGCCCTGCTTGATGCGCGCGACCTGCACGGTGGTAAAAAACCGGTTCTGGAAGACCGTGACCGCAAGCCGATCGGCTACACCCGCCTGATTCTGGGCATGCTGCTGCTTGCCCGCCGTTTCGAGGCCTACGCTCCGCGCGGTGGCCGCGTTGGCCTGATGCTGCCGAGCAGTCTTGCCGCCGTGACCAGCTTCTTTGCCCTGCAGCTCATTGGCCGTACACCGGCGATGATAAATTTTACCGCCGGCCTGGCGAGCTGCCGGGCCGCTTGTGGTGCGGCCACACTCACCCATATTATCACCTCGCGTAAATTCATTGAACTGGCGCGGCTGGAAACACTGGCCGAGGGCCTCGCCCAGCACGTGACTCTGGTCTACCTCGAGGATCTACGCGATGGTTTTTCGTGGCTCGACAAACTCGGCGCGTGGCTGCGCCGTCCCTTCGCCCGCCTGATCCATCGCCGCTATGCGGTTACGCCGGACGAAGCGGCAGTCGTGCTGTTCACCTCCGGCTCGGAAGGTGTGCCCAAAGGTGTGGTACTCAGCCATCGCAACCTGATTGCCAACCGCTGGCAGATCGGCGCCCGGCTGGATTTCTCGCCGCGCGATATCGTGCTGAATGCGTTGCCCCTGTTTCATTCCTTTGGTCTGACCGGTGGCCTGCTGATTCCGCTGCTGGCGGGGGCACGCACCATGCTGTACCCCAGTCCGCTGCATTACCGCATTGTGCCACTGCTGGCTTACGACTGCAACGCTACCATCCTGTTCGGTACCGACACTTTCCTGAACGGGTATGCGCGTACGGCGCATCCGTATGACTTTTATTCGCTGCGTTTCATCTGCGCCGGAGCCGAGAAGGTGAAGGACGAAACTCGCCGTCTGTATGCCGATAAATATGGCGTGCGGATACTGGAGGGCTACGGCGCTACCGAGACCGCTCCGGTGATTGCCGTCAACACACTGATGCATAACAAAGCAGGGACCGTTGGCCGCCTACTGCCGGGCATGCACGCCAAGCTCTCGCCGGTACCGGGGATCACCAAAGGCGGCCGCTTGTGGGTCAGCGGCCCCAACATCATGATGGGGTATCTCATGCTTGATGCGCCGGGTGTGCTGCAGCCGCCACCCCAAGAGGATGGTTCGAGCTGGCATGATACCGGTGACATTTGCGCCATGGATGACCTTGGCTATATCCGTATCCTTGGCCGGGCCAAGCGTTTTGCCAAGATTGCCGGCGAGATGGTGAGTCTGGGCGCGGTTGAGCAGCTGTGTGAGCAAACCTATCCGGGTGCCGCTCACGCCGTGGTGAGCCTGCCCGATGCTCGCAAAGGTGAGCAACTGGTGCTAGTGACGACCAGGGCGGGGGCAACATCCGCTGATCTTCTCTCCACCTTGAAAACTCATGGCCATAGCGAGCTGATGCTGCCGCGGCATATACTGGTGGTCGCGGCCATGCCATTGCTGGGGAGCGGGAAAACCGATTATGTTGAACTGCAAAAGTTGGTGGACGCTCAGCTGCGTGGACAGTCCGGGCTGTAACTAAAGGGCCAGAAGTTGCCGGGCAAAGCGAGGGGAACGCTGCTGCACGATCTCGCCCAAGCGCCGGATCGTGTCCTGTCGGTCCGCTCGGGAGGGGTCGAGCAGTAACGCCTGCAACTCAGGTTTGATCGCCTCGACAAAATTGAGAGTGACCCCGGCTTGCGGCGCAGTAAAAAACGCCCAGCGGCTCAGTGGCCGCCCCAGATTGGCCTGCCGGGGATCACTGAACAGACGCCCACTATAATCAAGCATACTGGGCGGCAATTCAAACCCGGGTTTATGACTCATATAGGTCGCGCCCGCGCTACGCACAACACAATGAAAATCATCTCGTCCCTTCCCATCTTTATACAGGGCAATACCGATCAGCCTCTGATCTGCGGCCGTCTCGGGCAGCGGCTCAGCCCGCCCAACACGAAGGGGGGTCAGTTGATCGAACTGACACAGATGCCGGATCATGTTCAGGCGACCAAAGACACTGGAGGGTGTGCCGTTCAAAACAAAATAAGGGATACCCAGACTGTCGCCGGGATGGGGGCAGAGCCGCTTTTGATTTGGCAATGCCAGCCGCTGCGCTCCCACCAACACACTGCCACTGGCCCACGCGTAGCAGTTATTGTTGAGATCGAACTGATGTTTGAGCGACCGGCTCATACCGATGTAGCGGCCCACAAGCGGATCAATTGCGTATAAGTCACGCCCTGCCTGACGCTTGGCCTGCTTCCGGCTGGCTTTGAAGTACTCTTCGTTCTGGCGGTCTTTTGGCTGACTCCAGAACCAGCGATCTTTCTCGTCGTCCTTAAGATCAGAAAGAAACCAATGATCCATGCCCCACCCTAACATAACCATTTTGGTAAATTCAAATCCTGTGTATGGTTAACTGCAATCATGACAACAACCGCCGCGCGTACTGCTTTTGTCTCTCCGTTCTGGGATTTTCTGGCTATTGGCGGTATCTCGCTCCTGCATTATCTGCTCTTTCGCTATTTCATGCCAACGGTCACGGCTATGGACGCCGGACTGGAGAACCTGCTGGGTGTGTCGATCTCAGGGGCATGGGTCGCAGCCTATCTGGTTTGGGCAGTCAACCACCCGCACTTCTCGGCCACCTCAGCCCGCCTCTACCGCTCACGCAGCCTGATGATGCAGTTCCCGGTTACCGCCCTTGGCATCCCGGTGCTGGTCACAGTGTTTGCCCTGCTCGCGATGGCCTATCCCACTATCGTTGCGCCCTGGTTTACCAAGCTGTTTATGTACTGGTCTTCCTACCATTTCTCGGCGCAAACGCTGGGGGTATCTGTTCTGTACGCCCGGCGTAACGGCCTGACCCTCACACCCTTGGCGCGGCGCGCCCTCGCGATCTTTATTTTCAGCACCTATCTGGCCCCGACCCTACGCGCCGAGAGCTATGCCGAGCCGTCCAATTATTATGGCATCATACTGCCCCTGCTGGGCTTGCCACCCTTTCTATGGGATGTCTTCCAGTGGATTCTGGCACTGAGCGCGGTGGCCAGTGTGCTGCTGATCGCCCGCTGCGCTAAAACCACACACCAGCGCGTCTCTGTTCTCATCTTCGTCCCGGCTGTTACCCAATTTGTCTGGTTCATTCCCGGTGGCGCCATTGAGGGCTTCCGTGAATTTGTACCGGCGTACCATTCACTCCAGTATCTGTTTATCGCCTGGATCATGCAACTGCGGGAAAAGCAGGTCGAGCGCAACCTCGCCCCCTCCCGGCGCTACGTCCGGCTGGAAACTTTGCGCTGGCTGGCCGTCAATGTGGCTGGCGGAGTGTTTCTGTTCTATCTCCTTCCCACCGGGGCGCAGCAGCTTGGCTTTGCAGCCGAGCCGTTTCAAACCTGGGGAATCGTTATTGCGGCCGTGCAAATTCACCATTTCTTTGTCGATGGCGTGATCTGGAAACTCAAGAATCCCGCGGTTGGCCAGCCATTAATGACGGATCTTGATGAACTGCAGGGGGCACCCCGATGACACCGGACATGCTCACAATTGCCCACATATTTTTTCTGCTCCTGCTCGGCATCGGTGTGCTCGCTTATCTGCTGCGCCGCCAGCTGCAGGCGCGCGGACTACTGGCGCTACATTTACTCTCGTTTCTGGTCAGCCTGCTCGGCCTTTTGATCCTGACGCCGGACAGGCCGCTCTGGATCGGCGGCGCCATCGCTGCAGCCATGGTCGGCTGTTTCTGGCTGATGGCCCGGTTTGAAAACACCGACCGCGGCTAACGCTGACGAACAAAGTGCCCGGCCTTATAACGCTGCCAGTAATGGTTCAGCTCCCGCTTGACGATTGGCGCCAGAACATACAACCCGGCCAGATTGAAGATCGCCATGGAAAACATCATGGCATCTGAAAAATCGACAACCTTACCGAGTTCCATGCTCGCGCCGATCACGACAAACAGGCAAAAGAGAAGGTTATACAGCTGACGGGCCGAGGCACTTTCGCCAAACAGATAGCCCCACGCGCGGCACCCGTAATAACTCCAGCTGATCATGGTGGAGTAGGCAAACAGTACCACCACCACCGCCAGCACCGTGGGAAACCACGGCAATACAGTAGCGAAGGCCTGACTGGTCATGCTCACCCCGTCCAGACCGGGCGTCAGATAGGCGCCGCTGGTCACGATCACCAGCGCTGTCATGGTGCAGATAATGACCGTATCGATAAACGGCTCCAGCAGGGCGACCATCCCTTCGGTCACCGGCTCGTTGGTCCGTACGGCCGCATGGGCAATGGCGGCAGAGCCAAAACCGGCCTCATTCGAAAACGCCGCGCGCCGAAACCCGGCGATGAGCGCCCCCACCAGACCACCCGCGACTGCGCTGGTATCAAAGCTGAACGCGGCCGTTAATATAACCCCCAACGCAGCAGGGACACGGTCATAATTGACCGCCAGAATGACGATACCAGCGATCAGATACAGCCCGCACATGAACGGCGTGAGCTTGCCTGTCACCCGCGCAATGCTCTTCATGCCGCCAATAATCACCGCCCCGGTCATCACTGCCATGAGCAGGCCGAAGGCCCAGCCATTGTGCGCGAGCCACCCCTCCTTGCCGCCCCACAGATCCGCCACCTGCTGGTGCGCCTGATTAACCTGAAACATGTTGCCTCCGCCCAGCGCGCCGCCGATGCAGCACACCGCAAACAGCACGGCGAACAGTTTACCCAGGCCAGCGAGTTTCGCATTGCGTTCGGCAAAGCCTTGGGACAGATAATACATGGCACCGCCGGACACCGTGCCATCGGCATTGTGCTGGCGGTACTTCACACCCAGCAGGCACTCGGCGAACTTGAGCGACATCCCCAAAAACCCGGCCACAATCATCCAGAACACCGCGCCCGGCCCACCCATGGAAATGGCAATCGCTACGCCAGCGATGTTACCCAGACCCACGGTACCGGACAGCGCCGTCGCCAGGGCCTGAAAATGGGTGACTTCGCCCGGATGATTGGGATCGCTATAGCGCCCCACCACCAGATGCCATGCGTGACGAAATCCGCGCAAACTGATGAAACGCAGATAGAGCGTAAAGAACAGTCCGCCGAGAATAAGCCACACCACAATGAGCGGGACCTGGGCCACCCCTTCATTCACCTCCGGCGTAGCGAGATTATCGGTACCAACCGTCACCGGGACGGCATAAAAAATCAGGCCAGAGAGAAAATCGGCGACCGGCGCAATCGCCGTGTTGATCCGCCCATCAAGGCTGGAGGAAGATACGTCCTGCGCCTGCGCAGAATATGGCAGCAGACAAAGCAGTGCTATAAAAACCAGACGTGCCAGCATGAACCCCTCCCCGTTGGCGACAGGGTGAAGCAGCACCATCAAAAGCGCAAGGCTTATTCGGCAGCAGTCGCTCGATGCCGTTCACGCGGCCAGCGCTGAAAGGCCAGCACCCAGACCGCCAGAATCTGGAAAACGGGCACTACCAGCAGCAGCGCCCACAGTGGTGAGCGGCCCAGCCGGGCGAGAATAAATCCCGCGCAGCTGATCAACCCCAGCACCACCACACCAAGCAACAAATATCCCGCCCATGCGGGCAGCAGCTGCAGCAGGGCAAGGCCCAGAGGAAATGGTAAGCCAAGCGCCGCGCTAATCATGCTGTCCTCCGACGCCCGGACTGAGGCGGGGTTGGCAAGGCGGGCCAGCGGCGGCTAACCGCATAGAGCGCTACCAGTAAATGCCCGAGCAAGGGCATGACAACCGAAAACAGGCTCAGTAACGCCACCGCCGGATTTAGCCCCAGCCGCCGCAGGATGCGCGCCAGCGGGTAAAGCGTGAGCAGCACCACCAGAAGATCGCGCAGTTCAGGATCGGTCGGCCAGAGCGGCATCAGGGCACCTATTTGGGAGCTGGCTTTGCCAGCGGCACGGCATCGGGATGCATGATTTTTTGAAAGCGCGGCAGGGCATTCTTGCAAACATAGGCGGGGCGTACAAGTGCAGCGAACGCAGCGATGGGTCGGTGCTCGCCCCATTTGAGCGCCGCCTTGAGATGTTCGTCAAGCTGATCGAGAGTCTGTGTGACAAGCCCTTCACCAGAGCGGGAGAATTTGGCGGGAGTCTCCGTGATGGCTTTCGGCGGCTCAACTTTAAAGCTGCGCGTATAAAAATGGAGATCATTGCCGGATAATTCGACAAACTCGAATGCAATCAGGCCATCGCGCTTGTCGTTGGCGAATAAATGGGGAATGGCCTGAACAATCAGCTGGCCACTTTTTTCGCTGGCCGGGCGCGGATCGTTAATTGTGAACCAGTGCGCAATACGCGCATACCAGTAGGTTTCACCCGACCGATTGGGGGGAGCCAGATTATCGACGATAATCTGAAATGCCAGACGGGGATCTTCCTGCGCTGGCGGCCCCCATTTTTTCGGATCCTTACGGCGCTCTTCGCCCATTCGATCATAGGTTTTTAGCATATGCTCGAACGCATCGAACACCGGTTTTACCGGGCTGATATAGTCTTTGGCCACGACCCTCTCCCTGCTTATAGCCCCACCGCTGCTTCTTTGTCCGCCATCAGCTGGCTGATGGCCGCGCGCTCGGCGGTACTAATGCGTACACTGGCGCTTTTCAGTTGTCCACAAGCGGCCAGAATATCGCGTCCGCGCGGCGTGCGCACCGGGCTGGCATAGCCGGCATCATTGACAATCGCGGCGAACTTCTCAATCCGCTCTGGCGTTGAGCATGCAAACGGACTGCCCGGCCATTCGTTAAAAGGAATGAGATTCACTTTTGCTGGCAGGCCGCGCAGCAGTTTGACGAGCGCGCGGGCGTCGGCATCGCTGTCATTAACACCCGCCAGCATGACATATTCAAAGGTAATGCGCCGTGTGTTGCCCGCCGAGGGGTAATTGCGGCAGGCCTGCAGCACTTCAGCAATCGGGTATTTCTTGTTGAGCGGAATAATACGGCTGCGCAGCTCATCGGTGACGGCATGCAGCGAGATGGCGAGATTGACGCCCAGTTCGCGCCCGCAGCGCTCGATCATCGGCGCCACGCCACTGGTGGACAGGGTAATGCGCCGCTTGCTGAGCGAAATACCCTCTTCATCCATCACAATGCGCAGGGCCTTGGCAACATTGTCGTAATTAAACAGCGGCTCGCCCATCCCCATCATGACAATGTTGCTGATAAGACGGCCCTCATTGGGTGAAGGCCACTCACCCAGCTCATCGCGCGCGAGCATCACCTGACCGACGATCTCGGCGGCTTCAAGGTTCCGCACCAGCCGCTGGGTCCCGGTATGGCAAAAGCGGCAGGTTAGCGTACAGCCCACCTGTGAGGAGACACACAGCGTACCGCGGTCCGTCTCTGGGATGAGGACGCTTTCCACCTGCTGCCCGTCCGGCCAGCGCAGCAGCCATTTGGTGGTGCCGTCCTCGCTGACCTGTTTGGTGTCGATCACCGGCCGGTCGATAATGAAGCGGTCCCCAAGCGAGCTGCGCAGCTCTTTGCTCAGATCGCTCATGGCCGCGAAGTCAGTCGTGCCACGATGGTAAATCCAGTGCCAGATCTGTTTGGCCCGAAACGCAGGCAGCCCGGCCTGCACTACGGTCTGCTTCAGTTCGTCCTTCGACAAGCCGACAAGATTAATCAGCCCGTCTGGGCGGGGCGTGGGTGCAAAAACGGAGGCATGGCTGGAAGCACTCATAAGGCGGGCAAACTAGCAGCTTCACCCGGCCGGAAGCAACAGGTTTCCCGCTTAGTTAACGCCGCAATCCTTGTTAATGGCGTCATGCGCCGCACCCGACCCGCTCAGCGAGTAGGTATCGGTGGTCTTGGTGCCGCGGGTGGAGGTGCCCGTCACCGTGACAGAGGCACCGGTGCGGATGGCCTGCACGATAGACGCATCGGTCGCCTCATCACGCGCCCAAGCGGTATCCCCTTCGGTAAAGAGGGTGAACTTCTGGTTGCCGATCGCCAAGGTGACCTCGCTGCCCGGCTTGTAGGGATAACCCGCAACGACACTGACCACCCCCTTGCTGCTCAGCGCCGGGCGGTGCGTCACCATCAGGTAGATATCGCCCCGCTTGGCCCCCACGGGCAAGCTCTTGGTGGGTTTGCTGGCCATGAAGCAGACCTTGCCGTTATCGTCATAGCTGTAGCTGCTCCAATTCTTGAAATTGCCCAGCAGGTCAACCGGCTTCTGCTCGGCCGCAGCAGCCGGAGCGGTCAACCCGAAAATGACCAGAGCGAGAAGCGGAAGAAAAGCACGCATGAAAAAACTCCTTGAAGGGCAACCGCGCAGACCCGGCCGCCATGGGGGTAATATCTGCATAGTCGCCCCTTTCGGCAAGATGGGATTTTTGCTGAACATCAGGGCGTTAGGCGGGAATTCGCCAGCTTACCCCTGCCCGAGCAGCAGTTCGCGCTTGCCGCCCACCAGCCGCAGCAGAGTAGCTTTGAGCTTGGCCATGGCCCGGGCTTCAAGCTGGCGCACGCGCTCTTTGCTCACGCCCAGCTTTTTACCGAGCTGTTCCAGCGTCACATCCCGCTCGTGCAGGTTGCGGGCCTTGATGATGGCCCGTTCACGGGCATCCAGCTGCTCGAGCGCATGATTCAGCCATTTGCTACGCGTGGCGCTATCCTTGAGGCTGATGACGACATCTTCCGGGTTCGGCCGCTCATCGGGCAAAAAGTCCATCGCATCATCGTCACCATCCACCGCCAACGGTGCGTTGAGGGACTGGTCACCCCCGCCCGACAGACGACGCTCCATCGCTCGGACATCGTGCAACGGCACACCCAGCTCCTTGGCAATCAAGGCACGGCTGACCTCGCTCAGTGAGGTTTCCCCGGTTGCCCCGGCAATACGGGCGCGCAAGCGGCGCAGATTGAAAAACAGGGTCTTTTGCGAAGCCGTGGTGCCGGTACGCACAATCGACCAGTTGCGCAGGATATAGTCCTGCATCGCCGAGCGGATCCACCAGATAGCATAGGTTGAAAAGCGCAGCTCGCGCGCGGGCTCAAAACGGGCCGCGGCCTGTAACAGCCCGATATTCCCCTCCTGAATGAGATCGCCCAGCGGCAGACCGTAGTGGCGGAACTTGGCGGCCATGGCGACCGCCAGACGACCGTAGGCGCGCACCAGCTCATGCATGGCCTTCACATCCCCCTGCTCTTTCCAGGCTTTGGCCAGTTCCAGTTCGCGCTCGCGGCTAAGCAGCGGCAGCGCCATGGTCTCGCGCAGATAATCCTGATCCGCAGGGCTGGTCTCGAGCTGGGTCATGAATGGTCCTTCCTGAGAGTGCCACAGAATAGTGAACTGACTTTGTACACATTGGAAGTGTTTATAAAAATTACCAGAGCGAATCAGTTAGAAATTCTAGAATAAACCTTAATGTATTGTTTTTGCTTATTTTTTGCAGAGTGTCAGAATGTCGCGCATGCGTTTTTCACAATGCAAAAAACGGTAATCCATTCACTTGGTGCATAGCATCATTATTTATAATACCAGCGCTAGGGCCTGCAACAGGCCCGGCCGGTACGGACCGGAGAAGTTATGATCACCGGGCAGCGCGTGAACCCGTGCCCGTTGCCCCAAAAAGGAAAAGTCCGTCGGACCCAGAACTTCATCGGACTGCGCAGTCAGGATATGCAGAGCGGTGCGCTCGGCGAGGCGCATAAACAACTCCGGCAGCTGCGGCGCGAGCACCCGCATTTCCTGCCAGACATCTGCGGGCACCCGCGTCACCGAGCCGTCGGCGCGAGCAAGGTGCGACACGCCGGTCAGATCGATAGAGCTTCCTGGCCTCTGACTCCAGCGCTCCACTGACCGGTCAACATCAATCCGGTCGGGTGGAGTCAGACAGACCACGCGCTCCACACCCGCAAGCTCGGCCACGGCGGCTGTCACACAGCCTTGTGAGTGGCACACAAGGGTGATTGGTGCCGCGGGTGCCTGAGTCCGAACCGTTGCTACGTGCGCTTGCAACAGGCGAACCTGATGGGAGAACGGCCGCGCTGTGAGATTCCCCGATATATCAGGATCAACGCTATTATAATCGAACATGATGGGCTGATACTGGGCAAAGGCAGCAGCGATGTCGGGAAACAGGCCGCGATCATCTTTCTGAACGCCAAACCCGTGTGAAAAAATGAGAACAGGGGCGGGCATTACACTTCGATGATGTCAATTACCTCACCGGTCGGGGTCAGGCAGGCGCCGACCAGCGCGCCATTGTAGCCCGCGCCACCATCGATGGTGAGGGTATAGGTGGTCATGGCCGGGCCGCCATGGCCGGGATCAAACCCGCGCACGATCTTGCCAAACGGACCATAGGGCCGGGTGATGAGGCCCCAACTGGGCGCCCCCCACCAATAGGCATCACCCTGCGTGGCCAGCGGCTTGCTGGTATCAAGCCCGGCGTTGACAAACAGCAAGCTGCCGGGACGATCGATATCGGTGCCGGTAAACGCAGCGCGACGCAACGCGTTGAATAATTGCTCATGCCCCGGATGGGCACGAATTTCGGCCCGCAGCTGGCTGGTCCAGCGGGTCATCGCCATCACGCCTTCGCGCGCGGCGGAGAGCGCCTGTTGCGGCACCCCCTTATAAGCGGTCAGCGTGGCAAGCGCACCTTGCCCGAGCATCCAGTTAATGACATCCGGCGGGTTCGGTGCAAACTGGATTTGCAGCAGCTTGCTCCACATCTCTTCCTGCCCACCGCGCAGATAGACCACATCATGCGCCAGTACACCCGGCGTGGCGATAAGGGCGCGGCGGAAATCGAGCATCTCGTTGATAGTCTCGATGATCTGGCTACCGATGCCGATGAAGTTACCGAGGTAAATCAACCGATCGCCGGGGCGGAACAGCGTGCCGATTTCATCATGCAGGATTTGCAGCTTCTCAAGCTCGGCATGCACCGAACCCACCACCCAGATGCGGTTGGGTTTACCGAGAGGAGCAAACTTGCTGGAGCTGACCAGCGCCGCCGCCGGAAGACCGGAGTTGGCTGGCGCCGCGGCGCCGCGGTAGGCCTGAGCCCCCGCGGGCTGCCGCAACCCTACCGCGCCGGTAGGTGCTGCACTGGACAGGACGGCTGACACCGTAAGCTTCCGGCTTAGGCGGCTTTGGCGAGAACGCTCTCGAGCTTGGCGGCGGCCTTGTCGGCATCGATCTTCTCGATGGCGGCGAGTTCGCGGGCCAGACGCTCCAGCGCACCCTGATAAATCTGGCGCTCGCTGTAGCTCTGCTCCGGCTGGTCAGTGGCGCGATGCAGATCGCGCACAACCTCGGCGATAGCGACCGGGTCACCCGAGTTGATCTTGGCTTCATATTCCTGGGCGCGACGCGACCACATGGTGCGCTTGATGCGGGCGCGGCCCTTCAGGGTCGTCAGCGCCTTGGTCACCACGTCGTCGGCGGCCAGCGAACGCAGGCCGGCCGTCTTGGCCTTCTTGGTGGGTACGCGCAGGGTCATCTTCTCGTGGTCGAAGGTGACCACGTAAACTTCCAGCGACATGCCGGCGACTTCCTGGACCTCAACGGCCGCGACCTTGCCGACGCCGTGCGCCGGATAGACGACCGCGTCGCCAACCTTGAATTCCAGTCCGGTCTTGTTCGTCATGTCATTCCTTTCCCGGCGCAGGGAAGGCGAGACGCAAACACCGAAGACACCTGTGCGCTCTCCGAAGACGGTATCCCGTCAGCGGCGCGGCAAACTCAGGCTTCAACTGTGGAAACGGATCACCGAACCTCTGGCCGACCCCGTCTTCGTGGACGGAGTTCTGTCGCAAACGCGGGCGGCGCGAGAAAATCGCTTACCGCCCGACCCAATGACAGGAACCTATCACAAAATTGCGGAATTTCAAAACGTCCACAGCGTCAGTGGGTGTGAGGCAGTAAATCCCCACCGGCCGGCCGCGAGTCGGCTCAGGAACCCTTGCCGGGCTTTTCCGAGAAATATTTCTCGAACTTGCCGGTCTCGCGCTCGAACTTCTCGGCGTCGGCGGGCGGCGTGCCCTTGACCGTGATGTTCGGCCAGACCTTGGCGTAGTCGGCGTTGACCATCAGCCATTTGCCGTCCGGCTCGTCCTCAGTGTCGGGCTTGATGGCGTCGACCGGGCATTCCGGCTCGCAGACGCCGCAGTCGATGCACTCGTCGGGCTTGATGACGAGCATGTTCTCGCCTTCGTAGAAGCAGTCGACGGGGCAGACCTCGACGCAATCGGTGTACTTGCACTTGATGCAGTTTTCGGTGACGACAAAAGTCATGGCAGTCCCCTGAAAGGCCGAAACACAAGATTGTTATCTTAACCGCGATTAACCGGGTTGGGCACTGGCAAGCGGCAGCGCGAAAACCGAATTCACCTGGCCGGCGCTTCGTTCCCTCCACGCCCGGAACGCTCGGTCATTCTCCGGCGCCGCTCTTCCCGCCAGCCAACAGGGTTTTCAAATTCGCAAACGGGCTATGGGTCGCAACGCCCGGCTTGCGGCCCGGACCGTCGGCTCCGCCACTCCGAGCCAGCGCCTCTTCCTGTCGCTGATGTTCGTTATCGTGGCAGTAAAGACAGAGCAGTTCCCAGTTGCTGCCATCCGGGGGGTTGTGGTCGTGGTCGTGATCGCGGTGGTGGACCGTGAGTTCGTGCAGGTTCAGGCGGTTGAACTCGCGGGCGCAACGGCCGCAAATCCACGGATAGAGTTTCAGCGCCTGCTCGCGATAGTCGCGTTCGCGCTGCTCTCGATTGCGGCGGGCGGCAGCGACGATTTGGTCGAGGTTGCCGCTAGTGGCTGAAGGCGCTTTGGGTTTCATGGCTTTGGCTCCAGATCGACTGGGGATTTGATTGGCGATGGCGGCACATCCCGAATCCTGACAAGTCGCCGCAAGCCGAGCGATTCTCAGCCGGATTCGGGCCGTGAGGCGAGGTCCGACCCCATGCCGGCGCGGCGATCGGCGCCGATCTCGCTCAAAGCGGCAAAAGCCGCCAGGCTCAAGGTTTCGGCGCGGGCGGCGGGATCGACGCCGGCCGCTTCGATCTGGCGGGCGTCCATCAAGCCGGACAAAGCGTTGCGCAAGGTTTTGCGCCGCTGGGCGAACGCCAGGCGCACCACTGCGGCGAAGCGCCGCTCGTCCCGCACCGGAACCGGCGATGTTTCACGTGGAACCAAGCGCACCACCGCCGACTTCACCTTGGGCGGCGGCCGAAACGCTTCCGGTCCGACCGCGAAGAGCGCTTCCACCCGGCACCGGTATTGCAGCATCACCGACA
>DDSC01000021.1:42403-42617 GCA_002343265.1 Micavibrio sp. UBA2400
CTGCAACATGAAATGCATATCGCGCACCTGCTCGGCCTGGTCCAGCAGGTGAAATAGCAGGGGAGTGGAGATATTGTAAGGCAGGTTGCCGACCAGCCGTAACCGGGGGCCATCGCCGCACAGCGCGGCGAAATCGAAGGTCAGCGCATCGGCCCGGTGAATCCGCAGCGCGCCCGTGCCGGCGCAATGGGCTCGCAACGGCTCCAGCAGATCG
>DDSC01000038.1:0-93171 GCA_002343265.1 Micavibrio sp. UBA2400
CAAGTCGTGCGAACACAGGTTTTGCCTTCAATTGACAGAATAGTGGTGCCAGCGCTGTCGCGGACGACCTTCTTGGTGTTCATGGAGGCGTCGGCCAGTGCGGCGGTACTCAGAATGGCCAAGCCAAGAGCAGCCATGGCGAAAAGTGACTTGTTCATTGATATCTCTCCTTCGGGTTAGGACCGGTCAGCAGAGTACATTAACCAGCCGGGAAAGCAAGACTCGGTGATCTCAATGCAAAGAGGTACATATGCGCTAAAAAGCTGCAAATCTGCCACACTATGGTTATGGAGCTGGCTGGGAGACTAGGACTCGAACCTAGATAAACAGAGTCAGAATCTGTTGTCCTACCGTTAGACGATCTCCCAGCAGTGACAGGCTTTCTATCGAGAGCCACAGCCAAAGTCAATACATCTGCGCCATTAGAATAGTTAAAATAATCAATTGGATAGTACCGGATGATAGGGGGTGAGTAGCGCGCCAAGCTTAGATTGCGATGAGGTTATGCTTAATGGCGAGGGCGACAGCGTGAACTTTCTTGCGTACACCGAGTTTTACGCAGGCCTGGGCAAGGTATTCCTCAACAGTAAACTGGGAGAGGCTAAGGATTTCGCCAATCACCCACGCGGACTTTCCTTGTGCCGTCCACAAGAGGCATTCTTTCTCCCGGACAGACAATTCGGCATCCATAAAAGCCCGCCCTAGCCCGAGCTGGCTAAGAAGTTGCTCATGCACATAGGCAGCGAGAATATGCAAGCGGTGGCGCTCCTTCTTCCAGAGCGCTTCCAGCAGAGGAGGTGCGTCATCCGTACTGATGCTTAATGATGATATACTTGTGTCAGGCCCGCGTAGAGGAATAGAGCCGCCCATCAATACTCCTGCCGCGCGTGCTTTGGTGAAGAAGTCAGCTATCTGCGGGGATGCGGCCGGATCAGGCTGTAATTCACTCCATAGGAAAGGGGTGCTACGAGCGCTCACGGCATCAACTATAGGGTCTGCAAGATATATTTTTTCCTCTTTATATTGTTCTGCCCATGCTTGGGGGTATGTCGAAAAGAGTATGCTATTTTCAAACTTGCGGGTGGACGGTAGCAAATAGTAGCCAAACATTTCGAAGCCCATTCGAGATGTTATGGTTTTGAGGTTTGCAATCGTTTCCGGCGCATCGGCACTGGTCGCAACAGCGGCAATCAGGTCGTCGATTTCAGTGTTGAGTTTTTGGCCCATGGAGTGATTATAGATATATAGGACGCGATTAGTCCATTAAGATTTTGTCTTGCAGTAATTCTATGAGTTATATTCAAGAACAAATACTTGCAGAGCATGTTTGTGTTTAACACCCAAGGGCATATTCTCTCGTATCAAGTCTAGCAACTGATCAAGGGACAAGTTTTCGCGGGCAGCAATATGCGCAAGATCATTTCTCAGATCTTGTTCAATCTCGGTATCTATTAAATTGCTCTGGCAGACTGTCATTCGCGTCAGTGCTCCCATGTCCTATGGTAATGCTTTTGATCTCAAAATTAATAACAAGGCATAAGTCTGTGAAAATCCCCTATTTTTCAGGGTTAAAATGGAAGGCGGAATAGCATTTTAGTTGCCTCGCCAGCTGTGATATTGATTAAAAATGAGCAAAGCCTTCCAGCCAAATGATGAAACTCCGGAGTCGGGTGATGAGCCGGACTTGCCGGATCCGCTCCCGGTTGGCCACACCAATTATATGACCCCCGCCGGGTTTTCCGCTCTACAGGCCGAGCTACGCCAGCTGATGCGCGTGGAGCGACCGAAGGTGGTGGAAATCGTCTCTTGGGCAGCCAGCTTGGGAGATAGGTCGGAGAACGGTGACTATCTTTATAACAAAAAACGCCTACGGGAGATCGATCGCCGTGCACGCTATATTACAAAACGGTTGGAGTCAGCTGTAGTCGTTGACGCTCGGCAGCAGCAGCATCTTGAGCAGGTTTTTTTTGGTGCGACCGTTACCTACGTCGATGGGCAGGAGCGGGAGCTAACGGTAACGCTTGTCGGTGTCGATGAAGCCAATACTGATATAGGCCGGATCAACTGGCTCTCACCGCTGGCACGCGCACTTTTCAAATCCCGCGTCGGTGACGTGGTTGAGTTGCGCACAGGAAAAGGCAGCGAGAGCCTCGAAATTGTCGAGATAGCTTATATAGTCACAGAAGGCGGTGTTTAGCTCGCCAGTTGCTGTGGCAGCTCACTGATCGCCTTATCGATTAACGCATCGGCCTGTGTGCCGGAGAGCTTCTGGCGCAGAATCTCGGCGCTGGCAGCCAGCGCCAACTGGGCTGCCATGTCGCGGGCAGCGCGAGTGGCATTGGCCTCTTCCTGCGCAATTTTGGCTAACGCTGCGGCTTCCCGAGCGGTAATCAGCTCTTTCAGGCTGGCTGCGGCTTCAGTGCGTAGGCGATCGGCTTCCATACGGGCCGCTGCAATAATGGATTCAGCTTCCTGTACGGCTTCGCGGTGCTGTCGCTGGCACGTACTCAGCAGGTCCTGCGCCTCGGCCCGCAAGCGCTCAGCTTCAGCCAGATCACTGCGGATCGTTTCGCGACGCTTATCGAGCGTGGATCGAGTAAAACTGGTGAGCGGGCGGTAGACCAGCGCCACGAAAATGGCCATTGAAATTGCCAGCCAGAAGGTTGAGCTGTGGAGCATCACGCCACCTCTTTTAGGGCTGGTGTACCAACCCGGCCAAGCGCTGTTGTTACCGTCGCTTTGTCAACGGACAGGCCGGCAACTTTCTGGATCAGGTCGCAGGAAATGTCGGCGGCAATGTCGCGGACCCGCGAGTGCATGTCCGCCGATGCCTTGGCGATCCGCTCATGTGCTGCAATGGTTTGGGTCGCAAGCTGCTCGGCCAGCTTGCGCTCGGCGGCCGTCCGTTCGGCGAGCAGATCAAGCTGGATTTTTTCGCGGATATCCTGCGCCTGTTGCCGTGCCCCTAACAGTGATGCCTCATACTCCTGTTTCGCCTGCTGGGCGTCCTTGTTCAGGCGGTCGGCCTGCTCAAGATCACCGGCAATCCGGCCTTCCCGCCGATCAAGTGCTGCGGCGATGCGCGGCAGAATGATCGTGCGGGCAATAACCAGAAGGGCAACAAAATGCACAGCCAGCCAGAAGATCTGTGAGGCGTACCAGGTCGGATCGAGCTGGGGCAGCCCCTTGCTTTCATTGGCCAGAGCCGGAACGGCGGCCATCGACAGCAGGAGGATAGACAACAGGCGGGGTGTGCGCATGGCCATTAGACGAACAGGTTGATCAGAGCCACACCAACTGCGAAGATGGCGATAGCTTCAATCACACCGATGCCGATGTACAGATAGCCGCCCATATCCTTCTTGGCACCGGGATTACGGGCCAGCGCGGTCATGAAATTGCCCAGGTAAATACCAAGACCGATACCGGCACCAATGGCACCCATCATGGCAATACCCGAGGCCAGAGCCTTGGACCCCTGCAGTGCCAACTGGGCAACTTCTACTTCACTCGACATGATCGTTCCTTTCTGGTTGCGTGGTTAATGCTCAATCACCAGCGCATCACGCAGATATACGCAGGTGAGAATAGTGAAAATCATTGCTTGCAGAACAGCGACAAACAGCTCAAGGCCGATCAGGGCGACGTTCATGAGAACGGGCAAGGTGCCCAGCGCCATCAGGCCAATGGAGCCTGATGTCATCAGGCCGACGGCAAAGTAGGCGAACACTTTCAGCATCATGTGCCCGGCCAGCATATTGGCAAACAGACGAACGGCGAGGGTCAGCGGGCGGACAAGATAGGAGAGCACCTCTAGCGCAACAATAAAAGGAAGAATCAGCGCCGGAACTCCATGCGGAACAAAGCGGCTGAGAAAGTGAACCCCGTGCCGCGCAAAACCCAGCAACGTGATGCAGATAAACAGGGTGAGTGCCAGTGTGAGTGTCACAATAATGTGGCTGGTATAGGTAAAACTACCGGGGATCATGCCCAGCACATTGCCGAACAGCACCAGAAAGAAAATGGCAAAGATAATGGGAAAGTAACGCATGGCATCCGGCCCGGCATTGTCGCGCACCATGTTGGCGATACTTTCATAGGCCATCTCACCAGCGGCCTGAATGCGCGAAGGGACCAGCTCACGGTGTTTGCCACCGAGCAGAAAAAAACCGGCGATCATGGCGACCGCCAAAGTCATGAAGAGGGATGAATTCGTATAGGCAAGGTTGTACCCGCCAAGTGAAAACTCGAACAACGGGTGAATCGCAAACTGCGAGATCGGGTCGATATGGAGTTTGCCCTCAGACACTGCTTATCTATCCTTCTTCACGAGCCCTACCGAAAGTGCATCAGCACCCAAACTTGCCCGATGCAGGTTCCATAGACCGACCACCAGACCGATCAGCAGACCCAGCAACATCAACCACGGCTTTGTGTCCAACCAACGGTCAGCACCAAAGCCAAGAAAACCAAACGCACAGACAGCGACGACCAATTCCAGCCCGTTGGGGGCTTTTGGCATCCGGTCATCCAGTGTCTCCGTGGCATCGCTGGCCAACCCGGCATTCTTGCGGGCGGTGGCGATACGGTCGGAGAGAGTCCTGGGCGTTTCCTCGGCGGCCATGGGTGTCTCCATCCTTGCCTGCTGACACCAGACAAAAGTGCCAACCAGCGAGGCGGAAACTATTAATTTAACCCAGTTCTGTCAAGTCCTTACGGTCCCAAAAACCAGAAATAGCGGCGATATTGGGGCGTATCAGGGCTTAAGGTGAGTGCGGAGCGCTTTCAGCAGGGTTTCAGTGTCAGTTCCGGCTGAAAAGGCTTTCAGGAATGCGCCGTCTGGCCCCATAAAATATAAAAAACTCGAGTGGTCCATCAAATAATCCTGCTCTTCATGGGCCGTCTCGGCAGATTTTCCGTAATAGACCTTGTAGGCCTTTGCAACGGCCGCGATCTGGTCAGGTGATCCGGTCAGTCCGGTTAGGCCGGGCCCGATCTGGTTGAGATAGGCCTTCAAAACGGCCGGGGTGTCACGCTTGGGGTCGATGCTGATAAAGAGAATTTTGAACTTTTTGGCTTGCTCGGGGGGTAATTCCTGCACTGCCTCCAGTGCGGTCTGAAGCTCGGTCGGGCAGATGTCCGGGCAGTAGGTAAAGCCAAAGAAAATCAGCTGATAAAATCCCGCAAAGTCCTTTTCGGTAACCGTTTGGCCGTCCTGATTGATCAACGTAAACGGGCCACCTACCTTCGTGACCTTAGCGGCTGGGTCCGGGCGTGAGCCTAGATCCTTAACCTCGACGAGGGGTTTGTCTGTATGGTTATGGCCCTGAGCCTGCGCGAGGGGGGGCGTGGCAAGCAGGAGCAAAACAAACAGGGCCTTAAGTGTCCGGGTCATGAGATCGTCCTCCGCGTCTAATATGGACAGAAAACAGCCTCCCGACCAGTCATTTTAATGACCAGCTGACTGGCGCGAGTTATCGACTGTGTTATAGCATGGGCCATGCCTTGTCCTTTGGTTCTTGCATCGGCTTCGCCCCGTCGGCTTGATTTGCTCCGACAGATTGGGATTGTCCCTGACAAAATTGATCCAGCCGATCTTGATGAATCGCCCCGCAAGGCCGAGCTTCCGCGTGATTATGTTCGTCGCGTGACCGCTGAAAAGGCCCAGACGGTAGCGGCCCGCCACCCCGGCTGTTTTGTTCTGGCGGGTGATACAGTGGTTGCTGTCGGGCGGCGTATTCTGCCCAAGGGGGAAACCCGGGCAGATTTCGAGACCTGTTTCAAATTGCTGCCGGGGCGTAAGCACAAGGTTCTTACGGCGCTCACACTCATCACGCCGACTGGCACGGCCCGACACACACTGGCCGAGGCAAATGTTACATTTGCGCGAATGAGCGCTGCAGAAATCGAAGCCTATTACGCGACGGGCGAATGGAAGGGCAAGGCCGGGGCCTATGGGTATCAGGGTATTAGTGCGTTACATATTCGTGCGGTACAGGGCAATTACAGCACCATTCTGGGTTTGCCATTGTATGAGTTAGGCAAGATGCTCAGGGCAGGAGGGTTTTATGCCAGTTGAGCTGTGGGCGGATAGCCAGAATGGGTGTACCCGAGTGGCGCTGGTCGATAGCGGCCACCTGATTGGGCTGGAAGTGGACCGGCTCGACTGTCAGCCATTGCATGGCGCGCGCTATATAGCCAAGGTAATGCGTGTCACCCCCAACTTTGGCGGTGCCGAGCTTGATCTGGGTGAGGGACAGACGGCTTTTCTCAACACAAAACGCCAGCCCCTGCAGGCGGGAGATCCGGTCGCGGTCGAGTGGATCGCTCCGCCGATCGGTGACAAGCTGGCTCTGGTTCGGCGTCTGTCTGATGTGGCTGCCGAGGGGGCTCCGCGCCGGTTACAAGCCGGCCCTGATGCGCTGGCCCGTGCTATGGCCTATAAGCCGGTTACCGCTCAAGTGAGTAGCGATTCTTTGCGCCTCAAGCTGGCTCCTTATGGTCTAAAAGCCGAAGTCCAGAGTGGCAAGCCGCCGCTGTTCGAGATGATTGATCTTGAAAGCCAGATTGAGACGCTTACTGCGCCGCGTGTCAAGTTCCCCGGTGGTTATCTCGTCATTGAGCACACCGAGGCCGCATGCATCATTGATGTTAATGGTTCGGGCAGTCCGGCAGAAATCAATCGTGCGGCTCTGCAGGAGACCGCTCGGCAAATTCGGCTGCGCAATCTGGGCGGGATCATCCTGATTGATCTGGTTGGTGACCGCCGGAATATCGGCAAAGCCATTCTCGATCAGTTTCGTACCGCCACACAAGACGATAGCTGCCCCGTGAATATATATGGCATCACGCAACTGGGGCTCATTGAATGCACACGGGAGCGGCGCGGGTGGGAGCTAAAGCGGTTGCTCCTGCCGCCGGAAGGACTGGGCATAGCCAAGACCGAGCAGGATAGCCAATAACCCAGCATTGGCCGGAATCTGGAAGCTGAAGTCAAGCAGTGAATGCAAAGCTGCCTGTGTCAGGACAACCAGCGCCAGTAGTGGATAAAGCTGATTTATTCGCCGAGTAGCAACACCAATCAACAGACGGATACCCAGAGCCAGCAACGCGAAGAGCCATAAGGCTGTTGCGGGCAGGCCAAGCTCAGCCGCCATTTCCAGATAGGTATTATGGGCTTGCGTGTACGTCATCTGCAAATTTTCGCTGCGATAGGTGGGGTAAAGGTGCGCGTAGGTTCCCAGTCCTTGACCACTGAGCGGAGCATCTGCGATCATTCGTGCTGTCACATTCCAGATTTCGCTGCGCTCATCACGCGCCATAATACTACCTTCAAGACGAGCAAACAGACGATCACCGTGAAATGTGAGAGCTAGCCCGGTCAGCGTTGCCGCCAATAGAGCAAGAGTAAGGAGTAGCCGGCGCGGTAAGAGCCGTGTTGTGTACAGGCCAAGCCAGTATACAGCGCCTGCAAGCAGGACACTGGCTAGTCCTGCGCGCGCATTGGTGAGCAGCAGGGCGACGAAAATTAGCCCTGCACCTGACAGCAGCAGCCAGACGCGTGGAAGGACGTAAATAGCTGTTACGTCAGGGCTGCGGGCGGGACGGGTTGTCTCCAGTTCACGGCAGAGTGTGCGGAGAAAGAGAGTTGCGAGTACAAAGAATCCCATGCCGCAATAGGCCGCAAAAGCGCCGCGATTAACAAATGTGCCTGTGAGACTTCCAACATAATCACGCTTAACAAACCAGAGCAGGGTTTGATCTCCCAACGCGTAGATTAATAAGCCATAGAGGGCATATCCGCTCGTAGCAACGGCGATCGTCTTTAGTAAATGGGCCGCCTGGTGTGGCGCGTGTCCGATCTGGACAGCTAGAAAGAAAAGAATGGCGTAGCTCAGAAGTTTCAAAATACCAGCCATCGTCGCGGCTGGATCGATACTTATGGATCCAAGCGGTGCGCTGTTCATAAGTATGGGAGCGCTCTCCTGCCAGGCCGTATGGGCTAGTGGAGGGGGAAAAGGGACGAGTTGCAGAGCGCTCCACAGCAGGAAAAGTGAAAACGGAAAGGCCGGAAGAGCCAACTGCCGCCAACCGATCGGCATGCCCTTGTGGGTACGTGCTAGATGAAGGCTCCACAAGAGCAGTGCTATGGCACAGGCACAAGCCAGCAAGCCAACAAAGAGAGGACGATTACTAGCTAGCGGCAAGGGCGTAAGCAAAATAATAGCCTGCATAAGCCGGAGAAGCAGAGGGGGGATATCAGCCGGGGGGGAAATCATGGGCTAATGTCAAAGAGGCCTTCAACCTCAACGGCAGCACCTAGCGGGAGCGAGGGTACTCCAATGGTGCTGCGCGCGTGGCGGCCTGCTTCGCCGAACACGGATTCCATCAGCTCGCTAGCACCGTTCATGACTTTAGCGTGATCCGTAAACTCAGGCGTTGCACTGATGAAGCCACCCAGCCGGACAACACGGCGAATAAGGTCAAGAGTACCTAGAGCAGCTTGGGCCTGTGATAGTACATTAATGGCGCACTGACGCGCGGCGTTCTGCCCCTGTTCAAGAGTAAGGCCTGCTCCAAACTGCCCTGTGAGTAGGAGTTTGCCATCCAACAGCGGAAGCTGACCGGAGATAATCAGGAGATTTCCGGCACGAACGAAAGGAACATAGGCGGCTATGGCCGGAGTTGGAACGGGGAGTGTAATTCCTAACCGATGGAGAGTTTCGCTGGCGGTTGTCATTGTGCTCGTCCTAATATGATGGGATAGCGTCTTGGGCAACCAGCCAGGTCCCGATCTTCTGCCGAAGCTGATAGCTGTTACCCTCCAGATGAAGGCTACTGTAGTCAACATCAAGATAGTCAATCGTTGCCTCTGGTCCGGCGACGCTAATGGCGGGCTCGGCGGCATAGGTTGCCAGTTCAAAGGAACGACGCGGGATAATAAGATACTTACGTGTTGGATGTGTACGGGACAGATGATCGGTGAGCGTAAGGCGGACGTAGAGTGGTGTAAGAACAGTGGCCAGCAATGGGCGTGACCAGCGCGGAGCGGACGTGGCATTGTCGCGAATAGCCGAGGCAAGATCGGCCGGTGGATAAACCAGAGTGAGTGTCCGAGCGGGTAGGGCGATGGTGTTGAGTTTGTTCGCCGCCGCCGCTGCAACCAAGGCACCGGCGCCGATACCGATCAGATTGATGCGCTGGGCGTCGATCGCCAAATAGGAGCGCGCCCAGTCAACAATATCGACAATATCTCCGGGGGCCTCGTGCAGCCCCATGTAAACATTATAGCCATAGGTAAGCGGGTTGCTGGTCAGAAAGGTCCAGTAATCTCCGATAGACTTGGCGGAGTGTAGCTGGTGCAGTGGAAACCAACCTGAGATGAGCATGCGTTTCAGACGGGGGGAGCGATAAATTACTACAGTTTGATTACCCGTAGGCCTGATCTGATCGATGAGCCATTCCACAGGCAAGAATCCGGCCACAATAACGGTCAAGGCTTGATTGGCTGCGCTGGAGGTTCCCTGCGGGCGTAGATAGTCAACCTTCAGAGTGCGATCATCGCTCGTGACAAGAGTAACTTGCTGTGAGGTCCAAGTTTCCCCCGATTCACCCCGTAGGGTCGACCAGCTGGTACTTCCCGCATGTTTGTAGGTGAGCTTGGCCGATGTCGCATCGTAGCTGAGTGAAGGGGTTAGTAGCTGCAAAATGATGAGGGCTACGCCAACCGGGAGTAAAAAAAACTTAAACGCAACAGACCCCAGTTGCGCCATCAACGAGCGGACGGCGTGTAAGGTTCCTTGCGGTTTTGGCGACGTGGACACAACCATTATGCCGACAGGTTATCCGCAAAGAATAGTTCCTACAACCGGCAAACCGACTTAGCTGCAGCCTGTGGTTGCACCGCATGTATCGCATTTCAGGCAGGTGCCGTTGCGCAGCATAGTCAGGTGACCACACTCCGGGCAAGCTTCGCCTTCATAGCCCTTGGCGCGTGCGATACTGATGCTCTGCGCTTTGGCACTGGCAACCGCAGAGACGGCACTGACCGTCTTCGTTGTGCCAGCCGTCGCCGGAATCACCATTGTTTCGGCACCCACCGCCATGGCGAAGTTGCTTTCCACGACTGGGGCTGTCATGTTGGCGGCAACGGGCTGGCTTTGCTTAGCCAGATTGGTGACCACTTTGAAGTTGGCCCGTACATAGCCGGTTGACGCAACCTTGCGGACGCTTTCCTGCATCGCGGCCTCGGCTTCCTGCAGTGCGCTTTGCTCATCGCCTTTGCCAACCGTCGAGGGCTGCATATCTTCCGTGGTGACGTGAGCTAGATCGTGACGTCCAAGATACGAAACCGCCAGTTCACGGAAAATATAGTCGAGCACCGAGGTCGCCATCTTGATGGCATCGTTGCCCTGTACGGCACCCGACGGCTCAAAGCGGGTGAAGGTGAAAGCATCAACATACTCTTCCAGCGGTACGCCGTACTGCAGGCCCAGCGAAATAGCGATGGCAAAGTTGTTGATGAGCGAGCGGAAGGCGGCTCCCTCCTTATGCATATCAATGAAAATCTCACCAATACGCCCATCTTCGTACTCACCGGTACGCAGATAGACCTTGTGGCCACCGACAATCGCTTTTTGGGTATAGCCCTTACGGCGGTCAGGTAGTTTTTCGCGTTCCGCATGGGTTACGCGCTGGATGATGCGCTCGACAATACGCTCAGCCATCACCGGCGCCTTTAGTGCGTTTGGCAACTCGCTGATCGTCTGGGCGACGTCTTCCGCGTCCTCATTGTCATTGGCGATGAGAGCGGCACTGAGAGGTTGGCTGAGCTTGGAGCCATCGCGATACAATGCCATAGCCTTCAGGCCGAGCGACCACGCCAGCATGTAGGCGTTCTTGCAGTCATCCACAGTGGCGTGATTGGGCATGTTGATGGTCTTGGAAATAGCCCCGCTGATAAAGGGTTGTGCGGCCCCCATCATTCGGACATGCGCCTCCCAGCTGAGGTAGCGCTTGCCGATGCGGCCGCACGGGCTGGCGCAGTCGAACACCGGGAGATGCTCATCTTTCAGATGTGGCGCTCCCTCAACTGTCATTGCGCCGCAGCAGTAGATGTTGGCGGCATCAATATCCTGCTTGCTGTAGCCCAGATGGGCGAGTAGATCGAAGGTTGGGGAATTCAACAGTTCGGCATCAATCTTCAGCGTATCGCGGCAGAACTCCTCGCCGAGCGTATATTTATTGAACGCAAAGCGGATGTCAAAAGCGCTGGCTAATGCCTGATCGAGCTTTTCAATCGCGGCATCGGTAAAGCCTTTGGTTTTCAGACTTTCGTGGCTGACGCCCGGCGCATGGCGCAGTGTGCCGTGGCCGACGGCATAGGTCACAATCGCTTCAATTTGGTCATTAATGTAGCCAAGCTTGCGCAGCGCTTCCGGCACCGTGCGGTTGATGATCTTGAAATATCCGCCACCCGACAGCTTTTTGAACTTCACCAACGCAAAGTCCGGCTCGATGCCTGTGGTGTCGCAATCCATCACTAGACCAATGGTGCCTGTCGGCGCAATCACAGTGGCTTGCGCATTGCGGTAACCATAGCGCTGCCCCAACTCTACCGCCTGATCCCACGCCATACGCGCAGCAGCAATCAGGTCGGCCTGTGGGCAATCTTCGGCGTTGAGCGGCATGGGGGCCAGATGCAGCTTCTCATAACCCGCCTTCTGGCCATAGGCCGCACCGCGATGGTTCTTCATTACACGCAACATATGTTCGGTATTCTCGGTGTAGGCCGGGAAGGGGCCAAGCTCGTCGGCCATTTCGGCGCTGGTCGCATAGGCAACGCCAGTCATGATGGCGGCAATGGCACCGGCAATGGCACGGCCCTCATTGCTGTCATAACCAAGGCCCGAGGCCATCAGCAGCGCGCCGAGGTTGGCATAGCCAAGACCAAGTGTGCGGTACTGGTAGGACAAACGGGCAATTTCAGCGCTCGGGAATTGCGCCATCAGTACGGCAATTTCAAGTGCAATTGTCCATAAGCGGGTAGCATGGGTGAACGCATCAATATCAAAGCTGCCATCATCATGCCGGAACTGCATGAGGTTGAGCGAGGCCAGATTGCATGCCGTATCATCAAGGAACATGTATTCCGAGCACGGATTACTGGCATTGATGCGACCACCCATCGGGCAGGTATGC
The DNA here is from genome assembly GCA_002343265.1 of Micavibrio sp. UBA2400. GTDB lineage: Bacteria > Pseudomonadota > Alphaproteobacteria > UBA2400 > UBA2400 > UBA2400. Next base: position 12,202 of record DDSC01000038.1, read on the forward strand.
CAGTCGTTAATAGTGGTATCAAACTGAACACCGGGATCCGCACATTGCCAAGCGGCGCTGGTGACTTTGTCCCACAGATCGCGCGCCTTGAGGGTCTTTGCGACTTTTCCATCGGTACGGCGGATCAGTGACCAAGGGCCATCGGTACGGACGGCATGAATGAAGTCATCACTCACGCGAACCGAGTTGTTGCTGTTCTGGCCAGCCACCGTGCGGTAGGCTTCGCTCTCCCAATCCACATCATAGGTCTTGACCTCAATGGTCTTGAAACCCTGCTTGGCAAAGCCAAGGACGCGAGCAATCGCCCCATCGGGGATGAATGCCTTACGGGCATCCTTGATGGCCTTCTTCAGCTCTTTATTCTGTTCAGGGTCGGTACCGCTCTGTGCGGCAGCCATAATGGCGGTCAGATGCTTGGCGCACTGTTTGGAGCCAGCGACCAGCGCAGCGACCTTCTGCTCTTCCACCACTTTCCAGTCGATATAGGTTTCGATATCCGGATGGTCGAGATCAACTGTCACCATTTTGGCGGCGCGGCGGGTCGTGCCGCCGCTCTTGATGGCTCCCGCGGCGGCATCGCCAATCTTTAGCCAGCTCATCAGGCCGGAGGAACGACCGCCACCACCGAGCGGCTCACCTTCGCCGCGCAAGGCTGAGAAGTTGCTTCCCGTGCCCGAGCCATATTTGAACAGGCGGGCTTCACGAGTCCACAGATCCATGATGCCGCCTTCATTGACCAGATCATCCTTCACGCTCTGGATGAAGCAGGCGTGCGGCTGCGGGTGCTCATAGGCTGTCTCCGACTTCTTCAACTCACCAGTCTGGAAATCAACGTAATGGTGGCCCTGCGCCGGGCCATCGATGCCATAAGCCCAGTGCAGACCGGTATTGAACCACTGCGGGCTGTTTGGTGCGGCCATTTGCGCTGCCAGCATGTAGCGCATTTCATCATAATAGGCGCGGGCGTCCTCTTCGGTATCGAAATATCCACCCTTCCAGCCCCAGTAGGTCCAGCATCCGGCAAGGCGGTCAAATACCTGACGGCTGTCGGTCTCCCCCCCCATGCGCTCATCTTCAGGGAATGTGGCCAGCATGGCGTCATCAGGCACGCGGCGCCACAGCCAGTTCGGCACGCTGTTTTCTTCAACAGTCTTGAGGGCGGAGGGCACACCTTTCCGGCGGAAGTATTTTTGCGCCAGCACGTCCACCGCTACCTGCGACCAGTTGCCGGGTACGTTAATATCTTTGGCCGAGAACACCACTGAACCATCCGGATTGCGGATTTCCGAGCTGGTGGTGCGGAAGGTCAGGCCCGCATAGGCGTCTTGACCGGAAACAGTGAAACGGCGGGTGATTTTCATGGCGGACTCTCCACATTTGCCAGCCGAGACGGGCTGGCAGGAACTCGTAAACTTGAAACGATACAAGGGACAATGCCAGAAAGTTAATATCGCGCAATTGATCTTTGCGGTGGAAAAGCGATTAGTAGGTCTTGACTTGATCCTCCTCAATTTCGTACGAATCGGTCAGCGATAACCGCTTGACTTCTGAAACTACGAAACAGCTATAGAAACAGGGTAGAGGCAATGGCGAATTTTGATGAGACTGCCTACGCGGGTGAAAGATTACGTAATTTGAATGAAAGCGCTTTAGTTGCCTTCCGCATCTTGGAGGCAAATGGCATTGCGGCTTTGGTTTGTGATGCCTGACGTTACCCATTCCGAGCAGAAGACGCCGCTGGGTCAGATCATTGATAGCCCAGAAGGGCATAAGGAGCTGCACGTGCGCCTGAGCAAACTGGCGGCCGCCCGCCTGATCCGAGGGTAAGCGATTAACCTCAATTTCTAATAGAGAAGCCAAAAAGTTAATAATTCTGTGGGGTTGGCGCAAGAAAGCTGATCTTGCTTGCATTTTGGGCGCAAACCCCCTATAAGCCAGCCCCTAAGACGAAATTTTTGAGAGGACGCCGAGGACATCATGGCTAAAGCAGGCATTCACCCCGAGTATCACGAAGTCAACGTCATCATGACGGATGGCACCACATTCAAGACCCGTTCGACCAAGGGCAAGGCTGGTGACAGCTGGCGTCTGGACATCGACAGCAAGTCGCACCCGGCTTACACCGGTGGCGAGCAGAAGTTGATGCAGAACGATCAGGTCGACAAGTTCAGCAAGAAGTTCGGCGCTTTTGGTGTTGGCGTCAAGAAGACCGAGGAGAAGAAGTCGGCCTAACCCGTTTTCTCTGCGAGACGAATTCAAGGCGGGCTGAGCGGCCCGCCTTTTTCGTTAGGCGGAAATTTTGGCGCGGGCAGCCTGATCGAGCCGCAGGACGCGCATATAAATGCCATGGCTGCGTTCAAGCAGCTTTTGCATGGACGGTGGCACACGGTTGTCGTTGTGGCCATCCAGATCAGTACAGATATCTTCTGCACCGAGTGAGAAATCACCACCGCAGGCTTGATGCAAAGTCATCTCCCCGGTCTGTACCGCGCGCTGCGCTAGCAGCCAGGCCATGGCTTGTGTCATGCGGCTGGTCAGGCGCATAGCCTGCAAGTTTACAAAGACAGCATCCCACACGTTAGGCTGCCGTAGCGCCTGCCGGGCGGAGGGATGATAACTGAGGTAATTGTGTGCCTCTTCCAGCAAATCCATCGACTCGCTGTAAAGCTTATTCAAAAATAGTGGTTGGGCTGCGCTCATGTCTAAATTTGAACATATCCGGTCCGCTAATTTCAAGCACTACAGACATCGATATGGTTAAGGTTTTTACACTGAATTTAACCATATTTCCGCCGCTCGGTGCAGACAATCAAACGTACATGGGTAGTACTGAGCTGGTTTTCAAGTTCTTGCGTACGCTTGCATCTCTCCCCACATCTGGCTCGTAAGCGGTGCCAGTGTGGGCCGCGCAACTGTGATGCCAAGGAGGATCACCATGCGTACTTATGATTTTTCCCCAATGTTCCGTTCGGTCGTCGGCTTTGACCGCCTGAACCGGATGATGGAGAGCGCTCTTGAGGTGGAAGAGGGCGGCTATCCGCCCTATAATATCGAAAAGTCAGGCGAGGATAGTTACCGCATCACTATGGCAGTAGCTGGCTTCGCGCCGGATGACATTGATGTTGTGGTCAAGGAGAATACCCTGACCGTTAGTGGTAAGGCCAAGGTGTCGGAAGAGGAAAAAGGCAAGACCTTCCTGTACCGCGGTATTGCCAGCCGGGCCTTTGAGCGACGCTTCCAGCTGGCGGATCACATCAAGGTTGGTGAGGCCAAGCTGGCGAATGGGTTGCTGTCGATTGATCTGACCCGTGAGGTGCCGGAGGCCAGCAAGCCCCGCACTATTACGGTGAAGGCGGACACGACCCACTAAATAGGTAAGGCTGGGCGGCGGGTGCTGTGGTGCTCGCCGCCTAGTTCTTTGCGGTGTCCTGACTATCGAGTGAGATCAGATTGAAGGTTTGGCTGACCGCCAGTCGTTTGAAATCATCAACCGACAGGGGTAGGGCATCAGGGGGTGTCGCGTGATTTCCGCGTCTATCCACGGGGCAACGGATTGCCCAGCCATCCTTGAGGGGAATGTAGCTTGGCCAGCTGATCAGCATCAGCGGTAGGGCTGGGTCATCAAAGGGCAGGGCTGGCTGTGCACCAATCAGCCCGGCAAATTCAGCATCGCCGGGGATATGCAGATCGCTCATGCGGCGGGCATAGCTGATGCCGCGCTTGGTATCGGTATCAGGGATCGCCATGTGCGGCGCGCTGGCATTGCGAATCCAGCCGAGTGGAGGGCGTCCTGCAAAAATTAAACCGCTGATCTGGGCATTGCCTAGAGCCCGTTCGGCCCCGCAAAGCACGACGAAGGACCGGACTTCTTCGACTGCTCTTTCAACGGCGCGTTGATGGGTTTTTATAGCGTCAAGTGAGCGTCCGGCGGCACGAAAGTAATGGCAGGGAGGTTCATTTGCCTGTAACTGCATTCTTACAGAGTAGCGGGCAGGGGTTAGAAAGCTGTTAAAAGCTGATTAATATCGTGGCTTATCAAGACCTAATCGGCTTTTCCATGCTCGGTCAGTGCGCCAATTTGGCGGCCATCGCGGGTATCATATACCAGAATTGTTTCCCCGGAGGATGTCTCCAGCCAGACGGAGAGTGTGCTGCCGCTACTACTGATGGCGCGAATGGACCCGGCCGGGAGCTGCGCGTCCCAGCGTATGGCAGTTTGCATCTTTTCCAGCCCGGCATCGACAGAACGCGAGTTACGCACCAGCCCGTAGGCCAAAAGGCCGAGCATGGCGACCAGCAAAACCGTCATTCCAATCACAACATTACGGGCGGTATTGTTTTCAGCCATTGCATTTTCCCCTTGTTTTGAGGCATAGCACAGGCATGAGCGAAGCGCGATACCAGTTAACTATTCCCTCGGCACTGGCGGGCCAGCGGCTGGATAAAGCCCTGACCGAACTGGTGCAACAGCATGCGCCGCTTTCGCGTATGCGGGTGCAAGCCCTTATCAAAGATGGGCAGGTGACTTGTGCCGGTAAACCCCAGGCCAACCCGGCGTTGGCAGTGGGCGAAGGCACGGTCTATGACCTAACCGTTCCACCGGCTATTGATCATGACCGGATCAAAGCGCAGGAACTACCGCTCGACATCGTTTATGAGGATGCCGATATTCTCGTTATAAACAAAGCGCCGGGCATGGTGGTGCACCCGGCCGCAGGTAATCACGACGGTACCTTGGTCAATGCTCTGCTGTGGCACAAGCAGGACGAACTATCCGGCATTGGTGGCGTGATCCGGCCCGGTATCGTGCATCGTCTCGATAAAGACACCAGCGGACTGATGGTAATCGCCAAGCATGATGAGGCACATCACAAGCTGTCTGAACAGTTTAGCGATCGCAGCCTGTCACGCACATATCTGGCGCTGGTTTGGGGAGTACCCGCGCCGCGCGTCGGCCGTATTGAGGCTGCAATTGGCCGCAGTCCAACCAACCGCCAGAAGATGGCCGTTACAGCAAAGGGAAAACCAGCGGCTACGCGCTATAAGGTGGAGCAGGTGTTCGCTGAAGAGTCTCTTGCCCTCTTGCGTTGTGAGTTGGAGACGGGCCGCACCCACCAGATCCGTGTACATCTAACGCACCTTGGGCATCCGCTCGTGGGTGACCCGGTTTATGGTAGCAACGTGCGGCGCACGGCCAAATTGAAACAGACTTATAAGCCTGCTCTGGACGGATTTACCCGGCAGGCTCTCCATGCGGCTGAGCTGAAGTTGATCCACCCACGCATGGGTAAGGCTATGCATTTTAGGTGTAACTTACCCACAGATCTGTCTGAGCTATTAGCAAAGCTGGCTAGGGTTTGAAGTCCTTAGCTGCTTTTGGCCGGTTAGCTGCGTCATGGGTTCTAAAAGCCTCTTGAGCGCGGGTATACTGTGTCAGATTGCTTTGTCTAATGGCTTCTGAACCCCAGTCCGTCTTGGGATCGTTCAGGGCCTTAATGACCTCAGCAATACCTCGCTTTGTGCTGTAGGCAGGCTGCTCAAATGCAATACCAAGTTCTTTGTTGTAATAGATTTGTTGAAAAATGGCGACATTTTCATGAGGGTCGCCACCACCGGCCTTAACTTGCTGATGTAATTTTTCTGGATACTTTCCAATCCGGTCAAAAACCTCGAATGTCTTATCAAAGGTAGCAATAGGTCTGGGAATCTCCGAATCACCAAGTTCAACTTTCCTGAGCTTGGAAAAGTCCACATATGGTTCGCCCGGTTGGCGAACATGATTAAAGCTGTTGGTTGGTCCTGTGCTTGAAGTACCCATAAAAAGCCTCCTAGTTTTGCTAGACTAAAAATTATGTTATTTGAGATTGCGTAAAAAAAACTAATTCGGGTCTAAGTGATAGATAAACAAAGCTAATTATAGCGTCTAGCTGTGTTTTTCTGCGACAAAATCTGCTGGCTAAATGCCCCCTATCTTATGATATAACCCCAACATGACCGAAACATCTTCTTTGCCTGTCCTGAGTAGCCCGGATGCGCTCACAGCCTATTTGGCTCAGATCCGCAGCTTCCCCATGCTGTCGGCAGAGGAGGAGTACATGCTAGCCAAGCGCTGGCGCGAGCATGGCGATCGTGAAGCCGCGCACAAGCTGGTCACCAGCCATCTGCGTTTCGTTGCCAAGATTGCCATGGGCTATCGTGGGTATGGCTTGCCGGTTGGCGATCTGATTTCGGAGGGACATATCGGCCTGATGCAGGCAGTCAAGAAGTACGATCCGGATAAAGGCTTCCGGTTGGCGACATACGCTATGTGGTGGATCCGCGCCGCAATTCAGGAATATATCCTGCACAGCTGGTCACTGGTGAAGATCGGTACGACCGCTGCGCAGAAGAAACTGTTTTTCAATCTGCGCCGCATGAAGAGCAAGCTAGGCGCACTCGACGATCAGGATTTGCCACCTCAACAGGTGAAAGACATTGCAGCTGATCTGAAGGTGAGCGAGCGGGAAGTGGTCGAGATGAACCGTCGCCTTGGCGGGCCGGATCACTCGCTGAATGCGCCTATGCGCGCGGATGGTGAAAGTGAATGGCAGGATTTTCTGACCGACGATAGTCAGACGATTGAGGCCAAGATTGTTGAAGATAGTGAAAGCAACCGCCGCGCCCTGATGCTGACGAACGCGATCGCCAAACTGGACGCCCGTGAGCGGCGCATCATTCAGGCACGCGCCCTGAGTGATGAGCCGATGACGCTGGATGACTTGAGTAAGGAATTTGGTGTGAGCCGGGAACGCGTTCGCCAAATTGAAACGCGCGCCTTGGCCAAGGTGCAGGACGATGTGCGTGCGCAGGCCACAGCCCAAGTCAATTAGACGAAGCTAGCGCCGCTTGGCCGGTGTGTTGACTTCTGTAATAGCAATGCCCCAGTCGTCAGTCAGGGCTTTCTGTCGGCTGCGGATCTTGTCGAGCTTGGCCTTATCACGGGCGGTAATAAATCCGACTACCATCAACGGTAGTACCTGCGTTAGCATCCAGCCCACACCAGCACCGGCCAGAATAAGTATCCATGAAAAGGGGGAGAACAGTAGGCTGATCGTGGTGGAGACGCTATTTCCTTTATCCCACAGTCGCATTAAGAGCGGCATCAGGGCCGCAAGATTGAAGGAGCCAACCGTGATGGCCGTCAGCTTACCTTTGGTGCTATCGGTCAGCCAGGCTACATAAGTCGGGATCAGGCCGGCCAAGATCAGGATGCTGGTGGGTGGAAAAAAAGCGCCGATGATGAGTACGCTCACCAGCCCAGCTGAGCCTTTTTTTCGAGGAGGTTTTGCTGCGGGCTCGGCCATGTCTAGAATAGCCTCATAAAAACAGTTGTTACGATGGCGGCAGCGGCGGCCATACCTCCAATAAAAGCGGTAATCTGCCGCCCCTGCAGCAATAAAGCTTTGTTCCGGGATTCATTTGCGGTGCTGATCTCGCGCGAAAAATGCTCCAACTGCTGCCATTCCATCTGGGCCGCGTTAAACCCGTCTTCATCGGCTTTTTGCATGTTGCCATCATCAATAATCGATAGCATCTGATCCAACTCGCCGCGTTTGGATAGCTTAGTGACGTCACGGATAACCTTTTCGCGCAGATTGCGATTGTGGTAGCGCTCCATTGATGGCTGCAGGAGACGCGCCAGCCATTCTGCCGTGCGTGGCATCGGTTCCGGATGAAATTTGCGCTGAACTTCTGCAAGGATGGAGAGAATGGCCACAGCCCGCTGGCCAGGCTGGCTATTCGCTGCTAGGAGCGGGAACAGGCGGTCGTTCATGCGCTTGTGATGACTCAGAATATACGCGGCAATATGGCGGTCCATCGGCTCACTGCGCGTATCGTTATCCTTGACGGTCTCAGCGTAGGCTTCAATAGCGATACATAAAGCCTTAAGTGAGAGCGGGAAATGTTTGGCGGTAAGGGGGCTAAGGCAGGGGCAGTCCGGATAGAGTTCATACACGACGCGCTCAACGCCAAAGCCATGCTGCGGCCGGTCGAGCAGCATACGAATACCTTCATATTGCTGCAAGAGTGACGCATGCTCAGCGCCGTAGTTGGACTGGGAGTTAGCCCAGTGAATAATGAACTGGGCGGCGATCAGGTCGGCGACATTACGGGGGGATTGTCCCTTGATCAGCGTGTCGGCCAGATAGCCACCAAGGCCAGCTGGGAGGGTAGATATGTCCCTGAAACGGATTGGGGCTGGCGGGTCAAGTGTTATGGCAACGCGGGTAACGGTACGCTCGGCTGGGCTGCCGCCACGTTGAGCAGCTCCCGCGGAGGAGATGGCTTCAACAATTTTTTCCGCTTTGGTTTCATCACCAAGAGAGCGACGAACCCAGCGGTCCAATGAGCCATCCTCAATACCACGCCCAGCCTGATCGACATTACGAGCCATGGCCTGTGCCAGCAGACGAACATTATTGTAGGTCTGGCCGGCAATTTCATAGCCACGTTGGGCCTTGGGGATTTGTGCTGCAGGTTTACTACCGGTTCGGCGACCACCCAGCCAGTGGGTGATATCATCAAGAGCCCAGCGTTGCGCCGGATCGTCGGACAAAAGGCCACGGAAGATTTCACTGTAGGCACTGGGGATTCGGGCTCCTCCGCTCAGTGCCATCAGGCTGCCTTTTTCAACTTTTGCTGTAATCAGCTCTTCGATCGGTAGATTAATAGCAGGAAGCTTGCCCAGAAGCACACTCAAGAGCGTTACACCCACGGCGTAGATATCATCACTGGCTGAGGCAATGCCTCGTGCGGCAGGAGCAGCCATCAGCCGTTCAATCGTACAAAAGGCCGGATGCTGGTATTTCCCGGGAATCGCGCTCAGATAATCGCCAAGCTGGATGCTGCCACTGGAGGCGTCACGCAGGAAGATATTGGTTGGATTGATGCGCCCATGATTGCAGCCGGACAGATAGATATCGCGAATTCCCTCGGCAAGAGACTCAACCATCTGTCGGAAGAAGAGTTCGTTATTGAGCGGAGCGCGATCCTCGGTCAGCGAGGGGATAAGTGCAGCACCGGTCGGCCGTTCGTAGAGAAGGACGGGGGTTTGCTGGCCAAAATCGGGCCAATAGGTAATATCAGCCTCAATAAAACGCAGCACAGATGCGCTATTGATTTTGAGGGCATCTCCCAAAACACTGAAGCGAGGCAACTCGCCCGGCTTGGCAACCAGCGCAAGCAGGTTCGTACTTCCGCGTGCCCCTTGCGCCATATAGGCCAAGGCACCCGGCGTATTGAGATCGCTCAGGGGATTGCCTGAGAAAATCTCATATTTTCCGGCACAGAGGGTAACGCGCTCGTTGCTGGCCATATTGAGACAGGTCTGCCTTTCCTGAGCTGATATTAACCTTTATTACCCGATTAGGCAAACCGCAGATGTTTCACCTTTACCACACTAGGTATAGCCTCCAGCTCAAGCAATAATTTGGCGGTGATGCGCTGGTCTACCGAAACCAGCAGGACCGCCTCGGCTCCTGGTTGGGGCCGACCAAGATGAAACGTCGCGATATTGACGCCGCTTTCGCCCAGCTTGGTACCGAGGCGACCGATAAAGCCTGGTTTGTCCTCGTTGCGAATATATAGCATCTCCGGGCTGATCTCGGCCTCAATTGCAACACCGTCGACTTCGGTAATGCGGGGTTTACCACCACCGACCAGGGTTCCTTCGACCGTGTGTTCGCCGCTCTCAGTGGCGACACGAACCCGGATCAGTGTCTGATAGTCACGCGCTTCATCGCGCCGGGTTTCGGCGATAGAGATGCTGCGCTCTTTGGCAAGGATCGGTGCATTGACCATATTCACACTGTCCATTTGTGCACTGAGCAGGCCCATGATCACCGTCGCCGTGAGCGGTTTGGTATTGAGCCCAGCCACGTGACCCTCATATTCTAGAGTGACTGATTTGACGCCCCCCTCCAACACCTGACCAGCAAAGCTACCGAGTTGCTCGGCCAGTTTCAGATAAGGCTTAAGGCGTGGCGCATCTTCGGCAGATACTGACGGACTATTAAGGGCATTGGTCACTGCGCCTGTCATCAGATAGTCGCTCATCTGCTCGGCGATTTGTAGGGCGACATTCTCTTGCGCTTCATTGGTGGACGCGCCTAGATGAGGGGTACAGATGACGTTCTCCATCCCGAACAACGCGTTGTTTTTGGCTGGCTCCTCCAAAAACACATCAAGTGCAGCCCCTTTGACATGGCCGCTTTCCAGCGCTGCCTTCAAGGCCATCTCGTCGACCAGCCCCCCACGAGCGCAGTTAATAATACGCACACCTCTCCTCATCTTCGTAATCGCCTGTGCGTTGATGATGTTACGGGTCTGTTCGGTAAGAGGAGTGTGCACTGTAATAAAGTCAGCTTTGGTAAAGAGGGTATCAAGGTCGGCTCGCTCGACACCCAGTTTGGTGGCCCGGTCTTCAGTCAGGAATGGATCATAGGCGACTACCTTCATCTTAAGTCCGATGGCGCGATCAGCTACAATCGAGCCGATGTTACCGCAGCCGACCACCCCGAGAGTTTTGCCGGTCAACTCAACGCCCATAAACTTGCTTTTCTCCCACTTGCCGGCATGGGTGGATGCGTTGGCCTGGGGAATATCGCGAGCGAGGGCAAACATCATGGCCAGCGCATGTTCCGCCGTGGTGATGGAGTTGCCAAAGGGCGTGTTCATCACCACTACACCACGCGCACTAGCGGCAGGAACATCGACATTATCAACCCCAATGCCCGCTCGCCCCACCACCTTTAGCCGTGTTGCCTTGGCGAGCAGATCTTTGGTAACCTTGGTACTGGAGCGAATGGCCAGACCATCATACTGGTCGATAATGGCCGCCAACTCGTCGGGCTTCAGGCCGACTTTCTGATCGACCTCAATACCGCGCTGGATGAAGATAGCGACCGCAGCTGGGGAGAGGGCGTCACTGATGAGAACTTTTGGCATTTATTCTTCCTTTGCGGTGCAGTGTCTATCGATACAGCGTGCCGTGTATTTGGGCTCGGCTGGCGGGCTGTCGCACTCAACCCGAGCGGCTGTGTAGTCTTGGGTTTTCTTAAAAGTCTCAACATTTTCAAGGCTGACACTTACTGTCGGACCGCAGGTTCGGCGCATGAGTGTGCAGTCACTGTCTTGATCACAAAAGCTGCCAGCCAATGCCCCTCCGCGATCTTGGGCGGCCAAGACCTCATTCAACGTCATCTCACGCTGACATTCAGATTTTTCTGTTTTCCAACGGCCGCCAGCATCAAGGCATTGGTCGATTACGAGAGCATCCCAACCCTTGATGGCGCCATAGGCTAGAAAGCTAAGCCAGAAAATCCCGGCTGGGATGTAGAGAAACAGAAAACGTGCTATCCGCCCCATAGCCTATGCTGCCTTGGTCAGAGATTGCTTTATCTCAGAATATGCCCAGTCCAGCCACGGGCCGAGGGCAGCGATGTCATTTGCTTCTACTGTTGAGCCACACCAGATGCGTAGTCCTAGCGGTGCGGTGCGATAGGAGGCAATATCAAAGGCGACTCCTTCTTTTTCTAGCAAGGATACCAGTTTCTTAGCTATGTCAGCTTGCGTATCAGGGCTGAGTGATAAAAACCATGGGTCAACCATGCGCAGGCAGACTGAGGTAGTGGAGCGGTGCGCTGGGTCTTTCGTTAGATACTCCACCCAGCCAGCACTCTGTACCCACTTGTCGAGGGCGGCTGCATTAGCGTTGCAGCGTGCGACCATCGCTTTGGCTCCGCCAATACTCTCAGCCCATTTCAGGCTGTAGAGTACATCCTCGACGCAGAGCAAAGAGGGGGTGTTGATTGTCTCGCCTTTGAAGAGCCCTTCTATTAGCTTACCCTTGCTGGTCATACGGAACAGCTTGGGCAGAGGCCATGGGGGGGCATAGCTTTCAAGGCGTGCGACGGCACGAGGACTAAGGACCAGCATGCCATGCGCGGCCTCACCGCCAAGCACCTTCTGCCACGACCATGTTGTGACATCCAGTTTTTGCCACGGGAGGTTCATTGCAAAAACAGCGGATGTCGCATCACAGATGGTTAGGCCTTGGCGGTCGTCCTGAATCCAGTCTCCGTTTGGCACCCGCACCCCCGATGTAGTGCCATTCCACGCGAAGACAATATCCGAATGCGGATTAACTTGGCCTAGATCAGGTAGTAGGCCATAGTCGGCCTCCATCACGGTGAGATCCTTAATCTTTAGCTGCTCTTTAGCGTCAATGGCCCAGTCCTGGCTGAAGTTTTCCCACGCCAGCACGGTGGTGGGGCGCGGACCCAGTAGTGACCACATAGCCATTTCGACCGCACCGGTATCCGAAGCTGGGACTATAGCGATACGATAGTCAGCCGGAATATCCAGCACAGCACGGGTACGGTCGATTACGTCCTGCAGCTTGGTTTTACCCGCGGCCGAGCGATGCGAGCGGCCCAGAAGAGCAGATTTTAATACATCTAGCGACCAGCCGGGTGGTTTGGAGCAGGGGCCACAAGAGAAATTAGGGTTCGCAGGGCGTTGGGTTAGTTTTGTCATGGAAAATCCGATTCTTATTACGCCACTGAGGGGGGACGCGGCCCAGCCGCACTGTAAAGTGTGAAAACACTTGGGTAAAGTCACGAATCAGGTGAATCGAGGACGTTATCTTATCACAAGAGGATTCTATGCGTTACGTTGTCCGAGTTCTGATTCTGGCCCTAATCGTCTTTGCCCAACCTGCGCAGGCTAGGCTGCCCGCCTGCACGTCTGCGGCGGAGCGCGACGCGATGGCCGTTCGGGCCTTGCAGTCCTTCTTTATGCTGGCTGGTGTTGCCTGTAATCAGGCCGATTCTTATAATCGCTACATGACACGTTATCAGGCGCAAGTGGCGGCTCATACCGAGCACCTCAAAGGCTATTTTACCCGCGTCTATGGACGTAAGGGCGAGACTCACCTGAACGATTTTGTGACGAATTTAGCCAACGCCTGGTCACAAGTTCATCTCGATGGAATGAACACCTACTGCAAGGCAACGTGGGATATATTGGTTCAGCTCGAAAAGATGCCAGCCGTTGATGATGCCAAAATGGTTCGTATTGCTCATACATTAGCGCGGCAAAAGCCCGTTGCAGCTGTCCTCTGTCAGAGCGATAAGTAGTATATTTCTTAACGCATCTTAAGAATTGAGTGCTCATAAAGGGATTGTATTGACTCAATTGCAACTATCTTGCACCGTTTCTTAATTAACAAAGCACTATTCTAAACCAGAATGGCGCAAATGCGGGATTTACAGTAAGGTAACCTTGCTGTGACGGGAGACGCTCAATGATGAAACTTATTTGCCGCAACACAGGTCTAATCAAGCGCGACCAAGGCGGAGCCATCATGCTGATATTTGCGCTTTTGCTCGTGCCGATGTTGGGGTTGGTCGGTCTCGCTGTCGATACCGCTCGTGCGTATGCGGTTAAGCAGCGTTTGCAGGAAGCTATTGACTCTGCTTCGCTTGTGGCCGCTAAGAATTTTTCTGCCCCTAATCGCGATCAATTGATCAAAGACTATTTTGAAGCGAATTGGCGCACCGGCTTTATGAACACGGCAATGCCAACCCTGACCTTTTCAGTTAATCAGGCTCAGCGCACGGTTACAGTCAATGCGGTGGCCGTAATGCCAACGATTTTTGCGAAATTTATTAATTACCCCACCGTTACAGTGGGGACGCTAACCTCAGCCGTTAGTTCGCTGACTTATCTTGAGGTCGCGCTTGCGCTAGATAACACTGCGTCTATGCGAAATGAAGTTCTGCCCGGCGTTCGGCGCGTCGATGCGATGAAAACGGCGGCAAAAAACTTTATTGATACCCTGTTTACGGTCAATGGCGTGCCGCAGGATACTATCCCTAATATGTGGGTTAGCGTAATTCCCTTCACAAGTATGGTCAATGTCGGTGCCCAGCATACCAATTTTCTTAAAGCCAATACTTTAAATGGCATCTTGTGGGACTATCCGCGCAATTCAACTGCGCAGAATAGTTGGCGTGGATGTGTGTTCGAGCGCTCTTTCTATGAAAATGGTGCATATGCCGGACGCGATCTGACTGATCATTCTCCCGCTGTTGAGGCTTTTTTCCCTTACCATGTTGTTCCGGCAGGGTTGCAGGCGTTTAGTCTGTGCGCTGCACCGCCACCATGCCCACCTGGCCAGAAAAAATGCTCTACAGCCCCAAATCTTGGTTGTGTTCCGCAGCCTTTTGTATGCCCCCCGGCTCCTCCATCGCCGCCACCTGCACCACCGCAGCCACCGCAACCGCCACCGCCGCCGCCGCCGGTGCCCCCGTGCACGGTTGATGGCTTCCCCTGCAAAGTAGCGCCACCGTCTTTGAAAGGTGTTGGTCTTGAGGCGCCATCTTCCAATCTTCACAATGTTGCCGCTTGTCGAAGTGCTCCGCCAGCTGCGGGGGTGGCTACATATATCGACTCCTACGCTATGAGTCCGATATCGCTTGTTTTCCAAACGCCAACCGGGATCAAAGTCTATTATCCATCACCGGATGGGATGACTCCGATGGCCTTCAATAAGGCTTTTCCGGGCTACGATGATATGTCCGTCAGCGGGCCAAGGAATGTAAGCGGAGATAGTATCTGTTGTCATGGTTCCAACGGTGGTGACCGTCTACAAAATATAGTAAGTTGGACAGCGACTGGACGTTGGATTGAGCCGTGGCCGACCAGCGGGACGCCTAAGATTGGTGGTTGGGGTAACTCAGGCTGTGGCCTGCCCCTGTTGCCGTTGCAGGATAACCGCATCAAAATCAAAGCCAAGATTGATGAGATGGATATTCCTCCACTCAAGTTTCCAGCCCTATCGGCTGGGCACCCGAGTAATCGCCCGGATCTTGGTTATGTCGGAACCTTGATCAATCAGGGACTGATCTGGGCGTGGCGGTCCTTATCGCCAAACTGGCAGGGCTATTGGAAGGAACCCAGCGGTACACCTTTGCCGAATAACCTTCCGCTGTCGTACACAACCGACGGAAGCTCGAAGGCCGTCGTTGTGATGACGGATGGGCTGAACTTTTTAGAGGACCCGTTCGCTCGTATTTCCCAGAATGGGGCTCTCTATTTTGGCCAGCTGACATTAACTCTTTCGGCCGCAAGCCCCAACCTGAGTCCACATAATGCAGTTATCGATAATAATTATCTGACCGACTCTTCGGCCTACGGCACCTTAGGACGTGACATGACTCTCGCTCCGGGGGGGCAGTTCCGCGCCTACAACTTCTGTCGCGTCCGCCAGATGGCAAATCTTGAGCCGCATCTCTCGCCAGCACTCTGGGGCTGTAAAGAGTATGACGGCATGATCCGCAATGCGGCAGGGACGGTTTTGCGTTCCGGGGTTGGCACGTGGGGGCCTTATGATGTAACGTCAGCTCTGACCGGGCCGTATTATACCGAGCTGCAAAGCCGACTGCTGAAGACCTGCCAGAACATGGTTGATAAAGGCATTCGGATCTACTTCATCCTGTTCGATATCGATGATAATCCGCAGAAGGCTTCGGCTATGGCCGCGTTCAATACCTGTGTATCAAATCTGGGTGGCGTGTATGACGCCAGCAGTCCTGCACAGCTGAACAACGCTTTCCAGAACATTGCGATCAGCCTGCGCTCGCTCCGGCTAAAACAATAATGGATGTCATTTGCAAAAGCCCTCACCAACTGGTGAGGGCTTTTTATTGCAGTGAATTGACTAGGCGCTGACCGAGGCTTTGATACGATGGATGACAACCTCACGATCGAGGTGCTCCATCACTTCAAAAATAGGCGGGGTGACGGTCAAGCCGGTGACCGCCGCCCGCAGCGGCTGGGCGAGGGCACCCAGTTTAATACCTTTCTCCTCAGTAAAGCTGCGTACGCTGGCTTCCAGCGCTGTAGCTGTCCAGTCGTTTTGGGCTGCAAGTCGGGGCAGGAAGCTTTCTAACAGTGCTTTATTGCCTTCGTCAGCGAGCAACGCTCGCGCTTTGCTGTCGTTCGTTGCCGCGTGCTCCATCACGTAGACCATGGCGGCATCGGCCAGCTCAATGAGTGTTTCGGCGCGTGTCTTCAGGCTGTTCATCCCACGCAAGACTTTTTGCTGAGCCATCTCACCAACCGTAAAGCTCGCCTTTTCGCTTAGGAGCGGGAGAATAAGCGAGAGGAGCCGCGCATTGTCAGCCTGACGTATATAATGAGCATTGAGGCTGCGTAGTTTTTTGGTATCGAACCGGGCTGGCGACTTTTGCAAGCCATCTGTATCAAACCACTCTATCGCTTGTGCATCGGAGATGATCTCATCATCGCCATGTGCCCAGCCCAAGCGCAGCAGATAGTTGCGCACGGCCTCCGGCAGATAGCCCATGAACTGATATTCGTGCAAACCTACAGCGCCATGGCGCTTAGAAAGTTTCTTGCCATCCTCACCGTTAATAAGCGGAATATGGCCAAACTTCGGCACATCCCAACCCATTGCCTTGTAAATCTGAACTTGGCGGAAGGTGTTGGTCATGTGATCCTGACCACGCAGCACATGGGTAATGCCCATGTCGTGATCGTCCACTACAACAGCCAACATATAGGTGGGGGTGCCATCGGAGCGTAATAACACCATGTCATCAAGTTCAGTGTTGTTGACGCTGATTTCTCCTAGCACGAGATCCCTCACCACGGTCGCCCCGACCTGTGGCGCCTTCAAGCGGATGACGGGCTTGGCGCCAGCCGGAGCATCTTTCGGGTCACGGTCGCGCCAGCGGCCATCATATTTCTGGGGTAAGCCTTTGGCCTTCTGCTCCTCGCGCATCTGCTCAAGTTCAGCGGGCGTGGCATAGCAATAATAGGCATGGCCCTTAGCCAGCATTTCGCGCGCGATTTCGGCATGACGAGGCGAGCGCTCAAACTGGAACGTGACATCCTCATCCCAGTTCAGGCCCAGCCATTTCATACCGTCAATCAGGGCGGTGACTGCCTCTGGCGTCGAACGCTCGCGGTCCGTATCCTCTATCCGCAGGAGAAACTGGCCCTTATGATGCTTGGCATAGAGGTAATTGAACAGCGCTGTGCGCGCCGTACCAATGTGCATATAGCCCGTGGGCGAGGGGGCGATGCGAACGCGGACGGTCATGGTCGGTTACGCTGCCTTTTTCTTCTCAGCCCGACCTTCACCGCTCTTACCAAGGCCAATTTTTTTGGCGAAGTCCGAGCGCTGGGCGGCGTATTTGGGGGCTACCATCGGGTACTCGGCCGGCAGACTCCACTTGGCGCGGTACTGCTCTGGGGTCATGTTGTAAACGGTGCGCAAGTGGCGCTTGAGCATCTTGAGCTTTTTGCCATCCTCCAGACAAATAATATATTCAGGCGTGATGGACTTTTTAACCGGAACCGCAGGCTTGCCAGCTTCAACCTTCTCTGGCGCGGTGTTGGTGTGGTTACGGCTCAGGCTGCCCAAGGAACTGTGCACGGTACGGATCAGCTCGGGCACCTGATTAACCGGCACCGTGTTTTTAGCCAGATAGGCCGACACAATATCGCTCGTCAGCTTGATGAGGTCGGACTTCTTGTTATCGGTATTGACGTCAGACATGGAAAACTCCTGAATCGGAAAATTCGCTTCTTTTGTCACTGTGGCGCTATCAAGTCAAGCTGTGAGTAAAATAAAGTAATGAATACTTGCCGATTCTTTAAATTCAGGCCAAAGTGACTGCATGACTGAAAAAAACATTGCCATCGCCAGCGACCATTCCGGTATCGAATTACGCGCTGTTTTGCGAGATTTGATTGGCCAATTGGGGTATACCGCGCTTGATCTGGGGCCGGAATGCACTGATTCTGTCGATTACCCGGATTATGCTGCTAAAGTTGTACAGGCGGTTGCTGCCAAACACGCCCGCTTTGGTGTCCTGATATGCGGGACAGGCATTGGCATGAGTATCGCTGCCAACCGCCACAGCGGAATTCGTGCGGCTATGTGTCATGATGTCACCACCGCACGGCTTGCCCGCCAGCACAATGATGCGCAAGTCCTTTGTTTGGGTGCTCGTGTGGTGGGAACAGAAGTCGCACGGGATTGTCTGGTGACTTTTCTGGAGGCTAGCTATGAAGGTGGTCGGCACCAGCGCCGGGTGGACAAGCTCGGCTAAGCCATTATAACGGGTGTCTAACCATATGAGGCCCGCCATGACCGCCGCACACGCCAAGTTAATCGATACTGGATATTTTTCGCAGGATGTGGCCAGCCGCGATCCCGAGCTGTTCGCCGCATTACGTAATGAGCTGAAGCGTGAGCAGGATCAAATCGAGCTGATCGCCTCCGAGAATATCGTCAGCCGCGCGGTGCTGCAGGCGCAGGGCAGTGTGCTGACCAACAAATACGCCGAGGGTTATCCGCACAAGCGATACTACGGTGGCTGCGAGGCGGTCGATATCGCTGAGGAACTGGCGATCACCCGCGCCAAGCAGCTTTTTAACTGCGCGTTTGCCAATGTGCAGCCGCACAGTGGCGCACAGGCTAATCAGGCCGTTTTTATGGCGTTGCTCCAGCCTGGCGATACCTTTATGGGTCTTGATCTGGCCTGTGGCGGACACCTGACGCACGGTTCGCCCGCCAACCAGTCCGGCAAATGGTTCAAGGCGATCGGCTATGGCCTGACGGCGGATGGCACGATTGATTATGACCAGGCGCTAAAGCTGGCGCAGGAGCATAAACCGAAACTTATTATTACAGGGGGGTCGGCCTATTCCCGCATCATTGACTTTGTCCGCTTCCGCAAAATTGCCGACAGCGTGGGGGCACTGCTGATGGTGGATATGGCGCATTTTGCCGGTTTGGTAGCGGGCGGCGTCTATCCCAGTCCGCTGCCGCATGCGCATGTGGTGACCACGACGACCCACAAAACCCTGCGTGGCCCGCGCGGTGGCATGATTTTGTGTAACGACGAAGCTTTGGGCAAGAAAGTCAACTCGGCTGTATTTCCCGGTTTGCAAGGTGGCCCGTTGATGCATGTGATTGCCGCCAAGGCGGTGGCATTTGGCGAGGCGCTCCGGCCTGAGTTTAAGGGTTACGCCAGCGCTGTCGTTGAAAATGCCAAAGCACTGGCGGCGAGTATGGTCGAGCAAGGCTTTGCTATCGTTTCGGGCGGCACGGATAGCCATTTGATGCTGGTCGATTTGCGGCCCAAGGGTGTAACAGGCCGTGCGGCCGAGTTGAGCCTTGATAAGGCAGGTATCACCTGCAACAAAAACAGCATTCCGAATGATCCAGAAAAACCGATGGTGACTTCGGGCATTCGCCTTGGCTCGCCTGCAGGCACCACGCGCGGCTTTGGCGTAGCTGAGTTCCGCCTGATCGGCCAGTATATTGGCGAAGTTCTTACCGCTCTGGCGCAAAACCCTGAGGATAACAGCAAGACAGAAGCAGCGGTACGCGCCAAGGTGCGGGAGCTGTGTGCCCGTTTCCCGATTTATATTGAGGCGAATGTGTAATGCGCTGTCCCTTTTGTAATCACGACGATACCCAAGTGAAAGATAGCCGCCCAACCGAGGATAACTCGGCCATACGGCGACGTCGGCAATGCCCAAATTGCAACGGTCGCTTTACTACGTTTGAACGCGTCCAACTGCGCGAACTGACTGTGGTTAAAGCCAATGGTACGCGTCAGCCGTTTGACCGTGAGAAGCTCTTGCGTTCCCTCAAACTTTGTCTGCGCAAGCGCCCAGTGAGCGAGGAGCGCATTGAGCAAGTGGCAAATTCACTGGTCCGTCAGCTCGAAACTTCGGGAGAGAGCGAAATTACGTCGGCGCAAATTGGCGCGATGGTGATGGACGTCTTGGTTGATCTCGATCAGGTGGCGTTCGTTCGCTATGCGTCAGTCTACAAGGATTTTCGCGAAGCCAAAGACTATAACGAGTTTATCCGGCAGTTACAAAGCCGCGAGCGCTAATAAACTGTTACAGTCAGTTTGACCTTCTCGCCACCACCCTTTTCAGGTGAGGCGACCCAGACATTATAGCCGCCCGCTTCGGTGTTCCTGAAAACAAGGCGCGGATTGCTATCGCTGTCGCTGGTATCATCAGCACAAAGCCATTCACTGTTAGATGTATAAACCACTAAACTGGTATCGGCGGTCGCCTGCGCCGCGATCGTCAGAGTTTTGTTGGTCTTGTCCCCCGGCTCGCTATCCTCGGCAAAATTGATATCAACATCCGGTTTCTCAAAATTGACAAATCCGGCGCAGTTATGACCAAGCCCGTTCACTTCACGGTCACCGCCAGCTTCGATAGTGGTAAAACGCTCGGTGGGGGCGTTTGGCAGCCTGAGAACACCATAGAGGGCATCAGCTTCCCAATTCGGCTGGGTGTTATTCTCCTTAGAAACGGCTGCTGTACAAGGCGTGGAAAGGATCAAGGCAGTGAGAAGAAGAAAAGGGAGTTTGTTCATAGTCGCATTTTACGTCTCATTTCCTTTCGGGCAAGCAGTAAGAGCTTGCTAAGACAAGGCATTATAGGCTATGAGAGCCGCCGGATAAGGATACACCCATGGCCAGCCCTAGTTCTGCTAAAGCTCGTCGCACCGCTGCCCGTCTGGCCGCAGTTCAGGCGCTTTATCAGCTCGATATGGGAGAGGGGCCATCGCGCAAAGCTGTCTATGATTTGATGCAACTCCGTCAGGACGACATCCCCGAAGCCCTAGTCGAGCCTGACGAAACGTTACTTAAGAGTATTTCCGAGGGTGTACCTAATCGCCTGGGTGATATTGACGGGTTGCTGACTAGCGCCTTGTCGCAAAGTCGCTCACTCAGCCGTGGCGAGATTGTATTGCGCGCCGTGCTACGGGCGGGGACGTATGAGCTGCTGACCGATGGCGAAACCGCGCCCGGCATCATCATCAACGACTACGTCAATGTGGCTCACGCATTCTTTACCGACAATGAGCCAGCCAAGGTCAATGGCGTACTGAATGCGGTGGCACAAGCTCTAGGGCGGGGGCGCGAGGCTTCCGCCGTGGGCGGGTCCAAGGCGTAGGCTCGGCGCATGTAAAGTAGCGCCCATTAGCGTAGCCACTGAGTTCAATTCCATATTGATGGAGCCGGTTAAAAATGGTGGTCGCTTCGGTCATAGCTTCCTTCCGACTGAGCGCGTCAATGGCCAGATAATCGGGAGCCTCGCCATACATGCGACTGCGCCGTACATACTCAATCCTCGTTACATCCTCAGCCAGCTTTTTTATGCAGCCGAGATCGGAATGGCCGGGCCAACTTGGGTAGGGGCGTGGATCCTGCCAGTCGACCGGAATGTCAAGAAGTCGGGCGCGCTCAACCAGATATTGACCCTCTGGTACATGGCTCATGAGATGGCAGAGCACACGGTGCCGGCTTTGTGCGATGGCGATATCAAGATGTTGTCCACGGATCATGGCATGACCTCCAGAGCCCGAATGGCCTTGCGGGGCTGAGTTTGAACAACAGGCTCGGCAAAGATGGTGCGATTGGCGGTGCGGATCAGGTCCTGCGCGATTCTAGACGACCGGTCATAATGGGAAGTCTGTGGGGCATCCGGTCGAACCTGAGCACAGAGTGCATAAACATCCTGAATCATGAAGAGAGCCGTAGAACTGAGATGCAAAGGACTAGCCTGCTGTGGAAGACGGCTGCTACCGCCGACATCAATTCCGCGCATTCGGGCTTCTTCAAGCAGTTTCCGACCTTCGTGGCATTGCATCAGAGCGCCGGTTAGCCGGGCTTTACGCGCTGTTTCTGCTGCTTTTTCAAGGATTGGGGCTTGCGTGGTCATCCGAAAGTCCTTCCTGCCTGATTTTTTGTTCCAGTTCATACCGACTGGTAAGCTCTCCTTTGCAGTATAGTTAAAGCAAGTTAAGCTTGCCAGATTTTAATGATTCGATTTCCCTCAAATTGCGGCTATATCAGAGGCATGACGACTCTCGCGCACCTACTTGATGATTTCGAGTTCCTGACGGATTGGGAGGATCGTTATCGCCACCTGATTGAACTTGGACATACTTTGCCGGGGCTAGCGGAGGACGAGCACACCGAGGCAAATAGGGTCACTGGTTGTATGAGCCAGGTTTGGCTTGTCGCGGATCAGCAGCCGGATGGACGGTATATTTTTCGGGCGGATAGCGATGGGATCATTGCCAAGGGCCTTATTGCCATTGTGTTGCTCGCCTACTCCGGCAAAACTTCAGCTGAGATTGCAGCGGTTGATATTGATACAATCTTCAAACAGCTTGGCCTTGATCAGCACTTGGTCGTCAACCGACGCAATGGATTTTTTGCCATGGTGGCCCGGATCAAGGCTTTGGCGCAGGTTCCGGCGCACTAAGCCCCGCTTCAGCCATATACTTGGCAACACCAGCATGGATCGGAATGCCAAAGCCATCCGCCTTCATATCAGGCGCAGTAAGACGTGCGAGCGATGGATGCAGGCTGTTAAGGGTAGCCGTGTTACCCAAAACAGCTTTGGCGATACCATAACCCGCTTGGTCCGGTAGACGGGTCGTCCCCAGTAATAGCGCTCGTACGCCAAAACTGGGGATATCCGCGCTAATTCCCGTATAGCTGCCACCAGGGATCATGCTTTTGCTGTAAAACGGGTTGGTTGTTACCAGCGTGTCAACGGCACGTCCCGTCAGTGGCAGTAAACGGGTCGGACAGCGGCCAAGCGCCTCCTGCACAGCAGCGTTGGGGTGCGGAACGAGGAAAACAATTGCGTCAACGCGGCCATCGCATAAAGCCGCACTCTGCTCGGCAAAGGGCAGATCAAGGATACTGCCCATTTCATTGATCCCCCAGTTCAGGGTCGCAAAGACAGCCGTCATGATGGTGCGCGGGCCTGAGGCGGATGGGCCAAGATTGATTTTTTTTCCTTTGAGACCATCCAGATCCTTGATGTCGCTGTCGGCTTTGACGATCATGGCGAGCAGTTCGCCATGCAAGGCGAGCAGGGTACGCAATTCACTATTAGGCCTCAGAAAGGGGGCCTGTCCGCCTTTGGCCGCGTAATAAGCCCAATCCGATTGGGCCACCGCGAGGGCGAGGGTACCGCTTTCCAGAGCCTGCAGATTGCTGATTGATCCATTGGTGCTTTCAATCGCAAGATGAACGCCAGCTTTCTGATCATTGACCAGACGTTGTACGGCCCCAGCTGCCGGAAAATAGATGCCCGTTACAGCCCCTGTACCAATAACAAGGGGCTGTGAAATTTCCCTTACGGAAGATTGGGTGGTTTTGGTAATCGGGTTAGCGAAAACTGAGGTTGCCGCTAGTGTTAAGATCAGGGCAATCGCGGGAAGGCGGGGAAGCATGATTTTTCCTTTGAAATCAGTGGACACGGCAAAATCTGCCGCACTATGGCGGGAGATCGGGGGGAGGTCAATAACCCTGTGCATAACCGCGAAATAGACTCGCATTGGCGTAGTCAGCTTGCTAATCTGCGCCACCGATTTTTCACCTGTAGCGGCCGAGGCCAGACATGACCGAACATCCGGACACCCAGACCCTGCATCGCGAGGGTACAACTGAGACGGGGGCTGTTCCGCCCAAGACAGGAGCGCACCCTGTACGGGCAAGTGTCGGAACATCAACCGTTGGTCGAGCTGGGGCGCCGGTACGAACCTCAGCGCCTGCGCCAGTTCACGCGCTACCCTCGCTTCCGGCTTGGGCGATTGTCGCGTCGGTTGTCTGGGTGGCGGTTGCCGTTGGTTATCTGTTTGCCGTTGGCGGCTGGTCCTCATCACCGGGGGCAATCGGCGCCATCATTGCCGGTCTGGCCGCGCCACTGGTGGTGGTGTGGCTGGTGGCGTTCATGCAGCAGCGCGCGCTTGAAGTTGATATCATAACCGGCCCGATCCGCCGTCAGTTGACAGCTCTGCTCTCTCCGGGAGCAGCTGCTGATGTGCGTATTCGCCGCATTACCGAGGCTTTAGCCGAACAGACCGAAATGTTGCGCAATGCCGCTAACGTGGCGCTTGAAGACTCTAGCGCAGCCATGACGGCGATCACTCGTCAAAGTGGTGAGTTGCGCCGGTTGTCCGCTGAAGCCATGCTCGATATCGGTAAGGTCGGTAAAACAGCAGAGCAGACATTAACGCATTTGCGCGAAACACTTAGTCATCTTGGCACTCAAACGGGAGATGAACGAGAAAAAGCGCTCAAGATGGTCGCTGAGTTGGAGAAGAATTTTACCAGCGTACTGGGGCAACTTGATAAAGTTTCACAGCATTATGAGGGGCGTCTGGGCAAACTGAATGAAACCTCTCTTCAGCTGGAGGATCGCACCAAGTCCTTGATCGGCCTGACCGATGGTCTTAATGCCAAGGTTGACGATTCCGCTGGTGAAGTGATGGGTGATATTGCCCGCCTTGAATCCGCTGTAGCAGAACTTAGTCAGCGCAGTGCGGCCATTGCGCACCTGCTAGAACGCCCCGTTGAATCACTGGAACGGGCTGCTGGTCAGCTTGATGGGCAGCTGCGTCAGTCGCATAGCCTGCTGCAAAGTGCGACCAATAATCTTGAAAAAATTGGTGATGTTGTTATGGGGCGCGCTAACGCACTGGTTGCGAACTTGTCGGATCGCCTCAGCAGCATGGAACTCGTTGGTGCTAAGCTAGTTTCTCTAGGTGTAGCGGCGCAAAATGATACAGGCCGGTATGTCGGACAGATCGAAGAAGTGGCGGAGCGGATCCGGGACTATGGCGCGGAAAGTGAGCAACGCCTTCGGTCTGTAATTTCCGAACTGACAGCCGCCACTGAGGCTGGGTTAAGTCGTGGCGATGCTGTTATTGACCGATTGCAGGATGGCACCAATGCTCTCAAGCTGGCGGTTAGTGGGCATGATGATCGCTTTGCCGCGCTGGCCGATGATATCGAAGAGCGCACACAACGACTGCGTGAGTTAGGGCGCGATGCACGTGGACAGCTGGAAGACGTCCAGCTCTCGCTGTCTTCGGCCCAGGATAGTGTTGAAAGTCAACTTGAACGCCTGAATCATGTCAGTGACAAGCTGAGTACCGAGCTGCAGCGCAGCGCCAGCAGTGCCTCCACGCTCTCGGAAGCGACCCAGTTGGCGGGCGAGCGGGCACAGGCACTCTTCAACCTGAATGACAAGACCAGTGATGTCATGAACATGATTGCCGCGCGTTTGGTCGAGCAGCGTGAGGAGGTTGAGGCGCTGGCAGGAAATCTGACAACGCAGATCGAATCCATGCAGGCGGCACTGGTTAGCCAGCGTATGGAGCTGCAGCGCACCGGGCAGGATGCCAGCCGTCAAAGTGAAGTGGTCCAAGCGGCTCTGCGCGAGCAGGTCGGGGCGATCGCTGCCGCGGGCATGGATGTTGCTGCCCGTATTGATGTGCTGCAGCAGCGGGTGCGCAACGAAGTGGGCTCGTTGACAGAACTGGGAGATGTGCTGGAAGGCAAACTGGCAGCGCTGGCGCAGACAGCCCAGCAACAGGCGGGAACTTTTACCACGGCTAATGCGGAGATGAGCCGTGAGCAGAAGGCTTTGCAGGCGCTGACCGACCGCTCGCGACAGGATTTGACCGGTCTTCTCACGCATCTGAGTGAAACTCGTGCTGCTGCTGAAACGGCACTCGGAGGAGTAAACGAGCAATTAGTACAGCTTTCGGCCCAGCTTTCGGCTGCCGAGGATGATCTGCATCGTATGGCAGGTGATGTGAGCACCGAGCAGCTCCGCTTGCGCGATCAAGGTCAGGGTATGAATGAGGCTTTGGCCGCTGCCTTGCAGCGACTGGAGACACTCGACAAATCTCTGCACACCACAGGTGAGCATGTGGCTCATCAGGGCGATAAGGCCGAGGCACAGCTTGCGCGCGTCCGCACGGAACTGAATAGCAGCCGAGAGCTTTTGGTCGCTGAGAATAGCGAGGTTCAATCTCTTCTGACCCAGCTTTATGCGCAAATGCGAGACGGGCAGGAGCAACTGGAGCAAGTAAAAGTAGAAGCGACTGAGGCCAGCCGTCTGTGGGCACTGGCGCAAAGCCAGTTGCAGCAGAGCCAGTCGGCACTCACGCAGAGCCGTGAGCAGGCTCAGCAGGATATTCGTGCAGTTGACGCCAGCGTCCACGAGGCCACACGCTCACTGACGCAGGCTCGTGCCGAAGCGGAATTGGCGCACGAAACTCTACACCAGCAAAGTGAACGGGCGCAGGCACGCATCCATGAGCTTGAGCAGGATATGGCTTCGTTGCAGGATGTAATTGCTCGCCTCACCGAGCGGTCGGATTTACTCTCGCGGTCGTTGGCTGATCAGGCCGCCCAAGCCGAGATCGCGGGGGGTCGTCTGCAAAGCGCCACCCGGATTGCCGATCAGTCGGCTGCTGTGTTGGTCGAGCGAAATAAAGACCTGCAAGCGAGTGCCCACGCACAGGAGCAAGCCCTTGTTAGTTTGCGCGCCGAGTTGGATCGGGCGAGCGGCGAGCTGGCACAGCGAGGGGAGCTGAGCCAAGAGCGCCTCGAAAGTGTCGTCGCCGCCATTCTCTCCGCCTCGAGTAACTTGCAAGAACAGACGCGCCAGAGCAGTGCGGCATTGGCACAGGGCGAGCATAACTTTATTGCCGTGCGCAGTGCCTTGGCGACACACACGGCATCCGTATCGGACGACCTGAGCCGCCTTGGCAGTCAGGTCTCAGATTTGCAAGCTGACCTGACCGCCACGGGACAGCAAGCTCAATCGGTCGGAATGCAATTGGCGCACCAGGCTGAGCAGAGTGAGGCGGTCCGTGCCGGTATCGAATCTGTCGCTGCCCGTGCTGATAAGGCTGCTCTGTTGTTGACAGAACGGCTAAGTGAAATGGATATGGCCTCGACCAGTCAGATGGCCGCGTTTGTACGATTAACCAGTCAACTGGAGCAACTTGGTCAGCAACTTGAGTCCAGCAGTGACTCAAGTCAGTCGCATCTTCAGGTCTTACTGGCCCAGCTAGCCCAAACAAGCGCAGCGCTCACTGCCAGCAGCCAACAAAATGGCGAGCTGGTGACTTTGGCTCAGGATCGCCTGCAGGAAAGCGGCTTGGTCCTCGACCGGCAGGCCCAGCAGGTACAGACATATTTGGCAGCTCTGGAAACCCGCAGCCAGCAGGTTGAAGCGAGTTTGCGCCAGGCCCGTTCACAGGTTGGTGAGCTGACCAGCCAGCTCGAAGCGCAACAGTCGCGTAGTGAGCAGCTGGGCGAAAGCACAGCCGCTTTGACGCAGAATAGCATATCTGCCCTGAGTGATCTTGAGCAGCGCTATGAACAGATGGAAGCTGCGGCCCGCAGTCAACAAGATGAAGTACAGCGTCTGACTTTGCAGCTTGAAGATGCCACAGCGTCGTTGCAAGCTGATGCCAGCCGCTCTGCCAAGGCGTTTGAGACCCTGCTGTCAGGTATCGAGACGATAGCCAACGCGGCTGACCATTCGTTCACATCTGTGTTACAGCAAATGGAGAAGGCTGGCTCGACCCTGCAGCAGCAAGGAACAGTCAGTCGGGATGAATTGACCAATCTGCAACTCCAGATTGTTCACGCCACGCAAGAGCTGGCCGAGCAGGTTGAGAGTGCTCAGCAGTCAATCCGCAAGGTGCTCGGCGAAAATGGTGCCCGTTTCATGCAGGCATTGCAAGCCGCGCAGGAGGGCTTGAGCGGCCAGCTGGAAAATTCCCGCCAACAGGTCAGCGTATTCCTGACTGAGGCCAGCAGCCAGTTCTCGTCTACTGCCATGCTAACAGAGCAGAGTTTGGCTACTCGTCTTGGCGATCTCGACTCGATCAAGAGCAAGCTTGAGGCTGTCAGCCTGAGCGCCGCGCACGGTGTGGATGCGCTGACCAGCAGCAGTAACCGTGCTAGCGAGCAGATGGCTAGCCAGCACGAACACGTTCAGGCTCTGGCCGTTCAGTCCAGCCAACTGGCAAGCCAGTTGCTAGATGCAATGCAGCAGCTACGCAGCATTGGCGGTGAGCATACTAGCGGACTGGAGCAATTGTCCGGCCAGCTCAGCGAGCAGTTGGAACAGCTTCGACTAAGTGGCCAGCAGGCGCGCAGTGAGCAAGAACAGCTCTTGGCGCGGACCAGTCAGGCACAGGCTACCGTGAAGGAAATGTCCGAGCAGATCAGCACGGCCCGCTCTTTGGTTGATGCCGCAGCCGACTATACGGCTGCTCGTCTGGCCGATGTTTCAGCAGACTTTGCCAATCGTGTGCGCGAAGGCGAGGGCTTGGTTACTACCGCGACAACCCGTTTGCGCGAAGTCGAGCAGCGCATGGCTGAGACCGGCTCCCTCATGGAGCAGCGCCAAACCGAGTTGCTGGCGTCAACACGTACGATCATGCAGCAGCTGGAGGTGCTCGACAGTGGGTTCCGCACAGCGTTGGGTAACAGCAGCGCGGTTCAGTCGCAGTTGTCAGCACAAGCGGAGCATAATCAGCGACTGCTCACAGGGTTGACCCAGTTGAGCGAGATGGGCACAGCCTCACTGGAGGAACAGACTCAGCGTCTGGCACGTCTAGCCCAGCAGGCTGCCAGTGATACCCAGCGTATGCTGGACATGGGTGACCGGATTGAAGGCCAGCAGGCTAGTGTTCGCCAGGAGGCGCAAGCCGCTGTTACGGTCTTGCAGGCAGTACAAGCCCAGTTACAGCGTGCTGGCCAAGAGGGGAGCGAACAGCTGTCGGCGACCGAGGCGCAACTCAGCGCAGCTCTGGTCGGCATGATGCAACGTGTACAGGAGCTGGCTGCATCAAATACCGGACTGACCAATCAATTGCGGACATCTATGGGCCAGATGGGGCAAGCCTTGGTCCTGCTTCAGGACAGCGGGCGCAAGCTGGGAGCTGAGTTGAGTGCGACCGGTGACCAGTTGCAAGGTAAGGCTGCCGGGTTAGTGGTGAGCGGGCAACAGCTTGACCGCGAGCTTAAGTCTCGCCTTGAAACCATGCAGGAATCGCAGCGGCGTATTGATGGCATTTATACGCACCTCAGTCAGCGTCTGGCCGAGCTGGATAGTCGCACCTCACACTATCTGATCGATCTCGATCAGCGTAGTGAATCGTCATTCGCGCGTCTTAATGATGGCGTTAGCAATCTGGAAAAGCTACCGGATCGCGTCCAAGAGGCGGAAAGTCTCTTGAGCGCCCAAGTGGATATTGCTCGCCGCGAAATTCTAAGGCTACGTAGCGATCTGGTGGAGCTAGGGCAGACTGTACTCGCGCAGAGCGATCAGGCAGGAGCTAGTACTGCTCAGGTGTTGGCAAATCTGCAGCAGATGAGTGCGCATAGCCGTGCCATGGCTGAGCAGATCGAGGTATCGAGCCAAGGCATGGCTACAGCAGCGCAGTCGGCCTGGCAGACAATTCACGCTGCGGTTAGTGAAAGCACCTCCGGTGTGGCGGGGCTTACAGACCATCTGAAGGGGGCAGAAAACCGGACACAATCGCTGGTCGAACTGGCGCGGAGTGGTGTGGATGGGCTGTTGGATCGTGTCAACGACATGGGTAGCTTGCTGGA
This sequence comes from Micavibrio sp. UBA2400, assembly GCA_002343265.1. GTDB lineage: Bacteria > Pseudomonadota > Alphaproteobacteria > UBA2400 > UBA2400 > UBA2400. The sequence continues at coordinate 41,763 of DDSC01000038.1, forward strand.
TAGCGCTCTGAGCAAGGCGAATGGTGCCTATGCGACTCTGGCTGCAGGCGGGTTGCAGCAGATTGAAACGCTAAGCCAAACTCTGGCGGATAACGCCGCGCGGCTCGATCACAGCACAGCGCAAGCGCACGCGCGAATTCAGGAAGCTGATGTCTTGGTGCAGCAGCATCAATCAGCCGTGCAGGGTGTTGCTGAAGCTATGCTTCCGCAGTTGACCAATGTTCGGCAGGAGTTAGAGCAGATTCGGGAAGGTTTGAGCGGCCTTGATAGTCGGTTGCATTCGCTACCTGCGTCCTTGGGCGGCCAGCAGCAGCAGCTGGAAAGCTTTACCTCTGCAATCGATCGCACGTTGAATCAAGTTGCGGCGCTGCAGATGCTCTCACGTGATATGGCGCAAGAGCATTTCGCGCTGGCTGAACAACTGCAATCGCATGAAACAGCACTGACGACTGGCCTCGGCGAGCTTGAACAAAGCCTCACCAAGTTGGATGCCCAAATTCACTCGGGCGTCGTTAGTCATATGTTGAGCGCGGCAACGCAAGCTCAGGCTGTGGAGCGGACATTGGCGCAACTTCTCAATCAGTCGGCTGGGCTGGATCAGGCGATTGCCAGCATTCGTCAATCGGTGCTGCGCGAAACACAGACGCTTGAGCAGGCAAAAGATACAGTGGGCAGTGTCGCGCAAAAGGCTGTGAGTGATCTCCAGGCTGCTGGTTCAGCTCTTGCGGAGAGTTATGGCCAGTTACAGCGTGGCACCCAGCTCTCGCAAACAGGGTTGTTACAGACTCAGGAAGAAAGCCAGCGCTTGGCTGTGCGTCTTGAGCAGATGCGTACACTGCTCAAAGGACTGACGAGTGCCATCTCGAATGATCTCACCGAATGGCAGACCGAAATGCGCAAACAACTGACCGGCGTAGCAGCTGACCTTGCTAGTCCGGCCGTACGGGCGCAGTTGCCGCTTCTCTCACCTTCGCCTACGCCTGTGCGTGCCACTCTTCCGGCAGCCGGATCCAGCTCGACGCAATTGACAACGGAGGCCTTACAGGCAGTGGCTATTGATCTGTACCGTCTGCTGCGCAATGAGATGCCTGATCTTCTTAAGTCCTTACCCACTCCGGCGGCCCGCCGTGCACCTATGGGACCGGGGGAAGCACGGGCATACACCCAGGCCTTACTCGAGGTAACTGGCGCGCCGTTTGCCACGGCAGCAAAGCAGCTTTATGCAAACAACGCTGAGTTCCGCTTGTATGTTGATCGCTATTTAACCCGCTTTGAGGCACATTACGACGTTTTGGCCCGTAACCCGGCAGGCCTAGACGAAGCGAAGGCCTATCGGGCCTCAGATGTCGGACGCCTCTATAGCCTGTTCAGTGGAGCGATTGAGCGTCGCGGGAATGTAAGCGCAGGGCAGCCGGAGAGCAGCCGTACATGATGCATTGTCTTTACCTGACATTGGTACTTGTACTGCTGGCTCCCCCTGTTTGGGCGTGTAGTTGTCCGGATATCCCGCTCGCGGACAAGGTCAAGGCAGCGAGTTTCATATTTCAAGGTACTGTTGTTTATCCGCGACCGGATATGCCGCCTGAACAGACATCGTTTCGGATTGATGCCCATCTGAAAGGGCGGGACGGTGCGTCGGCGAATATTCTTCGGCTATCTGTACATTCGCCCCCGGCTTGCGCCGCGACGTTCGAGCTGGGCAAGACGTATCTTGTCCTAGCCGAGGGGACTTATGAAAGCGGCTATACAACGGATGCCTGTCATAGTTTTCCAGCACAGATAACAGATGACCCGCGAGCGCTTGAGGTGCGTGATTTACGCCTCAAGACAGGTCAATCCATTCTTCACGGAAATCAGATCGAAGTTCCTCAGTCCCGCCTCACACTTGAAAAAATCCGGACACAGGCGAAGACCTTCTACTTGCTTGATGATAACGAATTGGCTTTACGTCTTTACGTCACCGCTGCGGCGCGGTCCCACAACTCGCCTGTTGATTTATTGGGTCAGGGTCATGCTTACTTGCGTCTTATGATGGCAGATTTGGCGTTGCAGAGATTTGATGATGTGCTGGAAAAAGATAGCCAGCGGGCGCAGGCGTGGTCTGGACGCTATCAGGCACTCGCGCTGCTTGGTCGTTGGTCGGAGATCCCTGAGAAAGCGAATCTTTCCGGCCTGTGGCTTCGGTATGCCCGCATACCAGTAGTTCCAGTTGCTGCTGATTTCTCGACAGTCTGGTGGAGAGAAATTGATGCTGCCGGGTTGCACTTTAAGGATGTTTCGTTCCGCGGTGCGACGTTATCCGATGTAAATTTCTCTAAAAGCAACTTAGAGAATGTGGACTTCACGGAGGCTGTTTTGCACCGCGTCGATTTTTCAGGAGCTAAGCTCAGCGGTGTAAAATTGCCAAGCAATCTGAATACAATTATCTGGGACGAGACGACGCAGTGGCCAAAGGGCTTCGACCCGGCTATTCTGGCCATTAGCAGGCCGAGTCAGGCTAAGTAGCTCTTTGACGTCTGGAGTGCCCACTCATGTCGATAACCCAAAAAATTCTGATGGGCCTACTGACTTGTGCCCTTCTGGCTGGGCTTTGGTATAGCTACGTCATGGCCATCCCGCGTGTAGCGGTAACACAGGTTGTACGCGGGTCGGCTGTTGAATTGGTGTATGCTACAGGAACAGTTGAACCTGCGGTTCAGGCCACGGTGTCCCCTGAAGTTAATGGGCGTATTGCAGAGTTCTATGCCCAAGAAAACGATATTGTTAACCTTGGTGGGCCGTTGGCTCGCCTATTTGACGCGGAGCAGTACGCCGAAGTGTCAGAGTTGATGATCCGTGTGGCCAATGAAGAAACCGCTCTGCGGCGCGATGAAGATCTGCTCAAGCGAAAAGTCGGCAGCCGCGAGGAGTATGATAACTCAAAGTCTGCACTTGAGCAGTCAAAGGCTCGCTTGGCCGCCGCTCAAGTGCGCTTGCAACAGAGGACGTTACGTTCTCCGATTTCTGGTGTTGTTCTCCGTCGTGATCATGAAATAGGCGAAACTGTAACGCCCGGTATGCGCTTGTTTGTGGTGGGACAGCTAAAGCCATTGCGCGTTACTATGGAGATCGATGAGGAAGATATTCCTCGTGTGCAGATCGGACAAAAAGTCTTATTAAGCAACGATGCCTTTCCGGAGCAGGTTTTTACAGCTGCCGTGAGTGAGATCACGCCTTTAGGTGACAGCAGTAGCAAAACTTACCGCGTGCGTGCGCAGTTGCCGGAAGAGACGGTATTGCCGGTTGGGATGTCAGTAGAGGCTAATGTTGTTTTAACAGAGAGAACGAATGCTTTGCTTATACCGGCAACCGCTATGCAGGATAGTCATGTCTATCTTGTGGGGTCCGATCACCGCGTTAAAAAAGTATCTATAAAAGTAGGCTTAAGTGGAATTGAAAATATTGAGGTAATTCAAGGCCTGTCTGATGGGGATCTCATTGTGAGAGGGCCATCTGTAGATCTGCGGGATGGGCAGCGTGTGAAAGTACGCCGGGAGCCATGATCCTCCCGCTTGCCGCCCGTATTGCCTTTCGTCATCTGGTCTACCGTAAGAGGCAATCTCTTGTCTCCATCCTTGGTGTTGCTTTGGGGGTCGGTTTCTTTATTGCCCTCGCGGCCATGATGCAGGGGTTTCAAAGCTATTTTTTACAAACTGTGGTCGATGTCTCGCCCCATATAATAATTAATGATGATTATCGGGCCCCGCTTCGGCAACCTGCTGAGGTGCACTATCCAGCAGCCATCTTGACTATTCATGGCTTGAAGCCGAAGGAGGAACGACGGGGTATTCGTGGCTATGAGGCAATCACGAATTATCTACATGGGCTGCCCGGGATTCAGGTTTCACAAGCTTTGGAAGGACAGATTTTTCTGACTTTTGGCAGCACGGATCGCAATGCAACAGTGCAAGGCATTGTTCCGGCCGATGAGCGTCGGGTTATTAAGCTGGATGATGATCTGATTGCAGGAAGCTTCGATAATCTTGAAACAGTTCCCAATGGGATTATCGTTGGTATCGGACTGGCGGAGCGTCTTGGGGCTGGCATGGGAGACCGCCTGACTGCTGTATCGACATCCGGCGTCATAATGCAGGTCAAGATCGTTGGGCTCATTGAGACGGGTATTACCGCCATAGATCGCGGCCGTGCCTACATGTTGCTCAAAAAAGTCCAGGTTTTACAAGGACTGAATAACCGGGTAAGTCGGATCAACATTCGGTTACCCGACCCCGAGAGAGCACAGGATTTAGCCTCCCAACTTGAGCAGAAATTCCGCTATCGAGCGGAGAGCTGGCAGGAGGCCAATGCCGGCATATTCGGTGTGTTTGTTGTTCAGAACATCGTCATGTACTCGACGGTTACAGCGATCATGATCGTGGCGGCCTTTGGTATATTTAATATCATTTCGACGATTATCCATGAAAAAGTCAAGGATATCGCCATTTTACGGTCGCTTGGCTTTTACGAAAAAGACATCCGGGCAATCTTTATTCTGCAGGGTGTCGCTTTAGGTTTGCTTGGCGCACTGCTGGGTTGGTTGGTCGGGTATGGTCTTACATCGGCGCTGGCCGCAGTTCGTGTAAATATCAAAGGCGAGATTAAAACCGACCATCTAATGATTCTCTGGTCTTTTAATCACTATCTCTTGGCGGCTCTGTTTTCCCTTGCCGCGGCAATAGTGGCAGCGTGGATACCCGCGCGCAAGGCGGCATCAGTGCAGCCGGTTGAGATCATCCGGGGTGTTTCATGAGTACGCTACTGGAGGCACGAGGGCTTACCCGTATCATAGAGGGCGAGGTCTCGACCACCTTGATTGAGGATATTAGTTTTTCCATAGCATCTGGAGAATTTGTATCTGTAACGGGGCCTTCTGGTGGGGGCAAGTCATCCTTGCTATATTTGTTGGGTCTGATTGACCGGCCAACACGAGGTACCGTCCTGATAGAGGGGCTGGATACCGGCACGCTGGAAAGTGATGCGCTGGCACATTTACGCCTGACAACTCTTGGTTTTGTGTTTCAGTTTCATTTTTTGCTAGAAGAATTCACAGCATTAGATAACGTTATGCTGCCCATGCGCAAGTTGGGGGTTCTGTCTAATCAGGCTATGATTGAGCGCGCATCGGAGCTGCTTGCTCAGTTCGATCTGGCGCCACACATTCATAAACGCCCCGGCCAGCTCTCTGGCGGACAGCGACAACGGGTCGCTATTGCGCGGGCACTCGCCAATCAGCCCAAACTGATTCTGGCGGATGAACCGACTGGCAATTTGGATACCCGCAATGCAGACAGTGTCTTTGCAGCCTTTCGCGATATCGTAAATAATTTTAACGCTTCTGTTATGGTCGTGACTCACGACCCCGATCTAGCCGCAAGGGCAGACCGGCACCTGAAGATCATTGATGGCCATCTCGCCTGACTTTAGTGTATACTAAGAGTAGGTGCCGGGCCGACAGGAGGCAAAGCCATGACTGATGATCCAAACAAAATCCGCCAGCAGCGCATGCTGTTCGACCAGATTGATCAGGCAATCGGCGAAACCAATCGTGATGTCATTCACGGCCTTATTCCTAAACTGGATAAGGCGGTTTTCCTGAAAATGGCCAAAGGTGTCGCCCAATTGCGCGTGAAGTACATCGCTGCAGGCATTCAGCTCGCACAGACGGACGGCCTTAAGGAGCCACAGTTGCAGCAGCTTAAGAGCCTGCGGGAGCAATTTGAGGAGGCCCGCGCTGCGTTTGATGCCGTTAAACGCGCTGTGAGCCGTGGCTATATCGATATCTCGGAGTAGAGCGCCTAGCTGTCATATTTCTGTCACTTGCCTAGGGGTGTCTCTGCGCCATAATGATGGGCAGGAGGGACTGCCATGAGACAGAACACAGGTAATAGAATGCCGCACGAAACTAGGATGATTCTTGAGGAGCAAATCTTGGGTATTCGGCCGATTGGCAAGGCTGCTGATTTTGCTGGCCACGGACCCGCTCAGGCTTTTCCGCCCGGCATGCAGATAAATTACGCAGAGTGCTCGGAGTTGATTGGCCGACCTGGCCGTTCGAACGTATTAAGGCTGTAGCTCACGCGTAGTACTGGGCATTTTGTAATAGGGTAGTAAAGTAAGGCGTGTGCTAACGCTTGGCGATCACGCGGGCCATTTCGAGACACTTGTTCGAGTAGCCCCACTCGTTGTCGTACCACGCAACCACCTTGATAAAGGTTTTATCAAGGGCAATCCCTGCGTCGGCGTCAAACACAGCGGTGCACGGCTCACCGATAAAGTCCGTTGAAACCACCTTATCGGTCGTGTAGGCGAGTACGCCTTTCATCGGGCCATTTGCTGCAGTCTGCATGGCCTTACAAATATCATCGTAGCTGGCCTCTTTAATAAGCTCACAAGTCAGATCGATCACCGACACGTCTGATGTGGGGACGCGGAAACTCATACCGGTTAGTTTCTTGTTCAGTTCGGGGATGACAACCCCCACAGCCTTGGCGGCACCGGTGCTGGAGGGAATGATGTTTTCGAGAATGCCACGCCCGCCGCGCCAATCCTTGTTGGAAGGACCATCCACAGTTTTTTGCGTCGCTGTCGTTGCATGTACGGTTGTCATCAAGCCGCGCTTGATGCCAAAATTATCGTGTAGCACTTTGGCTACGGGAGCCAGACAATTCGTGGTGCAACTTGCATTGGAAATAACGGGTTGCCCGGCATAGCTCGTATGATTCACGCCATACACAAACATCGGTGTATCATCTTTACTGGGTGCTGACATGATAACTTTTTTGGCACCAGCTTTAAGATGGGCTTCGGCTGTCTCCTTGGTCAGGAAGATGCCAGTTGATTCGATCACCACCTCAGCACCAATCTCGTCCCATTTCAACTCTGCAGGGTCCTTGAGGGCCGTGAGGCGGATGCGCTTGCCATTTACCACCAATGTGCTGCCATCAACGGCAATCTCTCCATCAAAGCGTCCGTGCACACTGTCATACTTCAGCATATAAGCGAGATAATCCGGTTCAAGCAGGTCATTGATGCCAACAATTTCGATGTCACTGAAATTCTGTACGGCAGCGCGAAACACCATCCGGCCAATGCGACCAAAGCCATTAATACCAACTTTGATGGACATGAAATTTCTCCTTAGTTATACAGGGGGGCATCGCTACTTCCGTTGGCTCAGACTGAGGCAAAACGGCAATTTTGGCAAGATTATTAAGTAGTTAATTGGGCATTAAGTCAAATCTGCCATACTTTTTCCATGTCTGATGAAAACAGCCCAAAGGCGGCAGAACCTCTTAAACTCGGCCCGTTTGTGGGTTTCAATAAGTTTGCCAAGCCGTCCGCCGCTATGGCGTTGAACCTGCAACGTGCTCCTCAGCCTGTCTCTGGCAGGATGGGCAGTCTAAACCTATCCTTTGAGTCAAATGGCGTTCAGCGGCCGGATTTCTATGCGGTGTCGTCTTTTAGTCCTAACGCCGCCATGGGGATTAATGTCCCCTTTGAGGGAGGCAATAGCGGGATGGCCTCTGGCTCAATGGTCATTAACGGGCAGTCAACCTGGTTTACGGGTCTCTACCAGACCGTTGATCTGGGGGGATTGCGGATAGGTGCTTATGGTGGGCGGATGACCGATCTGGTTACGCAGGCAAATGGCATCGCGCGCAAAGACAATGACCGCTTTATGTATGGCGTTTACGCCAGTCTAGACCGGCCCGACTATGGCGTAGAGGCCAAGTGCATTGACTCGCGCAAAGACAACATTCCACCTGTCTGCGGTGTATCCTACAAATTCAAGTTCTGATTAGCCAGCGGTGGCTAGGCGTTCGGCCGCAAATTCCCAATTCGCCATGTTTTCAAGAAAGGCCTTCAGGAAGTCCGCCCGACGGTTTTGATAGTCGAGGTAATAGGCGTGTTCCCATACATCGCAGGTCAGCAGAGCATGCTGGCCCTTGGTAAGCGGAAGGTCGGCATTTCCCGTCTTGGTGACTTTCAGTTTGCCACCCTCTAGCACTAACCACGCCCAACCAGAGCCAAACTGCGTCAGACCGGCTTGCGTGAAGGCTTCCTTGAACGCTTCGATAGAGCCAAAGTCGGCCTTGATCTTGTTTTCCAGCTCACTGGGCATGGCTCCGCCACCCTTTGGCTTTAATGACTTCCAGAAAAAGTCATGATTCCAGATCTGGGCAGAGTTATTAAATAGGCCCGCTTTATCAGCATGGCCTGCGCTGTCCTTGATGATCTGTTCCAGCGTTTGGGAAGCCTCAGGCCTATCCTTGGTTAAATTGTTCAGGTTCGTCACATAAGTCTGGTGATGCTTGCCGTGGTGAATTTCCAGATGCTGGACCGACATATAGGGAACCAATGCATCCTTGGCATAGGGCAGGGGGGCGAGTTCAAACGGCATTAGTATCTCCTTGGTTGGCAGTCAAATTAGTGTGGTTAAGAAAATTGGCAAGTCCTTAGCGCCGCCGTGCCGCCAGCCAGCCGCGAAAATGGGCCAGAATTCGCGCGCGGCGCGATGTCCTGAGGTATCGCCTAAGGGGGTCATGCTGTCTCAATTGCGATAGTTGATAGTTGGCGAGGTATAGCAGGCGTGTGGCTTCTCCCACCATTCGAGGGTCAGCTAGCTGTTGCGGTAAATCGCGGGCGACATGCAAAAGCTGTTCGGTACGATCGAGAACGCGCTGAATGACGGCACGCACTGCCGGGCTACTCTTGCGTTCAACCAGTTGCTCGGGCGTACCGCCCGCCTCGGTGAACCAGTCCGTTGGCAGATAGCAGCGCCCATGTAACCGCCAATCCTGCCCGCAGCGCCGGGTCAGGCGCAGCAGGAGCAGACTAGCACACAGTGCATCCGTCGATCGCTGTAGCTCGGGCTGCTCAAGGTGATGCAATTGCAAAATGGCGCGGCCAATTGGCTCAGCGGCGTAGCGGCAGTAAAGCAGCAGATCTGGCCATGTGGCGCAGACTGGTCGGCTGATATCCCGTCGCGCTGCTTGCACAAGGCGCAGAGCCCACTGCGGATCTAGCCGCCCTTGTGCCTGTATCCGGAGCAGACGCAAAGCAGCAAGAGTAAAGACGGTTGGTTCCTGATCACCCGCCGGGAGCGATCCACCTAAAGCCAGTTCAATCCGCTCCAATAGGAAACCACGTGTTTCCTCTACAAAATCTGGTATGTCGGCGATGTGGCGGATCGCAGCCAGTGTATCAAAAAAGATCTGGATATCTGGGCGAACAAAGGGGGCGAAGAAGGAGGAAGCCACCAGTCCCGAAAAGGCCGAGTGATGAGCCGGGACAGCGATCTGTCGACTCGTTGCCGCAGACTGAAGTTTTGTAGTCGGAACAGGGGGTTGCTCTCGATTCATTGCGGCATAATATGTCAGAAATTCCAGACTGGCGAGGTTATTATCTTACAGATATTCCAGCATATTCGCGATTATTGCCGTCATAGCGACTCGGAGTCTTTTCTGGCTGCGCTTTTTCTGCCGGATCCCGGGCGCCATTATGTCTTTACTCTTATCGCACTTAACCATGAGCTAGCCGAAATAGCCAAGAAAGTTTATGAGCCGTTATTAGCGCAAATGCGCTTGCAATGGTGGCGGGAGCAACTGGAGGCCGGGGCACGGTCCAATTCTCCTGTTGTGCAGGCACTACAGGCTACAATCGAAGCACAGCCGCTCTCTCGTGAGTTGTTTTTGACGTTGATCGACGCCTATGGCTCAGCCTATACAGACGCCGTTCAGGATATAAGTTCTGATGATTTTTCTGCCATTCGCCAAGCCTATTGGTATTGCAAACTGGGTTTGGTAGGCCAAGCTTACACACCACAGATTAGCGATCTAATACAGCAGGCGATCAGACTGGAATGCTGGGAGCGCAGTTGTTTGTCTGATATGGCGAGTATCCCAACTTCTATGGAGATTGAGGCTGAGCGGAATAAAGCGCGGCAACTCTTTCGGTACGCGCATAAAGCTGGATTCGGCCCACTCTTTGCTGATTTGGTTCTTCTGCGCTTACGTCTTGGGCAGTTACTGTCACCAAAGTGGCGAAAATGCCAGTCTGGCCAGCTATCCCCGAAGCAGCATCCGTGGCGTGGAGTCGCGCTGGTCTATGAATTAATACTGCGTTAGTATATTCAGGTCAGTCTGATTTGAGGTGTCTATGCGTTTCCTTATCGTTCTCCTTTGTGTTTTTGTGGCTGGAACGACTTCAGCCAACGCGGCTGTGTCTCCTGAGGGCTTTTTTACGCGGGCGCAGCCACTTGTTATTCCTGTCTCTTCGGCCGACCCACCCTACTATACATCTCAAAATCCAGATCCGGTTACGAGCGGCCAGGCCGGGCAGTCCCCGTATGCATTGCCGCGGGAGCCTTTGCCTGATGCCTTGTTAGAGCGCCAATTGACCGAGGCCATGCGACCGATGGTTAGCGCGGCTTGGGCGCGCCCAGCGGCTATTGGAGCGACAACAGCGGTTTATTTTACCCTGCGTGGTGCCAATAAACGGGACGATCGCTTGATTTCAGTTTCAACGCCTTGGGCCAAGACCGTTCAGGTGCATGACACGATTATTGATGATAACGGCGTCGCGCGTATGCGGGAAATTGAAGGACTTCTGGTGAGCGCAAACGCTAAACTGGTGTTCGAGCCCAATGGCCGCCATGTCATGCTGATTGGCCTTAAGCGTAACCTGCGGCGCGGCACTATGTTCCCGGTGACCCTGACATTCAAGAATAGCGGTCCGATCCGGGCCATGGTCGAGGTGCGTGGACCGTCACCGCTTGAGGTTACCGGAGATGCGACCGAGGGTAGCTCCGACCCTCATCATGAGGGCCATTAACACCGCCTCTTAGGCGGCTTGCGCAAGCTGGCACCAGTTCTGTAAGTCTGCAAGAGCGCGTTGACTATAGAGTTTCTTGCGCTCTCGTGCACCGAGGCGAGGCGGGACATCGGTCAAGGGCGGAAATAGGCCGAAATTTATGTTCATGGGCTGGAACGTCTCGGCATTCGCGCCCGTTGTAATGTGATTGAGCAACGCACCAAAGGCAGTTGTCAGCGGCGGAATTTGCTCATATCCAGCGGCAAAACGGCCCGCAAGCAATCCGATCGCGGCTGACTCAACATAGCCCTCACACCCGGTAATCTGCCCCGCAAAGCGTATATGCGGCATAGCCTTAAAACGCAGAGTTGGATCCAGCAGTTTGGGGCTATTAAGGAAAGTATTGCGGTGAATGCCACCCAGACGGGCAAATTCGGCCTGCTCCAAGCCGGGGATCATGCGAAAAATGCGCTGCTGCTCGCCATACTTCAGTTTTGTCTGAAAACCAACGATATTATAGAGGGTGCCAAGGGCATTGTCTTGCCGCAGCTGAACCACGGCATATGGGCGCTTGTCCGAATGCGGATTGGTTAAACCGACTGGCTTCATTGGCCCATAGCGCAGCGTATCCGGGCCGCGCTCTGCCATGACTTCAATAGGCAAGCAGCCCTCAAAATAGGGCGTGCTCTTTTCCCATTCCTTGAACTCCGTTTTTTCGCCGGTGCAGAGGGCGTCAATGAAGGCAAGATACTGCTCTTTGTCCATGGCACAGTTGATATAGTCTTTACCGGTGCCACCAGGGCCTTCCTTGTCATAACGCGACTGAAACCAAGCTTTGGAAAGGTCAATGCTGTCGAAGTGGACAATTGGTGCGATCGCATCAAAGAAAGCCAGTGAATCTTCAGCGCTGGCCTTACGAATATCTTCCGCAAGCTCAGGGGTCGTCAGTGGGCCGGTAGCCAGGATACAGTTTTCCCACGCCGGTGGCGGGAGGATCTTCAATTCAAGCGGTGCAAAGGTAATCAGGGGGTGGGCCCGCAAGGCTGCCGTTACCGCTTGACTGAATCCATCTCGATCCACCGCGAGTGCACCGCCAGCGGGGACTTTATGACGATCCGCGATGGTCATGATAATCGAGTTGCAGCGGCGCATTTCCTCATGGAGCAGACCGACAGCGTTATAGTCCGCATCATCCGAGCGGAATGAATTGGAGCAGACAAGCTCAGCGCAGTTTCCGCTTTGGTGAGCTTCGGTCATCCGCAAAGGGCGCATTTCATGCAGAAGGACCGGGATCCCGGCTTGCGCGAGTTGCCACGCAGCCTCCGATCCGGCCATACCCGCACCAACAACATGAACAGGGGAGTGTGTCATGGCGCTATCAATACGCCATTTTTATAGGCAGAAGCAACAATATTAACGCCCGGTGGCGCTAAACATTTTGCTGAGTTCTGAAGCAGACTGGAAGTATTTCTTGGTCTCGTCTTTGGCGATCATAAGCTCATCGGCGATGGTTTTCCCGGGTTCGATAGCCGGGATGGCTTTGCCACGCGCGATCAGGCGCTCGGTGTCACGTATGATTTTGCCCCAGATGCCGTTAATGATGTTTTCGTCACCGCGTACGAAGCGCATCGCCTGGGAGGCCTCAATCAGTAAGGTACACAGGCGGTCGGCATTTGCCTTCATTCGCTCGAAAGCTTCGCGTAATTTGGGGTCCTGTTCCAGAGTGTGATCAAAGTCCCAGCGCAAGCCGACCTGTTCGTCTTTGGGCTGCATCTGACGGATGATCTTATCAACCGGCTGCTTGGAACGGTTAACGGCAGACTCTACCTGAATACGAAGCAGGGAGAAGTCCTGAGCCTGCTCATACCATTTAAAGTCCTCAGCGAGCAATGTCATCTGATTCTGCATGGCTTTAATGGGTTCTGCCGCATCACCCAGAGTTGTGGCTTCGACCTCGGCCCCCTTGAAGATGGAGACCTCTTCAATGATTTCGCCTTTGGCATCATAGACGATTTTGGCCGGCCCCTCATCAGGCTGGCGGCTAATGACGCCATTTTCATACCACACTTCCAGCCAGCCTCCCTCTGGGGTTGGGCAGGCAACGGCGGGGGCACCCTCGCGGTGACGTTTGCCGTTGACAAAGTATTCCTCACCCCCATCCGGGCGGATAATGGCAGGACGTGAGCGGTTATGCAGAAGATTCTCGACCTGATCAGGCTGCGTCAGGTCAGGAGGTGGGCTCCCTTGTGCGTGGAGATAATAATAAACCACCCCGGTAGGGGCGAGGGCGAACTCCCCGATCGCCTGTGTACCAGCCATCAGACTTCCCATGTCTCGTTCAGCCGCAAGCTGATCGAAGGTACCATACCAACTATGTAGCGCGGCTTCCATCTGGCGGGTCATATGAAAGACCCGGTCCTGCGCTTCAGGCTCAAGGCTATTGAAATTTTCCCGCATCATGCGTTTGGCGGCAATGATCTGGTTGGGTGTCGCTAAAAAGACGTGACGGTCCCAGTAATCGCGGTTGGCCATGCGCTGAGCCTCGGGTTGATAACGGCTCGGAAAAACCTGACGCTTAGGGCCGGGGTGAATAGAGAAAATCCGGTAGTCGCCGCTCTGGCGGCGATCCGGGCCACAGAAAAAAGTGATATCCCGAGTCTTTTTAAGCTGGCTTGGCGCAACAATGGCGGCTGAAACAATGGTTTCGCGGGGGCTGTCAAAATAGCGATAGACAGGAACAACGACCGATTTTTCAGGCAGCTCGGAGACAGGAAGCAGGCAATCAAACCCAATCGGGGTGCCCGCATCGATCGTAATACACTCCACCTCAGCCGGACGTTTTTTTTCAACGTTCTCGTCATAGGCTTTTTTCGCTGCTTCATCGCACATTTTGAGCACGCGATTGACCAGTTGCGAGCTGGGCAGAAGGAATGCCGAACCTATGGTCAAGCCTGACAGGTCGCCCATAAGTTCGGCGCGAACAACATCATCTGTAACAGCACTGACATAACGCATGGCGATACTCCGACGCTCTAGAGTACAGCCTAATGGTTAACAAAAACTAGCCAATTATTAAGAAATTTTCCTGCCTAATGGCTCACAGGCTTTTCGGCGCCCAAGCCTGTTTGTGCACGAATGTACTGGGCATCAAACGCTTCGCGTTCCTGTTTAGCTGAGGCACTGTTGTCTGTTCGTGAAAAGAACCAGATGCCGAAAAAGGCAAGCGGCATGGAGAACAGCGCCGGATACTCATATGGGAATAGGGCCTGATCAAAACCAAGTACATTCACCCATATGGTTTTACTCAAGACCATCAGAATGATTGTCGAGAGTAGGCCCAAGGTCCCGCCAATAACCGCCCCGCGCGTTGTCATTTTTTTCCAATACATGGACAGGAGCAAGACTGGGAAGTTGGCGCTCGCGGCAATAGCAAAGGCCAAGCCTACCATAAAAGCTACATTCTGGTGTTCGAATGCAATACCGAGCAGCATGGCGAGGATACCAAGGAGCACAGTCGCCCCCTTGCTGACACGGATTTCTTCTGCCTCACTGGCTTGTCCGTGGCGGAACACGCGTGCGTAGAGATCATGTGAGATCGCTGATGCTCCGGCCAAGGTTAGGCCGGAGACCACAGCCAGGATTGTGGCAAAGGCCACAGCCGAAATAAAGCCCATGAGCACATCGCCGCCGAGCGCATGCGCCAGTTGAATCGCGGCCATATTACTACCGCCAAGCAGGGCACCTTTTTCGTCAGTGTACGCGGGTGAACCCGTGAGGAATATGATGGCGCCAAAGCCGATGATAAAGGTAAGAATATAGAAGTAGCCAATAAACCCGGTTGCATAAAGAACCGAGCGGTTGGCCTGTTTGGCGTCTTTCACGGTAAAGAAGCGCATCAGGATATGAGGCAAACCCGCTGTACCAAACATAAGCGCAAGTCCAAGAGAGACGGCGGAGATCGGGTCTTTAACCATGCCGCCCGGCTCCATGATGGTGCTGCCTTTAGGGTGTGTAGCCGTAGCCTGGGCAAATAAGGCTGTCATGTCAAAGTTGAAGCTAGCCAATACGGAGAGGGCAATAATTGTGGCCCCCGCCAGCAGAAGGACGGCTTTGATGATCTGCACCCATGTTGTGGCCAACATGCCGCCGAACATGACATACGAAATCATCAAAACACCAACGATTGCAATAGCGCTCGTGTAGGGGAGGTGGAACAGAACCTCGATCAGTTTACCCGCCCCAACCATTTGTGCAATCAGGTACAGGAGAACGGTCGCGAGGGACCCACAGGCAGCCAGAACACGGATTGGTTTTTGCTGAAAACGGAAGCTGACAACATCCGAGAAATTGTAACGCCCTAGATTTCGTAACGGTTCTGCAATCAGCAAGAGGATAATGGGCCAACCAACCAGAAAACCGATGGAATAAAGCAAGCCATCAAAGCCGGATAAAAACACCATGCCGGAAATGCCGAGAAAGGAAGCCGCCGACATGTAATCGCCAGCGATGGCTAGACCATTTTGAAATCCTGTGATTTGACCGCCGGCAGAGTAGAAATCACGTGTAGTGCGTGTGCGCTTGGCCGCCCAGCGGGTAATCATCAGGGTTACGAGAACAAAGCCAATAAATATCAACGCAGCCGTTAGATTAAGTTGGGTAAAAAATGTGCTCATGATCAAAGCCCCCGGTCATGGATAGTGGCTACGAGATCTTCCAGATATCGGTTCGCATACCAGACATAATAGGCCGTCATGCCGATCGTCAGCAGGATCAGGCCTAGCCCGGCTAGTATGCCAACACTGGTGATGCCATCGCCAAGGCGGATGGCAAGAAGGTGGGGGGTGTATCCAACCATCAGGATAAAGCTAAAATAGGCCGTCAGAATTATGGCTGTAAGCAGCCAGCCAACACGGCGACGACGGCGCAGAAGCTCCTGATATTCGGGCATGGCTTTGATATCAGCGATCGGTATTTTAGTCATAAGGCCCCCAGTCTGGCTTGACCCTGTTCGTTATATTTATCGCTTCATCATATCAGCTCCGGACAGCCACTTCAGGCAAAATCGTCGCTGCATTGCATTGTGCAATGTGCGCTAAAATGACGATAAATCATTGATAATAAATCTGTACGTTTATAGAGATCTAGTTGGGCGTGGGGCTGGCGGTAAGGCGGCAGGTGGATAAAATCCATTTCTAATTGTCGGGTCGAAGGGGGCAGGATTGCTGCCGGCTTGTGCCATTTGAAGCATTCTCGACATGTGTTGGCTATAGCGAGCCTGATCTCGCGCTAGCAAGCCAGTGAAAGCAGCGAGCGGTGCCAGAATTGGCCCATAGGGAGTTGCAAGTGCAGCAAATGTCACAAGGCATGAGGTAGTGCCAAATGCGCAGGCACTTCTCTGAGCCTGTTGGCGCTGAAGAGTAAGATGCCATTGCGCTGGCTTCTTGCCGTACCGACGCACATTCTCACGGTAGATGCGTTCCACTTCTTTGGGCTCAAGGTAACCCTCAATCGGGTAACGCAGAACTGCAAGCAAACCCATAAAAATCTCCTTCGCCATAAAAACTGCTGCAGATTAGGCTCGGGGACAAACTAAGATCAAGCTTTTTTGCGGGCAGAAGTCTTAACGGCTTTATTAATGCCCAGCAGCGGGGCCAGATATTGCCCGGTATAACTGCGCTTGATCTCACAAATAGCCTCCGGGGTGCCTTGGCCGACCAGTTCGCCACCGCCATCACCACCTTCAGGGCCGAGATCAATGATCCAGTCAGCGGTTTTGATAACCTCAAGGTTATGTTCAATCACCACCATCGTGTTGCCATTCTCAACTAGCTCATGCAAAACCTCGAGCAACTTGCGGACATCTTCGAAGTGCAGGCCGGTGGTTGGCTCATCAAGGATATACAGCGTACGGCCGGTGGCGCGTTTGCTCAATTCCTTGGCCAGCTTGATACGCTGGGCCTCGCCGCCGGAGAGGGTCGTTGCTTGCTGACCGATATGAATATAGCCAAGGCCAACCCGGCGCAGGGTTTCCAGCTTCTCATGAATGAGGGGCTGTGCCTTGAAGAAGGCAGCACCTTCTTCCACAGTCATTTCCAGCACATCGGCAATGCTCTTGCCTTTGTACTGAATTTCCAACGTCTCGCGGTTGTAGCGCTTACCGTGGCATTCCTCACAGGTTACATACACATCCGGCAGGAAGTGCATTTCTATTTTGATAGTGCCATCGCCCTGGCAAGCCTCACAGCGACCGCCCTTGACGTTAAAACTGAAGCGGCCGACATCATAGCCGCGGGCCTTTGACTCGGGTAGTCCGGCGTACCAGTCGCGGATGGGAGTGAATGCGCCCGTATATGTCGCCGGATTACTGCGCGGGGTACGACCAATCGGTGACTGATCGATATCAATCACCTTGTCGAGATGCTCGAGACCCAGAATTTCATCATGTAGCCCGGCATGTTCACGTGCTCCGTTCAGCTTACGAGCAAGGGCCTTGTAGAGGGTGTCGATAACAAGGGTAGATTTACCACCACCCGAGACACCCGTCACACAGGTGAGGGCACCGACCGGTATCTTGGCCGTCACGCCTTTAAGGTTATGCGAGCGGGCGTTCTTGATAGTGATCTGCTTGGCGTTCTTGGTCTCGCGGCGCTTTTTCGGTAAGGGAATACTGCGCTTGCCAGAGAGATACTGACCGGTCAGAGATGCCGGGTTCTTCATGATCTCGTCCGGTGTGCCTTCGGCAATAATTTTTCCACCGTGAATACCGGCACCGGGGCCCATATCCACCACATAGTCAGCGGTGCGGATCGCGTCTTCATCGTGTTCAACCACAATCACGGTATTGCCGATGTCGCGCAGACGCTCCAGTGTTGCCAACAAGCGATCATTATCGCGCTGATGCAGACCAATGGACGGCTCATCCAAGACATACAACACGCCGGTCAGGCCGGAGCCAATCTGTGAGGCTAGTCGAATACGCTGGCTCTCACCACCCGATAAGGTGCCGGAATTGCGGTTTAGGGCGAGGTACGACAAACCAACGTTATTGAGGAAGCCGAGACGCTCATTGATTTCTTTAAGAATACGCGCAGCAATATCATTATCTTTTTTGCCTAGTTTTTTGGGTAGGCTGGTAAACCAGTCTCCTGCAGCAAGAATGGAGAGCGAAGACACCTCCGCGATATTTTTCCCACCGACCTTGATGGCCAGAGCTTCCGGTTTCAGGCGGGCACCGCCACACTCATCACACGGGTGCTCGGCCATAAACCGCGCCAGATCCTCGCGGATCATGTTGCTGTCCGTTTCTTTGTAGCGACGCTCGAGGTTGGGAATCACGCCTTCAAACGGGCGACGGCTTTCATAGGTGCGATGGCTGTCTTCAAATTTGAGGGTCACATCCTTGCTGCCGGTGCCCCACAGGATCATTTTTTGCAGTTGTTCAGGCAGTTCGCGCCATGGCGTGTGTGTGCTCGCCTTGAACTGGCGGCAGAGGTTTTCCAGAATCTGCAAAGCATGCATGCTCTTGGTACCAGCCCACGGCGCAATCGCTCCCTCATGCAAGCTGAGCGTGTCTACCGGAACCACCAGCTCAGCGTCGAAAACCTGCTTAAACCCAAGACCGTCGCAGATCGGGCAAGCGCCGTGCGGGCTGTTAAAGGAGAAGAGGCGAGGTTCAATTTCCTCAATCGTAAAGCCGCTGACCGGGCAGGCAAATTTGCTCGAGAGTGTCAACCGATCTCCACTCTCGGCTTTTTCGACGATAATCAGCCCTTCGGTGAGTTTAAGGGCGTTCTCAACACTATCGGCTAGGCGGTTGCCCAGATCATCTTTCAAAACCAAGCGATCAACCACAACTTCAATCTCGTGTTTCTTCATCTTGTCGAGTTTGGGGACTTCGTCGATTTCGTAAAACGTTCCATCAACTTTTACCCGCTGATAGCCTTTGGCGCGTAGATCCAGCAACTCCTTGCGGTATTCTCCCTTACGGCCACGAACAATGGGAGCGAGAATATACAGCTTGGCTCCGTCCCCAAGGGCTTTGATACGATCAACCATCTGGCTAGGCGTTTGGGCCTCAATGGGTAGCCCGGTCGCTGGCGAGTAGGGCTTGCCGATGCGGGCATAGAGCAGACGCAGATAGTCGTAAATCTCGGTCACGGTGCCAACTGTCGAGCGTGGATTGCGGCTGGTGGTTTTCTGCTCGATTGAAATAGCGGGCGAGAGACCTTCGATGGTGTCGACGTCCGGCTTTTGCTGCATCTCCAGGAACTGACGGGCATAGGCCGACAGGCTCTCGACATAGCGACGCTGGCCTTCTGCATAGATCGTATCAAAGGCGAGGGATGATTTACCTGATCCTGACAGGCCGGTGATCACCACCAGTTGATCACGTGGCAGATCAACGCTGATGTTCTTGAGATTGTGCTCACGGGCGCCCCGTATTGATATAGCTTTGTTCGACATTGTCTAAAATCCCATGCATTTAAGGTCGAAAGAGTAACAGGATATGCTGCGTTTTTGACTTAAAGTCGAGTCAAAAACAGATGTCTTGAATTCATCATTAAACTGGAAAGATACCATTTCTGATGCTATAATCACTGCAGTGTAGTCGGACTAAAATCCGAGCTGTCGTTTGCGGGAGTGCCGGTCATGACACATACTGTTTTTGCTTTACGCACACTGTTTTTTGCAGTTGTTGGTCTGGCGGTCGTTACTGCGGCCTCAGAGAGCGTGGCTCAGACCGTGTCTATTCCTTACGAGCAAAAATCCGGGGGTGTTACCGCGCCAACTGAACCGAGCCCCGCAGCGCCAGATGTCATTTCGGTAACGCCAACTGCCCCTGCGGTTGCCGCCAAACCGATTGTAAGCGCACGCCCATCTGTTGCACCGAATATCGCAACCAATAGCGAAAGCCGTGCGCCAGCGATTTTGTCAACTGACCCCGTTGTCCCCGGTATGACTCCCGAGGATGTTGCCCGGACGCGTCAAGCCTACGATGAACTCGTGGCGCGTAACCCGGCTGCTTCAGGTGAGGGGCCGTATGCCCTATTACAATCTCTGCGACCGCGGCGTGAACTCCAAAAGAGTATTTCGGATCGGGTTCGTAAGGCTTGCAAACTGGATTATTTTAATGTGTTGATCCCATTTGATATGCCTTACAACCTGACCGCCTTTGCCAACCTCAAGAACAATGGCGCTGATGCAATTGTCGGTGCCATTACATCCGTCTGCAATGACAAGGATGTTCGCAAAGGCCTCCTGCTGGGTGTCGGTATCTTCACGATCAATCAGGCTGGAGGGCAGGCTACACCCGTAGTGAGTAATGGTAACCTCAGCGTTTCATTATCTTACGATTTTCAGAATCCAGCGCCTTTCCCACAGAGTTTGTTGCAGGCTCAGTTGCTAAAAGCATTTCGCGTCTCGGATGATAAAGCCGTCCCAGTGTACCAGCGTTATGAAAACTCGGACCAAGACAAAATGTACGAGAATTTTGCCCAAGAACTGGGCTATAAGCCAGGTAACGCTGATAAAGTCCAATAAATACGGGCGCAAATTTTTTCCACGACAGCTGCCCGATTTCGGCTAAAGTGCTCCTGTGCAACCCCCAACAGGTGAGAGACTATGGCTGGCAGTGTGAATAAGGTTATTCTCGTGGGCAATCTCGGGCGCGATCCGGAAGTGCGCAGTTTTCAAAGTGGTGACAAGGTGTGTAACCTTTCAATCGCGACCACCGAAAGCTGGAAAGATAAGGCCACTGGTGAGCGCAAGGATAAGACCGAGTGGCACCGCGTCTGCATCTATAATCAAAATCTGGTCAGTGTGGCCGAGCGTTTCCTGAATAAAGGGTCTCGCGTCTATATTGAGGGCAAGCTGGAAACCCGTAAGTACACAGACAAGGATGGCGCGGAGAAATACACTACCGAGATCGCTCTGCGCAATTTTGGTGGCGAGCTTGTTCTGCTGGATGGTCGTGGGGGTGGCGAGTCAGCCGTGCCGATGGAGGATATGGCGGCCAGCCGTCCGGCTTTAGCGGGCGCCGGTGGCAAGAGCTCTACTCTGGACGATGATATTCCGTTCTAGTTAGCCTAGGCCGTCTTTAGCGGTCGCGGTCAAAAGTCATAACGATTTGCGGGCCGTAGGTGCGGTTACTGCCGCGGCGGACCGCACCGACGCGCACTTGGCTCTTGCTGCTGTGCAAGTCAAAGCTTAGACGCATTCCAAAAATTGTTGGACCCTTATCGGTACCGCGCACGAAGCGCCAGTCTTTGTCGCTTGGGGCATACCGATTGACGGGCGCTAGTAATTCTTCGCGAAGTTTGGCGGCTTTGGACTCTGGTGTGAAATTCGGTGTTGGGATCGCTGTTTCGCCAAGATTCTGTTCAACCGGTCCCCAGAGGAAGGCTGTTTTCGTCTGTATAGACTCCGATGCCGCGCAGCCACTAACCGTGCAAAGGGTCAAGCTTAGTATGCCTACTTGGCTAAGGTGGGCAATGCGATTGAACATCCTGTTCATTCTACGCCTCCATTGTTTAGGCCCTGATTGTCGTACAAGTGGGCCATAAATCATGTTCTTAATACATTATAAATAATCATTACATTGCATCGTCTTATCTCACGTATTCATTATTACAGATTATTTCATTTGAAGTATACAACAATCGTTAATGCAGTGCAGCGCAAGTAAATAGAAGATATCAGAAATTCGCGCTAAACTACGGTAAACAGACTGATTTTGTCCCTTCAACTATTTCGGTTTTGTTCCTGAGCGCTATGGGCTGCGTTAGAAAGAGTCGTCTGGTGATAGCGCGAAGCAAAAATGAGCACTCCATAAAGTCAAGTAAAAGTGACAATCCCATGCTAGGACGGAGCTATGTAAATCATTGTTATCACTATCTAAAACGACATCTGAATACGGTTCTTTTCCCTATACGAATCACTTGCCAAATGCTAGAAAAGATCTCGTTTTTCTAAGGATTTGATTCGCATGTCTGACACCGCTACTCCGCTGCCTCCCGCCCTGTCTCCGCAGGTGACAATCGAAGAGGAAATGCGCCGTTCCTACCTCGATTACGCCATGAGCGTGATTGTGTCGCGCGCACTGCCCGATGCGCGTGATGGCCTCAAGCCGGTGCATCGCCGTATCCTGTTCGCCATGAAAGAAGGTGGCTATACTAGCGACAAGCCCACCCGTAAATCCGCCCGTATCGTCGGTGAAGTGCTCGGTAAATTTCATCCGCATGGTGACGCGGCGGCTTATGAAGCCATGGTGCGTATGGCGCAGGATTTCTCCATGCGCCTCACCCTCATCGATGGGCAGGGTAACTTTGGTAGCATTGATGGCGACCCTCCTGCCGCCATGCGCTATACCGAATCCCGCCTGACCAAGGCGGCGGAAGCGCTGCTGGAGGATATTGATAAAGAAACCGTGCTGTTCCAACCCAACTATGACGGGCAGGAACAAGAGCCGACCGTGCTGCCGGCGCGTATTCCCAATCTACTGGTTAATGGTGCGGGCGGTATTGCTGTGGGTATGGCCACCAATATCCCGCCGCATAATTTGCATGAGGTGGTTCAGGCTTGCCTTGCCTATATTGATAACCCCGACATCGGCATCGATCACCTGATGGAATTTGTGCCGGGACCAGACTTCCCGACCGCCGGCCTGATCCTCGGTAAAGGCGGCATCCGTCAGGCCTATCACACCGGGCGTGGTAGCGTCATGATGCGTGGCCGCACACACACCGAGGAAAGTCGTGGGCGTGATGCCATCATCATCACCGAGATTCCGTATCAGGTGAACAAGCAGCGCCTGATTGAGCGTATGGCTGAGCTGGTGCACGACAAGACCATCGAAGGGATTGCCGATCTGCGCGATGAATCCGACCGTGATGGTATGCGTATTGTTGTAGAGTGCAAACGTGACGCGGTAACCGACGTTGTTCTGAACCAGCTATACAAGCACACGCCGTTGCAAAGTAGTTTTGGCATCAACATGCTGGCGCTCAACCACGGCAAGCCGCAAACCATGACTTTGCGGGATATGATCGCGGCGTTTGTCGAGTTCCGCGAAGAGGTTATTACCAAGCGCACCATTTATGATCTCGCGCGCGCCCGTGAGCGTGCACATATCTTGATCGGCTTGGCTGTGGCTGTTGCTAATCTTGATCCCGTTATTGAGCTGATCCGTAAAGCGCCGGACCCCGGCACCGCACGTGAGCAGCTCCTCGCGACGGCATGGCCAGCAAGTGATATTCGTCCGATCATTGAGCTGATAAACGAGCCGGATAGTAAGATCGACGCCAACGGCAACTATTACCTGACCGAAGCCCAAGCTAAGGCCATTCTCGATCTGCGCTTGCATCGCCTGACTGGGCTTGAACGCCACAAGATCGTGGATGACCTTAAAGAGATCGCGCTGAACATTGAGGAGTATATCGCCATTCTCAACTCTCGCGAGAAACTTCTGGAAATCATGCGGGCCGAGCTGATTGAAGTACGCGAAAAGTTTGGCACACCTCGCCGTACCGAGCTGGTTGAGAGTGAATTCGAAGAAGATATCGAGGAGTTGATCGCCCGTGAAGACATGGTGGTGACGGTCACCAGCAGCGGCTATGTCAAGCGTACGCCACTGGCAACCTATCGTGCACAGCGCCGCGGTGGCAAAGGCCGGACCGGTATGGCGATGAAGGATGAGGATGCCATCCACGATATGTTCGTAGCCAATACCCATACGCCTATCCTGTTCTTCTCCACGCGCGGCATCGCCTACAAGCTCAAGGTCTGGAAGCTCCCACTGGGTACCCCGCAGGGGCGCGGCAAAGCGCTAGTGAATATCTTTCCGTTGCAGGAGGGTGAGACGATATCCACCGTCTTGGCGCTACCCGAGGATGAAAACAGCTGGGACAAGCTGCACCTGATGTTTGCCACCTCAACGGGCAACGTTCGTCGCAACCTGCTGTCCGACTTTGTCGATGTCCGGGCCAATGGCAAGATCGCCATGAAGCTGGACGAGGAGGGCGAGCGCCTGATTGGTGTGGCCGTCTGCCGTGAGGACCAGGACGTGATGCTGGCTGCGCGTGATGGCAAAGCCATCCGGTTTGCCGTGAGCGATGTCCGTGTGTTCGCCTCGCGTAATTCGACTGGTGTGCGCGGCATCAAACTGGGCGCCAATGATGAGGTGGTGTCCCTCTCGATTGTTGATCATGTTGATGCCGACGCGGAAGAACGCAGTGCGTACCTCAAGCGTGCCAGCGCCGAGCGCCGCGCTGGTGATGAAGCCGAGGACGTGGCCAGCGATGATGAGGCCACAGCAGCGATCACGCTTAGCGAAGATCGTTATGCTGAACTGGCCGCACGTGAGCAACTTATTCTGACCGTGACCAGCAAGGGCTTTGGCAAGCGCAGCTCGGCCTACGACTACCGTATTACCGGGCGCGGTGGTCAGGGCATTGTGAATAACAAGGACAGCAAGCGTAATGGCACTGTCGTGGCTACTCTGCCGGTAACTGATGCGCACCAGATCATGCTGGTGACCAGCGGCGGTCAGGTGATCCGCTGTGCGGTGACCGATATCCGCATCTGCTCGCGCAGCTCGCTCGGTGTCACCATCTTCCGCGTTGGTGACGGGGAGGAAGTGGTGAGTGTAGCGGCGATAACCGATGGGGACGTGACCCAGGACGACATTGAAAATTAGGGAGATTCGTTGATGCGCATCGGCATCTATCCCGGCACATTCGACCCGCCAACCAAAGGACATATGGATTTAGTCATCCGTTCGGCACGGCTGGTTGATCGGCTGGTGGTGGGCGTGGCCACCAACGCGGGTAAGGGGCCGATGTTCAGCCCGGCTGAGCGGGTCGCCATGGTGCAGGCCGAGATTATCCGCATTGACCGTGAGGAGCCAACGCTCAAACTGGCCGAGCGGGTCCAGGTGGTGCCGTTTGCTGATCTGCTGATTGAATTTGCCCGTAAGCACAATGCCAGTGTCATCTTGCGCGGTTTGCGCGCGGTCAGCGACTTTGAGTATGAATTCCAGATGGCGGGGATGAACCGCAATCTCAACAGTGCGATTGAAACCGTATTTTTAATGGCCTCGGACAAACACCAGTTTGTCAGCTCCCGTTTTGTTAAGGAAATTTGCCGTTTGGGTGGTGACGTAACGCCATTTGTCTCGGCCGAAGTGTTGTCGCAGCTTAAAGGCAAGATCGCGGCCGGGGTGGAGCCGAATATTGAGCCACGCCTTGCGGGCACTGACCCGCCGTGACGCGTGCTGCGCCTTATCTTCTCGTTGTTCTTCTCCTTGTTGCCATTCACACGGCGTTGGTGTTTGGGGGGCTGTCGCCTATTCTAAAAGGTGAGTTAGGCGATACCGACAGCTATACCCGCCTACTGCGCGTTGAAGTACTAGTAGAGGATGGCGCATGGTTTGATAGTCGCCTGTCGCAGTTCAATGCGCCCTTTGGCGATACGCTGAATTGGACACGCCCCCTTGATATGCTCATCCTCGCGGGCGCTTTACCGCTGGTGACTGAGCTTGGCTATAGCTGGCGGGAGGCCATTTACTGGAGCGGCGCACTTCTCCCACTAATCCTGCATATTTTGGTCGCGCTGGCGCTGGCTTGGGCGGCAGCGCCGCTCCTACCTGTGTCAGCCCGGCCTATGGTGGCGTTGCTGGCCGCTGTTACGCCCATTATGCTGGCCTATAATCTTGCGGGTAAGCCCGATCAGCAAACCCTGTTGTTTCTGTCTCTGGTTATGGCGCTAGGCTGGGTCACGCGCGGCCTAAGCAACGGAGATTCACCCTCGCGCTTGGGGCTCTATGCGGGTTTGTGGCTTGGCTTCGGGCTGTGGGTTACGGTTGAGGCGCAGTTTGCCTTTGCCATACTGCTGGGCGTGATCGGCCTCGTCTGGCTCTGGCGTGGTGAGGAGAGGGCGCTGGAGCTAGGCGAGTGCCTGGCACTTGGTTTTTTTGTCATGGTTGCCGTGGGTCTACTCGTCGAGCGCGGGCCGCTATGGCCCACCCTTCGCGAACTCGATAAAATCTCGCTGTTGCATGCCCTCGCGGCGGCCGTTATCGCCGGATGCTGGGGGCTGATGGCCGCCATTGCCCGGCACGGCGGCCGGACAAAACGCTATTTTACTGCGGCGGGGGGGGGCGCTTTGGCCCTGACTGCGCTCTCCTTTTTTACGCCTGAGCTTTTTCTGGGTCCCGCCGGGCAAATCGAACCTCGGGTATATACGGAATTTTTTCTCAAGATCCGCGAGATGCGTCCGCTCTGGCCATCGGATACCGAGAGTACGGGGCTGTTGCTACTCTGGCTGGCGCAACCACTCATCGCCATGCCGCTATGGATATTGCGCCGCCCGCCTTCATTGCAAATCTGGCTACCGACACTTGCTTTGACGGTGGCCTTCACACTCATGGCGTTATTACACGCCCGCTTTGCGCAAGTGGCCGCGCCCTTAGCTGCCATATTGCTGGTGTATGCCGCGCATGAACTCAGGCTGCATGCGAGCGCGCTGGCTCTGCTGGCGCCGCTGTTTCTTGGCTTTGGGGCGGTGCTGCTGATCCCGCCTGATGACTCGGTGCGCCCCACCTGTGACCTTGGCACCATCAAGGCCGAGTTGGCGGCATTACCTCAGGGCATTGTTCTCGCTCCGCTCAACTATGGGCCTCAGCTGGCGTATCAGACCGGGCACGTGGTGGTAGGCGGGCCATATCATCGCAATACCGCGGGCATCCTCGATACGCTTGATTTCTTTGGTGATGCGCCCGACTCCCGGGCGCGGGAGATCCTCACAGCGCGTGGTATTTCTTATGTCTTGGCCTGTCCGGTCGGGCCGGAAAAAGTCGGGCTGGAGCGGCAAAAGGCGCTGGGCAGCGGGCAGGGGCCAAGCTGGCTTGAGCCGCTAGAATTGCCTCCCGGACAGGATTTCAGGCTTTATCGTGTTCGCGGTTGACCTTTGCCGGTAAAATCACTATTTTGCGGCCCACGTTGGTTTGACTGCGTAGCTCAGCCGGTAGAGCATCGGACTTTTAATCCGCAGGTCGTGGGTTCGATCCCCACCGCAGTCACCAGCCTCCTTCTAACAGATTCATATATTGCCGCGCGAGCGCGGCTGGCTCCACCACAGTCACCAGTCTTCCTTTGCCGCTGCAAAATTAAGGTTAATTAAGTTAACTTTGATCGGTATTCTATCTATTTCACACTAGCGCCTGTCGGAATTTCATTGAAATTGGGTAGGGCAGTTCGCTACAACTCTGCCCATCACTCACCTCAGGAGGTTTTTTAAACTATGTCCAAGCTTATTAACTCAGCCGTTTCTGCTCTGGCCCTTATGGCCGCCAGTCAGGCTTTCGCGACTTGTACCGGTGGCAACGCTTGCCCGCCGACTACGCCAACAAACCCAGCAGCAGGTAGTGCTGCTGCAACAGCGGCAACGGGTCCTGTTACGGCTAACCCTGTCGCGGGTGCTACAGCGGCAACGGGAGCCGTTAACGCGGCTGGTACAGGCACTGCTACGCTTACTGCTCCTATTACGGTGAACCCCGACCTTCGCACAGGAGATCAGGAGCAGCGTAATGACCAGCAACAACGCAATGATCAGCAGCAGCGCAATGACCAGCAACAACGCAATGATAATAACCAGCGTCAGCAGGTGACGAATCAGGCTGGCGGCGGTGTGTCTGGTGCAAGTTCCACAGGTTCACCGGTTACCATTACGTCGAAGGGCTCGGTTATTCCCGTTAATGTGGGGACCACCTCATCTGACATTGTTACAAATCCGGCTTATGTACAGC
The DNA here is from genome assembly GCA_002343265.1 of Micavibrio sp. UBA2400. Taxonomy (GTDB): domain Bacteria; phylum Pseudomonadota; class Alphaproteobacteria; order UBA2400; family UBA2400; genus UBA2400. The sequence continues at coordinate 69,415 of DDSC01000038.1, forward strand.
TCTGCCAGCAGGTAGATTCCAAGACTGGTGGTCAGATTGTTGTTGGTCTGGGCCATAAGGAAACCAGCTTTGGTGTTAACCTGAAAGACAGCTCAATCTACAAAATCAACCCAGTTGAGTGGTGCGTGAATCAGCTTCAAGCCCATGAAAAGAGAATTGCTGAGATTCAGGCCGCAGGTGCGGAAAAGCGCCAAGAAGAGGAATCACGTGGTAATGTTGCCGCGCAGGCTTTCCGTACTGGCCATGAGGTCGGCCAAGCTTTGGCTTTGCAGCATTATTTTGGTGCGGCAGCCAAGGCCGCCGCTGCCGATAACTCGGATATGAGAAAGCTGCTTGAGCTGACCCGGCCGATCGTTAATGTGACGTCGCCGTCGCCAAAAGTGGATAACGCAGCACCGCCAGCACGCAAGCCAGCCGCTCCCAAGCCAGCCGCTCCCAAGCTGAATCCGGCGATTAGTAATGCATTGAGTGGAAAAGAAATGTGCAAGCCAGGGTGTGTAAATCCTGCAGCCTCCGGGCCTAAGTAAGTATCACGTACTTCTCAAAAGGCCGCTGGTAACAGCGGCCTTTTTTGTTTGATTGGCCGCGGCCTATATCTTTTTAGAGGACGTCATCCGGACGCCACATCCAATCAGGCAGGCTTGCTATAATGTCAGAGGATGAATTCCTGCCCGTGCCGGAATGGTGCTTGGGTGATAATGAACTGCAACTCTAGGGCTGTGGTACCGGTGCTGGCGCATTTTGCGGGACGATCACCATCGCCGATGGCGCTCGCTGCTGGCGGAAAGACGGGCAAATTTCCTCATTTTTGATCGGGTCGTAGGTGCACTTGCCATAGATAATGCTGAGCGCCGTATCGGCCGCGGCCTGAATGAGACGCTCCGGGATCGGTCGCTTGACCAGATCACTAATCTGCTGCTGGTTCAGTCCGCAGTCGCGGCGCAGGCTGTTCATGTTTTGCAGCCACAGCACGATGGCCAGATTGGCCGCAGGTGTGCGGGCCTGTGTACCATCGCCAATAACTTTATCCATCACCAACGAGGCACTTTTAAATCGCTCCACCTCGGCGTTACACACCTGTTGGTGTTTTGCTGCTTCCAACTGATTGTCCAAACAGCCGGGAATGGCTGCCATCTGCCGGGTGGCCGGATCAAACAGGAAGCACCCTTTGGCCATCAGTTCCGGCTCGGGCGGCTTTTGCGGGGCGGTTGGCACGGTTTCGCATCCGGCTAACAGGGCGGCGGCACTGGCGAGGGTAACAAAGCGGGCAAGCAAGCGCATGGCAAAAATCTCTTGATTAAAATATGCGCACAAAATAACACAGGGCACCAAGCCGTTTCAAGCTTGATGCCCTGTTTTAACCAATAAATCAGGGTTAATTACCAGCCTTGTTGACCGGTCTGCCCACCTGCGGCAGCGGCGGGATCCATCGGGCGCGGCAGATCAACCGGGATCTTCTTGTCGTCGAGCATGGTGACCTGACCATCAAGCTGAACCTGAAAGCGCACGTGATAGAGCGCGTGCTGGTACACCAAGGTCGCTTCAGCAAAGATCGAGCCATCCTGCCCGCGCTGGTAAATGGTGACTGGCTTAAGGTAGGGCATAACCGCATGATCAAAGCCGGGGGGCGCGGGGCCATAAACTTCAAGATCCTGATAGTTTTCGATAATCCGGAAGGTGGCACCTTCGGTGTAAACAAAGGTACAGAAGAATTTAAGGTAATCGATATAATTCTGGTCGCTGACACGGATGGGGGCCATGGCATTGACACGGTGGATCGGTTCGCTGTTGCCGTCGAGCAGATAGAAAATGCCCTGATGGCCAATAAACCAGACCGCCATACCGTTCGGTTGCCAGCTTTGATCGACCGCGCGAATGATGGCAGCCGACTCATAGAAGGGCACTTGCCGCCATGCCACGTGGGTGGCTTGCGGGTTCAGCTGCAGTTGGTCAGGGCGCTGGTTGACCGCGCTGAGAAAGGCATAAAGATCCTGCGGACCAAGATAGTTCCATCCCGTTTCGGGAAAGGGGGAGATTGGCTGATAGCGGGGCTTGTTCATCTTATCCTCTTGATATGACACCTAATCCTGTCGCTCTTTAACCTGCCACGAATCCCGGTCTTTGACACCTGCATTTCTGCGGGCTGCTTGTAGGGCCGTTACGGCTTGGGCGATTTCGGGTAGCACGGCAACAGTAGCCGTATCATTCAGATTAAGGCGGGGGTCATGGTTCTGAGCATAGGCCGCCCCGGGCAGCTTGAGCTTTAGTGACTGCGTGGTTGCGTCAAATCCAGAGGTCATGGCCTTCGTATCCTTGACAACGGCCAAGGGCAGGCTGCGGAAATAGTTAATAACTTCAACATCATACTCGTGACGCAGACGTACATGCGCATAAAACTCGCGAATAGCGACAGCCGCGGCATTGCCTTGGGTCAGGGCAAAATCATTGACTGCCGCTTGGGCAAAAGCGCCAGCGAGGCGGTGCTGGAGTTTTGTGACAATCCGCCAATACACATCCTTGTTCAAATTGGATGGTAGCGAGGGATTTTCTCTGAGTTCAAAGCAGATTTGCAGCTGTGCACTATGGGCATAGGCGGCCGCGAGGCGCTGGGCAATGAGAGCGGACGGCGGGCTGAAGCTTTGATCGAAGTAGGCACCATCAACCGAAGCCCCGGCAAAACCAAGCTGCAGGGCCAGATCAACAACAAGTTGCTCGTTTGTAGCACGGGAATCCAGCAGAATGACCCGGTCAGCTGTATTGATTGCCGATTTCAGGTATTCACTTGTGCACGTCATCGGGTCAAACCCCAGTCGGTAGCCTGCCCGGTAGGTCTGATCGAGAAGCTCATGGCCCGTTGTCGATTGGGAGAGAACCCACACAATGTTACGGATGCGCCAACGCTCACCCTCAAATCCGAACGAAATATGCGGGGCGCGTTCGCCGGGAAACCCGATCAGGTCTTTGGCAGTTTGATCGCGTAAATCTTCCTCTGTTCCGGATTCCGGCTGAGCGTCAAAGCCCAGGTCAACAATACTGGGGGCTCCAGCGCGATTGTAGAGCTTGAGCAGACTACGGACTGGCGCGGGTGTATCCATGGGGGCTGCTTTTTCAAGAGGTGGGGACACGATCCAGAATGCTCCGCTGATTGATCAGTAACAGCATTATCGGAGAACTTTAAGAAGCTATTAACCTAGCGCCTATCCCCAAGCCGGTGCCAAGAGCTCGCCGGACAATTCAGGTAAATCTGCTTCGATTTGCTTATCCCTGACCATTTTGACGAGGCCACCGGGCGTCACATTGAATTCGCAGTCAAACAGCGAGTCGGCATAGCGAACCGTCGCCGTAACAATAAATCCCTGCTCCGGGTCTTCACCTTGAAGGGTGACGGGTTTCAGGCTCTGGGTAATTTTATTTTTCTGCCCATCAGTTAGGGGGGCGCTGAACAGGCCCAGATCGTCGGTCGTTTCGGCCAGTAAAAACGGCCGGCCACCGCTATGCACGAAAAAGGAGTAGAAGCGCAAATAATCAGCGACATTACCCGCGTTGAGCTTAAGGGGCACTTTTTCGTTCAGGTATTGGATAAAGCGACGCGAACCATCAAGACGACGATATTGTCCGCGCAGTCCGAAAAAAAACAAGGTCAGCCCATCCGGGCGCCAAGAGAGGTCGGTCACGCGAACCAGCGTGGCACCCGGATAGAAAACTAAAGTTTTCCACACTACGCGCGACGTGACGGTGCTGATGATGTAGCGGTTTTGCTCCTTGTTGAGCTTGGCGATGATGCCACTCATGGCTTCACCCTCAACGAAGTTCCATCGCTCGGAGCGGTAGCCAAAGCGCGAAATATCATTTCCATCAAGGCCTTCGGCCAGAAGTGCAGTCATTGTCAGCCTGTTTTGCGTAAGGTCTGTAGGGGCTGCAAGGCGGCCGCTACATGGTCAAGGGCCGTGACATGGCCCTGAAAGGTGACGCGGAAGAAGCGTCGTTGAATTTCGCCGTCATGCAGCACCGTGGCTGACAACAGGAAACCCTGCGGGCTTTGGCCCTCAACCACGACGCCACGCAGCAGCGGATCCGTCTCATCCGCCGCCTCCGCCGCCAGTTCCGGCTCGGAGATGTCCAGAACAATGGTCCGGGTAGGCCGGGTCGTCATGGCCGTCCAGAAGCGGAAATAGGAAACAACATTATCCCGGCGTAAGCGCAGGGGGGCGGTTTCATTTTGTGCGGCGATCACAACGCCGAACTTGTCGATGGGCCAGAACCGGCCACCTGTGGTGAGGTACCACTCACTCGCTCCACCAACGGCATCCGGTAGCCGGATCAGCGCGGTAAAATCGTAAAAGGGCAGGGACAGCCACTCAACCGGCGGTAGGCCGGGGCCTACAATAGCTCCCGTTGCATTCATGAACGAGGCGAGGGACTGCCCTTGCAGGGGAGCCCAGCGGCCATCAGCGCGATACTCTAACCTCATGCTAACTCCCTAAGTTACTTTAGGTAAGTTTTAGCCAGTTCATATTAGCTGTTAACTTTTAGCACATTAGGCGCGCAAAAACAACCAAAACTGACCGCATTATGGTTTACGAGTTCTTGCTGGGCTTATAATCAGCGCTGTTCGATCTTGCCGTTGAAGTAAATCCAGCTGTCGTCTAGGCGCCAACTCGGGTTTTCGGTTGGTGGGAAAGAGAAGACCACTCGGCTCCCTTCCGTGCGTGCATTGAGCAGTTCAAGGCAGTTGCCAATCGCCGTGGGCGGCATATGCGAGCCATCTTTGCGGACAACAAGAAGGTGGTGCTCAACCTTACAAGCCTTGCGGGCGGAGTAGCTGCTGAGCAGGTAGACATCTTCACCCGGAAGCTCAAACGGGCGAGAGATACGCGGCATTGAGCGATAGCCGGGGCTGGTTGAAATTACAGATTCACCCACCAAAACCGTGAACCGCCCAGCGTTCAGCTTGCTTAGAACCGTTTTCTGGTAACGGCCCGGCAGGGTTATCGATCCCTCGTCAGCCAAACGGTCCGTCAGGACATCCTCATATACATCAAGCTGAATGTTGGCCTGGCGGGGCTTACGGTTGCTCATATCCAGAGCATCGTCGAGCGCCTTGCGGGTTTCGCGACCAACAACCCCATCTATCTTTATTTCGGCATCCGTCTGAAAGGCCTTGACCGCCGCGCGGGTCTTGGGGCCAAAACTGCCATCAACCGGACCCGGATCATAGCCAAGCAGAGACAGCTTTTCCTGCAGATCACGCGTACCTGCGTTTCCCGGAGTACGCGCCTCTGACACAGAGGCCATCACCAGCAGAGCAAGCAAGGCAAAAACTGACAGTAAGGACAGACGCGCCATCAGAAAAAACTCCGGGTTATTTCAGCAGTAGAAAACACGAGCGCACGGGGTCTGGCAAGGCTAAATTCGGCCTAAGCTGCCGGAATCTCGTCACTTTTTAACTAATTTACCCCTCTTGCGTTGCCCGAGCGTGCACCATAATCTGCGCCGCGCTGGTGCGGGCCGGTAGTTCAGTTGGTTAGAACACGCCGCTCATAACGGTGTAGTCGTAGGTTCAAGTCCTACCCGGCCCACCAGCCTTATCTCGGGCAGATCCACGGCGCGGCGTAGGCGATGAAAGTCGGAGCCGCTCTCAAAGACCAAGCCGTGCTCAAGCGCTAGGACCTGAATCAGGTCTGGCGTCAGGCCAAAGCCAGAGTCAAAGTACCCAAGTCCGTCCAGACCGATCAAAACCGAGCCATGGGGTGCCAGCATACGGGCATAACATGTGAGCAAGTCTGAAAAATGGCGATGGCAGCAGGCGTATGAACTCAGATCGTTGTCGACAATAAAGTCAAAGCCATCTCCCAACTGCATAATATCCGGTGCGTATTTGTTCATAAGCCGGACGTCGTAACGGTTGCCGTACTCGGTCGGGAAAATCTGCCGCGCATATTTGCATTCGTCGTCCATAACTGTGATGCCGATAAAGCGGCGGCAGTGATCGCCAATGGCGGCATACAGGCTCGAGTTACCGATGCCGACTTGAAGTACGGATAGCGGGTAAGGCTGCTGCTGGAGAAAGGTCTGGATGCGCAGCAGGTCAGGGGTTGTTTTACGGGCTACCCACGAACCATCCGAATAAACGATGTGCGGTGTTGAGACATCGCGGCATTGCCGACGGAACATCCGATAGCGCAAACGGAGCAATCCCTCATAGACTTTGGGGAGATAGCGGCGAATTTTGTGCGCCAGTATTTTGAGCGACAAACGGCTTTCGGGATGTGCGGTCAGATGATAGGTCATAAAGCCCTCCGGTGGGTCAGATATACACCGAAAGCCAGACAGCACTGCTTAAAAAAGAGTGCCAAAAGTAAACCGTTAATACCATTTTGCATACCGAGCCAGACTGCCACAATTGTTAACGCAAGGCTCAACAGGTTATACTGTAGTAGTCCACTCGGGCCGCGGCGCGCCAGAACGGTGTGACTGGCAAAACTTTCTAGCCAGAGGCCGGGCATTAGGAGTGCTGCCAAAGCCACTTGTGGCCAACTGTAGCTGTAGGCTGTCCCAAAGACGTAAGGTGAAAGCCAGCTAAATCCAATCACAAAACCCAGCATCAGGACGATCATCAATCCGAGCAGGGCATAGGGGAGCCATCGCGCATGCGGTATCGGTGAGAAGAAGAGACGCCGGTAATAAAGATGAACACTCGTGTCGCCAATCTTGGCTATTTCCTGCGGGATCATGATCAGCAGACTGTAAAGAGCGAGGCTCTCTGGCCCAAGCTCATGGCGTATCCAGAGTTTATCGAGTGAGTAGGCTGCAGTATAGGCCAATCCGGCCAGTGTTACGGATAGAGCTGCGGTAGGCGTGAGGGAGCCGTGTTGCCTGCGCCAGACCAGACGGCCGTTTCGCCGGCATAGCACGAGCGCAATATGGCTACTGAGGCCGCCCGTAACCGTGGCCATTAGCCAGGCCGGGAAAATCAAGAGAGGATCAGCGCGATTTAGATAGATTAGAAGAGACAGGATCAGAAAGAGACTAAAGCTCACCACGCGGGCGCGTAACAGCAGACGGGTCCCTTGTTTGGCCAGACCACGCCCGAGTAGAAAATTTCGGTAACCACTGGCTGTTTCAAAGAGTGGGAGGAAACAGGCAGCCACAATAAGAAAATACCGCAACGTATCACTGATAGCACTGCCCGCTAAATGAACGGCGCCTAGAATGAGCAGCGACCCTGTTAGGCTGGCTAGACAGCGAAAGCTGAAAATATGGTGTAGGGGGATAGGGCGTTTGGCACTGGCCTGCCGCAAGATCAGGCTATCATAGCCGGGGAGCGAAAGAACCATGATCAAAGGTAGGAGTGTCAGGACATAGCGCAATTCACCATAGTCGGACACGCTCAGGGTACGCGTTGCTAACAGGGTAAAAACAAGCGCAAACAGGGTACCGATAATTTGAGCTACGCCATTGCCTAGCAGTAAGGTCAGGTGCGCGCGCATAGGCGGCGCCCTGTTGTTTTTACCCAGCGGATCAGCTCGGACACCAGATCGGCATAGCCCTCAGCGACCGCCCGCGCAGTAAATGCTGAGCGCAGACCAAGGTTGCTGCGCCGGAGATAATAGGGTCCTTCCGAATCCTCCAGAAAGCCAGATTCTGAGGTAAAGCCATAGACATACCCAGCAGACTGCACAGCTGCTGCGCAAGCCGCATTATACAAACCAAACGGATAAGCAAAGCTGCGGATATCTGTTCCAAGTTTTTCGGTAAGTATGGCCCGGTCCTCACCGATAGTTCGTCTCCGGTGGTCGTCTGCACAGGTTATGAGATTGGCGTGATCTCTGGTGTGTCCACCAATCTCTGCCCCAGCATCTTTGAGTTCGTGAATTTGGCCCCAACTTAATGGCTCCTCCGGTCGAGTGAGAATGTTCTGACGGGCAAACTCCTGTGCTTGTACCCCTGTGAGCTCAACAAAATCTGAATTGATAAAAAGAAGAGGCCGGATGCCAAATATGCGAAAGAGTGGAAGTCCGTGGGTGTACCAAGATCTGTAGCCGTCATCGCAAGCGATAATGATGTTTAATCGGTCCTTGCTTTTATGTCCGGCCAGGTAATCTCGAAAAGAGAGAAAGTGGTAATGCGTCTGAAGTACCGTAAGGATTTTCTTCATTCGCTCAGGTTCATCAAGATGATGAAAGACCATCACCCGTGTTTTTCCTTTATGCTGCAGACGGAACGTAGGCGGCAATAGACGCGAGAGCAAAAAAAGTCCGGTTGCCAGAGCTAGGCGGGTATGACTGCGGTAGTAGTTGAGATGTTTACTCATGCCACCATCTCCCGCAGCAGTCTGTTGAGGGAGATGTCGAGATCAGTCGTATCTACCAGCAGGTGCCGATCCTGACGGATGAGATGGCGCAAGTCGTCCTGCGTTCGACGAATCTCATCAACAGTGAGCTCTTGCTTGCGGGTATGCACCACCTCAGGTGGAGCTAGCAGGAGTACAAATAGGTCTGGCTTAGGAAAGCAGCGGTAAATCAGATCATTGAGTCGGCGCAGTAGGCCGGTTTGTGTCACATTGCGGCTGGTGCCGGGATAGCGGTCAATCAGTACAATTTTACCCATCCGGCGCCAAAAGCAGACCTTGGCAAACCGCAGCAGGTTTTCCAGAAAATAGAAAATATAAACAAAGCGGTTGAACGGGGAGGGAATGCGCATAACCGCATTATAGACCCCCTGTGCCTTAAAGAACCAGTCGCCCATATAGATTTCACGCGTTTCGCCGCATTCACGTAGCTTTGTAATAAAGAAGGACTTACCCGAGCCATCCGGCCCGATAAAAGCGAAACTACGCCCTTTGCCATAACGTGACAGGATATGCTGTAGGTACTGTAAGCGACGTGTGCGGCGAAGTGCAGTTTGATCGCGCGTAAGGTAACTATAAAGCGTTTGCGGTCCCTTGGCGGCGGCGGCCGCTAGTTTGTCTGGGGCGGAGGAAAAATTTTTGGCGTTTGTCAGAAAATCACGGAAGGCCACATAGTCAGTTGACGTTGCAATTTCATTCCAGCGGTCCAGCTGACCTGTACAGAGGCGCTTAAGGCAGCGGTGCAGATTCAGGTTACGGCCGACATACTCGACCCCGGCGTCGGACAGTTCAAAATCAGGTATCTGCCGTGTATAAATCGTAAAGCGGGACATCAGGTCCAGCACATAAAGCTGGCCGTTGTTCTCAAAGCGGCGAAAGACAATCTGCCCCGGTGCCGAACTGGTTTGAATAAATCCCTGAGCTGCCAGCCAGGCGGCAGCCGCGGTCTGTGTCGTGGCCGGGATATAGATGTCGACATCAGATGGCGGTGCAGGCTGAATGTCTGACAGCAAGGTGGCCGCATAGTGTTCTGTAAGTTGCGCGCAGATCTCATGTATCAGCATGGGCGCTTCCGCGTTGCCAATAGTGTGAGCAGCAAGGCTAAGCCGCAGAAAAGCCCGGCCCGTAACCATGAATAACGTGCCTGTCGCTTGACGAACCACGTTTCCCGTACCGCAGGCCAGACGGCCTTGCACAATGACAGGATGGGGAATGTTGGTAGGCCATAACCGCTCATAAAGTTGTGGCTGAGACGGTAAAAATCGGCCCGCCGTTGCCAGCTTACATGTAAGGGCTGAGAGGTTTGCAGTACATACAGAAAACGCGTCACTTCCTGCAGAGGGGGTTGAGTGAAGAGCGATTCACTGAAAGGTAGATACTCAGGCGGATGACTATCAATCAGGATGAGATTTTTATCATTCACAAAGATATTCTGTGGCGTGAAGTCGAGATGCCGTAATTGTGCGTTGTGGATGCGGTGTAAGGCCTGTCCAAGTCGCTCCATCGCTTGCGGAGGGAGGGTCTCCGAGCGAATCGCAGCGGGGAGGGATGTGGAACAGTCTAGGCGCTGGTAGCCGATTGCATTGGGTTGCACCTGTTCAACGGCAGGCACTCGGACAAGCTCCGAGTCACAAAATAAGGCATGCAAGTTGCGTGCATGCGTCGCCAGGCGCTCAACCTCAGCGGGCGCGCGGTTGGGAAAGGGTTTCAGATGCACGGTGATCGAGCCTTGAGGTAAGCGAGAGGCTGTACAACAGCAGAAGCGAGTAAAGAAGAGTGGCTGTAATCAGCTCAGCTTTCAGCACAGACAGGCCCAAGGCAAAAGCAAACAAGGCATGGCCCCAGTTGCGTGTCCGTAATAGCTGGAGACAGATCAGGCCGCTAATGGCCATCACGAGAGCGAGGGCGGGTAGACCGGACTGACGCAGCCAGCGCATGACCGCCGGATCATTCCCCCCCTGTGGGGCGTATCGCGAATAGCCATTACCAAACAGCCACTCCTTGGCTGTCTCGGGGAAGACATAGTAACTGGCCAACGCCTTACTGCTGTAGTCCTGACTCAGATCTGTCTTGGAGACGACTGAAAGAGCGGGAATAATCCGGTGGATATAGTGATTATAGAGCATGGCCTTAAAGTTGCACCCCGGTGTTAGGGCCGCCAGTGTCAGCAGTAAGGCAGCGACAGTGAGCAAAGATCGCCAGTAAATCAACAGCAATGGAATGAGGAAGAGAAGAAAAATTCGTGCGCCAAACAGAATAGGTATGGCGATCAGTCCCATAAGCAGGGTGGCTTTCAGATTGCGCTCGCGGGCCAATAGAGCGAGAGCAAAGAAAGAAAAGAGAGAGGATGTTAGTACGCCATTAAAGAAGCCCGTCTTACGGGTCCACTCATTAACAGGAAGCTGCCAGAAGTCGGTAATCAACCAGTTGAGATTTGTAGAGATACATTGCGTGGTTTCCAGTAGCTGCAGGATCACGATGATGCTGTTAATACTAGCAATAGTGATAATAAGGACTTTTAGACGCTCAAACCAGACGACGGGCAGCCGATGGATACAAAGGATCACGAACAGAGTTTCTATAAGAAGTCGTGTGCTGCTAACGATTGGCTCGGCGGATATAGGGCTGATTGTATAGGTTAGCAGCGTCCAGACAAGCAAGCTCGCAGCCAAAAGGGCATGCAGTCGCATCATAAAGACACGGTTTGCCAACAGGGAGTCAAACCAGTCCAGCATGGATTTAAGGGTGGATGGCACTCTTGCTCTCCGCCGTTTTTTCAAGGATCAGTTGGTAATATGCCGCCACGATCCGGTATTGCCCTTTTTTCATGCGCAAGAACGCGCACAGCGCCGCGGCTGGGTTGTCGTTCCGACGGCGATATTGCCGCCAGAGAAAGTCATCGAATATGATGATCCCGCCGGGTGTCAGGTGCGAAAAGGCATGGAGTGCGTCATGCAGCACATCATCTGCGTAATGAGATCCGTCAATATAAATGAAGTCATATTGCGTTGCTGCCGGAAGATCATGAAAGAAACTGTCTGATCGCCCTTTATACTTGGTCAGCCGTTCACGGACCGGAGTGAGGTTCTGGTCAAAATTCGCTTCAATGGAGGAGAGCACAGCTAATCCCTGATGCTCATCCGCCCCTGCCCATGTATCAACGCATAACAGTGTACTTTTGGGTAACTGCTGCAAGATGAACAGGCTGGACGCCCCCTCCCAGCTGCCAACTTCCAGAGCCCGCAGCGGGCGTGTCGTCAGCTGATAGCGTTGAAAGGCACAGAGCCAGTGGGGAATGTTGGTGGTGAACCAGTCATTGGTAAATGAGCCAGCTTTAAGAACAGCACGAAAGGCCTCGCGTGCCGCGTGGTGCGTTTTGCGTTCCTGCCAGCGCAGCTTGCCGTATAAATAAGCGAGGCACACATTAAGAGGGGCATCACTAAGTATTAGATGGTGCAGGTCGCCCACCACCGCCTTCACAGGAAACAGGCATTTATGGACGAGAGACATTGCGGATTAGCCTTTCACCGGATCACGCAGCAACTGAGGTGCGGTCGAAGACGCTTTCTATAAAGTTCTTCGCGGCGAATTCAAACATATGTCCGGTATCCCAAACACAGATTTGTTCGTCCAAGAGCTGCCAGGCCAGAATTCCTGCCGTTGGCCCGAGTGAGGCGCAGACGATGGTTTGACTCTTATCCAGCTTCTCACGCTCAATCAGGTCGCGAATATCCTGTTTGATTGTTTCCTTGCGCTCATAAGCGTTCTCCGTACCGCATTCAATGAAGAAGGTGTGGCGGCCAAGATTTAGATGCTTCAGTTTATGTGTGTTCCCGGTGGCAATAATGATATCTTTGGTTGCAAAGTGGTCTCGCATCATCGGCCAGTGCAGGTCCGGGCAGTTGGCCTTGATGAACAGATGGCAATGCCCGTAGGGTACTGTGGTGCTAAGATAGCGCCACATCAGGCGGCGCATATCGACCCACATATTATAATAAAACTCAATCGGGCGTACGGCGTCACGTGGCGCCAGAAATGTTTCTGGGGGATCTACGGCAACGAGCAGGCGTGGGTCCGTGCAGGCCAAAGAGCAGAGAATATCCTGCTTTAACTCGGGCGACCATTTCTGACACCAATCTGAGTCAGGAGGGTATTCTCCAGCTCCAGTAATCTGTTCAAACTCGCCATCACTGTAGCGTGCGAGGCTCTTGCCGCTGCGGATCAGCTCTTCAAGTGTTTGCTGGCCGCTCAGGAACGTGAACTTCTCATAGTACGGGCGATAGTCTGTCCGGTCACGTTTATAGACCAAGTTCTTTTTTAGGATGTGCAACAGATAGGCCGGGTTATCAAGAACCTGAATTAACCGGACTATGGGATAAAAGCCAAAGAAGCGGAAACAGCGAACCTTAATGCTTCGCAAAGACGAACCCATTGGCCTTCTCCCAATCCATCTGTGGCTCACGAACGCAGAAGAGATACGCCCTCAGGCATTCGGGAACAACCCAGAATTTACACTCCAAACGTAGCATTAGTAGCAGATTGGCCAGCATGCCCAGCCAAAAACCAACCGGGCGCTGCCCGCGCAAACGCTCACGCCAGAAGATATAGCGGTAGAGAATACGCATACGCAAAGTGATAGGGCTAAGTCGGCCAGAGCTGGCCATTGGCGCGTGGATGACTTCCATGGCAGGCAACAGGCGCAAACAATCGCCATAAGCCGCTGTCAGGCTGGTGCCAAAGAAGGCATCTTCCAGAAAGGACCACGCGGCCATTTGCGTTTCCATGTGCGCGCGATCAAACGCGCTGCGCCGGATTGCCGAGTTACACCCGAAAAGCCACTCAGCCGAGGTGATCTGGGTGGCGGCATCGCCACGGACATAATCAATCCAGCCGGAAGGAAGAATCCGGTTGCGTGAGCCGTCGCCGTAGATGCCAAGCACACGCCCAATAGCTAGCGTCCATGTACGACGACCGGTAATGGACTCGTCGACATAGCGGCCACCAACGCCCATGATCTGAGGGTGGTCACGCAGATACTCGGTTGCTGTAGCAATGTAAGCGTCAGGCAAGATCAGGTCATCGTCAAGAAAGAACAGCACATCGCCTGTTGCCAGCTTGCGGCCGCGATCACGTGAAGCGGAGAGTGACTCTTTTGGCGCATAATGAACCTGATAGCGCGTGCGAAGAATTTCTGGGAAATCCTCCGGTCCCCACGTGCCTTCGCCCGCCTCAATAATGATGATCTCATCTGGCAGCTGAGTTTGTCTGGCAAGGCAGTCCAGCATACGCAGCATGGTGGTTTTACGGGTGACGGTTGATGTAATAATACTGGTTTTCATGCCGCCACCTTATAGGCTGACAGCATATCAGTCAGGCCATCCGCCAGCGGCCAGCGCGGGTGCCAGCCAAGTAAAGCCTGTGCCTTGGTATAACTGCCATATAAATCCATCACTTCACCGGGGCGTCGCTTGCCATCTTCACTCACCGTTAAATTGCTGCGCGCGGCTGTCTGGAGTGCCTCAATAACATCTGCCACACTCTGGGAAAGTCCGGAGCAGATATTCAGTTTGTGAAGCCCAGCCGGGGCGTCAAGCGCCAGCAAGAACGCCTGCACAACATCTTTTATATAAATATAGTCGCGTTTGGGTGTGAGATCAGCGACGTGAATAGGCTGCTGTCGCGCGATCTGGCCAGCAATTTTTGGGATCAGAAAGTCCTCTTTTTGGCCGGGGCCGTATATATTGAACAGCCGTAAGATGGTTGTAGATACGCTATGATTGGCGGCGGAAAACTCGCAGAGCTGCTCGGCGAGCACCTTACTGAGTGTGTAAGGGTTATTGGGCTGTACGGGGTGCGCCTCATCGACGGGAAGATACTGAGGTGCGCCATAGACATAGGTGCTAGGAAAAATCAGCCGTGCGCCGTACTTACGGCAGTAGCTAAGGGCCTGTTCTGTGCCCACGACATTCACACGCAAAAACTCGGCGCTATTCTCCCAACTCTCCGGTACAAATGTTTTAGCTGCAAGATGGATGACAGTGTCGCAGTCCGGTGCCGCCTCCCATGATGCAGCCAGAGTCACATCGCCAATCACACCTGTAACATTATGGCCAGCATGCTTTAACGCAGGTACGAGTGCCTTCCCAAGAAAACCACTGGCCCCACTGACAAGAATCCGGCTCATGCCACCTCGGCTAGGTCAGGGAGGAAACGTGCTTTATTGGCTTCATACTCGTCTGTCGCCCGTTCATAATCATCCGGGCGGCCAATATCCAGCCAATATCCCGAGAAGGGATACACTGTCGCTGGCGAGTGGCGGGCCAACAGATCCAGCATTAAATGATCAAAACCGTAGGGCTTGTTATGCGGGATCAGATCAAGAATACGGCGGTTCGCCATATTAATGCCCATGCAGACGTTATGACGGCTCACGGGCTTCTCCCGGAAGCCAACCAGTTTTCCGTTTTCAATTTCGAGCAGGCCGTAGTCAAGCTTGCTGGTTCGCTCGGCGCAGGATACCGTAAAAAGATCACCAGAGGCGCAGTGCTGATTATAAAAAGCGCCATAATTAAAATCAGTCAGGGTGTCGCCGTTCATAATCAAGAAGTTTTCTGGTAGATCGGGGATGAGAGCGAGGGGGCCGATGGTGCTTAATGGGCGATCTTCTAGGGAATAGTCAATTTTTACGCCCCAGCGTTGGCCATCCTGACAGAAGGCACGCAGAATTTCAGCCTGATGATTTACAGCCAGTGTAATGCGATCAAAGCCATGCTGGGCGAGTTGACGGATAACAATCTCAAGGATGGGCAAGTCACCTACCGGCATCAACGGTTTAGGGATGGCAACAGTATAGGGCCTAAGCCGCGTGCCCTTACCTCCAGCCATAATGACGGCGCGTTTAGACATTGTATTCACCTACTTTATAGCCACTTAGATTATCGGTTTGGGCAAGCCAATCGATTGTTTTTGTCAAACCTTGTTCAAGCGTTATTTGCGGTGTCCAGTTCAATAGCTTGCGGGCTTTATCATTACTGGCCCAGAGTCGTTCCACTTCACTTTTGGCAGGGCGCAAGCGAATGTTATCGGTCAGGACCTCAACATCGCGATTCATGAGCTTGGCAATAAGCTGCACCGTATCACCAATTGAAATTTCACTATTGCTGCCAAGGTTGATTGTCTCACCAAAGCAATGCGGTGCACGCAGGGCTTGGATAAAGCCATCAACAGTATTTTCAACATAGTTGAAATCACGAGTGGGGGTCAGTGCCCCTAGTTTGATTTGTCGCGCTCCTGCCGCCAGCTGAGTAATGATGGAGGGAATGACAGCGCGCGCACTTTGGCGCGGCCCATAGGTGTTAAAAGGTCGCAGTGTAATGACTGGCGTTTCAAAACTCAGATAAAAAGACTGCGCCAACTGATCCGCCGCGATTTTAGTAGCTGCGTAGGGGGATTGGCCTTGCAGCGGGTGCTCTTCGTCAATGGGAACATAGCGGGCCGTGCCATACACTTCACTGGTCGATGTATGTATGAGGCGATCAACTTGTGCGGCGCGCGCCGCCTGTAAAACATTAAGGGTGCCCTTAATGTTCGTATCGACATAAGAGTCTGGCGAGTGATAGGAGTAGGGAATGGCAATCAGTGCGGCAAGGTGTAGGACCGCTTCCTGACCCTCAACAGCTGTCCGCACTCCGTTCGGGTCACGGACATCACCGGCAAATATGTCGAAGTGACCTTTCACATCCGGTGCGCATCGATCCAGCCAACCCCATGAGTTAAAAGAATTGTATTGAACAAAAGCCGTAACGGCGTAGCCCTCGCGCACCAGACGCTCGGTCAGGTGCGAGCCGATAAAGCCATCCGCACCAGTAACGAGAACTTTCTTAGTCATAACCGTTAAGCCTTTGTCAGGCTGACTAAATACCCTTCTCAGATACAGATTGCAAGCAGTGCTACTCGGACAAAGAGCCGTTGCTGGCGCAGTCCTAGCGATGCCCAAGAACGCGCTGGTATAGTGGCATAAGCCCGGTTTTTTTCAGAATCAGGTGTAAAAGTTTAAGAATTCCGAGTCGCCGTAATAGGCGCCGCAGACCGACCCAGCGCCGCCAGCTTTCGTCCCAGTGGTGAGTCGCGTAGGCTTTTGCCATCCGAGCGGGATCCGGCTGCTCTCCTTCACTACAGGGGTAAAACGTGTCGGCGGGATGAAGGACGAGATCGGTACAGCTTTTTTTATAGGCGCTTGTTAGCATTTCGGGGGAGGTGGGGAGGCGGCCCGGCGGCAGCGCGTCATAATCACGCACCAGTTGGGCAAAGAGCGGATGCTGAGGTACGGCACCAATAATACCGCAATAGATATGCTGGTTGGTTCTATCATAGCCAGCAAACGCGGCAGCCGAGAGTAGGTCGTCGAGCGGGCGCAGCACTTCCATATCCGTATCCAGATAAATACCGCCCTGATCGCGCAGGATCACGAAACGCAAATAATCCGAGACAAAAGCCCATTGTCCGGCGGCGTAGGCCCGCCGCACAAAAGCAGGAGTCATATCCAGATCGGCTTCTCGCCAAATGCGAACGGTATAGCCCGAGAGGTGGCGCTGGCTTTTTGCTATAAGTTCCCGGTTTTTGTCTGGTAAAGGGTTCGGGCCTACCCAGATATAATGGATCAGCTTGGGAATCATGCATTTTTCTAGCAGATCAGTCGGCAACTGGCAAACACGACCGGCATCCGGTATGTCTGGTTCCTATGAAGTTCGTTTTTCTTGGGGTGCAGCTGGCCGCGCTGGTTAAATTTCGCAGCGCTTTGATCCGCGAGCTGGTGAGCGCGGGGCATGAGGTCGTGGCGATTGCGCCGGAGGCCACAGCTTACTGGCTTGATCAGCTTGCGGCGACTGGGGCGCGGTATAAGGCTCCGCCAATGGCACGCAATGGCCTTAATCCGTTGTGGGATATGTATCTCTTAGTTTGGCTCATTCAGACGTTATGGTCAGAAAAACCAGATGTTCTGTTTTGCTTTCAGGCGAAGGCAGTTATTTATGGCCTTCCTGCCGGGTTTGTGGCGCGCGTACGGCGGCGTGTCGCCATGATTGAGGGGTTAGGACAGGGTTTTATCAAGGGGCAGGGGCTCAAGCGGCGAATTGTACGATTTATCGTACCCGTGTTGTATTTTATAAGCCTTTGTTTCGGCCATAAGGTAATCTTCCTGAACGCCGATGATGAGGCTGATTTTCTCCGCTTGCGGCTCGCTCGGGCAAGACAAACAGCTCGCATTCCCGGCATCGGGGTTGATTTATCTCGTTTCGCATTCACGCCACTTCCTCCGGGTCCTCTCGTATTCCTGATGATTGGTCGCCTGATTGCTGATAAAGGTGTGCGTGAGTACCTTGCCGCGGCGCAGCAGGTTAAAGAGCGTTACCCGGAAACCGTAGTTCAGCTGATCGGTGAGGCCGATACCACTCATGCTGGGGTGCCTCTAAGTGAGATCACGGCAACCCGCGCCGTCGAGTATCTGGGGGAAGTCCCCGACGTTGCGCCTTATCTGCGGTCCTGCCATGTGTTTGTTCTTCCCAGTTACCGTGAGGGCATGCCCATGGCCTGTATGGAAGCACTGGCGACCGGCCGGGCTGTAATTGTGACGGACGCGCCCGGAACCCGTGAAATGATAAAAAATCACGAGAATGGAGAATTAGTCCCGGTACGGGATTCCCATGCCCTGGCTGCGGCGATGATAAAACTTATTGATTCTCGGCAGACTCTCGCCCAAAAAGGCACCCTAAGCCGCCAACTCGCCGAGGCGCGGTTTGATAGCCGGGTCATAACCCAGCAGGTGATTGATATTTTGATGGGTAGGACTGCATGACACGCGCCGCCGGACTGACAGTTAAGAGACTATTCGATGTGGTCGGATCCCTGATCCTCCTGGTTGCGCTGTCGCCGTTTTTGCTGATCGTCGCCGGCCTCGTTGGCTATCATTTCGGGTGGCCAATCATTCATCGCAGTCGGCGCATTGCCCGTCATGGTGGTATTTTCTATGCCTATAAATTCCGCACTATGCTGGACTTGTTCGGGCCAGATGGAAAACTTCTCCCGGATGATCAGAGGCTCACTCGTTTTTCAAGATTTTTGCGGGCCACCAGCCTTGATGAGCTTCCTCAGCTTGTTAACATTATAAAGGGGGAGATGAGCCTGATCGGCCCCCGTGCCATTCTTACCGATTTTCTGCCTTATTTGAATGATCGTGAAATGCGGCGTCTGGATATGCGCCCCGGCATTACCGGCTTGGCGCAAGTCAATGGCCGCAATTCGCTTGAGTGGGATAAGCGGTTAGAAATGGATGTCTGGTATGTGGATAACTGGTCACTGTGGCTTGATATCAAGATTGCCTGCAAGACCATACCAGTATGGCTAGGAGCGCAAGGGATCAATACGCCAGGCTTTGCCACTTACCAGCGATTAAGCGAGATCCGTCCCGTTAACCCTGCGGCAGCTCAGTTGCAGCAAAGTAAACAGCCTGCGGCTAACTCCGCGCATCTTTCCTCACATGTCTGAGTGTGAGCGCTCTATCCAGTATCCGGCTCTGCTGAGCCGCTGGCTTGTGCCGTTGTTTTTATTTCTGCTTCCTGTACTTGGCGTTGTTGCGCCACGCTCTGTGATTGTCTTGTACTCAATCATAGGCATCGTTCTTATGTTTTGGGGAGCTCGCCTGCCATGGCGCTCACTCGCCTTATTCGCCGTGACGCTCGGTGTGCTGGTTTGCTACCCCGTTCTGATCTCGGTTAACATGACCAAATCGGTCGCCAATGTTGCTACCTTATTGGGCGTGATTGTGGTTTTTCTTTCATGGCGTCAATTTTTAGCCTCCGTGCCACCGAGCCGGCACCTGGCCGTCCGGGCGTTCGCGGCAGGACTTGGGTTGTCTACCGTACTGGTCATGCTTGAGTATAATCTTGATATGCCGGTGGCCCATATATTCCTGACCTTGTTCGAGCGACCATTACCCTACCTTTATGTCTACGATCGCGGCATTGTTATCCTTAGTCTGTTGCTCTGGAGCTTGGTTGGTCTCTTGCGCTTGCCTTTGTGGGCGACAACTCTTGCCTTGGCTGGCGTAGTGGCGCTGGTACAAGCGACGTCGTCTCAGGCGAGTTTGGCAGGATTTTCAGTGGGCGCTCTGTTTTATCTTCTGGCTACGTGGCGAGCGCGCTTGGCACAGTTGGCCTTAGGGACCATGATCATAGCGGCCCTCCTGTTTATGCCGGTTATGTGCTATTTAATGCCAACATTTATCGATGGCTCGGTCGATATATGGCCAGCTGCGAATGGTGCATCGCGCTTGAAAATCTGGTCGCAGACAGCCCAGGCCATTTGGCTTCAACCTATTCAGGGTCATGGCATTGAAGCCTCGCGCTATCTGCCTGTGGTGCGGGATCATATTCATCCCCACAATGGTATTCTTCAGTTGTGGATCGAGTTTGGACTGATTGGCATTCTGGCTATGATTGCTATCGTTATCTCAGTCCTGCAGAGGGCACAGCTTACCCCGGCAGCTGTTGCAACAGCTGCCGGGTGGCTGGTTATTTTTTGTGTCAGTTACAATATCTGGCAACCCTGGTGGCTGGCCATGCCGTTCATTCTTGCCAGTGTAAGTCAGATCGTAAGCCCAACTTATGCAGCTACGGCAAGAGCTGTCTGAAGTACAGCTTCGCTTTCAAGTGTGACAGCGACAGCATGCACAACAGCAGCAATGCGGACCGCTGCTTGAATTTGCTCCGTCGTCACGCCATGCTCCTTGAGAATTTTTTCATGGCTATCCACGCACATACCGCAGCCATTAATGGCGGACACCGCTAGCGCCCACAGCTCAAAATCCTGTTTGTCGGCACCGGGATTCGCAATCACATTCATACGCAGCTTGGCGGGAAGTTTGCCATACTCAGGATTGCTGGTCAGGTGTGTAAAGCGGTAGTAGATGTTGTTCATGGCCATAATGGCCGCGGCACTCTTGGCCGCACTTAACTGCTCGACGCTCAGGATGGGCGCAAAGTCAGCCAGTACAGCTTCAATCAGCGATGGTTCACGGCAAGCAATGGCACAGGCAATGAATGTCCCCGCGCGCTGGATATCGCTCAAGGCTGGTTCCGTTGCCAGGTTGCTGATATTCAGGCGCAGGTCACGGGCGTAGTCGGGAATACGGTTTTTGATGGATTCAATCGACATGGAATGCTCCCTTCAGGTCAAGAAAAAGAGGCCGGCCGCGAGCGACCGGCCTCCGGATAGGTCTGGACTTAGGCCGCCACCTTGATGACGTCTTCACCCTTTTTCCAGTTGCACGGGCACAGCTCATCGGTCTGCAGTGCGTCCAGCGTGCGCAGTACTTCCTGCGGGTTGCGACCGACCGACAGGTCGTTGACCGACGCGTGGCGAATAATACCCTCGGGGTCGACGATGAAAGTGGCGCGCAGGCACACACCGGCGTTCTTGTCGAGGATGCCACAGGCCGTTGACAGCTCGCGCTTGATATCGGCCAGCATCGGGAAGGGCAGCTGCTTGAGGTCGTCATGGCTCTGGCGCCAAGCTAGATGGACAAACTCACTATCGGTGCTCACACCGTAAACAACCGCATCGCGGTCGTTAAAGTCGGCATTCAGCTTGCCAAAGGCAGCAATTTCAGTCGGGCAGACGAAAGTAAAATCTTTCGGCCAGAAGAATACGACCTTCCACTTGCCCTTGTCCGTAGCCGGGGTGAAATCCTTGAACGCGGTCTTCATGTCGCTCGAAACGACACCCTTAACATTGATTTCCGGGAATTTATCGCCAACTGTCAGCATGGTGCTCTCCTTGGGTGGTTAAAACTGGGGTGGTTATATGCCTGTATCTTAAATCGGTCAAATAAGTTAAATTTGACAAAGCAATCGAAAAAAACGATTATAGACGGATGGAGCGGCTCCCAACCCTTAAGCAACTGCAGTATTTACAGGCCTTTGCCCAGTTCCGCCATTTTGGCCGGGCAGCACAGTCGCTAGGGGTGACGCAATCAACTCTTTCTGCCGGGCTTCAAGAGCTGGAAGATATTGTCGGCAGCCCGGTGATTGAGCGCTCGACCCGTCAGGCCACTCTTACGCCGGCTGGTGAGACACTGACCAAATGCGCGGCGCAGATGCTCGCCAACTTGCGCGATGTCCTGACTGATATTCGTGAGCAGGCAACCCCACTGTCGGGTAGTCTGCGCCTGGGTGTCATACCGACAATCAGTGCGTTTCTGCTGCCGCGTCTTTTACCCGGGTTGCGTCAGCGTTATCCCAGCTTGAAGCTTTATCTGATTGAAGCACAGACCGCGGATCTCATGGAGCAGTTAGATCGTGGCGAACTAGATATACTGCTATTGGCTCTGCCGTGCATTTGTCATGGCACAAGTGAGGTTCTGGCCCGTGATGACTTCGTCGCGGTGGTCCCAAAAACGCATCCATTGGCTGTGGAAACGGAAGTATCGGCCAGCCAGCTTAAGCAGCACTCCCTGCTTACTTTGCAAGACGGGCACTGCTTACGTGATCAAATCCTGTCGGCGTGTAGGTTTTCAAGCAGCGGGGATGATCGCCATGCGGCGACGAGCTTACATACGCTTGTGCAGATGGTGGATAATGGCTTGGGTATAACGCTCTTGCCGCAATTGGCGATAAAGGCTGGCTTGCTCAATGGGACGCAGCTTGTGACACGGCCGATCGCGGGCAGACAGGCTTATCGCGATCTGGCATTGCTCTGGCGCACCGGGGCCTCCCGCGCCGAGGAATTCTGGTTGCTCGCAAAAGAATTCAAAAAGCTGCTGAAGCTGTAGTTAGTCAAGAGAACTGCCTACAGCGCCACCAAGCCACCAGCCCAGCGCTGCACCGACTGCGGCAAAGCCCCAGCCTAATAGCCCAAGCCAAAGCCGTTTATCCTGATCCTGCAGTATGTCTTTCTTATGAAGCCCGCGGGTGATGTAGCCAAGTGCAATTAGGCCCATAGCGAAGCCTCCAGCTAACCCAAGGATAAGGCCAACCCAGTTCAGCATGGCCGCAGCTCTTTATTGTCATTAAATGGGTTGAAGCCTAGATCAAGCGAATTTTGTACAGAGTAGATATCATTGGTCACAAAGGTCAGCTTTGGGTCACTGACGAGCAGGCCGCATTCTTCTCGCACTTCTCGACGAGCACAGGAGGAGAAATCCTCGCCATATTCCAGATGCCCACCTGGTGGGCACCAGCTACCTTGGCCATGTTCACTGAGGCGCTGGCCAAAAAGAATCTCATCGCCTCTGCGGATATAAACGGCGATACCAACTTTCGGACGCTCACTCCTCATGACTAGGCGACTTTGGTAAAAGGGCCACCGGGGCGCAGACGCGAGAGGTATTCCGGCACAATACTTTCCATGGCGGTTGGTTTGTTGCCAAGATGCCAAAGAAAACCAACATCGCTTCCGTTAAGATCACCAGGATCACGCACAATATTATCGGTTTTTAGGAGTTCGACCTGATCGCAGGTCAGCAAGGGGGTTGGCATTAAGCCAAGAATTGATGCCTTGAGTTTGGCAAGCGGGAAGGGGACAGTGAGTAGGCAGCTTTTCTGTCCGCTCCACTCCAGTGTCTTCTGCATGAGCTGTTTAAAGCTCATCGCCTCAGGGCCGCCGAGCTCATAGGTGAGGCCCTGTGTATCGGCTCTTTCACAGCAAGCCAAGACCGCTGCGGCTACGTCACCAACATAAACAGGTTGGAAGAGTGTTTTGCCCCCGCCAATGAGAGGAAGAAACGGAAGTGCGGCGGCCATACGGGCAAACTGGTTGAAAAAATTGTCTTCCGGACCAAAAATTATAGACGGTCGCAAAATGGTTGCTGCCGGAAAGGCATCGCGCACCGCGCGTTCCCCCGCCGCCTTGCTACGGGCATATTTGGCCTTACTATTGCTGTCCGCGCCAATGGCTGAAACATGGATAAAGCGCAAGACCCCAGCCGTGCGGGCAGCGCGGGCCAGCCGTCCTGGTAGCTCGGCCTGAATAGACTGGAAGCGACCGGCCCGACTCTCATACAGGATACCTATCAGGTTGATTACCACATCCGCATTCTTGACAGCGCTGGCGAGCGCCGCATCGCTGGTGATTGGGCAGAACAGCGGCACAACCTGTCCGACCTCCCCGGCAGTACGCAGTCTGGCCGCCTTAACCAGATCACGGGTTGGTACCCGTACGATATAGCCAGCTTTGGCCAAACGCTGGACAATCGCGCGGCCAACAAAGCCAGTACCGCCAAAAACTGTAGCTATTTTCTGTTTTTGCATGGTTTTCCTCAAAAATTTACAGACCCAGACTAAAGCATTGACAGCAGAGGGTAAACTGCCTAAAACACCGCCCACCGTGCCCGGATGGCGGAATTGGTAGACGCG
>DDSC01000038.1:93406-93671 GCA_002343265.1 Micavibrio sp. UBA2400
CGAGTCTTCTTCCGGGCACCATTTCTCTTTCACACATACCACTATGTTGAAAAGTCGCTTATTTTTCCGCGGCTTTTCGGCTAGTCTGGACACATGACTATCCAACTCCACAAAAATGATCTTCCAGCTTCTGTCACCTTTGGCCCGCGAGTGGCGGTTGATGGTGAGATGATGGGACTTAACCCGCATCGCGACCGGCTGTGTCTGGTTCAGCTCCACGATGGCACGGGTGATGTGCATATTGTCCAGTTTGATGGCAAGGACT
>DDSC01000010.1:0-132 GCA_002343265.1 Micavibrio sp. UBA2400
CAGTGGCCCAGCCACCCGTTGTGAAGTGACCTTTGAGCCGGTTGCCGGCTTCCCGCCCAAAGGCAAGAAGGCGGCTGGCTTTTGGAGTGCGCAAAACAACACGGATAAGGCCAACCCCCTCATCATCTGGAT
>DDSC01000010.1:370-4653 GCA_002343265.1 Micavibrio sp. UBA2400
GGCCAACCCCCTCATCATCTGGATGGCCAGCCCGCGTAAAGACTATCCTTTGCTGCCCATTCGCGTACAGAGTGCAACTGAATATGGGACTATCGTAGCCCATTTACGGACGGCGGCCCCGCAGCCTGCCACCCTTGCGGCGGCGCAATAATATCCTTGCCCCCTCTGGGCTGCATGTTAGCCTAGGTGCATCATGAGTAATTTTGATGCCCCATTTCAGAGTTATCTGGATGAGTTGCACCGCGAAGGTCGCTATCGTTCTTTTGCCGATCTGGAACGTCAGGTTGGGCGTTTCCCCAAGGCTTTGTGGCGCCCTACACCGGACGCATCACCGCGTGAAGTGACCGTCTGGTGCAGCAATGATTACCTAGGTATGGGACAACACCCTGCGGTTTTAAGTGCAATGCGCCAAGCTCTGGACATTTATGGTGCAGGAGCGGGCGGGACACGCAATATCTCCGGCACTACACACGCGCATGTGCTGCTGGAACAGGAAATTTGTGCTTTGCACAATAAGTCCGCCGCGTTGCTTTTCAGCTCGGGGTATGTGTCCAATCAGGCCACCTTGGCGACTTTGGGGCGGCTTCTTCCAGACCTTCTGATTTTCTCAGACTCTGACAATCACAATTCGATGATTGAGGGAATCCGCCAGTCTGGCTGCGAGAAACGGATCTTCCGCCATAATGATGTCAATCATCTTGAAAGTCTACTTGTGAGCGCTCCGGCAAATCGCCCAAAGCTGATAGCCTTTGAATCGGTATACTCCATGGATGGTGATTTTGCCCCCTTACAAGATATCTGCGGGTTAGCCTCGCGGTACGGGGCGATGACCTATCTTGATGAAGTCCACGCTGTTGGGATGTATGGAGCCAGCGGTGCGGGTCTGGCCGAGCGCGAAGGTGTTTCCGATCGCATAACCATTCTTGAAGGGACTCTGGGAAAAGCCTTCGGTGTGATGGGTGGCTATATCGCCAGCTCAGTGTCTATTATTGACGCGGTCCGCTCGGCAGCTGCGGGCTTCATTTTTACCACGGCCCTCTCGCCCGTTCTGTGCGAAGGTGCGCGAGCCAGCATTTCCCATCTACGTCGCAGCTCTTTGGAGCGTGACCTGCAACAGCAGCGAGCGCAAAGCCTCAAGGAAGCTTTGCGGCTAGCGGGATTGCCTGTCATGCCCAGTCCGAGTCACATCGTTCCTGTTATGGTGGGGGACCCCGTGCGGTGCCGGCAGCTGGCTGCCGCGCTGATGGAAAGATATAGCATTTACGTACAGCCTATTAATTACCCCACAGTGCCGCGCGGGACAGAACGTCTGCGGTTTGCGCCATCGCCATTGCACAGCCAAGCGGATATTGACTATCTCGTGCAGTCCCTTGGTGAGGTGTGGAGGGATTTACAGGTTCACCCGGTGGCAGCCTGACGTTACAGACTGAAATAAGAGATGACTAGGCAGTTCGGGCGAATTACCGCAACACTGCACGTATGTCGTTGACCTGCTTGATCCTTGCCGCCGGGCGCGGCACCCGTATGAAAACCGTATTGCCTAAGCCGCTGCACAAAGTGGCTGGCAAACCCATGGTGCAGTATTGCCTGGAAGCTGCACAGAGCCTTAATCCAACTGCTATGCGTGTTGTTATCGGCCCGCAGATGGAGAGTCTGGCTGTTGCGGTCCAGCCTTATGAAACGGCCCTACAGCCGGAGCCCAAGGGGACAGGCCATGCGGTGCAGTGTGGTCTGGCCGGGCAGCAGACAGATGGTGATGTTCTTGTTCTATTCGGTGATACACCGCTGATTACTCCTGACACTTTACGTAAAGTGATTGAGCGCCGGGCAGCCGCCGATCACCCGGCTATTGTAGTGAGTGGGATGACGCCGCCTAGTCCCACGGGCTATGGCCGCCTGATTGTTGAAGGTGGTACATTGATTGGTATTGTCGAAGAGAAGGATGCGACCGAGGCTCAGCGCAGTATCCGTCTATGCAATGGCGGGATCATGCTGTTTGACGGTAAATTGCTGCCGCAGCTGCTCGCTGGCCTGACCAGTAATAATGCCAAAGGTGAGCTCTATCTTACCGATACCATTGCCTTGGCCCGCAAGGCCGGGCAAGTTTGCGCGCATGTCGAGATTCCGTACGAAGATGTGCTCGGTGTTAATAGTCGCGCAGAGTTGGCGGCTGTTGAAGCTATGATGCAAAAGCGGCTTCGCGCTTTGGCCATGGCTAATGGTGCAACGCTGGTTGATCCTTCTACGGTATACCTGAGCGCGGATACAAAACTCGGACAGGACGCAATCATTGAGCCGGGCGTATTCTTTGGTCCCGGCGTAAGCGTGGCTGACGGAGTGACGATTAAAGCGTTCTCGCATCTGGAGGGGGTAAGGGTAGAGCAGGGAGCTGTCGTTGGCCCGTTTGCACGGCTGCGACCCGAAACGTCAATTGGTGCCGGGGCGCATATAGGTAATTTTGTCGAAGTCAAGAAATCTACTGTCGCTGAAGGTGCCAAGATCAACCATCTGAGCTACATAGGCGACGCAGCCGTTGGTGCATGCGCAAATATTGGCGCAGGCACAATCACATGTAATTATGACGGCTTCAAGAAATCGCAGACCCGCATTGGTGCCGATGCCTTTATTGGCTCAAACACAGCTCTTGTCGCCCCTGTCAACGTTGGCGAGGCTGCGTTGATAGCGGCGGGGAGTGTGATTACAGCCGATGTACCTGCTGATGCCTTGGCCATTGGGCGTAGTCCGCAAAAATACGCGCCAAACAGGGGTATGGCTACACGGCGCAAGGAACGACAATAAACAAAGTCGGGGGGAATCATGTGCGGGATCGTTGCTATCGTTGGTAAGCATGAAGCTGCCCCACAGGTGCTGGAGTGCCTTAAGCGGCTGGAGTATCGCGGCTATGACAGTGCGGGCATCGCCACGCTGAATGCTGGCATGTTGGATCGCCGCCGGGCCGAGGGAAAGCTGATTAATCTTGATGTTAAGCTCAAGGCCGAGCCGTTAGCGGGGAAACTCGGCATTGGCCATACCCGCTGGGCCACGCATGGCGGCCCGACGGAGCAAAATGCCCACCCGCATATGACGGATAAAGTTGCTGTGGTGCACAATGGAATTATTGAGAATTATCAGGAACTCAAAGCCGAGCTGGAAGAGAGCCAGTGCCGTTTTGTGACCGAAACCGATACCGAGGTGATCGCGCATCTGCTCACGCATTACGCGCGGCAAGGTATGAACCCGCTTGAAGCCACTAGTGCTGCGCTTAAACGCTTGCGAGGGGCATTTTCTATTGCGGCGGTCTTCAATGTTGATGAAGAAACGATTTATGGTGCCCGTCGTGGCACGCCGCTAGCGGTTGGTTATGGCGACGGCGAGATGTATCTGGCTAGCGATGCCTATGCTCTGGCCCCGCTGACCAACAAGCTTAGTTATCTGGAAGATGGGGACTGGGTTGAAGTTAAGCGCAGCGGTGTGATCATTCGTGATGAAAACGACCAGATCGTGCAACGTCCTGTTAAGCTGAGTAATGTCACCAAGGATATGGTCAGTAAAGGCAATTATGCCCACTTTATGCTTAAGGAGATTTATGAACAACCGGAGGTTATCGCGGCAACGCTGAATAGCTTTGTGCATCCCAGTACGAATGACATTGCCTTGCCGGAGCTGCCGTTTGATTTAGCCGCCGCGCCACGTGTCACGATTATTGCGTGTGGCACCGCCTACTATGCGGGCATGGTTGCCAAATACTGGCTGGAGCAGGTGGCGCGTATTCCGGTGGAATTGGATATAGCCTCTGAATTCCGCTATCGCGAAGCGCCGCTACCCAAAGGCGGTGTGGCTCTCTTCATTTCGCAAAGTGGGGAGACGCTGGATACTCTTGAAGCGTTGCGCTATTGCCGTCGGCAGGGGCAACATATACTCTCGATTATCAATAAACCCGAAAGCACCATCGCCCGCGAAAGCGATTATGTGTTTTATACTCATGCCGGGCCGGAAGTTGGCGTTGCAAGTACCAAGGCTTTTACCACTCAGTTGAGCGTACTTGCTTGCCTGGCTGTGGCTCTCGCGCGGCAAAAGAATGTAATGCTGGCTCCCACCAAAGCCGCCGCGTTCACACAGGCTCTGCGGTCGGTGCCCGCTCAAGCAGCGGCTGTTCTTCGGATTGATGAGCAGATTAAGCAGCTGGCCCCAGAAATTGCAAAAGCTCGGGATGTGCTCTATCTCGGGCGCGGCCCGCTTTACCCGCTGGCGCTTGAAGGTGCGCTCAAGCTGAAGGAAATTTC
>DDSC01000010.1:4847-8641 GCA_002343265.1 Micavibrio sp. UBA2400
GAAGGTGCGCTCAAGCTGAAGGAAATTTCTTACATTCATGCCGAAGGTTATGCCGCTGGCGAGATGAAGCACGGCCCGATTGCTTTGATTGATAAGGATGTGCCAGTGATTGTGCTAGCCCCGCGCGATGCGCTGTTTGAAAAAGTGGCTGGCAATGTGCAGGAAGTGGCCGCGCGTGGCGGCAAGGTGCTGCTGCTCAGCGATGCTAAAGGCTGCGAAATGTTGAAGGCACAAAGCACATGGCAGATTGCGCTGCCTGAGTGTGAGCCGTTTGTGGCCCCGCTTCTCTATACACTACCAGTACAGTTGCTGGCTTACCACGTGGCTGTTCTTAAAGGCACCGATGTTGACCAGCCCCGCAATCTGGCTAAGAGTGTGACAGTGGAGTAGGGGCACGATTTATCTGGCTATCTGCCGCTGAAATGGTTATAAGCGGCCCATGACGTTAACATTTGCCCAGCTCAATTTGCGCGAGGAACTGCTCGCGGCCCTGCAAAATCAAGGCTATAGCACCCCAACCCCCATTCAGGCACAGGCGATTGGCCCCGCGCTCAAGGGGCGTGATATCCTCGGTTTGGCCCAGACGGGTACTGGAAAAACCGCTGCCTTTAGTCTCCCGCTTTTGCACATGCTGGCTGAGGGGGAGCGTCCCGGCCGTGCGCCCCGCGCTCTGGTGCTGGCTCCCACGCGTGAACTGGCGATGCAAATTCTGGAGAGTTTGCGTGCTTATGGCAAGAAGCTGAAGCTGCACACTGTGCTGGTTGTCGGTGGCACCAGTCAGGAGCGGCAGGTTAATGACCTTAAACGAGGTGTCGATATTGTTATCGCTACGCCGGGCCGTTTGGAAGATTTGCAGCAGCAGCGATTGATAGACCTGCGTCATGTTAAGCATTTCGTGCTCGATGAAGCTGACCGCATGCTTGATATCGGCTTCCATCCGGCCATCAAGCGTATTGCCGCCAGTCTTCCCAAAGAGCGACAGACTTTGTTCTTCTCGGCGACAATGCCGGCGCAGGTGGCGGACCTCGCCAAGTCGCTGCTTGAACATCCGGTACGTATTGAAGTTACGCCGGAGTCAACGCCGGTTGAGCGTATCGCTCAGCAGGTTATTATGGTTCCCGGCGGTGAAAAGCGGCAAGTGCTGGTTGATCTGCTGGCGCAGCCTGATTTTTCCCGCACCATTGTCTTCTCACGCACCAAGCATGGGGCTGATAAAATTGCCCGCATTTTGACTCGTGCGGGGATGAAGGTGGGGGTCATGCATGGCCGCAAGTCGCAGAATGCGCGACAGGCCGCTTTGGGCGACTTTGAACGCGGCAAGTTAGCTGTTCTTGTTGCAACTGACATAGCCGCACGCGGTATTGATGTTGATGATATTTCGCATGTCGTGAATTTTGACCTGCCGCACGAGCCGGAAACTTATGTGCATCGTATTGGTCGCACCGCGCGCGCTGGTAAAAACGGCATTGCCATTTCGCTGTGCGATAATGGTGAAGATAAGAAACTGCTTCAGCAAATTGAAAAGTTAACACGCCTTAAGCTGGCTGTTGGACAGCGCCCGCCTGCCTGTGGTTTTGTGGTAACGTCTGGTTCGGCGCAGATGGATGATGAGCCTCGCTCTGAGCAACGTCCGCGTCGCTCCCAAGGTCAGAAGTCCTCACGGCCCCAGAACAAAAACAAGTCAAAGGACGTGCCGGGTAGCGATAGTAAGCCAGCGAAGCGCCAGTCCTGGCAGAAGCGTAAGCGCATCGCGCTGGGTAAAGGGCAGCCAGAGCCTCGTTAATCATTGTTAGCTTGCATTTGCATCAGGTGAACGACTAAAAACGCAGAATGTTACAGTTTTCACATGTTCAAATTACACCGCGCCCCATAGTGGCGGATCCGGTCACGTCCTTTGATCTTGATGTGTCTCGTTCACCTGAGCTGCTGTTGCGCGAGCAGAGAGCATTTGTCTGCGGCCACTTTAATCCACTTGCCTTGCGTGATGCAGTCGGTAGTGAGGTACACTTTCTCCTTGAGGATTATCCCATCAAACTGCCGGGATCGCCAGTTTATATGCCGGATTGGATGATGCAGACCGGCATCCCTCAGCAGGTTGTGGATCATCGCTTTGCTACCAGTAGGGCCTATGATGACCAGCTCTGGGTGCTCTATTATGAGAGACATTATCGCCAGCTTGGTGATCCCGCACGACAAGATGTCTGGGGTTGCCATATTGATGAGTATGAAGAGGCGCTACTGGCGCGGCAGGGGCGGATTAGTACAGCGTATCTCGGTGTAAGCAGTATTCCAACGCATATGTATGATGGGCTGGGGGTAAGCTTTAACCTCTCATCGCTTGTGCATCTCAGCCATCTGCAGAGCGATGACGAAGCCGAATATGATGAAATTCAGGAACTGGCTGATAAGCTTTATTCGCCACATGTGTATCCGCCGGAAGGGCGCTGCTATCCTGCTGGATCACTGCTGTGCATGAGCGGTGTAACGCCTCATAAGGTCGGCACTGCATGTGAAGCGGGCTGGCGGGCTATGTGTTCATTCTATATGCGTGACGTACATCGCTCTGTCCCTGACTCGCTTATCCGCCGAAATCCTGCCCTACATGTCTGGGCTCAAAAATTTGCTTGAAATTGTCGCTAAGCTAGCCTAGGCTTAACCTAGAAACTGAGCAAATCGCCAAGCGATTATGTTGTCAGCTTCAATGTTAACGTCTATCACTCTGGTGATAAGAGGGAGAGCAAAATGACTATCAAGTCCCATGATCCTTTTCTTGTTGTTGATCCCGCTGATGATGTGAGTGTTGCCAAGACGCTTCGTCAGGTGGATAAATACTTTACCCGTACCCGTCAGGGTTTCGAGCAGTTTGGTGATGCCAATGGGCTGTGGGCCGTTTATTTGCGTGGCCCTTCGGTAGCTGCTTTCCGCCGTGCCACCGGCTTTATGGTCCGCGTCCTGAACGAGCTGGGTTCGCCTGTCACAATCTCAAGCGCTCAGGATAGCCGTGAGTATCACCCAACCTCAGGTGCCACCAAGGCGGCTGTCCATATCTATCTGCCGTATCAGGAGGGAGATCTGGTCCGTGGTGGCGGGCAGCCCATCATGTACTACTACGGACCTGGCTCTCTGGTGAGTGAGCTGGAAACGGGATTGCTCCAGCGCCTGGGCCCATCGTGTATTGCGGCTGCGAACGCACGGGAAATGGCGCGTATCCTGCCCCATGTCGGCTTTATTGATATGGCGGCGCGTCATTGTCCCGATGGCTCGCACAATGCGTATGCCTATGGTGCGTCCGTTGGTTCAGCGGCTGCGCAGAGGCAGTTTGGAGCAGTTGGGTTTGTTGGCACCTCGACCGACGAGACGGCACACTGGTTTGGCAAAGAGGAGGGCATGGGCAGTATGCCGCATGCGTTTGTCAATCGGGCAGGATCAACGCTCGAGGCGGCGAAGCGGTATCACGCCATGAATCCTCAGTTGCCGTTGATTGTCTTGGTCGATTTTTTTGGAAAAGAGGTGACCGATAGTCTTGCTGTCGCTCGTCATTTCAATCAACAGGTTCGCGAGGGCAAGGTTGCGGTGCGCCTGGATACCCATGGGGCTCGCTTTCTTGAAGGTCTGGATATTGATAGCTCGCATGATATTATCGAGTGCTATGCGCCCCACATGCTAGAGCGCAAGCTAAGTCCGCTTGAACAGAAGTGGCTGTTTGATAAAGACGTTTCTGTAGCTTCGGTTTTCAAAATGCGGCAGGAGCTGGATAAGGCCGGTTTTTCGGTAGTCAAGATTCTCTCGTCATC